>NZ_VUMM01000001.1 GCF_009696175.1 Floccifex porci
TACTATAACAATCAGAGAATCACTGAAAAATTAAAAGGATTAACTCCTGTAGAATACAGAAATCAATCCTTAATTACCGTTTAGATAGTATACTTATTTTAATGTCCAAGAAATTGGGTTCACTTCAGATGGGATGGGATAGATATAATATCGCAAAAAATATACTGGAAAATGCAAGTGATGATTTTGATGTAAACGATTGTTTTGAATTGCTGAAAAAAGTATCACAACAAGTTTGTCCAACTGTTGTTTCGATGGTACTGGATGCAGATAAGGGCATTGTATACTGGTGTGAAAATCAAAAGTGGGACACAATTGAAAAAAGAATCCTCTAAAAAGAAAACTTGCTTATTGAGCAAGCAAGTTTTCTAAAGAATTTTTAATGGCTTTGATAAAGTCCTGTGAATTTAATACCGTTACATTTTCTAAAGAAGTGATCAGTGCTAAATCTTTTGTCATTTTTCCACTTTCAATTGTTTGAATGGTCGCCTGTTCTAACATTTTCGCAAATTCCTGTAAGTCCAGATTTCCATCCAGTTCACCACGTTTATTTAAAGCCCCTGTCCAGGCAAAAATGGTAGCCACTGAGTTTGTAGAAGTTTCTTCTCCTTTTAAATGTTTGTAATAATGTCTTTGAACGGTTCCATGGGCTGCTTCGTATTCATATACACCACTAGGGGAAACCAGTACAGAAGTCATCATTGCCAGAGATCCAAAAGCACTGGAAACCATATCACTCATGACATCTCCATCGTAGTTTTTACAGGCCCAGATAAATCCACCTTCGCTTTTCATTACACGAGCAACGGCATCATCGATCAATGTATAGAAATAAGTGATGTTTTCCTGTTGGAATTTTTCTTTATATTCTTTATCATACAGATCCTGAAAAATATCTTTAAAGGTATGATCGTATAATTTAGAAATGGTGTCTTTGGTTGAAAACCATAGATCCTGTTTTGTGGATAATGCATAATTAAAACAAGAACGAGCAAAAGAGGTAATCGATTCATTGGTGTTATGCATTCCCTGAATGATTCCATCTCCTTTAAATTCATGAATCAGCTTTCTTGTTTCGTTGCCATTTTCATCTGTAAAAACAAGTTCAGCTTTTCCAGCTGGAACTTTCATTTCAGTATTTTTATAGACATCTCCATAGGCATGACGAGCTAAAGTGATTGGCTTTTTCCAGTTTTTGACACAAGGTTCAATACCCTTAACAATAATTGGAGTTCTGAATACAGTACCGTCTAATGCAGCACGAATGGTACCATTTGGACTTTTCCACATTTCTTTTAAATTGTATTCTCCCATTCTGGCCTGATTGGGAGTGATAGTTGCACATTTAACCGCAACACCATATTTTTTTGTGGCATTGGCACTATCAATTGTCACCTGATCATTTGTTTCATTTCGATGAACCAGACCTAAATCATAATATTCTGTATTCAATTCAATATAAGGTTCCAGTAACTCTTCTTTGATCATTTTCCAAAGAATACGAGTCATTTCGTCTCCATCCATTTCTACTAATGGAGTGCTCATTTTAATCTTTTCCATTTAATATTCCTTCTACTTTCTTCATTTCCCCAACATATACATTGGCAGGACGAATCAGTTTACGATCGTTCTGACGACTTTCCAAATGGTGACCGATCCATCCGGATGTACGAGCGATGGCAAACAATGGGGTAAATATTTCTTTTCTAAATCCTAACATACGATACGCAAATCCACTATAGAAATCAACATTGGCACAGGCTGTAATTCCTTTTCTTTTCTTCATTGTTTTAATGGCTGCTTTTTCAAAGGCTTCAAAGAAATTAAAAGTATCCATTAAACCTTTTTCTATTGCCAGTTCTTTACATTCTTTTTTTATAATTTGAGCTCTTGGATCGCTTTTTGTATAAATGGCATGTCCGATTCCATAAATCAATCCGCTGTGATCGAATAATTCTTTATCCAGCATTTTATTGCAGACATCCATCAATACATCTTCATCACATGTTAATCCAACTTCATTGATTAAATATTCAAACTGTTCATAAACTTTTAAATTGGCACCTCCATGTTTAGGCCCTTTTAAAGATCCTAAAGAAGCTGCAATACAGGAATAAATATCTGTTCCAGTAGAAGAAATGACAACATCGGCAAAAGTGGAGTTGTTTCCACCACCGTGATCGGCATGAACAATCAGCAGTTTATCCACCAGGCTGACTTCTTTTTTCGTATATTTACGGTTTTCTCTTGCCATATAGAGGATGTTTTCCGCGAAACTTTTATCGGGTTTTGGATAAGTTTCCCAGAATGTTTTCGCATGAACATCGGTATAATAAGAGAATACGAATAAAGGCATACTGGATAAAATGTGTATTCCTTTTAACATACGATGTTCCAATGTATCATTGTCTGGATTTTCATCGTTTCCATAAAGTTTTAAAACTCCAATTTGCATGGCATTTAAAATACTGCTGGTTTTATACGTAAAATCAGTCATTGTATTGGTTGCCCTTGTCAATAATTCATAATGGAATGATTCCAATTCTTCTTTTGTTGGTAAGGCACCAAAAATCAATAAAAACGCAATTTGTTCAAACCCAAATAAGTTATCCTGATCAAAGTGACTGACTAAATCGTCTACTGAATATCCACGATATATTAATTTTCCTTCTAAATCGGCTTTTCTACCATGAATTTCTTTGTATCCGACAACTTGACTTACTTTTGTAAGTCCTACTTTAACTCCTGTCCCATTATCGTTACGTAATCCTTGTTTTACACGATAACGTGGGTACAATGAGGGCTCAATAAAGTTATCTGGCTCATGTTCTTTATAAATGTCCTGTAAATTTTTCATAACATCCTCCTTTTATTTTTCAAGTATATCACATTTCTTTCAAAAATTTTCATTTTTGTGTATAATAGATAAAAAGTTGAAAGGAATATTGTATGGAAAATTTAACTCAAAAGATTTTACGAGCTCATTTAGTCAAAGGAGAAATGATAAAAGGATCTCCTATTGAAATTAAAATGGATCAGACATTAACACAGGATGCCACTGGAACCATGGCTTATATGCAGCTGGAAGCGATGGGAGTGGATCAGGTCAAAACGGAAAAATCGATCAGTTATGTCGATCACAATACATTACAAAGTGGATATATGAATGCGGACGATCATGCGTATTTACAGTCGGTTGCTTCCAAACATGGAATCTATTTTTCAAAACCTGGGAATGGAATCTGTCATCAGGTCCATCTGGAACGATTCGCAAAACCTGGAAAAACATTGATTGGCTCCGATTCGCATACACCTACTTCTTCAGCAATGGGAATGATAGCCATTGGAGCAGGTGGCCTGGATGTCGCAAAAGCAATAAGCAATGGCAGGGATTCCTTATCGATTGACAATGCCAGAAGTGGTCAATATTAAACTGGAAGGAAAATTATCCCACGGTGTTTCGGCTAAAGATATTATTTTAGAAGTATTACGACAATTGAGTGTAAAAGGTGGAGTGGGTAAAGTATTTGAATATTCTGGTGAAGCCTTAAAAGATTTAACGGTTTATCAAAGAGCGACCATTACCAATATGGGTGCTGAATTAGGAGCAACCACTTCGATTTTCCCAAGCGATGAAGTAACACATGAATTTTTAAAACAGCAGGGAAGAGAAGAAGATTATATTTGTTTAGGTGCAGATGAAGGATGTCAATACGATGATACCCTGGTAATTGACTGTTCGACATTAAAACCTATGGCAGCTTGTCCAAATTCACCAGATGCAGTGGTGACCATTGAATCTTTACAAGGAAAAAAAGTAGATCAGGTAGCCATTGGTTCCTGTACAAATTCCGGATACGAAGATTTGATGAAAGCTGCAAAAATTCTGGAAGGAAAGAAAATTGCCGACCATGTCAGTCTGGTGGTTTCTCCAGGTTCTCGACAGGTATTAATGAAACTGATGGAAAATGGAACTTTAAAAACATTTGTTCAGGCAGGTGCCCGTATTCTGGAATGTACTTGTGGACCTTGTATTGGTATGGGACAGTCACCAAAAAGCGATGGTGTATCATTAAGAACGTTTAATCGTAATTTCTATGGACGATCTGGAACATTGAGTGCGGGAGTCTATCTGGTTTCTCCAGAAACTGCAGCAGCCAGTGCGGTAGCTGGTGTTTTCTGTGATCCAAGTACAATTGAGTATGAAGATACATTTGACCAAAGTCCTTATTATGTAGATGATTCAATGATCATTGCTCCAAGTTCTCATCCAGAAGATGTTGAAATTATTCGTGGACCAAATATCAAACCATTACCGGTAAACGATGAAATGAGCGATGTCATTGATAAAAAAGTAGTCATCAAACTGGAAGACAATATCACAACCGATCACATTGCACCTGCAGGAGCCCGTGTATTGCCATATCGTTCCAATATTGAAAAATTGTCGGAATTTGTCTTTGAAAACAACATTGAACATTTTGATCAGATCTGTAAAAAGAACAATGGAGGTATCATTGTAGCAGGTCACAACTATGGACAAGGTTCTTCTCGTGAACACGCTGCCTTGGCTCCTATGTATTTAGGAATCAAAGCGGTCATTGCCAAAAGCTTTGCGCGTATACATAAAGCCAATTTAGTAAACTTTGGAATCATTCCTTGTGAATTTGAAAATGTCCAGGATTATGACAATATTGATTTTATGGATGAACTGGTTATAGAAAATACATACAATTTATCCAAAGATCCAGTATTGGTCGTTCAAAATAAAACAAAAGGCACTTCTTTTAAAGTCAAAACCACTCTTTCAAAAGAAGATGTAGAAATATTAAAAGCAGGAGGAGCGTTAAATTATATACGCAATCAACAATAATATGATTCATAGTGTGGGATTAATTGGTCGAGGTGCCATAGGTGTTTTGTATGGAAAATTAATGGAGCGATTTCTGTCCAAAGAGGATCTTGTTTATATTGTAGATGAAAAAAGAAAACAGTATTATTTGGATAATCCTTTAATTTGTAATGGTAAACAAACTGATTTTCATTATGTAAGTACAATCGATGAATTTAAAAAAGTGGATCTGATCTTCATTTCCACAAAATATTCTGGTTTAAAAGATGCGATTAAATTGATGAAACCATTCTTGAAAGAAGATACCATAATCGTATCCTGTTTAAATGGAATTTCTTCGGAAACAATTTTAAGAGAACAGTTTCCTGAACATAAAGTCATTCGTACAATTGTACAGGGCATGGATTCTACTTATTTAAATAATGAAGTGACTTTTACCGTTTTAGGAGAATTATTGTTTGGTGAAGAATTTGTCCAGGAAAAACAAGCTTGTGATCTACTGGAAGAATTTTATCAAAGAGTGCAGATTCCTTATCGAAGATGTGAAGATATAGTCTTTGATCAATGGAATAAACTGATGTTTAATTGTGGAATCAATCAGACATGTGCGGCTTACTATTCTACTTATGGTGGATGTAAAGTGGATGGAGTCTTAAGAGATATTTTTATACAGGCTATGAAAGAAGTCAAAGAAGTGGCCAATGCGTATGGTATTTCCTTAAGCAATGAAAATATTGAAAACTGGAAGGTTGTATTGTCTCAATTAACAGATGAAGGTATGCCAAGTATGAGACAGGATATTATCAGTCATAGAAAAACAGAAAAAGAATTGTTTTCTGGAACCATTCTTCCACTGGCAAAACAGAAAGGAATTTCCTGTAAAACTTTACAGAATCTATATGATTCCATCACAAAAATTGAAAATCAATTTTAATACAGTCTAAGGACTGTATTTTTATTAATAAATAGAAAAATATGACTTCGATAAAAATGTAAGCGCTTGAAAAATATTCGTGAAAACTTAATGAAAAATAGTTTGATTTTAGTATATAAAAACAATATAATTTGTAGGAAATGTGATTTATATCACATGATATGGAAGTTCTTTATGAAAGTGAGGAAGAAGAAATGAGTGCGATTGATTTAACTAAATATGGTATTTCTGGTACAACTGAAATTGTGTACAATCCTTCTTATGAACAATTGTTTGAAGATGAAACAAGAAAAGATTTAGAAGGATATGAAAAAGGTGTAAATACAGAATTAGATGCAGTCAATGTAATGACTGGTATTTATACTGGACGTTCTCCTAAAGACAAATATATCGTAATGGATGAAAATTCAAAAGATACTGTCTGGTGGACAAGTGAAGATTACAAAAATGACAATCATCCAATGTCTGAAGAAACTTGGAAAACAGTAAAAGAAATTGCGGTTAATGAATTATGCAACAAAAAATTGTATGTTGTTGATGCATTCTGTGGAGCCAATAAAGATACTCGTATGGCAATCCGTTTCATTATGGAAGTTGCTTGGCAGGCACACTTTGTTAAGAATATGTTCATTCAGCCTACAGAAGAAGAATTAAAGAATTTTGAACCTACATTCGTAATCTACAATGCTTCAAAAGCTAAAGTTGAAAACTATAAAGAATTAGGATTAAATTCAGAAACTTGTGTAGCCTTCAACATCACAAGCCATGAACAGGTTATCATCAATACATGGTATGGTGGAGAAATGAAAAAAGGTATGTTCTCAATGATGAACTACTATCTGCCATTACAGGGAATTGCTTCTATGCACTGTTCTGCCAATACAGATAAAAATGGTGAAAATACTGCTATCTTCTTTGGATTGTCTGGAACTGGAAAAACAACTTTATCTACAGATCCAAAACGTTTATTAATTGGTGATGACGAACATGGATGGGATGATAACGGAGTCTTCAACTTTGAAGGTGGATGTTATGCAAAAGTTATCAACCTGGATAAAGAATCTGAACCAGATATCTACAATGCGATTCGTCGTGATGCATTATTAGAAAACGTAACAGTAGATGAAAATGGTAAAATTGATTTTGCGGATAAAACTGTAACGGAAAATACACGTGTATCTTATCCAATTGATCACATTGAAAATATTGCTTCAAAAGTAAATGGTGTATCCAGTGGACCAGCTGCTAAAAACGTAATTTTCTTATCAGCTGATGCATTTGGTGTATTACCTCCAGTTTCTGTATTAACTCCAGAACAGACACAATATTATTTCTTATCTGGATTTACAGCTAAATTAGCAGGTACAGAACGTGGAATTACAGAACCTACTCCAACATTCTCTGCATGTTTTGGACAGGCATTCCTTGAATTGCATCCAACAAAATATGCTGAAGAACTGGTTAAGAAAATGGAAAAGAGTGGAGCGAAAGCTTACCTGGTAAATACAGGATGGAACGGAACAGGAAAACGTATTTCCATTAAAGACACTCGTGGAATCATTGATGCGATTTTAAATGGAGACATTCAAAATGCTCCTACAAAAACAATTCCATATTTCAACTTTGAAGTACCAACAGAATTACCTGGTGTAGATTCAAATATTTTAGATCCTCGTGATACATACCAGGATGTTTCTCAATGGGAAGAAAAAGCAAAAGACTTGGCTAGCCGCTTTAATAAAAACTTTGTTAAATATACAACAAATGAAGCAGGTAAAGCATTGGTTAAAGCTGGACCTCAACTTTAATAGAAAAAAACGAAGATTGATTTCTTCGTTTTTTTTATGTTTTAATTAAGTATATGAAAAGGGGAAGATTATGAGATTGTTTCACGTTTCAGATTTACATTTAGGAATTCGTTTAATGAATTATGATTTAACAGAAGAACAGAATTATATACTGAATCAGATTGTACAGTATATAAAACAATATCAGCCAGATGTTTTAATTATTGCAGGAGATGTATTTGATCGATCTACACCTTCTGCAAATGCTTTAAGACAATACAATCAATGGTTATCGGATATTTATGAGGCAAAAGAAGATATACAAATGATGGTCATTGCGGGAAATCACGATAATTCTTCTTATATGGATCAATATAAAAATTTATTATCAAAAGAAAAATTCTATACTGCAGGTACTTTACCTATTCAAAAAATAAAATGTGAAGATAAATATGGAGACATTCTATTTTATTTAATGCCATTTGTAAGACCCAGTCATGTCAAACAGTATTTGAATATCGATATGGACCAGTCTTTAAGTTATGATAAAGCCATTCATTTATTATTAGAAAAAGAAACAATTGATCTGAATCAGCGAAATGTTCTTGTATCGCATCAATTTTATTTGCCAGAAGAAGCTTCCTTACAGGATATAGAACGAAGTGATAGCGAAATTCAAACGGTAGGAAATATTGATGTCATTTACAGTTCGGCTTTGAAACCATTTGATTATGCAGCTTTAGGACACATTCATAAACCGATGACGGTAAAACAGAATATCTTTCGCTATGCTGGCAGTCCGATGGCTTATTCAATCAGTGAACAAAACCAGAACAAACAAATATTAATGGTAGATTTACTGGAAAAAGGAAATACAAAAATCACATCCTTACCTTTACATATGAAACATCCAGTTCGTACCATTCAGGGATATTATCAGAACATCATTCAACAATCCAGTCAGGATTATGTACGTATTGAACTGCTGGATCAGCAGGATTTAAATGCAGTGGATCTGCAGGAACAGATTCGTTTTCATTATCCGCATGTATTGGAGATCCTCTTTAAAAACAGGAAATGGGTGGATATGGATATGGAAATCGACAACGAGAAAATTATGGAACCCATGGAACTGATCCTTGAGTTTTTATCCGATTATGATGAAGAAGATGAAAAAATATTAAAAGATATTTTAAATGAAGAAAGAGGATTGTTATGAAGCCTATTTATTTAAAAATGAATTCTTTTGGTTCCTTTGTAGATCAGGAAATCGATTTTAGTCGATTAAAGGAAAACTTATTCCTTATATGTGGCGATACAGGAAGTGGTAAATCAACCATATTTGATGCCATTGTCTTTGCATTATATGGACAGGCAGGGTCTCAATATCGATCAAAATATAATTTTCAAAGTGAATTTGCACCACTGGATCTGGTACCGATGGTAAAGTTTGTATTTGAAATTCAACATCAGACATATACAATTGTACGAAAACCAAAACATAAACGATTAAAAAAACGTAAATCCAGTAAAGAACCATATACTTTTGTGAATGAAACGGTTGAATTATTTTTAGAAAATGGAACGGTACTGAATCAGAAAGAAGCGGATATTGAAATTGAAAAGATTGTAGGTCTGACAAAATCTCAATTTATGCAGATTGCCATGATTGCACAAGGAGAGTTCAGAGAGCTTTTAAAATCAGACAGTGATAAGAAAAGAGAAATGTTTCGAAAATTGTTTCATACCGAAAAATACAATACTATAATTGAAATTTTAAAAGAAAAATTAACAGCTTTAAATCATCAGTTAAATGAAATGAAAATGTTTGTCACTTTACAGGTATCACAAATTCAGGGAATGGATTCGAGCCAATATTTTGAAGCTGTAAAAAATGGACAATTATCTTTTCTGGAATCGTTTTTAAATGAACTTGAATTAAAATTTGAAAAACAGAAAGAAGAATATGAAGTATCGGTTTTTCATTTAGAAAAAATTTTAAAACAGAAAGAAGAAATAAATACAAAATATATAAAAGCCAATACTCTATTTGAATCGTTTCAAAAGTTAGAAAAATCCAAAGAGGAATACAGTCAGTTAATGAATCAGAAAATGGATATGGATCAGCTGGCTGAAAAAATTCAGAAACTATCTTTCTGTTTTGAGATTCAAAGAGAATACGACTGGCTGATCAGATATCAAAAAGATTTAGAAAAAATTCAGATGGATATCCAAAAAGAAGAAAAGAATCTTCCTGTTTTAGAACAGAATTGGAAATATTTAAAAACTGAAAAAGATAAAATTCAACTGGAATATGAACATAATTTGAAGGTCTATAGTTCTTTTGAACAGAAAAGTTTTAGAATATTAGAAGCATTTGATCATTTAAAAGAATTATATGAAACCATTTCTAAAAAAGAAGAAGATTTAAAAAAGAAAAAGGAACAATTCAGACTTCTTGAAAGATCCTGTCAGAAACTGGTTCAGGAACTTGAATATCATGAAAAAATAAAAGAAAAATATAAAGATTCACTGGAAAGATACAATGAAAGAAAAGAAAAAATCAATGAAATTCTTGTGATAGAAGACAAAATTAAAGGTTGTCTGTCTTTGGAAGAAGAATACAATCAGAAAGAAAAAGAAATATTGAATTATGAAAAGGAAGTTCAGAATTTAAATCGGATCTATCAGAATTCAAAAGAAAAAGCGGATGCGTCTTTTCAGCTTTATATAGCTTCTCAGGCCGGTATTCTGGCAAAGCATTTAAAGGAGAATGAACCTTGTCCAGTTTGTGGTTCTTTCCATCATCCAAAATTGTGTTCTTTACCGGAACAATGGATTTCTAAAGAAAAAATGGATGAAGACAATCAGAAATGTGAACAGCTTAAATCCGAATTATTGAAAAAGGCAGCTTCTTTAAAGGCTTATAAAGAAAATTTAAATGAATTGAATCAAAAGATCCAAATAAAATGGAATGAATGCTTTGAAAAGGTACAAATCTATAAAAAAGAAGAAATCCAGTCTTATATTTCAGATACCAGGAAACAGCTGGAAAAGGAAATGGATATAAAAAAGAAAGAATACCAGCAGTATTTGTCTTCGGATCAGAAATGGAATCAATTATTAAAGAAAAAAGAAGAGGAACAGACAATAAAACAAAATATATCAAATGTTCTTATTTCTTTACGGGAACAGATTCAGTCATTAAATCAGAATGTTCTTTCTATTCAAAAAGAAATTAAACCGTATCAATCAAAAGAAGAATTGATTCTAGAAATAAAAGAGAAAAAAGATATATTGGTCAAAAAAGAAAAAGAATATCAGAATATACAGAATCAACTGATGAATTTGCAGAAAGAAAAGATACAGTGTGAGTCTGTTTTAAAGGAAAACCAGAAGAAAGCGATTGATTTAGAATGGGATATGAAAAAGCAGAAAGAAGTAGTCCATTCTAAATTTGAACAATATAAGATTAAAAAAGAAGATTATCTTAAGTATTTGAAAGAAAATACTAAAGAACAATATGAAATAGATAAAAAAGAGTGGGAAGCATACAATTCAAAACTTCATTCTTTAGAAACTTTGATTCAATCTTTATCTTATCTGGAAAAAGAAGAAAAGCCAGATATTCAAAAATTAAAGGTAGAATTGGATCGAATTTTTAAGGAAGCAGAAAATCAGATTCAAATTCATCATGAAATGGAAAGAATCGTAAAACAGAATGAAAATGTATTCTATCAACTGAAAGAAAATCATCAGAAACGTAATGAAGTAATTTCTTTACAGATGCGCTATGAAAAACTGTATCGAAAATTGTCGGGTACTATGTCTAAGGATGCGAAGATGGATATTGAAACATTTGTACAGCGATATTATCTAAAACAGATCCTGGTAAAAGCCAATCGTCGTTTTGAGAAATTAAGTGCGTATCAGTTTCATCTGGTTTTAAAAGATTTGGATGATTTTGGAAAAGTAAGAAATGAAGGATTGGATCTGATGGTGCATTCTTTGATTACCAATCAGTATCGGGATGTTTCTTCACTATCTGGAGGAGAATCGTTTATGGCTGCCTTGTCTCTGGCTTTAGGAATGGCCGATCAGATTCAGGAAACTCAGGGAGCTCTGCATTTAAATATGATGTTTATTGATGAAGGATTTGGTTCATTGGATCAGGTTTCTTTACAGCAGGCGATTCGAATCTTAAAAGAAATGGCAACTGAAGAAAAATGTATTGGTATTATCAGTCATGTCAGTGAATTGAAAGGGCAGATCGAACAGCAGCTGGTTGTTTCTAAAAATGAAAAAGGAAGTAGAGCAAAATGGCATTTTGATTAAAAATGTAAGCGATATCATGATATAATGTTTATCAGAAAGAAGGTGTTTTAGATGCGATATGCGTCTTTATTTGAACCAATTCAAATTGGGAAGACGGTGGTTAAGAACCGAATATTTATGCCACCGGTATCAACCAATTTATGTGCGAAAAATCATTATATCAGTGATGCTTTGATTGAACATTATGCTTCTCGAGCTAAAGGAGGAGTGGGACTGATCATTACCGAGGTAACGACTATAGAACCTGTCTATACGTATTTACCAGGTGATATTTCCATTTGTGATGACAGTTATATTGAGGGATGGAAAAAATTAAGCGATGCCATCCATCAGTATGGAGCAAAAATAATGCCTCAACTGTTTCATCCGGCTTTTATGGCCTTTCCTTTGCCAGGAACACCACAGCTAGTGGCTCCCAGTAATGTAGGACCTTATTATGCCAAAAGTGCACCAAGAGCATTAAGTATTGAAGAAATCCATACACTGGTAAAACAGTTTGGCCAGGCGGCCAGACGTGCCCAGATTGCCGGATGTGATGGGGTTGAAGTTCATGCGGCTCATGCGCATGGTTTATTGGGAGGATTTTTAACGCCTTTATACAATAAAAGATGCGATGAGTATGGAGGTGATATTAATGGTCGATTAAAAATCACATTAGAAGTTATTGAAGAAATTCGTAGACAATGTGGAGATGATTTTATCATTGATGTACGTATTTCCGGAGATGAATACAGTGATGGTGGTTTAAATATTAATGATATGATCTATGTCTGTAAACAGCTGGAAAAAGCAGGTGTTGATTTTATTCACTGTTCAGGTGGAAATACAATCAAAAGAGGATCCAGTATGCCAGCTCCAGGAACAAAACAGGGCTCTCATTGTTTACTGAGTGAAGAATTGAAGAAATATATACATATTCCTGTATCGACAGTAGGAAGAATTAATGAACCATGGATTGCCAATGAACTGATTGAAAATGGCAAAGCCGATATATGTATGATGGGACGTGCCAATTTATGTGACAGTGAATTTGCCAATAAAGCCATGAACAATCGGGAAGATGAAATTCGTCCATGTATTGGCTGTGGTCGCTGTTTAACAGGCGTCATGTTTGGAAAACCGGTTGGCTGCACAGTCAATCCTTCGGTAGAATCCAATGTGATCGAAAAAGCAGAAGAAAAGAAAAAAGTACTTGTGATTGGTGGAGGTCCAGCTGGAATGGAGGCAGCTTATGTTGCCAGTCAAAGAGGACATGAAGTGATTCTTTGTGAAAAAGAAAGTGAATTAGGAGGACTTCTTCGTTTAGCTTGTGTACCAATCGCAAAACAGGATCTATCCAAAGTCATTAAATTCATGATCACAAGATTAAAGAAGACAGATGTAGACATTCGTCTGAATTGTGAAATCACTAGTGAAATGCTGGAAAATGAATTTAAAGATTATATTGTATTGGGAACAACGGGGGCTAAACCAAGAATTATAGATGCCTTTACTTCCTTTAAATCCACAATGACAGCCGATGATATTTTGGCAGGTCGTAAAGTCACTGGAAGAAATGTTGTGATCATAGGTGGAGGAAGTGTAGGTTGTGAAACAGCCGATTATCTGGCTCCGCTGGTAAATGACTTATTCCCGGCAAATCGCAATGTCACAATACTGGAAATGACAAATGCTCTGATGACGGGTGAAGGTGGAGCTGCCAAAAGTGTTTTGACACGTCGATTGATGGAAAAAGGAGTTCGTATTGAATTCAATGCGAAAGTAGAACGTGTTGATTCCGATCACATTTATTATTCTCAGAATGGAAAAGAACATGTGATAAGTGATGCGGATACATTGGTATTTGCTACAGGATATGTTCCAGTTCCAATTCAAAACGATCGCATTGTACAAATTGGAGATTGTGATTCAGTAGGAAATTTAAAAGATGCGATCTCATCTGCCTATCAGGCAACAATACATTTATAAAAGGAGAAAATATGTCAAAAGAATCTGTATTATTACAACCATTAAAAGTGGGTAAAATGATTTTAAAAAATCGTATTATGTTTCCACCTCTAACAACAGGTTATGAAGAAAGAGATGGTTCCATTGGACCAAGAAGTTTTGAATTCTATAAACGCCTGGCAAAAGGTGGGGCTGCTTATGTTGTCATTGGTGATGTGGCTCCTGTCAATACCGCCAGTCCAACTCCAAAGCTGTATGATGAAAGACAGATTCCTACATTTAAAAAATTAGCTGATGCGCTTCATGATTACGATTGTAAACTGGCATTACAGTTATTCCATCCAGAATATGATGTTCCAGGTGTTGGAAAAATGATCATGCAGGCAAGACAGGCAGGAATGCTGGCTCAAAAAGCTAAACAGGAAGGCAATATGGAACTGTTTGCCCAGAAGATGGAAGAAAGTCAGAGAGTCACAAAAGAAGCGTACGCAAAACTTCATCATGACATGAAATTTTTTGTGAGCGAATGTTCGCATGAACAGCTTAATGAAATAAAAGAAGCCATTGCACGCAGTGCAAAAATGGCTCAGCTTGCAGGAGTGGATGCCATTGAAGTGCATGGAGACCGTTTACTGGGGTCTTTATGTTCAACGATTTTAAATCATAGAAAGGATGAATATGGAGGAAGCTTAGAAAATCGTACTCGATATGCATTAGAAGTTGTTCAGGCAATCAAAGAAGCAGCTCCAGATTTGACCATTGAATATAAACTTCCAATCATCACTATAAATCCAGATGGATCGTATCGTGGAAAAGGTGGTTTACTGGAAGAAGAAGCCTATATTTTTGCACAAATGTTGGAAAAAGCCGGTGTGGAAATGATTCAGGTAGCCCAGGCAAATCATACTGGAAATATGGGAGATACAATACCTCCTATGGGTTCTGTACCATACAACTGGACTTTACCAGTGGCAAAAAAAGTAAAACAGCTGGTATCCATTCCGGTTGCGACTGTAGGTCGTGTGGTATCTGTTGAAGCAGGAGAAAAAATTGTTTCAGATGGACAGGCAGATATTGTTGGATATGGACGTTCTTTATTAACTGATCCAGATATAGCTATAAAAATTGAAAAAGATGAACCAGTACGCGAATGTCTGAACTGCAACAAAGGATGTGTAGATGCCATCCAGAATCGTAAATACATTTCATGTGTTCTAAATGCTGAAAATGGGGATGAAGCCACAATTTACATTAAACCAAATGATACAAGTAAAAATATTGCCGTTGTAGGTGGAGGAATTGCTGGATGTGAAGCAGCAAGAGTTCTGGCAAAACGAAATCATAAGGTCACATTGTTTGAAGCCACTTCTAAATTAGGTGGCCAGATCAATCTGGCAAGCATTCCACCTAGAAAAATGGAAATTCTTCGTTCAATAAAATATTTTGAAAAAATTCTACCTTCTTTAAATGTGAACATTCAATATAATACAAAACCAGATTCAGATACTTTAAATCAGTATGATGAAGTCATTGTTGCTATTGGTGCTTCCAACTTTATGCTTCCTTTATCCGGAAATACAGATTATGTTGTATCCAGCTGGGATGTACTGGAAGGAAATGTGGAAGTAAAAGGTAAAGTGGCTGTAATTGGTGGTGGACTGGTTGGAACAGAAACCGCTGAATATCTGGCCGAAAAAGGATGCGAAGTATCCATTATTGAAATGACCGATAAAATTGCAGCACAGGAATCCGGAACGATATTACCTCTGATCCAGGAAGACTTTAAGAAATATAACGTTAAAGAATATGTAAGTACGAAAGTTTGTGGATTATCCGAAGATGGAAAAACAATTTACGCAAACAATCCAGATCCTGTTGAAATTCAGGCCGATGCCATTGTAATGGCGGTAGGTTCGAAAAAACTATTATTTGATGAAACAGGAATCAATGTTCCGGTTCATTATGTAGGAGACTGTTCAAACAAACAGACTGCGGATATTGCCAGTGCCATTCGTAGTGCTTACCATTGTGCAAATGAAATCTAATCAAAGAATGATCCATAGTGATCATTCTTTTTTGTCAGATTTACCAAAATTTAAACCAATCAGGACAGTATGCTTTTATAATTTCTTTTTTGTTTTATAATGTAGACAAGAAAAGAACTAAAGCCATTAGTTCTTGTATCAGTAGAACTCTCTGAAACAAAAAATAAAAACTGATACAAAATAATCCTCCAGAAAATTTGCAGAACAAAAGAGAAAGAAGGAATGATGCCAATGGACACATTAGAAAAAAGCGATTCATAATAAGACGAACTGATTGGTAAAATAGTTGGTTCGTCTTTTATGTTTTTTAAATATGTCGTGAAAAGGCTTACATTTCATGATATATTATATTAGAAAAGAGGAGCAGTATGATTTTTACAAATTTATTTAAAATAAGTGATTTTGAACCAGTGGATTTAAATGAAAGATTTGTTGTGAATCTATACAATCGTTGTCTGCCAACATCAACCACAACCGATTATGAACCGTCTACATTAATCGCAAAACCAAATTATTTTAATGTAGTGGATCGTTTACAGTTTGATAAACATAAACTAAAGAAAGAAAAAAAGACAATTATGTATTTAATGGGACAGTTAAGAGACGTTCATAAACATAAATATCTGGTACTGGACCATTCTATATTGAAATATGATGGAACACAGTGGACACAAAATCGTGATGCAGAACTGGCACTTCTTCATTTATGTAAAGCTTGTGATCTTATAGAACCTTTTGATGTTGGGAAAAGAGGGTTAATGTCTTATTATCATAAAGATATTATTCCAACTTTAACTCCAGAAGATAAAAATTTTAAATCCTGGTATAAGAAACAATTTGGGTGATTTTTATCACCTTTTTTTATACAATATATCTATGATCAAAAGAATATATATAGAAATCACAAATCAATGCAATTTAAGATGTTCTTTCTGTGACTTTCATCATAGAGAAATAAAAGAGATGAATTTAGATGAGTTTGAAATCATACTGAAAGAGATTCAACCCATTACTTCTTTTATTTATCTGCATGTACAGGGAGAACCATTCTGTCATAGTCAATGGGATAAAATTCTGAACTTATGTGAAAACTATAATATGAAAGTTCATATTGTGACCAATGGATTATTGTTGCCAGAGACACTATCTTATTCCTGTATTCGAAAAGTATCCATATCCATTCATTCGATTGATGAACACAATTATGATACCAAATTATATATGAATCGTATTTATCAATTTATCAAAAACAATCATTCTAAATATTATATAGATTTAAGATTCTGGGTTATCGATCGTTTAAAAGAAAAATCAAAATTCTGTTTAGACTATTTAAAGAAAGAATTTGAATTTGAAATCACAAAAAAGAAACAGTCATATCGAATTTATGAAAATACATTTGTTTCGTTTGCCTCTTCTTTTGAATGGCCAGATACAGCCAATAATGAGGTAAAACAGGGAACATGCAAAGGGGCTAAAAATATGCTGGCTATTTTAAGTGATGGACAGGTAACAATCTGTTGTCTGGATAATCATGGTTCCATTCATTTAGGAAATATTTTTGAAACTTCTTTAAAACAAATACTGGCTTCTTCTTATTATCAAAGTATAATTAACGGATTCAATGAAAATAAATGCATTGCACAATTGTGTCAGAAATGTACTTATCGGAACCGATTTCGATAGGTACATTTCTTTTTTTGCATAATGAACAAGATTTCGTTATAATAATTTTGTTGGTGATTTAAATGGATAATGTATATCAAACAAGTTTATATAAAAAATATAGAGGAGCTGTTATTATAGCCATTGATTTGATCATTGTTTTCTGTTCCTATGTACTGGTGTTTTTAGCAGGAAACAACTTCTTTTTAAATGGTGGATTTCTTCATTTCACAAAATTAATTATTTTTGGAATGATTTTTGTTCTTGTTCTTCATTTAATCAGTGAACTCTTCTTTAAACAGCATAAATCATTATGGACCTATACCGGACCTAGAGATATTATACGCAGTTTCTACAGTTTTCTATTTTGTGTTGTGATCATGTCTTTCTTTTCCCATACAATGCATGTATTTAAAATACAGACTTTTGTAGCCGCTGAATGTGTTGCTTTTGTACTGCAGATGGGAATTCGTATTGCCTATCGATATATGCATTCTTATCTGGAAAATGTAGATCGTACAACCAAAGCATTGATCATTGGAGCTGGAAATGGTGGATATTTAATGTTGAATGAGATATATCGAAATAATAAATATCCTTATCATGTGATTGGTTTTTTAGATGATTTTAAATCAAAAGGAACCATTGTCAGTGGAAAAAAAGTATTGGGAACCATTGATGAAGTGTCCGAAATTGTTGAGCAGTACAATGTAAAACAATTGTTTATATCCATTACCAATGCAACAGATGCACAGAAACAAAGAATCATTGAATTGTGTGCCAATACAAGCTGTAATACGAAAATTATGCGTTTTTCATTAGAAAATGAAAATGAAGTCAGTGTGGATGATATTTCCATTGAAGATTTATTGAATCGTCACAGTATTGATTTAAAAACAGAAGAAATTGGTTCTTATTTAGAAAATAAAGTAGTTTGTGTAACTGGAGCTGGAGGATCGATTGGTTCGGAATTGTGTCGTCAGATTGTAAAATTCAATCCTTCAAAATTAATTATGGTGGATATTAATGAAAATTCTTTATATATGTTAAAACAGGAATTTTTACGAAATCAGAGAAACCATATTATGAATGAAAAAATAGAAATGGAATCATTGATCATTTCCATTCGTGAAAGAGAAGATATATTTAAACTGATGGAAAAATATCATCCAGAAGTTGTCTATCATGCGGCAGCTCATAAACATGTTCCTTTAATGGAAGATCGACCAATGGAAGCCATTCGAAACAATGTTTTTGGTACTAAAAATGTGATTGATGCCAGCATGAAGTATGGCGTTAAACGTTTTATTATGATTTCCACAGATAAAGCAGTGAATCCGACCAATGTAATGGGAGCAACCAAACGAATGACGGAACTGATTTTACAGTCTCGTAAATGCAATGGAGACATTAAGATGGCTGCGGTTCGATTTGGGAATGTACTGGGTTCCAATGGTTCGGTGATTCCAATCTTTAAAGAACAGATCAAACAGGGAGGACCGGTAACGGTTACCGATTACAATATTCAGCGTTATTTTATGACCATACCAGAGGCTGCTCAACTTGTATTACAGGCAGGATATTACGCTCAGCATCGAGAAATCTTTGTATTGGACATGGGAAAACCAGTCAAAATATTAGATTTAGCGGAAAAAATGATTCGATTGGCGGGCAAAGTTCCTTACAAAGATATTGAGATACAGGAAATAGGTTTACGGCCTGGAGAAAAGATGTTTGAAGAATTGGCTTTAGAAATTGAAAAATGTCATAAAACCGATAACAATCTTATTTTTGTCCATGAAAGAATGGACATTTCACAGGATGATATTGATCAGAAACTAAAGGTTTTAGATGATACAATTGAAAAGACCGATGACATTTACGAAATAAAAGATATTTTAATGAAAGTTATACAATAGATAGTTGAAAAACTATCTTTTTTTATAATCACATATAATTAAATGTAATAAATAACAAATATAATGTAATAAAAGGAAATTTTTATGTATAATATATTTGTAAAAATAACTATTCATTTGGATTTTGTTTTTATAAGCAAAAGAAAGGAGAGAGTATATGAATAGAATAGCAAAATTATTTTGTCTGATTGCCTGCTGTTTTATGTTGTTTACAAATTCCCCTGTAAATGTATTTGCTCAGGAAGAAGAAACAGTAGAAGAAATCAAACAGGAAAATGAGCCAGTTTTAGAACAGGAAGAAAATGAAGAAGAACAGGAAGAAAACTTTCCGGATTTAGCAACAGGTCTGGTAGCCTCTACTTTTACAGGTATTCAAACGTTCAGCAGATGGAAACCGGGTGGAGGAAGTAAGGCCCACATAGACGTTCGTGTTGCAGGAACTTTGACTATCGCTTCTAAAGTAAATGGAGTGACTATTACAAGTGAAACTATTAATGTGCAAACAAGCAATGTCACAGGTTCAATCAATGGGTCCAGCGTATCATTTACTCGTAAATCAGGGAGTGGAAAAGAAAATGAGTGGCGTGCAAGTATTAGTAAAAAAACACCATCTTCCGATATTATTTCCATTAGCTGTACATTAACGGGAACAAATTCAAAAGGACAGAAAATCAGTGTTCCATTCAGTATTACTTATTCAGGATACAGTACATTGAATGGATTCATTCTGAACTGTCCAGATAAATCTGGATATGACATTGATATCGCTGCACAGACCATCTCAGAATCTTTTACAGTGGATCGTACCATTGAAAAAGAATGGGATGACAACAGTAACCAGGATAACAAACGTCCAGATAGTATTCAGGTTCAATTAAAAGCCAATGGTGAAAATTATGGTGATAAAATCACATTAAATGAAGAAAATGGATGGAAAGTCGAATTAACCGATTTACCTAAATATTCTTCCGGAACCAATGAAATTGTATATACAGTGGTAGAAGATAGTGTAGATAACTATACACCATCCTATGCTTATAATGGAGAAACTATCACAATCACAAATACGATTACAGAAATTGAAAAAACATCGGTTACCGTTAATAAAGTATGGAAAGACAACGATGATCAGGATCGAATTCGCCCAGATCGTATCAAAGTATATTTGATGATTGGAGATAAAGTTGTCGATTCTGTGCATCTGAGTGAAGCAAATCAATGGACATATACATTTACAAATCTGGATAAATATGCAGATGGACAAGAAATTGTATATACAGTAAGAGAATTTATTTCCGATGATTTAGAATTGCCATATAGTACAGAAATTACAGGATCTATGGCAGAAGGGTATACAATCACAAATACACATATTCCAGCTACCATTGAAAAGATTACGGTTTCTAAAACTTGGGAAGATTTAGATGACAATGATCGAATTCGTCCAGAAGATATTACCGTATATTTATATGGAAATGATTCACTTTATGATTCTATCGTATTAAATGAAGACAATGATTGGAATTCTGCTTTTATAAATGTTCCTAAATATGATAAAGGAGAAGAAATCAACTATAAGATTGAAGAAATTGATGTCGAAGGATATACATCTGAAATAAAAGGAAATATTACAGAAGGATTTGAAATTGTTAACTATCATGATCCAGAACAATTAGATCCAATTACTATTCAAAAAGTATGGGTAGATGAAGATGATAAAGATGAAATTCGTCCAGATTCCATTACAGTTTATTTACTTGCCAATGGAGACAAGGAATGTTCTTTAACTTTAACAAAAGAAGAAAACTGGCAAGTCACTCTAGAAGGTTTGTATAAATATAGAGATGGTGAAGAAATTGAATATACAATCGTTGAAGAAGAAGTAGAAGGATATACTTCAAATGTGGATGGATTCACAATCACAAATACACACGAAGTGAAAGAAGAAGAGAAAAAGGAAGAACCAAAAAAAGAAAATCCTAAGAAAAATAACACAAATACAGGAGTCACTTCTTCTTTAAAAACTTATATTTCTTTATTCACAATCAGTGGATTGGCCTTAATTCTTTTAAGTAAGAAAAGAAAATAAAATATAAAAATCAATGAACCAGGATGAAAGTCCTGGTTTTTGATTTAACATACATTGAAATGGTTAAATATTACTTTTTAATATTTTTTTTGAAAGTGAATTAAAATAAAATGAAAATTTATATATAATATATATAGATTCAATTCATGTTTTTATTTTAAACAAAAAAAGAAAGGAGAGAGGAAATGAATGGAATTAGAAAAATGATGTGTTCGATTGCGTGTTGTTTCATGATATTAGGAAATGCTCCAATAAATATCTATGCAGCCGAAGAAGATCCAACAATTGAAGCTACAATAACTGAAACTTTAGCAAACGAACCAGAACAAAATCCTGAGGTTTTAAGCACACAACCATCACAAGATCCAAGTATACAAGATCCAAGTACGGATCCAGATTTGGAAGAAGAACCTGAAGAAGAAATCAAAGAAGGAGAAACAACAGAAACACCAAATGCAGATCTAGGTGTTGCAACAGCACTTATGATGGCAGGTGCAAGTACATACCGTGGTCAAAGTGGAAATGGTCAAAATGGAAATCATGATGGAAATAGTGGCGGAGGAACAGGCGCTCATATCGATGTACGTTTTGCTGCATCTTTAACAATTGAATCTAAAGTAAATGGTATTACGGTTTCCAGTGAAACAATCAGTGTAGACACAAGTAATGTCTTAGGATCCTTTAATGGCACACCTGTGTCATTTACTCGCAAATATGGACAAGGAATTGAAAATGAATGGCGTGCAAGTATTAGTCAATTAACGCCAGCAACTGACAAAATTTCAATTTCATGTACATTAACAGGAACTAAGAAAGATGGAGAAAAAATTAATATTCCATTCTCGATGGATTATTCTGGGGCTGCAACTTTAAACCAATTTAAAACAAATTGTCCCAATCATACTGGATACGATATTAATATAGTCGCAAACGATATTTCAGAATCCTTTACTGTAAATCGCACAATTCAAAAAGTATGGGACGATGACAACAATGCGAACAATACACGTCCTGATAATATTTCTGTCCAATTATTTGCAGACAATGAAGTATATGGCGAACCAATTACTATATCAAAAGACAATAATTGGCAAATTACAATAGAAAATCTACCAAAATATTCATCGGGAAATAAAGAAATTTATTATTCAGCTGAAGAAATCAATATACCAGCTGGTTATAGTTCTTTTACTTCATGTAGTGGTCAAAACATAACAATCACAAATACGTATCGAGTAGAACAAACACAATCCATTACAGTTAGAAAAGTATGGGATGACAAAAATAATCAAGATGGAATTCGTCCGAATTCTATCAAAGTTTATTTAATGGACAATGAAGTTTCAAGAGGGGAAGTAATATTAAGTGAAGAAAATCATTGGACACATACTTTTACTGGTCTTGATGCGAATAAAGAATATCGTGTGGTTGAATACAAAGATACAACGACTACTGCATTAAATGAATATACAACAACTTATTCTGGTTCAATGCAAAATGGTTTCATAATCAAAAATAGTTATACACCAGAAACAATCGAAAAACTAAATGTAAAAAAAGTTTGGGATGATAATAATGATCAAGATGGACTTCGTCCTAAATCCATTTATGTTTACTTATATGCCAATGGAAATTATTACGATAAAATTATATTAAATGAAGAAAATGATTGGTCAGGTTCATTTGAAAATCTTCCAAAGAAATCCAATGGAGAAGACATTAAATATACTATCAAAGAACCTGCTTTAGATGGTTATACATCTAAAGTAACTGGTGATGTAGATAATGGATTTACTGTTACGAACACACAAGTATATGATTCTATAACTGTTAAAAAAGAATGGAATGACAATAATAACCAAGATGGTCTTCGGCCTGAAAAAGTTTATATTTATCTAATTGGTAAAGTGAAAACTGAAAATCGTGTCATATTTTTGGCTTATGATGAACAAATTCTTTTAAATGATACAAATAATTGGACTTATTCATATTTGGATCATCCAGTATATTATGAAGGACATAAAATTGAATATATTTTACATGAAGGGGAAGTAGATAACTATACAACTGAAATAACAGGTGATGCTGAAAATGGATTTACTATCACAAATACACATATACCAGAAGTAAAAGATATTACGGTTCAGAAAGTATGGAATGATAATGATGATTTTTATGGTAAGCGTCCAGATGAAATTACGGTAGCTTTATTTGCGAATGGTAAAGAAGTGTCTACAATTCAGGTAAAAGAAAGTGAAGATTGGACGGCTACATTTGAAGATGTTCCGGTCTATGAGAATGGAAACAAAATAAAATATGAAGTATATGAAAAATATACAATCGATAACGATGATTATAAATACTATGATTCTTCTGTTAAAGAAGATGAAAATGGTGGATTTATAATTACGAATACCTTTAATTATTTTAGTTTCACAGTTCGAAAAGTATGGAATGATCAAAATGATAAAGATGGTATACGTCCAGAAAAAGTACAGTTTGAATTGTATCAAAATGGAAAACTAAAAGATACATTTACTTTATCGGAAGGAAATGACTGGGATATTGATTTTACGGTACATGCTTTTGATGACGATGGAAATGTAATTGAGTATTCTGTTGTTGAAATTAATGTAGCTGATGGTTATACATCTAAAGTGACTGGAAGTGCATTAGATGATTTTACAATTACGAATACACATGAAATCACTAAGAAAGAAGATCCTAAGAAAGAAGAAACGAAAACCAATAACACAAATACGGGTGTTGTATCTTCTTTTAGATCAAATATTCTATTATTGACTTTAAGTGCAATTGGTGTATTCTTCTTTAATAAGAAAAGAAAATAATCTATGAATTATGATTTGCCTTGTGTATTCGCACAAGGCTTTTTCATGTGATATAATATTAAAAAATGTTCTGGAGGTTATTATGAAGAAGAAAACAAAAAAAGCACTCCTTATCACTGGATTGTCTTTGGGTGCTGCTTATGCTGGTTTGTCGATTCTTGCCAAACATTCACGCGATAAACAAAAAGAAGATCCAGATTTAAAAGTACAGACCTATGAAGATCAGGGAATTCGATTGAGTCCAAAAGATAAAACTTTTTATGAAAAATATGGAAAAAGAGTGGTTGATGTTGGCCTTTCCTTTACTGGTTTAATTGTATTGGCTCCTGTATATGGACTGATTTCTCTTGCCATTGTGATGGATGATCCAGGTCCTGTATTGTTTACTCAAAAGCGAGTGGGAGAAAATAAAACATATTTTAAGCTTCATAAATTCAGAAGTATGAAGATGAGCACGCCTCATGATGTACCAACTCATCTACTGGAAAATCCAGATCAGTATATTACTCGTGTTGGTAAAATTTTAAGAAAATATTCATTAGATGAGCTTCCTCAAATATGGGATATATTTGTGGGAAATATCACAACGGTTGGACCTAGACCGGCTTTATGGAACCAGAAAGATCTGATTGCACAAAGAGATTTATATTATGCCAATGATGTCAAACCTGGTTTAACGGGCTGGGCTCAGATCAATGGTAGAGACGAACTGGAAATTGATGTAAAAGCTTCTTTAGATGGAGAATACACTAGAGCGCTTCAAAAAAACAGTTTATCGGGTTTCATGATGGATGTGAAATGTTTCTTTAAAACGATTACTTCCGTTTTACATCATGATGGAGTCGTAGAAGGTGGAACCGGTTCTCTTCCTTCAAATTATGATCAGATTGGTTTTGGACACGATGTTAAAATCAATTTGAATAAAAAAAGAAAAGTATTGATTACAGGAAAAGATTCTTATATTGGTACTTCCTTTGAAAAATATGCGTATAAAAAATATCCGGATTCTTTTGAAATCGATACTTTGGATATGAAAGATGAAAATTGGAAAGAGCATGATTTTTCAAAATACGATGCCATTTTCCATGTTGCAGGAATTGCGCATGCAGATGTAGATTCCATTGATGAAGATCAAAAGAAATTATATTATCAGATCAATTGTGATCTAGCTTATGATTGTGCTAAGAAAGCCAAAGAAGAAGGTGTTAGACAATTCATCTTTATGTCCAGTATGATTGTTTATGGACAGATAAGCAATCTGAAACAGAGTGGTCGCATTACTCGCTTAACAAAACCTGAACCATCCAATTTCTATGGAGATTCAAAATGGAAAGCGGATTGTAAAATACGAACTTTAATGGATAAGAAATTTAATGTAGTAACGATACGTCCTCCAATGATATATGGAAAAGGAAGTAAAGGAAATTATCCGATTTTATCAAAAATTGCTCAAAAAACACCAGTGATTCCGAATGTGGAAAATGAAAGATCTATACTATATATTGAAAATTTATGTGAATTTGTTTGTCAGGTTCTATTTTCAGGAAAAGGTGGAATCTTCTTTCCACAGAATAAAGAATTAGTAAGTACTACTCAAATTATGGAAGAAGTAGCTAAAGTACATAATCACAAAGTGATTTCTTCTTCCTTATTGAGTCCAGCTGTATTTATATCCAGTACATTACCTGGAAAAGTAGGAAAACTGGTGAATAAAGCCTTTGGTTCGTGTGCGTATGATCCATCTATGAGTGTATATCCTGGATTGGATTATCAGGTTGTCGATTTTAAAAAATCAATTAAATTAACAGAAGGAAAATAAATGAAAATTGTTATCGTATGTGCTTTTGATACGTATTTTGAACGTGTCAGACTTTTAAAAAAATATTATGAAGAAAAAGGAAATGAAGTATTAATTCTTTCTTCTTCGTTTTCTCATCGGAAAAAAGAACAGATTCAATCGGATTTAGTGGATATTTCTATATCCACTAAACCGTATTATAAAAATTTATCCATTGATCGTCTTTACAATCATTATGAATTTTCGAGTAAAACAAAAGAACAATTGGAAACTATACAACCCGATTTAATTCATTGTTTGATTCCATGTAATAGTTTATGTAAAACAATGAGTGAATATAAAGAAAAACATAATGTAAAACTTATATTTGATGTAATGGATCTATGGCCAGAAACTATGCCCATTCAAACCTTAAAGAATCATTTCCCATTTACTTTATGGAAAAATATTAGAGACCGATATCTAAAAAATGCCGATTATATATTGTGTGAATGTGATCTGTTCAAAGAAAAACTGAATTTGATTCATTATGAATCTTGTAGCACTTTATACTGGTCAAAGGAAAATCTGCCTTTAGATAGTCATCCAGAATTATCGGATGATCTGGAATTCTGTTATTTAGGAAGTATCAATCATATTATTGACATTCCTTTTATCGTTCAGTTTTTAAAAGAGTGTTCTTTATATAAAAAAGTAAGACTTCACATTATTGGAAATGGAGAAAATAAAACAGACTGGATCTATTCCTGTTTAGAAAATGGTATAAATGTCATCGATCATAAAGAAATTTACGATCCTGAAAAGAAACAGAAAATATTTGATCAATGTCATTATGCTTTAAATGTTATGAAACCCAGTGTGGTAGTGGGATTGACAATGAAATCACTGGATTATTTGTGTGGCTCAATTCCAATGATCAATACAATACAGGGGGATACGTATACTTTATGTGAAGAAAAAGATTTAGGATGGAATGTAGATACTTTAAATTATAAAAAGGCTGCTTATCTATTATGTGAAGAAAGTAAAGAGTGCCAGCTTCAAAGAAGAAGAAACTGTAAGGAAGCTTATTATACTTATTTCACTTATGAGTCTTTTAAAATGAAATTAGATGAAGTTTATGGAAAAATATTACACAACGGGTAAATTTGCGAAATTGGCAAATGTCAGTGAAAGAACATTGCGATATTATGATCAGGTAGGCTTATTAAAGCCTTCTTTTGTATTGGAAAATGGATATCGACAGTATGGCAATCAGGATTTATTACGACTACAGAAAATCTTATTGTTGAGAAAATTAGGGTTTTCCATTGAAGAAATCGTTTCCTTTCTTTCCAATCAGAATAAAGAAGAAGATGTTTTAAAATCTTTACAGATGCAGAAAGAATTGATTGATCATCGAATTCAAACGTATAACAGCATTAAAGAATCTTTAACGCTAACAATGGATACCATTCAAAATCAGGGAATGAACTGGAATAAAGTCATTGAAGTTTTAAATTTATTATCAAGAGACGATCAGATGATTGAATCGTATAAGAATTCAAACAACTTAAAAGTTCGAATTAATCTACATGAATTGTACTCTCAAAATAAAATAGACTGGTTTACCTGGATCTTTTCTCATATAAAATTTTCTAAAATTAATAGTTTATTAGAAATTGGATGTGGAAATGGTCAATTGTGGTTAAACAATCATATTGAGTTGCGAAATCGACAGATTTTCTTATCCGATTCCAGTTATGGAATGATTGAAGATATAAAGAAACATTTAAGTGATGATTTTAGTTTTATGGTTTTTAATTGTGAAAACATTCCGTTTAAAAAAGATTTTTTTGATTGTGTAATTGCCAATCACGTCTTATTTTATTTAAAAGATTTACAGAAAGGTTTAAAAGAAATCTCTCGAGTTTTAAAAACGGATGGATATTTTTATTGCAGTACTTATTCAAAGAATCATATGAAAGAAATAGGGGAACTGGTACATGAATTTGATCCTTCTATTTATTTATCAAAAACAAATTTAAGTGAGCAGTTTGGTAAAGAAAATGGAGAACAATTATTAAAATCTTATTTTAAAGACATTCAATGTTTTGAATACAATGATACTTTAGTTGTCACAAATGCTTCTCATTTAGTGGATTATGTACTTTCTTGTCATGGAAATCAGAATGAAAAATTATTAAAACGTGTCAACGAATTTTATCGTTTTATTGAAGATAAAATAAAACGAAATGGAAACATTCAAATCACAAAGGAAGCTTGTCTGTTTGAATGTAAGAAAAAATAAAAAACATGTTAAAAATGAATTGAAAAAAGGATTTAAAAGGAAAGAAAGTGTTGAAACGAATACCCATTGGAATCGAAATTTTTAAAGAAAGGCTCGATACCCAATCCCACTATATTGATAAAACACAATTGATTTTCAATATAAGAAAAAGTGGTGTTCTTTACTGGACATTATAGATCAGCAGATCCTCTAAATACGTTAGAAAATAACTGCTTCTAAAGTATTACAATATTCTCATGTTATAAATTTGCGAATAAGACTTGACCCTTACGTTACGTAAGGGTTTAATATTAGTGTGCATGTAAAGGAGTTTTATTATGAAAGGTATAATTTTAGCAGGTGGAAGTGGAACACGTTTATATCCTTTAACAAAAGTAACAAGTAAACAATTGCTTCCTATTTATGACAAACCAATGATTTACTATCCAATGTCCATTTTGATGCAGGCAGGGATCAAAGACATTTTAATTATTTCTACACCGGATGATACACCTCGTTTTAAAGAATTATTAGGAGATGGACATCAGTTTGGTGTTGAATTATCGTATGTTGTGCAACCAAGTCCAGATGGATTGGCACAGGCATTTATTTTAGGAGCAGACTTTATTGGTGATGACAGTTGTGCCATGATTTTAGGAGACAATATTTTCCATGGACATGGTCTGACAAAACGGTTAAGACAAGCTGCCAATCAGGAAAAAGGAGCGACTGTATTTGGATATTATGTAGAAGACCCTGAACGTTTTGGTGTGGTTGAATTTGATGAAAATGGAAAAGCAGTTTCTTTAGAAGAGAAACCAAAGATGCCAAAATCCAATTATGCGGTTACGGGATTGTATTTCTATGATAATAAAGTGGTGGATTACGCTAAGAATTTAAAACCAAGTGCACGTGGAGAATTGGAAATTACAGATTTAAATCGCATTTATTTAGAAAACAATGAATTAAATGTCACTTTATTGGGTGATGGATTTACATGGCTGGATACAGGAACACACGAATCTTTAGTGGATGCGACAAATTTTGTGAAGACCATAGAAGAACATCAGCATCGTAAGATTGCTTGTCTGGAAGAAATTGCGTATGAAAATGGATGGATTTCTAAAGAACAATTGTTGGATACATATGAAATTTATAAAAAGAATCAATATGGTGCGTATTTAAAGAAAATTATTGATCGTAAATATATTAAGTAGGTGAAAAGATGAAAGTAACAGAAACAAAAATTCCAGGCGTATTGATCATTGATACCGATGTGTTTGGAGATCATAGAGGATATTTTACGGAAACGTATTCAAAACCTAAATATGAAAAATTGGGAATTGATGTGGAATTTGTACAGGACAATATGTCTTTTAGTTCGCAAAAAGGAACACTAAGAGGTCTTCACTGGCAAAATCCTCCTTATGCTCAATCCAAACTAGTTTCCTGTACAAAGGGAAAAGTGATCGATGTAGCTGTGGATATTCGTAAAGGATCACCCACTTATGCACAATGGGTCAGTGTTGAATTAAGTGAAGAGAACCATCGTCAGTTTTTTATTCCTCAGGGATTTGCTCATGGTTTTTTAACTTTAAGTGAGAATGTAGAATTCCGTTATAAAGTGGATAATGTTTATAATAAAGAATCCGAAGGTGGAATGCGTTATGATGATCCTACGGTTCATGTAGATTGGGGTACTTTATTAAATGGAATCGAACCGGTTTTATCACAAAAAGATAAAGATGGACCAACTTTAGAAGAATCAGACAATCAATTTATTTATGAAGGAGAATAAGATATGAAAATTTTAGTAACAGGTGGAGCTGGATTTATTGGTGGAAATTTTGTTCATTATATGGTGAATAAATATCCAGAAGATATGATTGTGAATTTAGATAAATTAACTTATGCAGGAAATTTAGAAACTTGTAAACCAGTAGAAGATAAACCAAATTATAAATTTGTAAAAGGGGATATTGCCGATCGTCCATTTATTATGGATTTGTTTGAAAAAGAAAAATTCGATGTTGTGGTTAACTTTGCGGCAGAATCGCATGTGGATCGAAGCATTGAAGATCCAGAAATCTTTGTGAAGACAAATGTTATGGGAACAACAACTTTATTGGATGCCTGTGTAAAATATGGAATTCAAAGATACCATCAAGTATCTACAGATGAAGTGTATGGAGACTTACCTTTAGATCGTCCAGACTTATTCTTTACAGAAAACACACCACTTCATACAAGTTCTCCATATTCTTCAGCAAAAGCCAGTGCGGATTTATTTGTTTTGGCTTATCATAGAACCTATGGACTTCCAGTAACAATTTCACGTTGTTCAAATAATTATGGACCTTATCATTTCCCTGAAAAATTAATTCCATTAATTATTTCACGTGCTTTAAATGATGAAACCATTCCTGTTTATGGAACGGGAGAAAACGTTAGAGACTGGTTACATGTATACGATCACTGTGTTGCCATTGATTTAATTGTTCGTAATGGTAGAGTGGGAGAAGTATACAATGTAGGTGGACACAATGAAAGAACAAATCTGGAAGTTGTCAAAACTGTATTACGTGCTTTAAATAAACCAGAATCTTTAATCACTTTTGTATCCGATCGTAAAGGACACGATATGAGATATGCCATCGATCCAACAAAATTAGAAACGGAATTGGGATGGAAACCAAAATATACATTTGATACAGGGATTCCTATGACCATTCAATGGTATTTGGATAATAAAGAATGGTGGGAAAATATCATTTCTGGAGAATATCAGAATTATTTTGATAAAATGTACGTAGAAAAAGGAAGAGCCAATAAATAATGAAAGTATTTGTGACAGGAGTTGGAGGTCAATTAGGCCACGATGTAATCAATGAATTGGATAAAAGAGGACATATAGGAATTGGCAGTGATATTCATGAAACCTATAGTGGGATTCAGGATAACAGTGCAGTAACAAAAGCACAATATGTTTCTTTAGACATTACCAATGAAAAAGATGTAATGGATACCATTCTGTCTATAAAGCCAGATGCCATCATTCACTGTGCAGCCTGGACAGCTGTGGATTTAGCAGAGGACGATGACAAAATTGAAAAAGTTCGTTTGGTTAATGTGAAAGGAACCGAAAATATCGCAAAAGCAGCAAAAGCTGTGAACTGTAAGTGCTTATATTTATCTACGGATTATGTATTTGATGGTCAAGGGGATATACCTTGGGATCCAGATTGTAAAGATTATAAACCATTAAATGTTTATGGACAGACCAAATTAGAAGGAGAATTGAAAATATCTTCTATTTTAGATAAATATTTTATTGTTCGTATCGCATGGGTATTTGGTTTAAATGGAAACAATTTTATTAAAACGATGTTAAATATTGGGAAAAAATATGAAACATTAAGAGTTGTCAACGATCAGATTGGTACACCAACGTATACATATGATTTAGCTCGTTTATTAGTGGATATGATTGAAAGTGAACAATATGGTTATTATCATGCCACAAATGAAGGTGGATATATTTCATGGTATGATTTTGCGTGTGAAATTTTTAAACAGGCAGGTTATGAGACAAAGGTCATTCCTGTAACAACGAAAGAATATGGATTATCTAAAGCCGCTCGTCCATTTAATTCACGATTGGATAAATCTAAATTGGTTAAAAATGGTTTTACACCTTTACCAACCTGGCAAGATGCGTTATCCAGATATTTAAAAGAGATTGGATAATTTCAGTATCAAAAAAATGATTTATTGACCGGTCTTATAAGATCGGTTTTTTATTATAAATCAGAACAGTAATCAAAGTCTGTGATATACAATGAACAGCTTCTTTCCACAATCAAAAGATTTAGACCTTTTGAGGATACGTACATGTGTATCTTATTTCGAAACAATATAGAACGACTGGAAAAAGAGAATGTTGAAATTAAAAAATATGGAAGTGGAAAATGGCTCAAAAGCTAAATGAACTTTTCTGTTCCAGTTCTTTTTAAAAAAAGTGCACTGGAACAATCATTAAACAAACAATCTCAATTTTTGACACATTTATACTTAAAAAGATAATTTCTAATATTTATAAAATTTTGTATTCTTATGATGCAAGGAGAAAGAAAATGAAAAGTTTAGAAATCGTTCAAAAATTTTTTAAAATGTTTAAAGTTTTATCAAAAATAGCTATGATATTTTGTATTGTGATCAGTTGTATCTGGGTTGTGGGTCTGATCTGTGCTTTATTTTATACAGATATAACAACATTAAATAAAGTCTTTATGGTTCAGAATATGAATACAAGTACATTATGGGTATCTTGTTTATGTGGAATGATCCTATCTGTAACTTATGGTATTTTATCTTATTATTCTTATAAGTATTGTGAAAAAGAAGTAAATGATGGAACACCTTTTACACATGAAGGGGCTACAATGATAAGACAACTGGCAATAAAATCTATATGGATGCCTATTGTTTCCTATATAGTATGTGAAATATTTATTACTTTATATGAAATTCAATATTATGATTTTGAAGCCTGGTTCAGTATTGGATGGATCCTATTATTATTTTTACTGGCTGCCATATTTGATTATGGAGCGGAATTAAAAGAACAGTCAAATTAGATTGTTTTTGAATAAAAAATATATGTTTTACAATTAAATGTAAGATAGAAAGAATGATAAAAAAGATAGAAATAAACAACGTTCAGGTAATTTCTATCTTTTTTATTTTGTTTATATATTTTGAATATTTAGGAAAACTGAAATGATTAGTGTATAATGTATTTGTTTAGATTGTGAGAAATAAAATGAAAATTAAAACTTTTATTCATAATATATTGAAGTTTGGATTGATAACAACATTAAAACAAAGAAAACTTACTAAAAAAAGACAAAAATTGTCTTTGAAAGATATACAATCTTTTCATATGGTAGACGATGCTGTTTTGTCATCCCAAAGAAATATAAAATTTAAAGAGGGTATTCTTTTTAGTATTATTACTCCTCTTTATAATACACCTAAAGAATATTTAGAAGAATTGATTGAATCCGTAAAAAAACAAACATATGAAAATTGGGAATTGTGTTTTGCGGATGGAAGTGATTTTTCACATAACTACGTTGAAGATATATGTAAAAAATGTATTTTGGAAGATAAACGTATTAAATACATAAAATTAACAGAAAATAAAGGAATTTCTGAAAATACAAATGAATGTATAAAAATTGCTAAAGGTAATTATTATGTTTTACTCGATCATGATGATTTATTGCATCCGAGTGCGTTATTTGAAGCTGCTAAAGTTATTGAAGAAAAAAATGCAGATTTTATATATACAGATGAAGCAAAATTTTCAAAAAAGCCAGAGTTGATAGATAATATTTATAATTTTAATTTTAAATCAGGATTTGGTATCGATGAATTAAGATCTCATAATTATATTTGTCATCTTACTATATTTAATAAATCATTAATTCAAAATGAGAAGGTTATTTACAGAAAAGAATTTGATGGAAGTCAAGATCATGATATGGTTTTGAGATTAACTGAAAAAGCAAAATGTATCGTTCACATTCCAAAAGTCCTATATTATTGGAGAGTCCATGAAAATTCTGTATCAAAAAATATTAATGTAAAGAGTTATTGTATTGATTCTGCAATAAAAGCAGTTACAGAACAATTGATAAGAAATAATGAAAATGGTATTGTTTATAGTAGTTTTCCGTTTCAAACTTTGTATAAGATTGATTATAAATATGATCCTAAAGTGAATATCACAATTATTCTTCACCATTGTGAAAATAGAAATATACTTGAAAAAAACATTAAAGAGCTAAGAAAAATAGGTGATTTTGAAATAATATATTTATATTCGGAACCTATTTCTTCATTGGGCGGGATTAATTTTATTTCAAACAATATTAATTTTTCTGATCAAATAAATCAAGCCGTAAAACAATCATCGAATGAGTTTATTTTACTTTTAGAATGTGGATGTGTCCCAAAAAATTTGGATTGTATTTATCAGCTATTAATGCATGTACAAAGAAAGAATATAGGGTCTGTTAGTGGAAAAGTAATTAATAAGGATAATACAGTTTACTATGCTGGAATAGCTTTAGATTTTAGTAAAAATGACTGTATTTATCGTTTTGGTGAATTAAGTACCACAATGGACTATGGTTATGAAGCCATGTTAAGCTATGTAAGAAATACTACAATACAGTCAGATACTTGTTTAATCTTTAAAAAAGAATTGTTTAATAAAATAAATGGTTTTAATGATATAAAAGGTTATGAATGTATAGATTTTTCATTGAGATTATTTAGTGAAGGATATAGAAATGTTTGGACTCCATATGCGCTGTTTTCAAAAATTAATAAAAACAATGATTATAGTTACGACAGTTCAGAATTTTATGGTTTTTGGAATGGAATGAAAGAAGAGTATTTAAATGATTCAATTAAAAAAATTCATTTAGTTTAAAGGAGTTATATGGCAAATAAAATCACATTAAAAGATAAAGTAGAATTTTTATAAAAAAATGAGGGGATTGTAGGATTAATTCGTAAAACATTTTTCTATTTACATAAAAACATGAGAGAAAAATAGATGATGAATTAAATAATTATTAATTATTTATCAAATGAAAATCCAATTAAATTATTGATTCAAAATTTTAGTCCGTATTATAAAAATATTAAAACCAAAAAGGCTAGGGTAATGGATATTTTCTTTGCGATAAAACAAAGACTAGTGTAGAATAGGAATGTTTAGTAAAATTGAGGTAATTATGGATAAACAAAATGCGATTGAAGTAAAAGATATGTCTAAAAGCTTTAAGATTCAACATGATACCGCAAAAGGTTTAAAAGAAAAACTGTTGTTTTGGAATAGAGGTACTGTTGAATATCATGAAGTTTTAAAACATATTAGCTTAAATATAAAAAAAGGAGAAACGGTGGCTTTGATTGGTACCAATGGCTCTGGTAAATCTACTTTATTAAAATTAATGACAAAGATTTATTATCCTACTTCTGGTACGTTAGAAACAAATGGTAAATTAACTTCTTTATTAGAATTGGGAGCTGGGTTTCATACCGAATTTACGGGAAGAGAAAATATTTATTTTAATGCATCGATTTTTGGTCTGACACGGGCAGATATTGATAAAAGAATCGATGAAATTATTGAATTTTCTGAATTAGGAGATTTTATCAATTCACCAGTTCGTACTTACTCTTCTGGTATGTTCATGCGTTTGGCCTTTTCAGTTGCGATTAATGTAGACGCGGATATTCTTTTAATTGATGAAATCTTAGCTGTTGGGGATCAACATTTTCAGGATAAATGTTATGCGAAATTAGAAGAATTAAAAAAAGAAGGAAAAACCATTGTCATTGTTACTCATTCTTTAGATGTTGTAAAAGAAATGTGTACACGAGCTATTTGGATTTATAATGGAGAATTAAAAATGGATGGAGAACCATCTTTAGTTGTAGATGCTTATTTAAAACAAATTGCTGAAGATCATAAAAATAAATCAAAGAAAGTCTCAAAAGATATTGAATTAAAAGCAGATTTATTTATTGATGAACCAGATCAATATGAAGTTGTGGATTCTACACAGGATTCTTTATTGTTAAGAGGATGGTGTGTAACCAATGACGATGAAAGTGTATTAAAAGTTTCATTAGATGGTAAAGAAGTGGAAGAAATTGAAAGACATCCTAGAGGTGATGTTTATGCAGTCTATTATGAAATGTATGATGGAATGTTAAATGCAGATATTTTAGGATGGAAGAAAAATGTAATGATGTCAAATTTAGAAAAAGGTATACATAAAGTTGTTGTTTCTTGCTGGTGTGAAGATGGTCGATGTTTGGCTTCTAAAGAACAGACATTTACAATTGAATAGTGGGGTGAAAAGATGAATGTTTTCAGTGATATATATAAATATCGTGAATTATTAAAAACGAATATTAAAAAAGATATACGTGGAAAATATAAAGGATCTTTTCTAGGAATTTTATGGTCTTTTTTGACACCACTATTACAAGTATTAGTTTATTGGATTGTATTTCCTTATTTATTAGGAAGAGCTGGTACAGAAGATAATTATTTATGTTACTTAGTGACTGGAATTATTCCTTGGACATTTTTTACCAGTGCAGTCACTTTAGGAACAATTTGTATTAAAAATAATAAAGGTATCATAAAAAAAGTATATTTTCCTAGATCAATTTTACCAATTTCGGTTTGTTTATCTACATTGGTCAACTTCTTTATTTCTTGTACAATTGTTTTAATATTTTGTATTGGAACAGGAGCAGGAATTTCTTATCATTTAATATTATTACCAATTATAGCTTTTACACAATTGATTTTGACATTGGGTATTGTGTTTATTTTATCGGCTATTAATGTTTATGTACAGGATATTGAGTTTGCGGTTCAATTTATTATTAATATGGGATTCTATGCAACACCAATTTTGTATAGTATGTCATTACTTCCAGAAGGAAATATTTTAACAACATTGATATCTCTAAATCCAATTACTGTACTAGTCAATGCATATCGTGATATTTTCTTGTATCATGCTTGGCCAGATCCAATGGGATTATTATATGTTCTTGTATTATCATTTGTTGTTTTAATTATAGGTTATTTGATTTTTGGAAAACTAGAAAAAGGTTTTGCGGAACAATTTTAATCATTTTCATAATGTGAAAATGGTTTTTTTGTGAAAAGAAAGGAACAATAATGCGTAAATATATTGATTATATAAAGTATAAGTATACAGAAAACGAAAAATATTTTTGTATCAATGGATGGTGTTTAGATAAAGATAATAAAATAGAATATAAAGTGGAAATCAATGGAAAAGAAATAAGTACAGATGTCGTTCCGTTTAATCGAAATGATGTATTAAAAAAATTTGAAATTCAAAATGAGAAATGTCTACCTGGATTTGCGATTCGAGTTGATTTAGAAGAAGAACTGAATCACTTTAAATTAACGGGATATTCTTCTGAAGAAAGTGTTGTGATTTTAGATTATAATAGAAAAAAATTATCACAAATAAAGGATCAGGATGAATTTGATTATGAAATTGAAGCATTTGATATAAAAGATAAAAAGTTTACTGTAATAGGATGGGCAAAATCAAATTGTAAAAAAGAAGTAGAATATAAAATTGTGGATTCAAAAGGAAATGAAGTACCAATTGAATTATTTAGAGTAGTCTGTCAGAAACAAGTTTTATATAAAATGTTGTCAGAAAATCAAATTAATTCAGGTTTTGTAATTCATTTTAAAGGTGATGTCAATGATAAGTACAAATTAATTATAAAAGGAAAAGAAGAAAAAATCATTGATTTAAATTCTGTAAACAATATTTTTAGAAGAATTATTCAAAATAGTCATAAGATTACTCCAACTTTAATAAAACAATCATTTTCTTACGTTAGAAAAAATGGAATTAAACAATTTATAAAACGTCTAAAATTTAATGTACCTGATCAAATCATTTATCATGATTGGTTTATGAAACATCAAGTCACAAAAGAACAATTAGAGATTCAAAAACAAAAACATTTTGATTATCAGCCTCTAATCAGTATTATTGTCGCAACCTATAATACGAAAGAAGAACATTTTAAAGAAATGGTTAATTCTGTTTTAAATCAATCCTATTCTAACTGGGAATTATGCATAGCGGATGGGAGTACGGATAACCAGGTACAAGATGTTTATTTAAAAGAGTATTCTAATGATACAAGAATTTTATATAAGAAATTAAATGAAAATTTAGGAATTTCAGGAAATATGAATGCTGCTTTAGAAATGACAAAAGGAGACTATGTTGGTTTATTTGATCATGATGATTTATTAACACCGGATGCATTATTTGAAGTAGTGAATGCATTACAGAATAAAAAATATGGATTTATATATACGGATGAGGATAAAATATTAGATCAGACAAAGAAATATGATAATCCGAATTTTAAACCCGATATAAATATAGATTATTTGAGAAATGTGAATTATATTTGCCATTTCCTTGTCGTGAATAAAGAATTAATAAATAAAACAGGAAACTTTAATTCAGATTTTGATGGAGCACAGGACTATGATTTTGTATTAAGGCTATATGAAAATTGTGATGAAGATAATATTTATCATATTCCTAAAATTTTATATCATTGGCGTATGCATGCTCAATCTACAGCAGAAAATCCAGAAAGTAAATTATATGCCTTTGAAGCTGGAAAAAGAGCTATACAATCGCATTTGGACCGTATAGGATTAAAAGGTACTGTTTCGATGGGGAAATCTCTAGGATTATATAGAATTAAATATGAAGTAAAAGGAAATCCTATGATTTCTGTTATTATTCCTAGTTATGAACATGTTAAAGACTTAGATCGTTGTATTCAATCTATATTAAATAAAATAACTTACAAAAATTATGAAATCATTGTGATTGAAAACAATAGTAAAAAGAAAGAAACATTTGATTATTATCATAAAATTGAACAAAAATATAAGAATATTCATATTGTATACTGGAAAGATAAATTTAATTATTCTGCCATTAATAACTTTGGTGTGAAATTTGCCAAAGGAGAATACTTTTTATTATTAAATAATGATACTGAAGTCATCAATGGAGATTGCTTTGATGAAATGTTAAGCTATTGCCAAAGAGAAGATGTTGGAGCAGTAGGAACTTTATTATTCTATCCAGATAATACCATTCAACATGCTGGTGTAATTATTGGAAAAGGTGGAATCGCAGGTCATGCCTTTATTGGAAGTCAAAAGGATGATTTAGGTTACTTTGGACGAATTGTTTGTACACAAGAATTAAGTGCGGTTACAGCTGCTTGTATGATGGTAAAAAAAGAAGTATATGAACAAGTAAATGGTTTTAATGAAGAATTAGAAGTAGCCTTTAATGATGTGGATTTCTGCATGAAAATAAGAAAAGCAGGATATCATATTGTATATAATCCTAACGCAAAACTATATCATTTTGAATCTAAGTCTAGAGGTTTAGAAAATACAGCAGAAAAAGTAAATCGATTTAACAATGAAATCAAAACATTTGAAAAGAATTGGCCTGAAATTTTAGAAAAAGGGGATCCGTATTATAATATTAACTTGTCATTGAAGGATAATGATTATATTGTAGAAGAATAAATTTTAAAGGATAAAGACTATACTTTACAAGAATAAATGGATTATTGAAAAGTATAATCTAATTCAAAATTTGAAAAGATGTATATAATCTTGACAATCAAGATTTATTGATACGTCTTTTTTTGCATTTACACTAATAATTCTTTATAATATTGTGAGGGACGAGGAATGAAAATGAAGACTCTTATTGTAATACCTGCTTATAATGAAGCATTAAATATTGTTAAAACTGTGGATGATATAAAACAAAATGCACCTGAAGTAGATTATGTTGTTGTAAATGATGGTTCTAAAGATAATACGTTAGAAGTATTAAAAGAACATCATTTTAACTATATTGATGGTTTCTGTAACTTAGGATTGTTTGGTGCTGTTCAAACCGGATTTAAGTTGGCATTATTAAATGACTATGATATTGTGATTCAATTTGATGGGGATGGACAACATTCTGCTAAATATATTCAACCATTAATTGATGAAATTAAAAATGGAAATGATATTGTGATTGGATCTCGTTTTGTAACCGAAAAGAAGCCTGTTACAGCTCGTATGTTAGGATCACGATTGATTGCCTTTTCAATTCGATTAATGACAGGAAAAAAGATTGCCGATCCAACTAGTGGTTTTAGAGCTTATAACAGAGCCTGCATTAAAGATTATGCAAATGATATGAACAATCCACCAGAACCAGATACTTTGGTTTATATGCTGAGAAAGAAACGTAAAATAAAAGAAGTACAAGTTCAAATGAGTGAAAGAGAATTTGGAGAATCGTATTTAAATTTAATGAATACAATAAAATATATGAGTCGTATGATGGTATCTATATTTTTAATTCAGCCATTTAGAAAGGTGAAATAGTCTATGAGTTTTAAATTACAATTGGTATTTATATTTGCTAGTTTAATTACTTTTCTATTTGTGATTAAAAAGATTCAAAAACATGGATTGAATATAGACGATGCGATTATTTGGATTTTATGGTCTATCGGGTTATTAATCATTAGTGTTTTTCCACAGATTCCTAGTTGGATTTCCAAAGAATTAGGCTTTATGTCTACAAGTAATTTTATTTTTTGTGTCTTTATTTTCTTTTTATATATTATGCTGTTTACACAAACAGCACAGATATCAAAATTAAAAGAAAAACAAAAAGAATTAATACAAAAATTGAGTATTAAAGAATATGAAGAAAAGAAAGGAGAAAACGAATGAACTGGTTATTAACAATCGTTTTCTACTTCTTTTTGTTTTTTCAGTATTATTTATCGGGTGATTTTATGTTATCTGTATTTAAATATGAGAAAACATTTGGGAAAATATTGTTTTCAGGCTTTCTTACAACTTTCTTAATCACTTTTCTTGTGGGATTTCCATGTCAATTATTTTTTACTTCATTCATTACATATTTTATTATTCAATCCATTGTTTTTATTTTATTTGATGCGGTTTTATTATTTAAATATAAAGATAAAATAAAATCATATATAAAAAATAAACAATATAAAAATATTGATATAAAAACATTCTTAAAAGAAAACTGGTTATGTATATTATTTGTTGTGTTGTTTACATCATTTTCAATGGCAAATCAATTACCAATCTATCAAATGAATTATGATGATATGTACTACATTGGTAAAGTTGAAAATTTAAAAACAGCAGAACATCTAATGGATACGGATTTTTTTAATGGAAAACTGTTAAGTGAAAATTCTATTAATGTAGCTCGTGTCATAAATACATATGAATTAAGCTATGCATATTTCTCTACAATATTTCATATTCCATCAACATTTTTTTGTAGAGTATCTATGGTTATTCATAATTACCTTCTATTTTGTGTTGTGTATAAAGAAATTGCAAAAAACATACTGGATAAAAATATTGCACAGTTCTCACTCCTACCATTCTTTATTTTTTTAATTCCTTTTGGTTTTTTACAAAGTGGTCTTCCTTTATGGCTAAGAGTTAATTGCTACGATCTATGGCAATTTCAAACAGCAATGTTTTATGGTGGTTCTATAGTTAGAGTTATGTCAATACCTATTTTATATATTTTTTCAGAACCACTTTTATATAAGATGGAATTTAAGAAATTATTTTATTTGTTTTTGATATCCATCTCTTTTATGTCTTTTTCAACAATTTATATACAAATTTTAGTCTTGTTTTTTCTTGTGATTCTGTTTATTAAATTTTTTATTTTGTTAATAAATAACATAAAGAAAAAAAATATAGCTAAGATAATTCTATACTCTTTATGTTTGATTTCTTATATTGTTTTACTTATTTCAACAAAGTACTTGGACCATCTTAGTTTAATTAAAACTGATTCATTTGTTTATGCATATGAATCATTTATACCTTATTTAACTATTTGGTATGATCATGATATTATTTTAAATCTTGGGATAATAATTGTCTTAATAGGATTATGTATAACAAGTGAATGGCAGCATAAGATAGTATATTTTATAACTTTAGGATTATTTTTATTTATCTATAATGGTTATTTTATAGAAATATTAGTGATAACATCATTTAATTTCTTTTTTGTTATTTTAAGAACAATAGCATCAATCCAGTTTATTATTTTATTTTTATGTGGATGTACTTTTTTATCGGTTTTGAAAAAAATAAAATTTAAAAAAATATTTATAAATGTATTTAGTATAATATCAATCTCGTTAGTTTTGCTATTTTTTTATTTAAGTCAAAATATATTTCTAAATTATGTTTACCTTGGGTCTGGAATTTCAGAAAGTGGTTGGAATTTCCATCGTTTATTAGATTTTAATACAAATATGACAGCTGATATTTTTGAAAGTGTAGGGCAATATTTTAATGAGTTAACTGATGATACATACAAATTATTTTCACCATCTGTTTTTTATACGGATGGAATAATGGCTTATGATTATGGTTTTACACTCTCGTCTTCTAAAATTCAAATTCAAGACCGTGGAGGTTTTGATGTATTAAATGCAGATGAATTAGTATATTTGAATGATTTTTCATTGTATGGCCAAGGAGAATTGTCAGTTGTTAAATCTTTAATTGAAAAAGAGGATATTTCCTATATATTGCTATTTAATGAGACATCAAAATCGTATTTTGAAGATAATCAAATTGTGCTGGAAAACACTAAAAATGAAAATCCATGGTTTTTAATAAAAATATATTAATGATAAGGTGATAATATGATTTCAATTATTATGTCAACATATAAAGAAGAGGAGACTCTTTTAAGAGAATCAATTGAATCAATTTTAAATCAAACTTTTAAAGATTTTGAATTTATTATTATTTTAGATTTTCCAGATAATAATTTACATAAAAGAATTATAGAAGAATATTCTAAAATAGATAATAGAATTCGATTCTTTGTAAACGAGAAGAATTTAGGATTAACAGGTTCTTTAAATAGAGGGTTATCTTTAGCAAAAGGTGAGTATATTGCACGCATGGATGCAGATGATATTTCGTTACCATATCGTTTAGAAAGACAATTGGAATATATAAAAAAGAATCAATATGATTTAATTGGTGGTATTACTCAAATGATTGATGAAGACGGGAACAGTATTTATTCGATTCAAAAAGTTCCAACGGATTTTAATAAAATAAAGAAAGCATTACGATATGGTCAATGTATTGCTCATCCTACATGGTTAGGAAGAAAAGAAGTATTTGATTGCTTAAATGGATATAGAAATATTCCTTTATGTGAAGATTTTGATTTTACGTTAAGAGCTGTTTTAAATGGATTTAAAATCTCAAATTTAAATGAGACAGTATTAAAATATAGAATGACAAAAAATAGTATTTCCAGAAATAACTTATTTGATCAGTATTTGTATATGAAATACATTACAAATGAATATAGTAATGGGAATATTGCTTCTATTGAGAATGCAAAAGAATATGTCAAAAGTTATTTAAATAAAAAGAATTCAGAGAAATATTTAAAAGCAAATGTAATATTTAATAAAATGTTACAGGAGATGACGGATAAGAAATTTATTGGTTTTATTAAAGATGGATTTAAATTATTATTTGCTTCTAGATATTATTTAGATAAGATTTATAGGTTTGCGATGTTGAGTTTGAATAGTTGATAAATATTTGATTAAGGAAGTGTGTAAATGAAAAAAATCATTAGGTTTTAATGTATTAATGAATGGATTGAAAAATGTAACAAGTATAATATTTCCTTTGATAACTTTCCCATATGTATCGAAAGTACTAGAGGTGGATTATGTTGGAAAATATAATTTTTCTTATTCTGTAATCAGTTATTTTATTTTATTTGCAGCATTAGGAATTTCTACTTATGCAATTCGTGAAGGATCAAAACATAGAAATAATAAAGAAAAAATGTACACTTTTTCAAATAAAATATATGATATGTATACAGTCATAGATGATTTTAATTGATTTTAATGTTGAAAGAGAAGTAATTGAATATCTAACAGTATATCATGTTTTGGTCGGTACTGTTTTTAGAACAAGTTTTAAAAAAGATTTTTCTTTAAATGAACTGAAAAGTATAAATATTTGGGTGGAAGAAAGATTTAGTAAATGGTACAAAAATAAGTATATAAAACAGCAATTATCTTTATTTTGCAGAATTTATTTATTTTGTTTAAAGTTGCACTTGTATAAATAATCTATTTAATGTTAAAAACATTTAATAGATTATTAAGATTATGATATATATGTTAATAGGTATAGCAGGAGGCTTATGAATCAAAATATTCTTGATAAACTGATTAATGTAAATGAAAAAAGAATTTTAAAACGATCTTTTTTTTGGAATATGATTGCTAGTATTCTAAATGGTTTTACATCTGCGATTTTTCTTTTCTTTATCACTAGATTTTGTGGACTGAATGAAGCAGGCATATTTTCTATTGCTTCAGCAATTGCATATCAATGTATATCATTAGGTAACTTTGGAACTAGAGGAGTACATGCTTCTGATGTCAAAGAAGAATTTTCTTTCTGTGATTATTTTTATGTAAGGATATTTTCATATCTACTATTATTAATGATGTTATTATATTATGCATTCGGTTCTGGATATTCATTAGACAAATCACTTGTAATATTAAGTTATGGACTCTTTAAAAGTATAGATGTAATAGAAGATTTATATCATGGTGAGTATCACAGGCGTATGCGATTAGATATTGCTGCAATTCTATTAACTTTTAGATATATAATTTCAATTGTTTGTTTCATTGTCATAGTTTTATTTACAGATGACATGTTTATAGCAAGTATTATTTCTTTTGTTTTAAGCCTATTGATTTTTATTTTTACAAATAAAAATGTTATCCATTATTTTTATAATAAAAAGTATAAATTTTCATTTGGTAATTTTAAAAAGTTATTGTATGTTTTAATTCCTGTTGTACTTACAACATATATAAAAATGTATATTAATAATTCTCCTAAGTATGCTATTGATGCATGTTTAGGGAATATTGACCAAGCATATTTTAATGTATTATATATGCCAGTGTTTGTAATAGGTTTAATGTGTGATATTATATTCAGACCTTATATTCCTCTTTTTTCAAATAGTTGGAATACAAGAGACTTTCGTGAATTTAAGACTCTATTATTTAGACAAATATTTGTAATCATTGGAATTACAGTAGCAGTTATTCTTGGTGGATATATTATTGGGCTAACTTTGCTAGAATTAATATATGGTGTTCAACTTCATCAGTTTATGATTTCTTTTATGTTATTGTTAATTGGTGGAGGATTGAATACTTTATATTCGTATTTAACAGTGGTTATGACAGTTATTCGATCTCAAAAGAAAATGGCTTTTGTTAATATAATCGTTTTTGCAGTTTGTTTGATTATTATGAATCCATTGGTAAGAAAATATGAAATATTTGGTGCAACTTTAATTTCAGTTACATTAAATCTTATTGCAGTTATATTATCTTCTATAATTGTTTTATATGACTATTTTAAATATAAAAAAATGCAAAAATGAATGTTATCTAATATTCCATAGTGATGGATCCACGAATACAGAGAAAAAGAGTTATTCAATCCATGTTGTTAGAACTTTTGAATTTATCAAGAAGAGTCAACAATCTACGACATGGAGCCATCTAGATCAAAAATGCTAGAACCATATGTTGTGAAAATTTTTATAGTGGTTTTTCATTTTATAAGAATACGCTTTTCTTGACACTAATCTCGTAAATTTATTCAGAAAGTGCAAAATCAGATTTTTAAAGGAAATAGGACCTTTTGTGGATAAGGAATTGAATTTGATTCAATACAATTATTTTCAATTTTTATTGATTTTACAGTAAATTTTTCCTTTTAATAATAAAAGCTACAAGTATCTCTATGCGTTGGAATATATGATCAAAAGTGTGAGTAATTTTTATAAAAGAATGTCATAAAATTTTGGCTTTATTATCGGAATCATGTCTATTCTCTGTCGTATTATTAAGGATATGGAAAGACGGATTTTTAAATACGAATTTATACAATAAATTAGGAATAATATTCATTTTTTATTTTTAACTATACAGTCGAACTAAATGTTATAAGAACTTTTTTTGGCAAAATATAAAAAAATTAAACGAAAAATTATATGTTTAAAGAATTTTAGGATATAATATAGGTATTGTGTTTAAATTTTGTTGTTAATTAGGATATATAGGTAGTTATAAAATTTAAATATTGAAGGAGAATATAATGTACGATGTCAGTATTATTATTCCGGTTTACAATTCTGTAAAATATTTGGAAATAGCATTAAAATCTATTCTAGATCAAGATTATGAAAGCTTTGAAATAATATTAGTTGATGATGGATCTACTGATGGCAGTGAAATTGTATGTGATCAGTTTTCAAATAAATATAGTAATATTTCTGTTTTGCACAAAAAAAATGGTGGAATGTGTTCTGCAAGAAATGCAGGAATGAGAATCGCAAAAGGAAAATATATAATGTTTTGTGATAACGATGATATATATTTACCTAATATATTGAAAGATAATCTCAGCTTGGCAAAAAAATACGATGCAGATATAGTGAAGTTTTCGCGTTTAAGAATTCACGTAGATGATGAAAACATAACAGAAGAAAGTTATATTTATAAATATAATTTTTCGATATTCAAGGACGAAGAAGTAATAAAAAACTATAGAATTGCTAGAAATATCAGCTCTGGTGTATGGTGCAATGTTTATAAAAAAAGTATTATAGATAACTATAGTATACAATTTCCTGAAGATTTTCGATTTGGATATGAAGATATGTTTTTCAACATTAAATATTATCAATACGTAAAAAAAATGATATTGAATCCAAAAGTATATTATCATTGGATTCAAAGAGATACACATTCGACAACGAAGAAATTTTCAGAAAATTTTTTATATGCCTTAGAAAAATGTTTAGAAGAAGAATATCAATTTATATTAGATAAAAATATACAAAATATATGTCCAGGTTCCTGGGAAGACATTTTGACTAATTATTATGTAATGGGATATTATTTGGCATTATTGAACCCAAAAGCACCTTATACAAAAAAAGAGAAATTGAAAAAATGTAAAGAATACAGAGAAAAAAAGTGCTTTAATCAATTAAACAAGATGAGTCTTACCAATCTGAAAAAAATTGATTATAAAAGATATTTGATTTTGAAATTATTTTTGAAAAATCAACATTTACTAAATTTTTTAATAATAGATTTTTATTCAAAACATATCTCAAAAATAGTGTAATTACGTGGGTAAATTTATGAATATTGAAGAAATCAAAAAAATAGAATTATCTATGCTAATAGAGCTAGATAACATTTGTAGAAAGCATAAAATAAATTATTTTTTGGCGGGCGGAACTTTTTTAGGTGCAATAAGGCACAAAGGTTTTATTCCGTGGGATGATGATATTGATGTCGGTATGCTAAGAAAAGATTATGATGTATTCTGTGAGATTTGCAAAACAGAATTGAATCAAAATATGGTTTTACAAAATTATTTGACTGAACCTAATTGTGGACTTATTTTTTCTAAAATTAGAATGAAAAATACGGTTATGTCTGAAAATTACTCTTATCATATAAATATGAGTCAAGGTATTTGGATTGATATTTTTCCTTTTGATAATATTCCTGATAATAAAATGAAACGTTTTTTTCAAAACAAATTTGTTTTTCTTTTAAAAAATTTATATATTATCAAAAGTGGATATAGAAATCCATATGTAAATTCAAAAATATACTGCATTGCATACTCTATATCAAAAATAATTACAAAGCCTATTTCATTAAAGTATTTTATAAGTAAAATTGAAAAAAATGTTCGTAAGTATAACAATCAAGAAACAAAATATGTGTATGCTTTTGGTGGTGCATATCCAAAAAAAGATATATTAAAAAAACAAATATTAACAAATTTAGATGAATATCTTTTTGAATCAAGATATTTTACGGCTTGTAAAGATTATGATTTATATTTGAAACATATGTATGGAGATTATATGAAACTTCCTCCAAAAGAAAAGAGAGTTGGAGGAATGCACACAATTCACGAAATAAAGATTTTGGAGGACAAAAATGAATGTAGCATTGTTAACAGCGGCAGGTAGTGGGACAAGGATGAAACAAGATATTCCTAAACAGTTTATGCATATTAATGATAAGCCATTAATTATTTATACTTTGGAAGCATTTCAAAATCATCCGAATATTGATGCAATTTTGGTAGTTTGTTTAGATGGGTGGCATGAAGTATTAAGAGCCTATGCAAATCAGTTTAATATTACAAAGTTAAAATGGATTGTTTCTGGAGGCAAAACAGGGCAAGAATCCATTTGTAATGGATTAAAATGTTTAGAAAAAGAAATTAGCAGTGAAGATATTGTACTTATTCACGATGGAAATCGTGCGTTAGTGTCATCAGATATAATTTCAGATAGTATTGCACAATGTAAAATTCATGGTGGAGCTGTAGCGGTAATTCCTTGTACGGAAGCGGTTTTTAAAAGTGAAGATGGATCAACATCTAATACTTCCATTCCTAGAAATAATTTATATAGAACGCAGACTCCTCATACGTATCCATTGAAAAAATTGTTATGGGCTCATGAAATGGCAAAAGAAAAAAACATAGTGAATACAGTGGCTACATGTACACTCATGGTGGAATTAGGAGAGAGAATTTATTTTTCTAAAGGCTCAGAAAAAAATATTAAAATTACGACTGTTGAAGATATAGATTTATTTAAATCATTACTTACTTCCGAAAGAGAAAAATGGTTAAAATAAACTTTTTAAATATTATTTAGTTCATACTCTGTTGGATTTTTTTATAGTATTCTTAAAGAAAAATATATGAATGTACAAGGTATTTAGTACTCATTGGTCTATAGTTTATGATCTTTTATTGTTTTACACTTTTTATATTTGGATAAAAAAATTTGTTATTTAAAGAATATATGCCTATAGACAATGATAATAAACCTGATTTTATTATTAAGATGTTTGAATAAGATAGAAAAATAACATTTGAAAATTGTTTTATAATCTAAGTGTGATAATAATCTAACTTAGTTATTGTATTATTTTAAAAATTAAAAAAGGATGAGATTATTATGAGATTATTAGATTCTAAATTATACAAAGCAGATTTAGAAAAAGCGGTAAAAAAAGCAGATTTAGAAAAATTAGATGGGAAATCGATTTTTATTACTGGAGGTTTGGGTCTAATTTGTTCAGCAGTTATCGATGTTCTTCTAACGTATGGGAATGTAAAAAAAATTTATGTAGGTGCTAGAGATGAAACTCAATTTTTTGAAAGATTTGGAGAAATCGATAAATTAAGTTTTGTAAAGTATGATGCATTAGAAAAATTACAAATAGACTTTATACCTGATTATATTATTCATGGTGCAGGATTAGCTAGTCCAGAATTATATACTTCAATGCCTGTAGAAACAATTTTATCGAATTTGAATGGAATTCATTTTTTACTTGAATTTGCAAAGAAAAATAATATAAAAAAAATTTTATATATTTCTTCAAGTGAAGTATATGGAAATAAAGAAACGATAGAGTCTTTTGTTGAGGGAAAATATGGAATTATTAATATTGATAATATTCGTTCTTCTTATTCAATTGCTAAAAGAGCTTCAGAAATGCTATGTAAGTCTTATTCTCAAGAGTATGGTGTTAATACTACAATAGTAAGACCAGGACATATTTTTGGACCATCTGCAAGAAAAACAGATAAAAGGATATCTTCAGATTTTGCATTTAAAGCAGCTAAAGGGATTAAATTAGAAATGAAAAGTTCGGGTTTACAAAAACGATCATATTGTTATTCTATTGATTGTTCTATACAAATATTATATGCATTAATAAATGGTGTGAATGGTGATGTTTATAATATAGGTCACGATAAAATAACAACTGTCAGGGAAATGGCGGAAATTTATGCAAAAGCAGGTGGAGTGAAGATTTCAAGTGTAAGTCCCACTGAATCAGAATTAAACGATTTTAATCCCATGAACAATTCTTCTCTTGATAATACTAAAATAAAAAAATTAGGATATTCTGATACATTTACTGTTGAAGAGGGGTTAACACATACCGTTAAAATTATTAAAGAAATAAATTGCTTTTAAATGAAGTATGGCTCAATACAAATTAAAATAATTCTTTTAATATTAAAGTAAATAATTAAACTGTAATAGAAAATAATAATATTGTCATGTAAAGCGAATTGTTTTAAAATATTTTTTTAGTGAGAGGGAGTATATATTATGGTTAAATTTTTTAAATACCTTTTTTCTATTTTATTTGTAGTAGTTATCTCTATGATAAATGTAGTGCCAACATTTGCTCAAGAAACATACGATACAGATACAATTACTTGTGAAACAGAAGAAAATCAGGACTCTATTAATTCAAGAAATAATGAAATTGAAGAAGAAATGATATCTATAGACTCATTTTTAATAATAGAAACTGAAGATTTCACAACAAGAGATTTTATTTTATCATTATTAAATCAAGATAACTTTTCAAATTTTTCGATTGATATTAAAGATGAAAATGGAAACGTTATTAATATAAAAAGTTGTTTTGAAGGGGAAAATAAGGTGTTATTTTCATATAAATTTGAAAAAGGAATTTATAATGTTGATAAAATACATTATGAATTGAATAATCAATCTTATGTGTTTGATTTTACAAAAACACAATTTAATAATAAATTTGAAGTAAAAGATGATTTAGATTATGGAATAAATGCATTAAATGAAGAAATAGATGATGACGAAAAACAGATTTCATATCAGACACATGTACAAACATATGGATGGCAGGAAACAAAATATGACGGTGAAACAAGTGGTACAACAGGCCAGTCAAAACGTCTGGAAGGTATCACAATCAAATTAATAGGGACACAGTACAGCGGAGATATTCTATATAAAACACATGTACAAACATATGGATGGCAAGAATGGAAATCAAACGGGCAGGTAAGTGGAACAACTGGTGAATCCAAGCGATTAGAAGCAATTCAGATTAAACTGTCAGGTGACATTTCAAATTACTATGATGTATATTATCGAGTACATGCACAGACGTTTGGATGGCTAGGATGGGCTAAGAATGGTGAAAAAGCAGGTACAGAAGGATTATCTAAACGATTAGAGGCTATAGAAATTGTTCTTAGAGAAAAAGATGATCCTATTACCACTTCAGGTAAATCTTATATTGGTGTTGATTCTATTGGAACTTTATCTTATTCAGTTAATTATAGTAATACAGGCTGGCAAGATAATAAATCTAATGGTGAAACTTCCGGTTCTACTACAAATAATATAGGAATAAATGGAATAAAAATTAATTTAGATAATTCTGATGTAAATTCTTTTAAGGGAAATATTAATTATCAAATATACAATAAGGATGCTGGATGGAGTAATGTTGCTTCTAATGGAGATACATTAGTTTTTACTGATGGTAATACTATTAATGCAATAAAAATTAGTTTAACTGATGAACTTTATACTTATTGTGATATTTATTATCGTACATATATTACGGACATTGGATGGTTAGGATGGGCTAAAAATGGTCAATCTGCAGGTTCATCAAAAATTGGAAATGGTATTGAGGCCATTCAAATTATGATAAATATGAAAACAACTTCAGCACCTGGACATAACTTAAACTATTATCGAGAATATATTAATTCTACTATGCAGTCTGCTTACGAAATAAATAACTCTTTGGGAAGAGATTTGAGGAAAGCTTTTGATTATGCGAAAAACATTGAATATTCTAGATATGAACCAGCAGATGTAAACTCATATGGAAGTGAAAATTATGCAAAATATGGTTTTGCTAATCAAAGAGGAAATTGTTATGTTATGGCTGCTGTATTTACATATTTAGCACAAGAATTAGGATATGATGCACATCAAGTGGGTGGGCAGCAAGGTAGTTTAAATACACCACATTCTTGGGTTGAAATTGTAGTAAATGGTACTATTTATGTGTGTGATCCTGATTTTGAAAAAGAATTAGGAAGAAATGGGTTTATGTTTACCTATGGATCTTCAGGAACATTAAAATATCATGATTATAGTCGTATGAACTAAGAAAGGAAGTATATATGAATAAAATTTTAAAGTTTATTTTATCGAGTTTTGTTTGCTTTTCTTTTATTTTAAATGGGTGTAGTAAAGTGGATGAAAATAAAGAAACTGAAAAGAAAATTATTGGTATAAAAATTGAAGGGGAAAATGTTTATATTGTAAATATAATTAATTCAACTGATAAAAATATTATCGAATTTTCTATTAAATCAAATTTTGATGAATATTGTAATAATATGTTAAGTGAAGATTTTATTCCGAACGAAGAAAGAGTTCTTTACTATGATGCAAATAAGGCTATTGAAGAAAGCAAAAAGCAAAACGATTCTGAAATGGAAACATATCCAGACTTTACTATTCATTTAAAATTTGATGATGAATCAGAATTTGAATTACATTCTTTTCCTTTTGACGATGTAGAAACGGCTGAAATTAAAATGGAAGATGAAATTGTCTTTATTGAATATAATTCTATTCAACAAGACAAATTGGTTTCAACAAAAGATGCTGAATTAAAAATTAAATCTGATAAAGAAAATTCAGAGGATATTCAAGAAAGTGTTGATGAACAAAATGAACCAATAAATCAAGATTCTATTCAATATCCAGATTACGATTATGCACAAGATTATGAAAGTGTACAAGAACAAAATCAAGTTGTTGTACAGCCTCCTGTTAGTGGTAGTGAAACATCTAATGAAGGTTGTTTAGGAGATGATGTTGATACATGGTAAAGAATAACAATGTTTTAAGTTTTTTCTATATAAGAGTATTATCTTGCGTTGGTATTTTGATTCTCCATATATTGAACAGTGCTGTTGGATTATATAACAGCACTGTTAATATTAACGTTATTTTGACTTCAAAAATTATAGTAAATTTATTACTTTGGTGTGTACCATGTTTTGTTATGATTACTGGAGCGCTACTTCTTAATCCTGAAAAATCAATATTCTATAAAAAAATATTTTCTAAATACATATCACGTATACTTTTTGCATTGGTTTTTTGTTGTTTCTTATTTTCTATATTCGATTTAGTAATGCATGGAGAGCAATTTACTTTTCAATTTATTTTCAATTCTATAAAAAATATTTTCTTAGGTACTAGTTGGAGTCATTTATGGTATTTATATTTGTTGTTGGCTATTTATTTAATGTTGCCGATTTATAGATTAATAACTAAAAGTGCATCTAATAAAGATATTAAATATCTTTTGTGTTTATATTTTATTTTCCTATCAGCTATTTATGTATTACAAGTATTTGGTGTTTATGTAGCATTTTATATTATGGTTTCTTCTATTTATCCCTTTTATTTGTTTTTTGGCTACGCATATAAAAATAATATTGTTGAAATTAAAAATCTATTTGCAATAATTATATTTATTCTATCAAGTATTTGTTTAGCCTTCGTTACCTATTATTACAATATCGGAGTACAAACACTGGAAGTATTATTAAATTACTCATCAATTTTTGTTGTACTTCAATCCGTAAGTTTATTTTGTATTTTAAATAATATCAAATGGAAGGAAAATAAATTTATAAAAGTTATTGACCAATGTTCGTTTGGAATTTATTTGTTACACATGATTTTTGTAAAAATAATTTTAAAGTATTTATGTATTAATCCATACGATTCATTAATTATGTTGATTTCTGTCATATCAGTAACGTTTCTTTTTTCTTTTTGTACGACAATTATATTAAAAAAAATACCATTTATTAAATCATTCATATAAATAAAAAGGTGTGGATAAAGTACATTTAATGTTTCTTTTCAAAGATGAACCACACTTTTTATTGTTATAAAATCATTTTTAGATTAATATAAAAAAAAGGGGGAAAAATGAAAAGAGTTCTTAAATTATCATTCTCAATCTTTTTAGCTATGACAATGTCATTATCAAATTTTGTTTCAATATTTGCGCAAGAAGAACAGAGTGAACAAATTGTAGAAATACAAAATGAGATAGAAAATGAAGACTTAGATGTAGAAGAAAATATAAATTCTGAAGAAATGAATGTTGAATCTCAAATTGAAGATTCAGATACAAATACAGAATTAACAGGTGATTCTACATGTATTGAATACTTTTTACTGGAAGAATCCAATGTATCTTCTACACAAAATTTTGTTTTATCTTTATTAAAAGACGAAGGATATACAAATTTTTCAATTGATGTAAGTGATGCATATGGAAATATTTTTAATGTTGAAAGTAATGAAAGAGTAAACAACTTAATAAAATTTACTGAATCTTTTTCAAGTGGAGCTTATATTGTTACAAAAATACATTATCAGTTAAATGAACAAAATTATGTAATTTCTTTAAGTGATATTGGAATTGAAGCAAAATTTGGTGTCAATCAGGAAGTATATTCTGAAAATGAGCTGGTAGATTTAGAAGAGATATCAGAAGGTTCAAGTTCTCAAGAAGGAGTTGTTTCAATTGATTCAGAAAATATGCATTCTTCATCTGAAATTATTAAAGAAGAGTTAAATGTACCACAATCATATTCAATTTCATCTTATGCTTTAGATAATGAATCCGATGAAATTATTCTTTGTTTAGATCCTGGACATGGTGGAAGTGATTCAGGTACTTATACCTATTATTCATCACAAAATGGATTGTATGAAAAATACTATAATCTTAAAATTGCACAGTACTGTAAACAGGAACTGGAAAAGTATGCCAATGTAAAAGTATATTTAACTCGTTACGATGATACGGATTTAGATTTAAAAGAAAGAGCCCAGATTGCCTCAGATTATGGTGCTAGCTATCTGATTAGTTTTCATCTAAATGGTTTAAATGGAACGAATAGAGGAGCTGTTATTTTTTATCCAAATACAAATTATAGACCCGATTTATCTGAAGATGGAAAAGTGGTAGCTCAAAGTGTATTAAATGAATTAACGGCTTTAGGAATTCAAAGTATGGGAATTCGTACCAATACGATTGATGGACATGATGAAAAGTATGATTATCCAGATGGGTCTGAAGGGGACTATTATGGAGTCATTCGTCATGCTAAGAATTTGGGTATTACAGGTTTAATTATTGAACATTGTTTTGCGGATAATAAAGCCGATTTTGATGCATTCTTAAGTTCAGAATCTAAACTTCAGAATTTAGGAATTGCAGATGCAACAGGTATAGCAAAGGCTTTAGGATTAAAAATATATGATCAAGATGATTTTGTTATACAAAATAAAAACATTATCAATGATGGAACTTATATGATTTCGTCGAATTCTTCTTATGTAATTGGCTTGAATTCAAATGATGTGAATTTATCAGAGAACACAAATCTAGATTTACAAGCATGGAGAGTTATTAATCATGATAACGGATATGTTTCTTTTATGAATGTATACAATGGTAAATACTTAAATTGTGATGGTGATTCATTGACTTTATCTGAGGATGACTTATCTATGAGTAGTTTATGGGTTGTTTCGAAACAAAATAGTAACTATTACATCCATTCAGGAATCGACATAAAATATGTGCTATCTAATGAAAACAATCAAATTAAGCTTTCGTTAAATAAAGAATTAGAAAATCAAAAATGGAGTTTTATTTCATTTAATCAAAATATTGCATCTGTGTTATATAAAACACATTTAGAAACTGTTGGCTGGACTTCTTGGAAACAAAATGGAGAGGAAAGTGGTTCCTTAACATATAATCAAGGAATTCAAGCATTAAATTTAAAGCTATCAGAAAATATTAATGGTTCTATACTATATCAAAGTTTATCGAACAATTCATGGGGAAATTGGCAATCTGATGGATCTTTGAGTGGAACGACTGGTAAAGGAATTAATTTAGAAGCAATTCGAATTAAATTATCGGGTGAAGCTTCTCAAAAATATGACATATACTATCGAGTTTATTCAACAAAATATGGATGGCAAGGATGGGCTAAAAATGGACAAGCATCTGGTTCAAATAGCATGAATTCAAAAATTGTTTCGATTCAAGTCAAATTGTTGTTGAAGGGAATTAATCCCCCTGGAAGTACAGAAAATTGTTTCTATGAAAAACAGATTTCATATCAGACACATGTACAAACATATGGATGGCAGGAAACAAAATATGACGGTGAAACAAGTGGTACAACAGGTCAGTCAAAACGCCTGGAAGGAATCACAATCAAATTAACGGGAACACAATACAGCGGAGATATTCTTTATAGAACCCATGTACAAACATATGGATGGCAGGATTGGAAATCAAACGGGCAGGTAAGTGGAACAACTGGCGAATCCAAGCGATTAGAAGCAATTCAGATTAAACTGTCAGGTGACATTTCAAATTACTATGATGTATATTATCGAGTACATGCACAGAACTTTGGATGGCTAGGATGGGCTAAGAATGGTGAAAGTGCAGGTACAGCAGGATATGCTTATAGACTGGAGGCCATTGAGATACAGTTAGTACCAAAAGGTCAAACTGCGCCTGGAAGTACAGAAAATTGTTTCTATGAAAAACAGATTTCATACCAGACACATGTACAAACATATGGATGGCAGGAAACAAAATATGACGGTGAAACAAGTGGTACAACAGGTCAGTCAAAACGCCTGGAAGGAATCACAATCAAATTAACGGGAACACAATACAGCGGAGATATTCTTTATAGAACCCATGTACAAACATATGGATGGCAAGAATGGAAATCAAACGGGCAGGTAAGTGGAACAACTGGCGAATCCAAGCGATTAGAAGCAATTCAGATTAAACTGTCAGGTGACATTTCAAATTACTATGATGTATATTATCGAGTACATGCACAGAACTTTGGATGGCTAGGATGGGCTAAGAATGGTGAAAGTGCAGGTACAGCAGGATATGCTTATAGACTGGAGGCCATTGAGATACAGTTAGTACCAAAAGGTCAAACTGCGCCTGGAAGTACAGAAAATTGTTTCTATGAAAAAAATATTCCTATAGAACCAGAACAGCCAGAATTACCAGAAACCACTTTACATCCAATTATGGGAAATAGTGAAGTCACTGTAAATCAAATGGTTTCCTATTTTAAATCAAAAAATCCAAACTACGATACTTTCTCAAAATATGGAACTACATATGATGGTATTTTAGCGAGTGGTGGAGCTCCAACAATTGAATCTTTCTGTCAAATGTACTATGAAGAAGCTTTGATGGAAGGAATAAAACCTGAAATTGCTTTTGCGCAGGCAATGTTAGAAACTGGATTTTTACAATATGGTGGAGATGTAAAACCAGATCAGTATAACTTTGCCGGAATGGGAGCTACTGGTAATGGAGTAGCTGGTAACAGCTTTGATAATGTAAGAATGGGAATACGTGCTCATATTCAGCACTTAAAATGTTATGCTTCTACAGAACCATTGAATAATGATAGAGTGGATCCAAGATGGTCTGAAAGTTTAAGAGGAAAAGCTTTATATGTTGAATATTTAAGCATTCCAAACAATCCATATGGAACTGGATGGGCAGGGGATCCTAACTATGCTGAAAAGTTATTAACTATGGTTAATGATATAAAAGCAATATAACTGCAAAGTGAAATTCACTTTGCTTTTTATTTGTTCTCTTCATTGTTTCTTAAATTAAATTTTGGTAAACTTGTATCAGAAAAGTGAGGAAGACTATGAATGGATATGAAAGAAGAATGAATATTATAGAATATCTTCAAAACAGTGATAAAGCGGTTTCTGGAAAAGATTTAGCTTCTTTATATCGTGTATCCAGACAGGTTATTGTACAGGATATAGCTCTTCTTCGTGCAAAAGACTATGATATTGTATCCACAAATCATGGTTATATTTTAAATGAAACGAAAAAAGTGACTCGTGTATTTAAAGTAAAACACAGTGATGAAAAAACACAGGAAGAATTGGAATGCATTGTAGATTATGGAGGTATCATTGAAGATGTATTCATTTATCATAGACGCTATGGAATTGTAAGAGCAAAAATGAATATTCGTTCCAGAAATGATATCATCCATTTTTTAGAAGATTTAAAAAGTGGAAAATCGACTTATTTAAAGAATGTAACATCCGATTATCATTATCATACAGTGAGTGCTCCTACAGAAACGATACTAGATCTAATCGAAAAACAGTTAGAAGAAAAAGGTTTTATTGCTCAACTTCAAGATTATGAACCAGAAGACATTAAGAAATCCTCTTAATGTCTTTTCATTTGATTTTTGATACATATAAGTTTATAATTTCCATATATTTAACCTATGTTAAATAAAGGAGGAATTTGATGTTACGTTGTGAAAACATTATTAAAGACTATCCTACTAGTGAAGAAGTGGTTCATGCTTTAAAAGGAGTTAGTTTATCCTTTCGTAATAATGAATTTGTTTCCATTTTAGGACAAAGTGGATGTGGAAAAACGACTTTTTTAAATATCATTGGAGGATTGGATCATTATACAAGTGGAGATTTGATCATTAATGGAAAGTCTACACGAAATTATAAAGATAAAGACTGGGATACGTATCGAAATCATAAAATTGGATTCGTGTTTCAAAGTTATAATTTAATTACGCATCAAAGTGTATTGTCCAATGTTGAATTGGCTTTAACTTTAAGTGGAGTTGGTAAAGAAGAAAGAAAAAAAAGAGCAATAGAAGCGTTAACAAAAGTTGGATTAAAAGATCAAATCTATAAAAAACCAACTCAATTATCTGGAGGACAAATGCAGAGAGTTGCCATTGCTCGTGCCATTGTCAACAATCCAGATATCATTCTGGCCGATGAGCCCACTGGGGCTTTGGATTCATCTACTTCCATTCAAATTATGGAAATTTTAAAAGAAATATCCAAAGATAAACTGGTTATTATGGTCACTCACAATCCTGAACTGGCTCAAAAATATTCTTCTCGTATTATTCGTTTATCGGATGGAGAAGTGATCAGTGATTCAAATCCTTATAATGAATTTGAAGAATTAAATAATTCTCAAATCGATAAAAAAACAAGTATGTCTTTTAAAACGGCTTTATCGTTAAGTTTAAATAACCTGATGACAAAAAAAGCACGTACAATTCTAGTATCTTTTGCGGGAAGCATTGGGATTATTGGAATTGCCTTGATTTTATCTTTATCCAATGGAGTTCAGTCTTACATTGATTCTGTTGAAAGTGATACGATGACAGCTTATCCTATACAGATTCAATCTACAACAATGGATATGACCAGTATGATGGAAGCTATGGCCGGTAAAGAAGAAAGCTCAAATGAAAAAAGAGAAGACAATCAGATTTATACGCGTTCTTTTGTTAATGATGTTCTAGAAAGCATTGCTTCTTCTAAACAGAATAACTTAGAAGAATTAAAAAAATATATTGAAAGTGAACAGGGAAAAGAATTAAGAGAAAACACTCGTGCGATTGAATATTCTTATGGCTTAAACTTAAATGTTTATAATGAAGATACAGACAGTGGTTTAATTCAGGTTTCTCCTAATGGTTTAATTGATAAACTGGGAATGAGTGATATGGTAGATCTTCGTTCGCAATTTATGGCTGGTACATCAGATGCCAATGAAGTATGGCTTCAATTACCAGACAGCAATACGTTAAAAGAAAGTGAATTTGAATTATTAGAAGGATCCTGGCCACAAAATTATAACGAAGTGGTAATTGGTGTGGATAGTGACAATAATATTACAGACTATGCGTTATATTCTTTAGGTTTACTGAATCAGGATGAAGTGGTAGATTCCTACAATAAGATTTTACAGGGAGATTCAAATGAAATTGAAACAACAAACAACAAAAAATCTTATTCTTATGAAGAATTAATGAATTCAAAATTTAAACTGGTATTCAATTGTGATTTATTTGAAAAAGTAAATGGAATTTGGATCGATCAAAGTGACAATGAAGATTATATAAAAAATGTAGTTAAGAATGCACAGGAAGTGAAAGTGGTCGGTATCATTCGTCAAAAAGATAATACAATGTCTTCTGGTATGTTAGGGGGAATTTATTATTCTTCTAAAATGTCAGATTATGTCATTGAACAATGTGAAAATTCACAAATTGTAAAAGAACAGAAAGAAAATAAAGACATTAATATTTTTACTGGAAACAGTTTTAAATCCAATGAAAAATTAGATTTTTCCTCCTTAACTCCACAACAGCAGATGCAGTTTGCTTCTATGTCACAAGAAGAAATGATGGCTTATATGCAAACATACAATGACAATATGAATGCTTCTTATGAATCGAATTTAAAGAAGATGGGAGTGGTGAATTTAGATTCCCCAAGTCAGATTTCTTTATATGCTAAAGATTTTGACAGTAAAGAAGCATTAGCCGATTGTATTGAAGATTATAATGATTTACAGGAAGAAAATGGAAATTCTAATAATGTGATCAGTTATTCTGATATGGTCGGTATGATGATTTCTTCTGTGTCCAGTGTGGTAAATATGATCAGTTATGTACTTATTGGATTTGTTTCCATTTCTTTAGTTGTATCTTCCATTATGATTGGAATCATTACATATATTTCTGTATTGGAACGTACAAAAGAAATTGGAATTTTAAGAAGCATTGGAGCAAGTAAAAAAGATGTTTCTCGTGTATTTAATGCGGAAACTTTTATTATTGGACTGACAAGTGGATGTATGGGTATTTTTATTACGATCTTATTAAATATTCCAATTTCTACCATTGTCGCATCGAAAACAGGAGTGGAACACATCGCAAAATTACCATGGCAGGGAGCTATTATTTTAATTCTTATTTCTTTGGTTTTAACTTTAATTGCAGGTTTGATTCCATCTAAATATGCATCTAAAAAAGATCCAGTGGAAGCATTGAGAACAGAGTAAAAAAGATTGTTACGAAATAATTTCGTAACAATTTTTTTATGCTTTAGATGTTTTTTTTAGAGAAAAATAACTTTAAAAAAATTTAAAACAAATGATTTAATAGATTTTAATATTGAAAATAAAATTTATAAAAAATTAAAGATTACCTTTAAGAATATTTTATTGAAAATTTCAAAAAAATATTAAATTATATTGAAAACGCATACATATTTACTTGAATTTGATTTATTTTTCTTTCAAAAGTGGTATACTTAAAACAGGTTACAAAGTATAGGAGGATGACTATGGAACAAAATAATATGGTCGCCATGATTTTAGCCGGTGGCCGTGGAACGCGTTTATACGATTTAACAAAGAAAAACGCAAAACCAGCTGTTTACTTTGGTGGGAAATATCGTATTATCGACTTTCCATTAAGTAACTGTGCAAATTCTGATATTAACATTGTTGGAGTGTTAACTCAGTATGAACCAGTGACATTGAATGCATATGCAGGACAAGGACAAAGATGGGGTCTTGATACTGCAGGAAGTGGTGTATACGTATTACCACCTAGTGAAAAAGATGGAACAAAATTTGGTGTTTATAAAGGAACTGCCGATGCCATCACTCAAAACATTGATTTCTTAGATAATGCCGATCCAGAATATGTATTGATCTTATCTGGTGACCATATCTACAAAATGGATTATGCGGATATGTTAGCAACACACAAAGCGAATAATGCTGATTTAACAATTGCGGTAATGCCTGTACCTTGGGAAGAAGCTCCTCGTTTTGGGATTATGAACTGTGATGAAACAGGACGTATTGTTGAATTTGAAGAAAAACCAGCTCAACCTAAGAGTAATTTAGCTAGTATGGGTATTTATATCTTTAACTGGAAACAGTTGAGAAAAGCATTGGTTGCGGATATGAATAAAGAAGGAAGCAACCATGACTTTGGTAAAGATATCATCCCTGATTTCTTAAATTCAAATAAAAAATTATTCTCTTATCGTTTTGAAGGATACTGGAAAGATGTTGGTACCATTGATTCTTTATGGGAAGCCAACATGGACTTATTAAATAAAAATAATGAATTGGATTTAGATGATCCAAACTGGAAAATTTATACAGAAGACATTCCAGCACTTCCACATTATATTTCCGAAACAGGAAGCGTTAAAAAATGTTACATCAATCAGGGAGCTATCATCAACGGTGATGTTAAAGAATGCGTTATTTCCAATGGAGTTGTGATTGGTGAAGGAGCAGATGTACAAAAATCTGTATTAATGCCTGGAGTTAAAATTGGTGCTGGTGCAAAAGTTTACCGTGCTATTTTAGCAGAAGGTGTAAAAGTGGAAGATGGAGCCGTAGTTGGTTCTATCAATAGTAAAGAAATCGCGTTAATTGCTAAAAACGTGAAGAAAGGGGAATAAGATATGGCTACAGCATTAGGTATTGTTTCATATAATGATTCAACTGTATATGTACAAGGATTGCAGCAGCATCGTCCTATCGCTTCTTTCTCATTCTTAGGACGTTACCGCTTACTAGATGTACCTGTTTCAAATATGACAAATTCAGGTATGGATGATATTGAAATTTATGTAAATGGAAATCCTCGCTCTTTATTTGATCATATTGGAGATGGACGTCAATACAATATTAATTCAAAACATGGAAGTTTAAGTTTAATTCCTCTTTATAAAGAAACTGGATTAGGTACTTCTATTTATACAAGTGATGTTGAAAGTTATTATGATAATATTGATAACATCATCGAAACAAAACATGATTATGTCATTATTGCACCTGTAAACTATATTTATACAACAAATTATGCAGAATTGCTGCAGCAGCATATTGAAAGTGGTGCTGATATTTCTATGCTGTATAAAACAGTTAATGATGCTAATGAAAAATATATCAACTGTGATACATTGGCATTGAATAAACAAAAAGGTGTAGAAGGAATCGAATTAAATGTAGGTCGTTATAAAAAACGTGATCTTTCTTTATTGACTTACATTATGAAAAAAGATATTTTTGTTTCTTTAATTGAAGAAGCAAGAAAAGTATCCAGAATGTATTGGTTAAAAGATATCATCAATGATAAATGCGCTGAATTGGATATTCGTGCAATTGCACATCGTGGTAAAGTATACTGCATTAATGATTTAAAATCTTATTTTGATGCAAATATGGATATTTTATCATTAGATAACATGAAAGAATTCTCTGATCCAAAATGGCCAATTTATACAAATACATCGGATACAGCTCCAGTTGTTTATATTGGAGATGGTACTGCTCAACAGTCTTTGATTTCAAATGGTTCTCAAATCAGTGGTACAGTAAAACATTCAATTGTTGGACGTAGCTGTAAAATTGGAAAAGGAGCTATTATTGAAAACTGTGTAATTACAGAAGATGTTGAAATTGGACCAAATGCGATTCTTCAGAATGTTATCATTGATAAACATTCAAAGATCATTCATAAGAAAGAATTGGTTGGACAAGATTATGAACCTCTATATATCGGTAGAAGGGAGAAAATTTAATGGCAACGATTTTAATGGTTGCTTCGGAAGGCTTACCATTTATTAAAACGGGTGGATTGGCCGATGTGATTGGATCTGTTCCAGCAGCCCTGACAGAACAAGGACACGAAGTATCTGTTATCATGCCATTTTATAAAAAAATTAAAGATAAATACGCTACAAAATTTAATGACGTATTTACTTTTAAAAAGGAATACAATGTTTCAATCTATTATCGTGAAATTCCAGTTCGTATTTATTCATCTGAAGTAGATGGTGTAACATTCTATTTTGTAGAACACCAGGGATATTTTGAAAGAGATGAATTGTATGGATATAACGATGATGGAGAACGATTTGGATATTTCCAGAAAGCTGTTTTGGAAATGCTGAATCAATTAAATTACTGGCCTCAGATTATTCATTGTCATGATTGGCATTCAGGTATGATTCCTTGTATGATCAAAGAATGTCATACAGACGATTATCGTTATTCACAAATTAAAACTGTATTTACGATTCATAACATTGCATTCCAGGGAAATTTTGATGCACGTATCTTAGATCCATGTCTGGGTGTGCCTTATTATTTGTATGAAAATGGAAGCGTTCGTTTTGATACAGGAATTTCCTTTATGAAATCGGCATTTGTATATGCAGATAAAATCACAACAGTTTCTCCAACTTATTCTCAGGAAATTTTAACACCTCAATATGGAGAACATATGCAATCTGTTTTGAATATGCGTAAATATGATTTGTGGGGAATCACTAACGGAATTGATATTAAATTATGGAATCCCAAAACGGATCCAGACATTTATGAAAATTATGATTTAGTAAATGTTAAAGAAGGTAAAAAAGCCAATAAGCTGGGATTACAGAAAGAATTAGGCTTAAAAGAAAATCCGGATGTTTTATTAATTGGTGTTGTATCTCGTTTAACATGGCAAAAGGGATTCTATCTATTAATGGAACAGTTAAGTGCTTTATGTGCTGCCCCAGTTCAGGTTGCAATCTTAGGTTCTGGTGAAAAAGACATCGAAAATAAATTCCGTGATCTGGAAAATGGAAATAAGGGTAAAATCGCATTCTATAAAGGATACAATGAAGCCCTGGCACATAAAATCTATGCTGGATCCGATTTATTCCTGATGCCAAGTTTATTTGAGCCATGTGGTATTTCTCAATTGTGTTCTTTGCGTTATGGAACTTTACCATTGGTTCGCGAAACAGGTGGATTAAAGGATACGGTTAAACCATACAATCAGTATGAAAAAACAGGAGATGGATTCAGTTTTGAAAAATATGATTCTGTCGATTTAATGAATAAAATTAATGATGCAGTTAATGTTTATTACAATAAACCAGAAGACTGGGATCTGCTTGTAAAAAATGCCATTACAAAAGATGTATCATGGCAAAAGAGTGCATCAGTTTATACGACAATGTATAAAGAATTACTTGATTAAAAGCTTTAAAAAGAATAAAATATTAATAAGGTTTATTAGGAGGAAAATATAATGAAACAAATCACTGTAACTGTAATCGACCCAGTTGGTCTTCACGCTCGTCCAGCAACTGTTGCTGTTAACCAGGCAAGCAAATTCCCTAAATGTGACATTAACGTTGCATTCAAAGGTCGTGAAGTAAACATGAAATCTATCATGGGTGTTATGTCTTTAGGAATCCCAACTCAGTCTGAAATCACTATCAGCTGCTCTGGTGAAGATGAAGACGATGCAATTGCTAAGATTGAAGCTACATTACGTGAACAAAAAATTATTGCTTAATAACAGATAAACGGGCCTTGTAAAAGGCCTTTTTATTTTGAAAACGATTTCATTTTTTATATATAAAGTGGTATACTTAATATATATTTAGGAGGATATAAAAATGTCTTTAGTTGATGAAAGATATGAAAAATGGGTCAATCATCCAAATTTAGATGCGCGTTATAAGGATGATCTGGCTAACATGAGTGCAGATGAAAAAAATGATGCATTCTACACATTAATTGAATTTGGTACAGCGGGGATGAGAGGTATTTTGGGACCTGGTACAAACCGTATCAACATTCATACGATTCGTAAAGCTACACAGGGATATTCCGATTTTATCATTCATGCTGGGAAAGAAGCCTGTGAAAAAGGAATTGCTATTGGTTATGACAATCGTCATATGTCTCAGGAATTAGCATTTGATTGTGCCAATTTATTAGCAAAAAACAATATTAAATCCTATGTATTTGAATCTTTACGTCCTACACCAGAATTAAGTTTTGCGGTTCGTCATTTAGGATGTTTTGGTGGAATTATGATTACTGCCAGTCACAATCCAAAAGAATACAATGGATACAAACTTTATGATGACAAAGGATGTCAGTTGATTCCTTGTTTGGCTTCTCAGGTAATTGATCGTGTAAATGCCATTGAAGATGAACTTGCAATTGATGCCAATTGTACAGAACAGCAAAAAGAATTGATTACCGTCATTGGAAAAGAAGTGGATGAAGAATACTATAAAAATGTATTGAGCATTCAATTAAATCCAGATGTAAACAAAGATATTAAAATTGTATTCTCACCAGAACATGGTACAGCGAATATTCCAGTTCAGGAAGTTTATAAACGTGCAGGATACAATTGCATTCCTGTTGTGGAACAATGTTCTCCTGATCCTGATTTTTCAAATACACCGACTCCAAATCCAGAACAGGCTGGAGCTTATGAACTGGCTTTAAAATATGCTAAAGAAAATGATGCAGATGTTATATTAGTTTGTGATCCAGATGCTGACCGTATGGGTGTAGGAGTCAAACACAATGGTGAATACGTTGTTATGACAGGAAATCAGTCTGGTGCAGTATTAATTGAATACATTCTGTCTCAATTACAGGCACAGAATAAAATGCCTGAAAATCCAGTTATGTTCAATACTGTTGTTACAAGTGATTTAGGTGAAAAAACAGCAGCAAATTATGGGGTTGAAACTGAAAAAACATTAACAGGATTTAAATTCATTGGTGAAAAAGTTGCAAAATACGAAGTCACTCATGAAAAGAATTATGTATTTGGATATGAAGAATCTTATGGTTCTTTAATCTGTCCATTTGTTAGAGATAAAGATGCACCTCAGGCTTGCTTAATGCTAGCAGAAGCAGCTGCTTATTACAAAGCACAGGGAAAAGACTTATGTGATGTATTGGATGGTTTATATGAAAGAAATGGTACATACGAAGAAAGTCAGGTTGCAATTTCATTAAGCGGTGAAGCGGGAGCAAAACGTATTAAACAGATTTTGGCTGATTTAAGAGAAAATTCTCCAAAAGAAATTGGTGGTACACCAGTTGTAAAATCAGAAGACTATAAAGAATGTACAATCAAAGAAGGAGATACAGTTAAAGAATTAACTGGATTTACTAAATCCGATGTATTGAAATACTATCTGGAAGATGGAAGCTGGATTGCTGCTCGTCCTTCTGGAACAGAACCTAAAATTAAATTCTACTATTGTATTAAAGGGGATTCAAAAGAAGATGCACATGCGAAAACTTTGAATTACCAGAAAGCAATTGCAGAATTAACAGGCACAAATTAATTAGAAAAGGTGCTTGAAGAACTATATAATATTTCATGAGGAGAAAGAAAACCTCAAACGCTTTTAGAACAGACAGAAAGTCGGGTTGAAATACTCGGCTTTTCTCTGTTTTCAGGGACTTTACCCCTGCACCACAAGTGACTACCCCAGGATTTTCTTGCGGTAGCACCACCGAAAAGGAAAAATGACCACCTTATAATGTGATGGTAATCCTTTTCGTATGGTTGCACAGTATCTTTTGCCGTTGCATCCCTGCAGAGTTGCTGATCTTTTCTGTGCTTACGAAACTTCCTTCTTTTTCTTCCATGGAATTTCTTTTGGCTCCAGATAAAACGTGACTTCTGGACGGAGTACATAGAGAATCCGATTTTGGAAGCGGAACCAGTTGGTATATCCGTTGGCATTGTTCTTGATGCATTTGATGATGCGGTTGTGATTCTCGATCATGGACCTTGTACTTTTCGTCCTTCGTGGTCATATAATCCTGCTTTACTGTTATAAATGAATGGATGATCTCGTTCTTCACACTTGGGACAGACAAAGGGTCTTTCCATAATAGAGAAGACTGTTTTACGATAGTTTGAATGATTAAAGCTTTTGATTGGGGAAGCAAAATAAAGTATCTTAATAGATGTTGAGGGGGAAATAAACTTTGTGGGTGCAATCACGTGGGTTTGTTTCCTGCCTTTTCCTTTTCATGGACACAGTATATAAAAAGTTGTGAATAAATGCATTAAGAGAGCTTTTTATCACAACTTTTTTTGTATATATGAGTATAGATCTTAAGTTTTCTAAAAAAGGTCACATTACGTTTTAATATCACCTCAAAAGAATTTGGAGGGCAGACATTAAAAAATGAAAAACACATAATTTTAAAGACTTAATTTTACCTCATCCAAATTTTAATATTCAAAAAGTTTTTTTATGATATTTTCATAAATAGATAAAAATTACATTAAAATTGATAATAATGTTTACTGGCTTGTGATTAATACCGAAAGAATTATAATATTTATATCAAGTCAAGGAGGGTAAATATGAAAGGAAAACTGACAGCTTTTCTATTATCAGGTACATTAGTGGTTTCTGGTATTAGTCAGATTGTACTGGCTGATGATCAGATCAAAGATCCAGTAATAGAAAAAAATGATGAAGAAATTTTGCAGGAAGAAACGCAAGTGAATCCAAAATTGGATGAGGATCCACAAAAACAGGTAGATGAAGAAACTTTGGAAAAAGAAGTTATGCTGCTGGAGGAAGATCCGATTGAGGCTGTCTGTAAAATAGAGGATACAGAATATGAAACTTTAGATGAGGCTGTATTGGCTGCTGAAGATGGACAAACAATTTTACTATTAAAGAATGTAAATACAGAAGGGCTGAATTTAAATAAAAATCTGATTATTGATGGACAGGGACATACCATTACATTTACAAAATATGGTATTGCTTTATGGGGTAAATCCTTAACTTTTAATAATGCCGTATTGACAATGAACAATATTGGTTCTACTCCATATACAGCTGAATGGAACTGGATGACAATCTGTGCCAGCAAAAATTCATCTTTAACACTAAACAATACAACAATGACTTTAGATGGTGGAAATGCGAATAAACATGCCATATATTTCTGTAGCAACAACAAATTAAATTTAAACAATTCAAATTTAACTATTCAAAATTATGGTCAGGATGCATTGGAATGGGATGGAGGAGATGGAGGATATAATGTAAATATAATAAATTCCACATTCACATCCAATCATTGTCGTTCGGGATTTACAGGAACTTTCTATGCAACGATTGATAATAGTATAGTTAATGTTATTAATAGTTTAGGAAATGGTTCAAATGGAAGTAATTTTGATATCAAAAATAATTCAAATGTTAAATTTGATGGAAATGGATCACATGGATTGTCTGCATCCACTCTATTCATTAATGATTCTTATGTAAGTGGAAGCAACAATGGTGCCAATGGAATTCATGTTACAGGTACATTAAATATTGATAATGAATCGACAGTGGATATTAAGAACAACAAATGTTCAATCTGCAGTAAATGGACGATTCCAGGAGCATTTTATATTGCAGGAGAATCAAAGATTCAGAACTGTACATTGAACATTACAGGAAACAATGGATCCGGCATTTATCAGAAAGGAAATACACTTACAATTGAATCCAGTGCAAATGTTACGATTATGCATAACTTTGCAGAAAAATTAGGTTATGGTGGTGGAATTAATATTAATGGAAGTGCAATTCTACCTTCAAATATTCAATTGTATAATAACCATGCTCCTATTGCAGGAGATGATATTTACTCTACTGGAAAGATTACCTTTGATTCAGTTGGTTCGAATTGGATATTAGATGACTGTACAGATACTATTGATGACTGGTATTATGACGGATACAATGTGATGGACCAGAAAGAAGTGTTTACGCGTTGGAATGTGGATGGAAATGAAAAATATATTGAACATTATGATTCATCAAGAGAAAATCAGATTCTTGCCTTAAAAGCAGCTCATACATTAAATTATACAGTGAAAGTTAATTACTTAGAAATGGGAACCAATAAAGTATTAAAAGATTCTTACAGTAGTAATCCTATTGAATATGGTTTGGAATTTGATGCAACATCATATGATAAGATCAAGATTGATGGATATACTTATGTAAAAACAGAAGTAAAATCACTGGGAAGTGATTACAGTCATGATCAGCAAATTGCACAGATGTCTTTAGATGAAGAGAAAGCAGAAGAAAATTCATTAATATTTGATTTCATTGATGAAAATAAAGAAATCAATGTATATTATAAAAAAGTCGAAGAAACAAAAAAAGACAACAGTAAAAAGAAAACAAATACAAGTGTCCAAACAAATGCAAAACTTTATATTTCAACAGCTATTTCTGCATTATCTTTATCAGGTATATTAGCTATTCTAAAAAAACGTAAATAATGATTAAAAATTATTGTCTATAAAAAGGGTGGATTTAAAAATTCTATCCTTTTTTAGTATCATTAAGATGATCGATTCTGATATGTAAAAAAATTCAATTTGTACTGTCAAAAGTGATTTTAAATACGTATATAATAAATAGAAAGAGAGAATTTCGATATGAATCATATAGCACAATGCCCGCGGTGGAGAATAAAAAGTATCTTGATATTATTGAAAGGTTACGACCCTTTGATGATATATTTATGCGTATCCTGTTTAAAGACAATAAAGAACTTGTACAAAGGATACTGAATATTTTATTGAATCGAACCGATATTAAAATCCGAAAATATGAAATTCAAAAAGACATGAAACAGATTCTGTCTCGATCTATCATCCCAGATATTGTGATTGAGGATACAGATGGAAACATTTATGATATTGAAGTGGAAAGAAGTGCAAAGAAAGCACCTGTAGAAAGACTTCGATATTATGCCAGCGTCCTGGATGTAGAATATGCCAAAAAAACATAAAATTTGATGAGATTCGAAATATTCATATTCTTTTTATTACCGAAGAAGACTATTACCATAAAGGATATCCTGTATATCATATTCAAAGAACTATAAAAGAATTGAATCATTGTCCTTTTAAAGATCGCATGAATCTGTATTATGTCAATGGTCAGTATCGAAACCAGGATGAGTTAGGATATTTAATGCATGATTTTTCATGCAGTGACTATCAGAAAATGGTTATTGAAGAATTAAGAGAATCGGTTCGAAAAATAAAGACAAGAGAAAAGGAGAAACAGGAAATGTGTGAACTGCTGGAAGAATTTGCGAAAAGTGAAAGAGCCCAAGGAAGGCTTGAAGGAATACTAGAAGGAAAATGTGAAGGACAGCGAGAAGAAAAGATTTCTCTGGCTGTGAATATGACAAAAATGGGATTCAGTCTGGAAACGATTTCCCAGATTTTAAACTGCAGTATAGATTCTGTTAAAGAATTATTGTCAAGCATTAAAGTATAAAAAAATCCGTCATCAAACGGATTTTTTTATAGATAATTTTTTAAAAAATGTTCTATACGATCGCAGGCTTGTTTAATATGATCCAATGAATAAGCATAGGAAATTCGAATAAATCCTTCACCACATTCTCCAAATGCATTACCAGGAACACAGGCTACTTTTTCTTCCTCTAATAGCTTTGCACAGAATTCTTCACTGGTAAGTCCCGTCTTTTTAATAGAAGGGAATACATAAAAAGTTCCATGAGGCATGTTACATGTTAACCCCATTCGGTTTAATCTTTGAACCAGTAAATTACGACGATTTAAATAATCGTTACGCATTTTTACCACGTCGTTCATTCCATGAGCCAATGCCTCAATAGCTGCATATTGGGCAGCAACAGGCGCACACATGATGACATATTGATGAATTTTGTTCATAGCCTGGGAAATATTTTTATTTGAAAGTAAATAACCCAAACGCCAGCCAGTCATTGCGAATGCTTTAGAGAATCCATTAATGACTATAACCTGATCTTTTACTTCATCAAATTGAGCTAAAGAAGAAAAAGGCTGGTCGTAGCTTAATTCTGCATAGATTTCATCTGAAACAATAAAAATGCCCGATTCTTTAAGTATAGGAACCAGTTTTTCGTAGTCTTCATAAGTCATGACTCCACCAGTTGGATTGCTTGGAAAGTTGATGATCATAGCCTTTGTTTTATCTGTAATCACTTTTTTTAAATCATCTGGTAACAATTTAAAATCATTTTCTTCTTTTAATTCTATCGTTACGACTTTTCCACCTGCTAATTGCACAGCTGGTGCATAAGCAACATAATTAGGATCCATACAAATGACTTCATCTCCTGGATCAATTAAGGTACGCATGGCGATATCGATACCTTCTGAACCACCTACTGTTACAATAATTTCATTTTCAGGATCATAGTGCTGTCCATATCTTAAAGAATGGAATTCGCTAATAGCTTTTCTTAATTCCAATAAGCCACGATTAGCTGTATAGTGTGTTTTTCCATGTGAGATAGCGTGTATAGCATTTTCGCAAATGTGCCAGGGAGTATCGAAGTCTGGTTCACCAACACCTAAAGAAATAACTCCTTCGATTTCATTGGCTAAATCGAAAAATTTTCGAATTCCACTTGGCTTTAATTCCTTAACTGTTTTAGATATTTCTTTTGTCATGGTGTAACAATCAGTCGATCGGCTGTATTGTCATCCACGCTATCAATCATGACAATTCCACTTTTCTTATATTCTTTTAAAACAAATAAAGTTTTGGTTGAAATCACATTTTCAACACATGCAATTTTATCCGAAACAAAACGAGCCACTTCAAACATCGTTTTTCCTTCAACAAGACATAAAAAATCACAATCTCCACTTAATAAATACATATTAGAAACTTCAGGGTATTTAGCTATCATTGTGGCTGTCTGATCATATCCTTTATTTCTTTGTGGTGTACAGCTCACTTCAATGAAAGCTAGGATCATACGATTTCTAAAGGCTCTATTATAATTTATGACAGTATGATATCCGCAAATAATTTTTTCATCTTCCATTTGTTTGATTGAAGACTGGATATCTTCTTTATCTTCATTTAAAATATCAGCTAAATCTTGTACACTTAAACGCGCATCATTTTCTAGAAGTTCTAAAATTTTATTATGATTCATACAAAACCTCCCTGGTATTTATTCTAGCATAAAACTAAGAAAGAATCTAAACTATACGTATTTATTGACAAATTTCAGTACTGATTTTATAATTAAATAGAATTTTAAAGGAGGATTTACTGAAATGACAGTAAAAGTTGCAATTAATGGTTTTGGACGTATTGGACGTTTAGCATTCCGTCAAATGTTCGATGCAGAAGGGTATGAAGTTGTTGCTATTAATGACTTAACTAGCCCTAAAATGTTAGCTCATTTATTAAAGTATGACTCAAGCCAAGGAACATACAAATTTGCTGACAAAGTATCAGCTGGAGAAAGCTCAATCACAGTTGATGGTAAAGAAATTACTATCTATGCAAAAGCTAACGCTGCTGAATTACCTTGGGGTGAATTAGGTGTAGACGTTGTATTAGAATGTACAGGATTCTATACTTCAAAAGCTAAAGCTCAAGCTCATATCGATGCAGGAGCTCGTAAAGTTGTTATTTCTGCACCTGCAGGAAACGACTTACCAACAATCGTTTACAATGTTAACCATGAAACATTAACTCCAGAAGATACAATTATTTCTGCTGCTTCATGTACTACAAACTGTTTAGCACCTATGGCTAATGCATTAAACAAATTAGCTCCAATTCAATCAGGAATCATGACTACAGTTCATGCTTACACTGGTGACCAAATGACATTAGATGGTCCACAACGTAAAGGTGACTTACGTCGTTCTCGTGCTGCTGCAGTTAATATCGTACCTAACTCAACAGGTGCTGCAAAAGCTATCGGTTTAGTTATTCCTGAATTAAACGGAAAATTAATTGGATCTGCTCAACGTGTTCCAACTCCAACAGGATCTACAACTATTTTAGTAGCTGTTGTTGAAGGAAAAGTTACAGTTGACGAAATCAATGCTGCTATGAAAGCTGCTTCAACTGAATCATTCGGATACACTGAAGAACAATTAGTATCTAGTGACATCATCGGAATCCGTTATGGATCATTATTTGATGCTACTCAAACAATGGCTCATGAAATGGCTGATGGAAACACTCATGTACAGGTTGTTTCTTGGTATGACAACGAAAACTCATACACTAGCCAGATGGTTCGTACAATTAAATACTTTGCTGAATTAGGATAAGAATTTAATGAGAAAAGACATCTTTAACAGATGTCTTTTTTTTTCGCATTCTTGAAATTAACAGGTAATTCATGTATTCTAATTATACGATTGAAAGGATACATTTATGGCAATTCGAACACAATTATCAAATAAGGATCGAGACGAATTAACAAAGGATGTTGACGATTTAGATAAAGTATATTTAGAACAGATGAGAGACCAGGGAATTGATGAAGAGTTATTAGAACAATTCAAGGATCTGACTCTACAGATGAAAGATTATGATTAGAAAAGAGGATTTTATGAAGTTATATAACAGTTATTCTCAAAAAATTGAGCCATTAAAACCAATTCAGGATAATAAAATTTCTATGTACGTTTGTGGACCTACGGTTTACAATTATCCACATATCGGGAATGCCCGGCCTATTGTCGTATTTGATACATTAAAAAAAGCACTTCAGGTGCAAGGATATAATGTTACTTTTGTCAGCAATTATACAGATGTTGATGACAAAATTATTAATGCGGCAATTGAAAACAATGTAAGTGAAAAAGAAATTACAGATAAATATATAAAAGCATACAATGAAGTACGTACTGGGCTGCATGCAGATTTACCAGATGTAGCACCTAGAGTAACCGAAACAATGGATAAAATTATTTCATTTATTGAGGAACTGATTCAAAAAGGAGCCGCCTATCAGGTGGACGGAGATGTATATTTCCGTATTGAAAGTGATCCAATTTATGGAGAATTATCTCATCAGAAAATGGATGATCTGATGGTAGGAGCACGAATTGATGAAAATTCAAAAAAAGAAAATCCTTTAGATTTTACTTTATGGAAACAGACAGATAAAGGAATTCAGTGGGATTCACCATGGTCAAAAGGAAGACCAGGATGGCATACAGAATGTGTAGTTATGATTCAGGACGTTTTTAAAACCGATTTAATCGATATTCATGGAGGAGGGCTGGATCTAAAATTCCCACATCATGAAAATGAAATGGCACAATGTCAGGCTTGCAATCATACTCGTCTTGCCAATACATGGGTACATAATGGAATGATCAACATTGATGGTACAAAAATGTCAAAATCATTAGGAAATGTACGATGGGCAAAAGATTTAATTGCACAATTTGGTGGAAATGTCGTTCGCTGGGTTATGATTTCTGTTCAATATAGAGCCTTGATGAATTTAACTGATGAAGTCTTTGATGTAGCCATTAAAGAATTAAATAAAATTCAAAATGCTTATAAACAGGCTTGTCTGCAGATGGAATTGGCAAATATTCAAAGAGGAAATCAATTGGATGATGATTTATGGAAATCTTTTATCGATGCCTTAAATGATGATTTGAATACACCAAATGCAATTACTACTGTATTGGATACAGTTAAAAGCATCAATCAGAACATTCGTAAAAGACCAGTTGATTTTGATCAGATATCAAAACTGGTATATACTCTGGAAAGAGAACTTTATGTATTGGGAATTGAATTTGAACCATTGAAATTAACTGAACAGGATAAAGAAATGTATACTGCCTGGAGAAAGGCTGTAAAAGAAAAAGACTTTATAACTGCGGATCAATATCGTTTAACTTTACAGGAAAAAGGAATTATCTAATGGAAATAGTTACAGAAAATGCGACAAGCCTTGCCTGGATTGGTGATGCTATAATGAGTCTGGCAGTGCGTGAAGATCTTTTAAAAAAAGGATATCAGAAGCCTAATACACTGCAAAAGAAAAGCAGTCGCATCTGTAGTGCAAAAGGACAGGCCAGTATTCTTGAAAAAATGTCTGCATTGGATTTTTTTAATGAGGATGAAAAAGAAATATTAAATCGTGGCAGAAATGCTTCGATTCATTCGAAAGCAAAAAATGCAGATGGACAGACTTATTTAAAAGCAACTTCTTTAGAAGCATTATTAGGATATTTATATTTATATAAGCACGATGAACGGCTAAAGGATTGTTTGAACTTTATATTGAAAATAGGAGAAACAATATGATTGTATATGGTAAAAATGTTTACTCTCAATTAAAAAACGATCCAGATGCGATTGAAAAAGTCTATATTTTAAAAGGTTTACAGGATCAGAGAATATGGAAATCATTAAAAGAATTAAATTGTGATTATGAAGTCTGTTCCAAACAAAGACTGGATCAGATGACAAAACATGAAAATCATCAGGGAATCGTATGTCAGGTGAAAGAAATTCCCACATATTCGATTGATGAACTGATCCAGAAAACAAAAAATCCAGGACTGCTGGTTGCTTTAGATGGGATTCAGGATCCTCATAATGTGGGAGCTATTTTAAGAACATGTGATTGTGCTGGAGTAAATGGTCTGATTCTTTGTAAACACAACAGTGCTGGACTGACACCAGCAGCAATTAAAGCCAGTACAGGAGCCTGCTATACAATTCCTGTATCCATTGTTACTAATATGAATCAGACTCTAAAAGATTTAAAAACCAGAGGATACTGGATTGTAGGAACGGATCTAGATCATGCCAGAGATTATCGTGAAGGAATGTATGATCTGCCAACTGTATTAGTTATTGGAAACGAAGGAAAAGGAATCAGTCCGATTGTAAAAAAACAGTGTGATTATATGGTCACTCTTCCAATGGCAGGACAGATACAGTCTTTAAATGCCAGTGTAGCCTGTGGAATTTTATTGTATGAGATTTATAATCAAAGAAATCCTCTGTAATTTCGCTTAAGGAGCGATTATGGTAAATATAAATGAATGGATTTATTATTATTTTATAAAAGATGAAGATTCTTTGCCTTTTTTAATTGAATATTATCGACCGGCAGTGACTAAATTATTTTATGAAAAATTCAGTTACACATTCAAAAATTATTACACAATAGATGAATATTATTCAATCAGTGATTGTACTTTAATTGATTGTTTATCAAATTATCGATTTGATTATCATAACAGTTTTACAAAGTTTTATCTTCATGTTCTACAGAATCGTATGATTGATCTGTTTCGAACTTTTTCAAAAAAAACATTTCCATATGCGAATTTAACTGTGTCTTTAGATTCAAAAATAAAAGAAGATTCAGATGAAGAATATGGAAATATTATCAGCAATCCGTGTGCATGTCTGGTTCATGATTATGTGATGGGTAAAATCCAGAAAGAACATATTTTTGAAAAAGCAAAAAAAGAATTAAATGAACTGGATTATACGATCTTTATTTTAAAACAACAGAATGTACGTGTATCTCAAATTGCTCAAAATCTTTCTTTATCACAGGCGGCTATACGTTATCATATTAAAAAAATAAAAATTTGGTTAAATCAGATTGACAAAGAATAAAATATAGTGATAAATTAAATTGGTTATAGGAGATTCATATGGCAGATAAAGTAATTTTAACATGTACAGAATGTTTATCAAGAAACTATACAACTGAAAAAAATAAAAAAACGCATTTAGAGCGATTAGAAATTAAAAAATATTGTCCAAAGTGTGGAAAACATACTTTGCATAAAGAAACAAAGTGAGGTACATTATGGCAAAGGAAAAAAAAGCAAAGAAAGATAGAGTGTATTCTCCAAAAGGAATTATTCGTGAATTAAAAACAGTGGAATGGCCTGGATTTACAGCTCTTTTAAAATCCAGTGGACTGGTTATTTTATTTACACTGTTATTTGGAGTATATTTCTTTATTTGTGAATTAGCTGCTTCTGGTTTACTTAATTTAATTATTAAAGCATAGGAGGATACATGTCAGAACTAAAAAAAGAATGGTATGTGGTAAATACATACGCTGGACAGGAAAATAATGTCAAAAACAATCTGGAACGTCGTGTTAAAACAATGGGACTGGAAGATTCTTTATTTCAGGTTGTTGTTGCGGAAGAAAAAGAAATTGAATATAAAAATGGAAAACCTGTTGAAAAAGTTAGAAATCTATTTTCCGGATACTTGCTGGTACAAATGATCATGACAGATGAAGCTTGGTATGTTGTTCGTAATACACCTGGAGTAACAGGATTTATTGGTTCCAGTGGGAAAGGGGCTAAACCATTCCCTGTAGCACAGGAAGAAGTGGATGCGGTATTGCGTCGCTTAGGAAGACAGGACTTAAATGTACAGGTAGATTTTGAAATTGGGGATACGGTAACCATTTTGAATGGAGCTTTTGAAGGTTCAGAAGGAACCGTTGAAGCAATGGATGATGAAAAGAAAGAAGCTACTGTATTACTGATTCTGTTTGGTCGTGAAACACCAACGGAAATCCCTTATATAGATTTAAAAAAGATAGAAGAATAAATTTAATGGAGAAATGATGAATGTCATTTCTCTTTTTTAAAAAAGTTATGATACTTTGATTTTATGTAAATTTTTAGAAATTCCAGTTGATTATATACCAGAATTTAGTTATGGAAGTGAAAAAGATTTATCATGCGATATATTAAAAAGAATTGGTTTTAAGGAAGAAAATCATGAATAAAAAACAGAAATAAAAAATAGGATTCATTAAAAACTCATATTTCTATATGGATCACTATTTGTATTAAGGAAGAGTAAAAAAAGACCATTTAAATTACTAAATGGTCTTTTAAATTCGAATGGTGCCCCAGGCCGGACTCGAACCGGCACGGTATCGCTACCGGTGGATTTTGAGTCCACTGCGTCTACCAGTTTCACCACCAGGGCATTGCTTGATTATTATATACAAATTTATATTCTTTTTCAAGAGAAAGTTTAAAAAAAGTAAAATGTGTTATAATAGAAAACGGAGGATGTCAACATGAAAATATTAGTTGGATTAAGTGGAGGAGTGGATTCAGCCATTGCTGCCTATTTATTAAAGGAACAAGGATATGACGTAACGTGCTGTTTTATGAGAAATTGGGATTCCTATGCGAATAATGACATCGAAGGAAACCCTACGATTTTAGAGGACACTTGTCCACAGGAACAGGACTATATGGATGCATTAGCGGTTGCTAAGCATTTAGGTCTGCAGTTATTACGAGTGGATTTTATTAAAGAGTATTGGGATCATGTATTTCAGACTTTTTTAAATGAATATGAAAAAGGAAGAACTCCAAATCCAGATATATTATGCAACAAATATATTAAATTTGATTCCTTCTTTAATTATGCAAAGGACAATGGTTTTGATATAGTGGCTACGGGTCATTATGCTTCTACGACCAATATTGATGGGTTTAACTATCTGACACGTGCAAAAGATACAAATAAAGATCAGACTTATTTTTTATGCCAGGTCAATAAAGAAGCGATTCAAAAAACGATGTTTCCATTAGGGAATTTAATCAAGCCACAAGTTCGAAAATATGCTTTGGATCTAAATTTAGAAAGTGTTGCAACAAAAAAAGACAGTACCGGAATCTGTTTTATTGGAGAAAGAGATTTTCGTAAATTCTTAACCAATTATCTTCCTTCAAAAGAGGGAAAGATTGTAGATATCGATACTGGTAAAGTTGTAGGGGAACATATAGGTGTACTCTATTACACCATTGGACAAAGAAAAGGATTAAATATTGATCATGCAGCAGGTCCCTGGTTTGTAGTAGGAAAAGATGTTAAAAAGAATATATTATTTGTATGTCATCAGACAAAAAAGGAATGGCTTTATTCGACATCCTGTATAGTAAAAGATGTAAACTGGATTTTACCGCAGGATTACAATATTCCTGGAAAATGTACAGCTAAGTTCAGATATCGTCAGCCCGATCAGGACGTATATTTAAAATATATTGATCCTAAAACGGTTATTTTGTCATATCCTCAAAAAATTGCTTCGGTTACATGCGGGCAGGAAGCGGTTTTCTATGATGGAAATATATGTATGGGTGGAGGAGTCATTGAACAGGTTTTTATAGATGATGTGGATCTGAATGAAAAAATACTTATGACCTATAAGGAGAAATTAAATGGAAAGCATTGATGCTATACTGGATACAATTATTTATGAAAACGAACAGAACCATTATGCGGTTGCTCTTTTCAGTGAAACGAAAACATATCATACTTTTACAGCTGCAGGAACTATACGTGATGTACAGGAAGATATTGAATACAATTTAACAGGACAATATATAGTTCATCCTAAATATGGAATGCAGTTTCAGATTCAGACAGCCATAAAAAAATTACCAACGAATGAAAAACAGATCATTCGTTTTTTATGCAGTGATAAATTTAGTGGAATCGGTAAAAAAACTGCGACGGATATTTATCAGACACTGGGAGATAACTGTCTGGAACAAATCAGTAAAGATGCTTCTATATTGAATCAGGTTTCTTCTTTAAATGCGAAAAAAAGAAAGATCATCCAGGAAGGCATACAGGAGTTTTCGAGTTTTAATGAATCCTATATACAGTTAATGAAATATGGATTAAGTGATCATAAAATTGAACTGCTTGAAAAACAATATGAAAATCCATTAGAGGTCATTGAAAAGAATTGTTTTCAGCCCTTTTATGAAGTGAATGGATTTGGATATAAAACCAGTGTTCAGATCGCAAATATGCTTCAGATGCAGGCAATGGATACGAGAAGACAGGATGCCTATATCTGTAATTTGTGTCGTGAACTGGTTATGAGCTATGGCAATACTTACATTACTTTTGAAAATATATTTGAAAATGTAAAAGTTTTATCCGAAGAACAGGTGAAAAATTGCTTAATTCGCCTGATTGACGATGGTTATCTACAAAATGAAAAAAATAAGTATTATCCATTTCAACTATTAAGTGATGAAATCGTTGTTTCAAAGGGAATAAAAGATCATATATTTAAAGTTGAACCTGTGGAAGAAGAAATTTTGAAAATAAAATTGAGAGAAGTGGAATTTTCATTGAATATCGAATATGACACGAAGCAGGTTGATGCGGTTTCTTCATTTTTTAATCACTCTATTTCCATTATCAATGGGGGACCAGGAACTGGTAAAACAACAATTGTTAGAGGTATTTTAAGATTATGTAAACAGATCTTTCCTCAATCAACGATTCAATTGTGTGCACCAACAGGCAGGGCATCAAAACGACTAACTCAATTGTCGGATTGTGATTCAAGAACCATTCATTCTTTATTACAATGGGATCTGCATTCCAATACGTTTGGAAAAGATGAAAAGAATAAAATAGAATGTGATTTTCTGATCGTAGATGAATTCAGTATGGTCGATACACATCTGTTTGCTCAATTGATGAAAGCTTTACCACTTCATTGTCGTATTTTGTTGATTGGAGATGAAAATCAGCTGGAAAGTGTTGGACCAGGAAAAGTATTTGAGGATTTAATTGATTCAGAAATTCTTCCTGTTGTTCATCTGAATCGCATTTATCGACAAGAACATGGATCGGGTATTGTTACACTGGCAAAAGAAATTCGAGAAGAAGGTTTATGCAGATTTGAAGATGGAGTGACTTTTATTGAAAAAAACAATAATGAGATTTTAGAAGAAATTAAACGTATTGCCAGTCAGCAGGAGGTACAGATCCTTGCACCCATGTACAAAGGAAGCTGTGGTATTGATGCTATTAATCAAATGATACAGCAGTTAAAAAATCCAAAGGCAGCCTATAAGAAAGAACTGAAAGTAGGAACGATTATTTTTCGTGAAAGAGATAAAGTTATGCTTCTAAAGAATATGGCGGATGAAGATGTATACAATGGGGATATTGGAACGATTGTTCATATAGAAAAAACAAAAGAAATGAATATCGTTGAAGTTGATTTTGGAAACAATGTAGTTTGTTTTGATCATGATTTTCTCTATTATTTAACACATGCCTATTGTATTTCTATACATAAATCACAGGGAAGTGAATACGATAATGTTGTTTTTATTTGTGATGTACAATCGATTTATATGTTAGAAAAAAGATTGATTTATACAGCTATATCTCGTGCAAAACATCATTTATATATCATTGGAAATGCGAATGTATTTAAAAGACAGGTTCGTATGATTCAAAAACGAATCCGTCAAACTTCATTAAAAGAAAGATTAGGTGAAATATATGATTAAACCAATTGTAAAAGATGAATTTTTTTTATCTATTAAAAGTGAAGTCTGTACAAAAAAAGATATTCCAATAGCCAAAGATCTAATGGATACTTTATCTTTTCATAAAAAAAGTTGTGTTGGACTGGCAGCGAATATGATTGGATATTCAAAACGTATGATCATTGTTGATGCTGGATTTATACCAGTTGTTATGATCAATCCTAAACTGTTAAAGAAAGAAGATCCTTATCAGACAATGGAAGAATGCTTATCTTTAGTAGGTTCTCGAAAAACGACACGCTATAGAAAAATTACGGTACAGTATTTTGATACCCAATTTAAAAAACATATACAGGTATTTAGTGATATGAGTGCTCAAATTATTCAGCATGAAATGGATCATCTGGAAGGAATTATCATATAAAGGTTATATTCAACTACCTGATTTTATTTGAAAAGAAAGGAAAAGAAATGATATACTCATCTAACATATAGAAGGTGAGAATATGATTTCTTTTTTATTGAATAAATTTGTGAAAAATGCAAAAGACACAAAAAATCCAGCTGTGAGAAGTGCAGTGGGAAGATTTTGCGGATGGATTGGTATATGCAATAACGTATTTTTATTTACGATTAAATTTATTATTGGAGTGTTAGTCAGATCGGTTTCCATTCAGGCCGATGCGATCAACAATTTAACGGATGCTGGATCCAATATTATTTCCATTGTATCGTTTCATTTATCAAATAAACCTGCAGACAAAGATCATCCCTATGGGCATCAGAGAACTGAATTTATAGCTTCTTTATTCGTTGGTCTGATAATTGTTTTTCTGGGAATTGAAATGGCAAAAGAAAGTTTCATTAAAATTATTCATCCCCAGGAAATTGATTTTCGATGGGTGACAATTCTGATTTTATTGATTTCCATTCTGGTTAAATTGTGGATGTATAGCTACAATCAGTCGTTGTCAAAAAAATATGAATCCAGTCTGCTTCATGCAACAGCTTTAGATTCCATATCCGATGTAATGGGAACCAGTGCGGTATTGGTTTCGACTGTTTTGTCTCCTGTCCTTCATTTTAATTTAGATGGGTATATGGGAGTGATCGTTTCGATCATTATTTTATACAATGCCTATGGTTTATTAAAAGATGTCATCAATACGCTGATTGGAACGGCTCCAGATGAAAATTTTGTGAAAGAAATCGTAGATGATATCCTATCCGATTCAAAAATTTTAGGAGTCCATGATTTTATATTGCATGATTATGGACCCGATAAACAGTTTGCCAGTGCACATGTGGAAGTTAACAGTGATGAGGATATATTTGAAATCCACGATCATGTAGACAATATTGAACGAGCTATCAAAGAAAAATATAACGTTTCTTTAGTTCTTCATATGGATCCTGTTAAAGTTAACGATCCAGAAACGGATTATTATAGAAAGGTTTTAAAAAATGCACTTGAAGAGTGCAATGAAAACTGGCATTTTCATGATTTCCGTATTGTATCTGGACCTACTCATACCAATCTGGTTTTTGATCTGGTCATTCCATTTGAAGATAAAAGGACAAAACAGGAAATTGAAGAAGAAATATTGGCTCATATGCATGTAGATAAAATTATATACCTTGTGATAACGATTGATCATCCATTTGCCTGAAATTTTATTTGAAATTTGAAATTTTGAATGTTAATATATATACGTTCACGAAGAAAAAGATAAGTAGATTTATATTCTGAATTTAGAGAGGAAGTGTCAGGTGAAAACTTCTGGATGGTATAAGTTGAAGCTGCTTTGGAGTGAAAACGTAATTCGGCGATATTCGAATGAAAGGTGCACCAGCAATGGTGAACTAGGATGGTACCGCGTATTTTTACGTTCCTAGATGGGAACGTTTTTTTTATGGAGGAAAGAAAATGAAACAATTAACAGGAAATCAGGTTCGACAGATGTTTTTGGATTTCTTTAAAAGTAAAGGACATATGATTGAACCTGGCGCATCTTTAATTCCTAATAACGATCCGACTTTATTATGGATCAATGCAGGGGTTGCGGCTTTAAAGAAATATTTTGATGGTTCTCAAAAACCAAGATGCAATCGTATTGCCAATGCGCAGAAAAGTATCCGTACAAATGATATTGAAAATGTAGGGCGCACGGCAAGACATCATACATTCTTTGAAATGCTGGGAAATTTTTCTATTGGAGATTATTTTAAAGAAGAAGCCATTCCATTCGCATGGGAATTTTTAACAAGTGAAGAATGGATGGGAATCGATAAAGAACGTTTATATATTACTGTCTATGTTGATGATGAAGATGCTTATCGCATCTGGACAGAAAAATGTAAAGTGAATCCTAGTCATATTTTAAAAACGAAAGAAAACTTCTGGGAAATCGGAAAAGGACCTGGTGGACCTGATAGTGAGATTTTCTTTGATCGTGGTGAAAAATACGATCCAGAAGGATTGGGAGAAAAATTATTTTTCGAAGAAATGGAAAACGATCGATACGTTGAAGTATGGAATGTCGTTTTTTCACAATACGATTGCGATCCTGAAATTGATCGTAAAGAATATAAAGAACTACCTCAGAAAAATATTGATACAGGAATGGGACTGGAACGTCTGGTTGCTTTGATTCAGGATGGGGAAACCAACTTTGATACCGATTTATTCCTACCAATTATTTATGCAACTCAGGATATGGCAAAATATCCATATCAGGGAGAATATAAAATGGCATATCGTGTCATTGCTGACCACGTTCGTACCATTACATTTGCTTTAAGTGATGGAGCCAATTTTTCAAACAGTGGTAGAGGATATGTATTGCGTCGAGTATTAAGAAGGGCCGCTCGATTTGGATTAAAACTGGGATTGGATGAACCTTTCTTATATAAACTGGTTCCTGTTGTAGCGGATAATATGAAAGATTTCTATCCATATTTACAGGAACATGTAGAATTTAACCAGAAGCTGATTAAAATCGAGGAAGAAACATTTAGAAAAACATTAAAGAATGGACAATCTTTACTGGATGAAGAAATGAATAAAGCCGATGGAAAATTAAGTGGAGAAGTGGTCTTTAAATTATATGATACATATGGATTCCCATTTGAATTGACACAGGAAATCGCAGCTGAAAGAGGATTAGAAGTCAATCGTGAAGAATTTGATTACCAGATGAATCAGCAAAAAGAAAGAGCTCGTAATGCTCGAAATACTCAGGAGTCTTTTTCAAAACAGAATGAAGAACTGATGGCTTTTGTTGAACCGTCTGAGTTTATCGGATACAACAATTTATCCTGCAAAGCAAAAGTGATTGCCTTATTTAAAGATGGACATAAAGTCGATACATTAAGTGGGGAAGGACAGGTAATTTTAGATCAGACTTGTTTCTATGCAGAAAGTGGTGGTCAGGTCTGTGACAAAGGATGGATGAAAAGCGATGGTGTCCTGGTAAATGTAGTGGATGTACAAAAAGCACCTAATAAACAGCATTTGCATACAGTACAGGTTCAGGATGGTATCTTGACTTCAGGTATGGAATTAATTTGTTATGTTGATACAAAACTTCGTGCAAAAACAACTGCCAATCATTCTTGTACACATCTGCTGCAGGCTGCTTTACAAAAAGTAGTTGGATCACACATTCATCAGGCTGGGTCTTATGTATGTGATGAATATTTACGTTTTGACTTTTCTCATTATGAAAAAATCACAAATGAACAGCTGGCACAGGTAGAAGCTATTGTCAATCAGTATATTTCAGATTCTTACACTGTCACAAAAGAAGTAATGCCAATTGAAGAAGCCAAAAAGACTGGTGCAATGTCTTTGTTTAATGAAAAATATGGTGACTTTGTTCGTGTTGTTTCTATGGGAGATGTATCAAAAGAATTCTGTGCTGGATGTCATGTAGAAAATACAGCTGAAATTGGAATCTGCAAGATTATTTCGGAAGAAAGCATAGGTTCTGATTCAAGACGTATTACTGCAAAAACAGGAATGGAAGCTTATAAAGAAATCGCAAAAGAACATAAAATGTTAGAAAATATCGCAAACAGTGCTAAATCAAAAGGAATTAAAAATATTGATGAAAAGGTACAGAATGCATACGATCAAATCAAATCTTTAAATAAAGAAATTGATGATTTAAAAAATCAGATTTTCTCTTTGAAAGCTAACCAGTGGATCGAAGAAAAAATCAATATTGGTACATTGAATGCCTATATTAAAAAAGTAGAAGGTATGGATGGAAAAGCATTAAAAGATGTGGTATCCAATATTAAAGGAAAAGATGATAATTCTGTCTGTTTCTTTGTAAATGTTAATGGAGATAAGATTGTGTTCGTATCTGGTGCTGGAAAAACAGCTATCCAGAAAGGTGTCCATGCAGGACAGCTGGTAAAACAAGCGGCTCAAATCTGTTCGGGTAATGGGGGTGGAAAACCAGATATGGCTCAAGCAGGTGGAAAAGATGTCACAAAAGTAGATCAGGCCATCCAAACAGTCAAAGAAGCGCTTTCAAATCTATAAAAAGTGAAGACAAAGGTGAAATTTCTTTCATTTTTGTCTTTTATTTTGTATAATAGTAGAAGTTAAGGAGTTGATATTATGAGAGACGTTACTGAAACTATGACTTTTACAACGGAAGATATTCGTAGAGAGAATATCAAAATGATTTTAAAAGAAGTTAGTAATGCACTGGAAGAAAGAGGTTACAATTCTGAAAACCAAATTGCAGGTTATTTGATCAGTAATGATCCTGCCTATATTTCTTCTCATAAGAATGCACGTAATTTAATTCAAAGAATCGAACGTTATGAAATCATTGAAGAACTGGTTCGTGCTTATCTGGAGAAATAATGGGACGTATTATTGGACTGGATCTCGGAAGTAAAACTTGTGGGGTTGCAATCAGTGACCAGACAGGATTTCTTGCCAGAGCTTTAACTACGATTCGTTTTGAACAAGAAGATTATGATGACTGTTTTGACCAGATACTGAATTTACTGGAAAAAGAGAAGGTAAATGAGGTGGTATTGGGTCTGCCTAAACATATGAATGGAGATGTTGGGATTCGAGGACAATTATCCATTGATTTTGGATATGAACTGGAACAGGAAGGTTATCATGTAACTTTATGGGATGAACGATTAACGACTGTCAGTGCGCAAAGATTATTAATTGAAGGGGATGTATCGCGTAAAAAGCGAAAAAAAATTATTGATCAGACAGCAGCCGTTTTTATTCTACAGAATTATCTGGACAGTAAAAAAAATAGGGGGTAATTTTCATTACCCTCTTTATTTTTAGAAAGGAGCATTATTATGCTAGATTCAAATTGTCTATACGTGAAAGATGAAAATGGAAATGAAAAAAAATTTATCATTTTATTTACATTTGACAACGATGAAACAAAAAAACAATACGTGGTATATCAGGATCCACAAAACGATTCAGGTGATGTATATGCATCCATTTATGATGATAAAGGAAATCTATATCCAATTGAAAGCGATGAAGAATGGGATATGGTAGAAGAAGTCATCAATACATTTGTTGAGGATGAGGAAGATGCGTAAGAAAAAAGGAAAAATTGTTCTAATTTTTGTTCTGATTCTTCTGATTGCTCTGGTTTTATCTTCTTTATTTTATATCTTTAAAAATACATCTGCCTGTGGAGATGGAAAAAAACAGGAAGTACTGGTGATTGAAGAAGGAGAATCTTTTGATCAGGTATTACAGAATCTGGAAGAGTTGAATTTAATTCATTCAAAAGAATTCGCATCTTTATATGTGAAATTTAAAAGTAATATTCAGTATTATGCAGGTAATTATACATTAAATGATGGAATGAATCTGAATGAAATTCTGAATTTTTTAAATGACAGTTCTAATGCGACCAAAGAAAGTGTAACCATTACAATTCCTGAAGGCAAATGGGCAAAAGAAATTGCAGAGATCCTGTCACAGCAGCTGGACTACAGTAAAGAAGAAATCATTGCCTACTGGAATGATGAAACTAATTTAAAAGAATGGTGCAATACGTATGAATTTTTAAATTTTGACGATATTAACCAGTCCGTATATAAAATTAAACTGGAAGGGTATTTATTCCCAGAAACATATTCCATTGAAAAAGATGCAACACTGGATGCAATTACACGTACTCTGTTAAATCAGTTTGATGTAATGTATCAGGAATATAAAGACGATTTTAAAAATTCTGATTATTCTATTCATCAGATTGTTACATTGGCCAGTGTAGTACAGTTTGAATCGGGTTATGACAAAGATATGCCTACCATTGCCGGTGTTTTTTATAATCGATTAAATAATGGTATGAAAATGCAATCCAGTGTTACTGTATGTTATGCTCTTTATGATGAATTTAACGATCCAAAGGATTGTGAAGTTCAAACCGATATAGATTCTCCATACAATACATATTTATACGATGGCTTACCAGCAGGACCTATTTTAAATGCTGGAAAAGATGCTTTTTATGCTGTTTTGAATCCTGAAGAAAATGATTATTTTTACTTTGCAGCCGATATTCATGGGGATGGAAAAGTCTATTATTCTAAGACTTATGAGGAACATTTGCAGATCTGTGAAGAACTGAATTTAGGATTATAATTTGATATTTCTATTTTCTATGTTATAATTCCTAATGCAAAACACAAGGAGTTGGTAAAATGGCAATTGATAAGAATTATGTAACGCAAGAAGGTTATGACGCGTTAGTCAAAGAATATGAACAGTTAGTACATGTTACACGTGCCCAGGTAATTGTTGAATTACAGGAAGCCAGAGCACAGGGGGACTTGTCCGAAAACGCGGATTATGATGCAGCTCGTGAACATCAGGGACAGGTAGAAGCTCGTATTCGTGAATTGGATGAATTAATTAAAAATTCAGAAATTATTGATGAATCTGTAAAAAAAGGAAAAGCTAATGTTGTAAAAATTGGTTCTTATGTAACGATTTTAGATTTATCAGAGAACCAGGAAAAATCTTTCAGTATCGTTGGTTCTGTAGAAGCCGATCCTTTAAATGGAAAATTATCAAACATTACTCCATTAGCGGAAGTAATCCTGGATCGAAAAGTAGGGGATGTTTGCACAGTAAAACGTGTGGATGAACCATATGATGTAAAAATCGTCTCCATTCAATAATTTTTATATTTTTATAATTTAATTACGTATATATAAGAAGGGTGATACTATGAAAAAAATCCTTCTTTTTTTAATATGTCTGGTTGTATTTCTATTTACTTTTTTTAACCGATATACATTTGTCTCATTAGATTTAAAAAAACCATCTACAAAAGAAGTTGAAATTAAAGGAGAAGTCAACCATCCGGGTATTTATACTGTTAAATGGGATGCCAGTATACAGGATGTAATTGAACAGGCTGATGGATTAACGGATTTGGCAAATACCGATGCTCTGGCTTTAAATCGCATTGTAGAGGAAAATGAAGTTATTGTGATTGGAAAACAGGAAGAGAATTATATATCAATTAATACAGCTTCTTTAGAACAATTACAGACTTTACCGGGAATCGGTCCTTCGTTAGCCAGTCGCATAATTGAATATCGACAGGAACGATCTTTTCAATCTATTGAAGAAATTAAAAATGTCAAAGGAATTGGAGATAAACTGTTTGAAAAAATTAAGGAGAAGATCGTTCTATGAAATATATATTCTGTTTAGGCATATGGATTTGTTTTGTACTGAAGGATATATATTTAATTCTTTGTTTTTCCATAATATTTTCAATTTATCTTTATATTCGTTTTAAAAAGAAATTCATTGTACTTTTATGGTTTTTATGTTCTTTTCTGACTTTATTCTTCTTTCCATCTTATCATCCAGCCGAAAAAGGAACCTATGAGATCATTGAAATCAAAAACAAATACTGCATTGCCAGAAATGAAGATACAAAAGTAGTTGTATATGGCTTAGATCAGGCAAATTTTGGAGATAAATATCAATTGGATGAATTTGAAAACATATACAGTTTAAAAAACATTCATCAGTTTAATTTTGAATCTTATATGAATAAAAATAATATATATGAATGTACAAATGGTAAAGAAAATCAGTGCATTAAAAAATCAGATTCAATTAAATCATATATTTTTCAGAAATTAAAAGAAAAACCACTCTGTTTATTATATTTATATGGAATCTATGATCCAGATTCGATTAATCTTTTAGCTCGCTTATCTTTGCCTTTTCTTGTATGCATGCATATTCTGGAAAAAATATTAAATACTATTATTTCAGAAAATAAAACGAAATTTGTATGTATCCTGATTTCTATTCTTTATGGATATCTATTCACATTTAAAATTGCTCTGGTTCGATATATTTTAAACCAGATTGTTAAATATATAGATTCAGAATCATTTTGTATAACCTCCACTCTTTTACTCTTTTTATTTCCATATTCCTCCTGTGATTTTAGCTATATACTTCCTTTTGGTTTAGGATGGATTCAAAAATATATAAAGAAACAGAATAAACTGGCAAGCTTTATTTTTATATATTCTTTACAATTTATATATTTTCATGAAATCAATCTTCTGGCACTTTTCTTTTTTTCTTTTTTTAAAAATATAAATGTAATTTTATTTTTGTCTTCTTTCTTTATTGATATTTCATTTCTGAATATACAAATGCCAGTCTTTCATTATGTACCCAATCTAATATTTTACTCTTTGATGATTTTATTATTTTATTATCTGATTCATAATCAAATAAAATATTCAATTTTGATTTTATTTTTATGTTCTCCTGTTTATTCCAGTTATCTGAATCCTTTTTTTCATGTTTATACTTTAGATATTGGTCAAGGGGATTGTACTTTAATTGTAGAACCCTATAAAAAAAGTGTTGTGATGATAGATTGTGGACAGAATTTGTATCGTAACAATGTGGAAAAGATCATTTTACCTGTTTTAGAAGATTTACAGATACATACAATAGATACTTTAATTGTGACTCATGAAGATATTGACCATAGTGGAGGTAAAGAAGAATTGAGTGAAAAGATTAAAATAAATCAGATTGTAGAGGATTCAAATGAAGAAATAAAGGTCAACTATACCTTTTATTCCTTATTACCAGAAAGAAATATAAAAGATGAAAACGATTCAAGTATAGTTTCCTATTTTCAATACGATACCTGTTCTTTTTTATGGATGGGAGATGCATCTATTTCCATTGAAAATCAGCTTTTACAAAGATACGATCTGGACGTAGATGTATTAAAATTAGGACATCATGGATCAAGAACAAGCTCTTCTTTTCATTTTTTAGAAAAAATAGATCCCACACTGGGAATCATTAGTGTAGGAAAAGATAATAAGTACAATCATCCATCCAGTAAAGTGATATCCAATGCTCATTTATTGGGAATTGATTTGCTTATGACAAAAGAGGAAGGAATGATACATATTTTTACCTTAAAAAAATTTACTTTTTTTGTAACGGCAACTGGATTATTTGGGATGATATAAATTTTATGATAGAATACGTTTATGAAAAGAAAAATTAAATGGAATCGACTCTTATTTCTTTTTTTCATTCCAGTTATTATTGTGCTTGTATTTTATCTTGTATCAGATAAAAAAGAAGTAGAATCTAGTAAAGATATTAAAAAAGAAATAATATCCAGTAAAGAAATTAAAAATGAAAATACAATATATGAACTGTTAAAAAATGCCACTATACCATTAGGACACACTATGTATGTGTATGGTGGTGGATGGAATGAACAAGATACTGGAGCTGGAATAGAAGCTCTCACTATTGGAGAAAGTAAGAATTGGGAGTCCTTTTATTTAGAACAGGATGAATATTATCAATATGAAAATTATAATTATCAGATTCATGATGGACTGGATTGTTCAGGCTATGTTGGCTGGGTGATCTATAATACTTTGTGTAATGAAAATCAGGAAAATGATGGTTATGTATATAAGGCAGAAGAAATGGTTTATCGATTGGAAGAAATGGGATATGGAAAGACGTATACCACAATTGAAAGCTATTCTCCTGGGGATATTATGTCAACAGATAATGGGCATGTCTATATTGTGATTTCTGGTTGTGAAGATGGAAGTGTATTATTGATTCATTCTTCTCCTCCAGGTGTTAAAATTTCTGGAACGGTAGATAGAAATGGAAATCCAGAATCACAGGCAGTTCGAATTGCACAGGAAACTATGAAAAAATACAGATCGGACTGGTATGAAAAATATCCAGATTGTACAGTAGATAGTTCTTATCTTACCGATTATGTTCAGTTTAAATGGAATGATTCAACTTTAAAAGATCCTCAGAATCTAAAAGAAAAAGAAGCTCAGGAAATAATAAATCTTTTATTTTCATAAAAAGGAGGGAATATGAATATTGTATTATATGGAAATGACCAATCCAGAATGAAACAGAATCTTGAACAGGTAAAAAAAAGACTAAATGTTTCAAATATCGTATATATGGATACAAAAACAAATGAATTTAAAGAAGTATTATGGGAATTGGACAGCGTTTCTATATTCGATGAACAGAAGATGATCGTTTTGGACCATTGTTCCTTCTTATCTGGGGAAGATGAAACAAATTATGATCTGGAACAGCTGACAAAACGAAAAGATGCGAATGTTTATTTTGTATGTTTGTGTTACAGTCCGAAATTAAGCAAGAAAAAAAGTGCCAATAAGAAATTTTTACAGACAGTCAGTTCAAACAATCTGATTCCATGCATGGCTCTGGATGAAAAAAATAAAAGAAGTTATATTCAGGATTACTGTAAGCGAATTGGACTGTATATGGAAACGGATGCACTTAACTGGTTCTGTACTCGAGTTGGCATGGATACGATGCGTATTGAATCAGAACTGGATAAATTATATTTATATTCCAGTCACATTTATCTAAAAGATGTAGAAGCACTCGTTTGTGCGGAACCATTACAGAATGTATTTAAAATGGTGGATGCTTTAAAGGATCGAAATGCTTTACGTATACTGGCTTATTATCGCAATTTTAGACAGACAGGGATGGCTCCTACAGCAATCAATGCTTTATTAGCTGGACAAATGCGTTTTTTATTTCAGGTTAAAATATTAATGGAATCCGGTTATAGCCAAGATGATATCGTACAGAAATGTAAAGCCCATCCTTATCGTGTGCAGCTGACAATGAAAGAAAGTAAAAAACATACGTGTGAAGAATTACTAAATCTATTGGATCAGTTTTCTGCTTTAGACCAGAACTTTAAAACAGGGAAACAGGATATGGACCAGGGATTTGAACAATTTGTATTTGATATGTTAATTGAAAATAAAAAGGAAGGTTAACGACCTTCCGTTTTTATTTGTTCATGTTGTTGATTGCAGTTTGTAAACGTGATTTTTGACGGCTAGCGTAGTTCTTGTGGAAAACTCCTTTAGCAACAGCCTGATCAAGTTTTGAACTACAAACATTATATGCTGCAACAGCGGCTTCTTTGTCATTCGCTTCAACAGCAGCTAATACTTTTTTAATTGCTGTTTTAGTAGCTGATTTTCTAGATACGATTAACTTGTGAGCTTTGTTGTTTGTTTTTACACGTTTCTTTTGTGAATCGATTTGTGGCATGGTTTGCACCTCCTGACATAAATTGCTTTAATATTGTAACAAAAACTTTTTAGGAATGCAATATAAAATACATACACTATTTTTAAAAAATAGGATATAATACGATTTGTTGGAGGTTATTTATGAAAAATATACGTGTAGCTTTTATGGGAACACCGCAAATTGCGGCAACGTTATTAGAAAATATAATTCAATCTAAAATTGAAGTGGGACTGGTTGTGACTCAACCTGATAAAAAAAGAGGGAGAAAACAGGTACTGGTATTCAATGAAGTAAAAAAAGTAGCTGTAGAAAATGGTATAGAAGTCTTTCAGCCAGTTTCAATCAAAAAAGACTTCCAAAAATTAATTGATTTTAAACCAGATATAATTATTACCTGTGCTTATGGACAGATTGTTCCAGAAGAGGTATTAAACTGTTGTCCACTAGGATGTGTAAATTTACATGGTTCATTACTTCCTTCTTATCGAGGAGGTGCTCCAATTCAAAGAGCTATCTGGAATGGAGATAAAATCAGTGGAATGTCGCTTATGAAAATGGTACGTCAAATGGATGCTGGACCTGTTTTAGATGTAGAAGAAGTTGAAATACAGGACGATGATAATTCCACTTCTATTTTTGAAAAAATGGCTATAGCAGCATCTGATTTGCTGATCAGACAATGGGATACTTTAACAAGTGGAGAGGCACAATTTATTGAACAGGATCCATTAAAAGTTAGTTTTGCTCCGATTATTAAAAAAGAAGAAGAAAGAATCAATTTAAGTCAAAGCGATCTTCAAATCCGTAATCAGATTCGAGCATTATCATATGAACCTGGAGCGTATGTCATGGTCAAAAATAAAAAATTTAAAATTTTAAAAGCACATTATAAAGAATGTACAGTTGATCAGCCATTTACATTTACTGGATTGGTGGAAGGTTTCTTTGGTTTAAATCTAAAAGAAGGAATCCTGTTAATTGAAGAATGTCAAATGGAAGGAAAACCGGTATTAAAAGGAAAAGATTTCTACAATGGAATGGGAAGAAATCTTGTTGGATACATTCTTGAATAATCTTTATTTTCTGATAGAATGTTAAAACAATAAGGAGGTATTTATGGATCAGTCACACATTCGAAATTTTTCCATTGTAGCTCATATCGATCATGGAAAATCCACTTTAGCCGATCGAATTCTGGAATTGACCGATACGGTTGAAAAAAGGGAAATGGTCAGTCAGATGCTGGATACAATGGATCTGGAAAGAGAAAGAGGAATTACAATCAAATTAAATGCAGTACAGCTGATTTATCATGCGAAGAATGGTGAAGACTATCTGTTTCATTTAATAGATACACCAGGGCATGTTGACTTTTCCTATGAAGTATCTCGGTCTCTGGCTGCCTGTGAAGGAGCTGTTCTGGTCGTGGATGCAGCTCAGGGGGTACAGGCTCAGACTTTAGCCAATGTTTATCTGGCTTTAGACAATGATCTGGAAATTCTTCCGGTACTGAATAAAGTGGATCTGCCAAGTGCTCAACCGGATGTAGTTAAAGAGGAAATTGAAAATCTGATTGGTTTAGATTGTTCCCAGGCAGTAGAAATCAGTGCAAAGTCCGGTTTAAATGTGGATAAAGTACTGGAAGAAATTGTAGATAAACTTCCAGCTCCTTCAGGAGATGCAAATGCACCTTTACAGGCACTGGTATTTGATTCCTTTTATGATTCTTATCGGGGAATAATAGCCTTTGTATCTGTAAAAAATGGCGTATTAAAACCAAAAGATAAAATACGATTTATGGCTACTGGAGCAGAATATGAAGTCATTGAAGTGGGAGTAAGAACACCGAAGGAAGTCATAAAAGACCAGCTGACAACAGGAGAAGTTGGCTGGATCAGTGCAGCTATCAAAAATATAGAAGATGTACGAGTTGGGGATACGATCACACATGTAAATACACCAGCCAAAGAACCATTAAAAGGATATCGGGAAATGAATCCAATGGTTTACTGTGGCTTATATCCTGTGGATAACGCAAGATATGATGATTTAAAAGAAGCTTTATCAAAATTAAAATTAAACGATGCTTCTTTACAGTTTGAACCAGAAACATCTCAGGCATTAGGATTTGGCTTCCGTTGTGGCTTTTTAGGATTACTGCATATGGATGTAGTGGAAGAACGACTGGAAAGGGAATTTAATCTGGATCTGATCGCAACTTCTCCTTCTGTTATTTATCATGTATTTAAAACCGATGGAACAATGGAGGCCATTGACAATCCAGCCGCTTTACCACCAGCACAGAACATTGATCACATTGAAGAACCATATGTCAGTGCAGAAATAATGGTTCCCAAAGAATATGTAGGGGCTATGATGGATCTTTGTCAGAAAAAAAGAGGAGAATATGTCGATCTTCAGGTTTTAGATGATATTCGCATGTTAATGAAATATGAACTTCCGTTAAGTGAAATTATTTTTGATTTCTTTGATAAGATGAAATCCTGTACAAAAGGATATGCTTCTTTAGATTATGAAATCAGTGGTTATCGCGAAAGTAAACTTGTTAAAATGGATATTTTATTAAATGGACAGATTATTGATGCCCTGAGTACGATAGTCTATAAAGATTTTGCGTATCATAGAGGAAATGCGATGACCATTAAATTAAAGGAAATTATTCCGAAACAACAGTTTGAAATTCCTGTACAGGCAGCCATCGGTGGGAAAGTTATTGCTCGAACAAATATTAAGGCTTTGCGAAAAAATGTACTGGCAAAATGCTATGGAGGAGACATTTCCCGTAAGAAAAAATTATTAGAGAAACAAAAAGAAGGAAAGAAACGTATGAAGATGGTAGGCTCTGTTGAAATTCCACAGGAAGCCTTCATGGCTGTTCTTTCAATGGATGAAGACTAGTATGAATCTTTATGTGCATCTTCCATTTTGTGATCATATTTGTTTCTATTGTGATTTTAAAAGAAAAGTATCCATTTCCAAAAAAGAATATATAGATGCTTTATATAAAGAATTTACATCTTTAAATATAGATTCAATTGATACGCTTTATTTTGGTGGAGGAACACCCAGTTCACTATCTATAGATGAATTAAAACAGATTGGTAACTGGTTTATTCCATATTTATCTAAAGATTATGAATGGACCATTGAATGCAATCCAGATTCACTGACTAAAGATAAAATCATTTTATTTAAAGAAATGGGAGTCAATCGCATCAGTTTAGGTGTACAAAGCTTTCAGGATGAATTATTACAGAAAATAGGAAGACACCATTCAAGTTTTGATGTATATCGATGTATAAATGATTTAAGAGAATGTGATTTAAAAAATATATCCATTGATTTAATATATGCTTTACCCAATCAGACATTAAAACAGGTACAAAACGATGTGAATATATTTTTATCCTTACAATTGCCACACTGTTCAATATATTCTTTACAGATTGAAGAAAATTCTGTCTTTGGAAAACAGCATTTAAAACCAGCAGACCAGGATTTGGAAGCGGATATGTATGATTGTATCTGTCAGACTTTAAAGGGTTATCATCATTATGAAATATCCAGTTTCTGTTTAAATGGATATGAATCAAAACACAATCTGGTTTACTGGTCGGATAAAGACTTTACTGGAATTGGATGGGGCTCTTCGGGAAAAGAAAAGGGTATACGATACGATCATGCCTCAAATTATAATGATTATCTTTTGGATCCACTAAAAAGATATTTCATTGAAACCACTAAGGAAGATTTGATGTTTGAAGCCATTATGATGTCTTTAAGAACGACTTTTGGATTAAATGTAAAACAGTTTAATGAAAAGTATAAAATAGATTTTTATGAATGTTACAAAAAAACAATTCAAAAATATCAAAACTATTTTATTCAGTCAAAAGATTCTCTTGTTTGTACACAAGAAGGAAGAAATATTTTAAATACAATTCTTATTGATTTTTTAGAATAAAATTGTTAAAATGAATGAGCTTTTGTACTGAGAGTATGGAAACTCCGACCTTATTCACGGTAGAAAAGGACAAAAATACAGGAGGAAAGAAAAAATGTTATTAAAATCTGAAAAACAGGCAATCATGAAAGAATATGCTCGTCATGAAGGAGATACAGGTTCTCCAGAAGTACAGATTGCGGTATTAACTGCACAGATCAATCGTTTGACTGAGCACTTCAAAGAACACAAACATGATTATCATTCACAGCGTGGATTGATGAAAATGGTTGGACGTCGTAAAGCTATGTTAAACTACTTAAAAGATGTAGATTACGATCGTTACAAAGAATTAATTGCTAAATTAGGATTAAGAAAATAATCGAGAAATCGATTATTTTTTTTATTATAGTTTTATTTTAGATTGGTTTGTGTTAAGATTTAAAATGTCGAAAAATGAGGTGAAAAATGATGAAACAAGTGTTTCAATTTGATTTCTGTGGTCGGGGGATCACAGTCGAAACTGGTGAAATTGCAAAACAGGCAGATGGAGCGGTCATTATTCGTTATGGAGATACCGTTACAATTTCTACAGCCTGTGCATCGAATCAGGCAAAAGAAGGGATTGACTTTTTCCCTTTAACGGTTAGTTTTGAAGAAAAGTTATATTCTGTTGGTAAGATCCCAGGTGGATTTTTACGTCGTGAAGGAAGACCAAGTGAACACGCAACATTAACAGCGCGTATGATCGACCGTCCAATTCGTCCTTTATTTGCAGAAGGATTCAGAAACGAAGTTCAGGTCGTAAATACAGTATTAAGTGTGGATCAGGATTATTCTCCTGAAATGGCTGCTATGTTTGGGGCTTCTCTGGCATTATGTATTTCGGATATTCCATTTAATGGACCTATTGCTGGAGTAAAGGTTGCTCGAGTAAATGGAACGCTGATTGCCAATCCGACTGTAAGCCAGCAAGAACAAAGTGATATTGATTTAACAGTAGCTGGAACAAAATATGCTTTAAACATGGTGGAAGCAGGAGCAAAAGAAGTATCCGAAGAAGATATGCTGGAAGCTTTGATGTTTGGACATGAGCAGATTAAAAAATTGTGTGAATTCCAGGAAAGTGTCGTTCAGGCATGTGGAAAAGAAAAACGTGAAGTAGAATTATATAGTGTAGATGAACAGCTGGATAAAGAAGTTCGTTCTGGATTTGAAAAAGCCATTCGTGAAGCTGTTTCCATTAAAGAAAAACTGGAACGATATGGAAAAATTGATGAATTGACAGAACAGGCTGTTGCAATGATCGAAGCGAAAGAATACGACAGTGAAAAAGATAAAAATGAAGCTATCAAACAGACTCGTGAAATCTGCAGAGGAATTGAAGCGGATGAAGTACGTCGTTTGATCATCGAAGATAAAATTCGTCCGGATGGAAGAAAAATTGATGAAATTCGTCCATTGAATTCTCAAGTGGATCTGTTACCTCGAGTACACGGTTCAGCATTGTTTACTCGTGGAGAAACACAGGTATTGTCAACAACAACATTAGGTGCTTTAAATGACAATCAGATTATTGATGATTTAACGGTTGTGGAATCTAAACGTTTCATGCATCATTATAATTTCCCTCCATACTGCGTAGGGGAAACAGGACGTATGGGAACACCAGGACGTCGTGAAATTGGACATGGTGCTTTAGGAGAAAGAGCATTGGCACAGGTAATCCCATCACTGGAAGAATTCCCTTATACAATTCGTACGGTTGCCGATGTTATGGAATCCAATGGTTCTTCTTCTCAGGCAAGTATCTGTGCAGGAACTATGTCATTAATGGCTGCCGGAGTTCCGATCAAGGCTCCTGTTGCAGGTATAGCCATGGGACTGATCATGAATGATGAAACGGGTCAATACACTGTATTAACCGATATTCAGGGTATGGAAGATCATTTTGGAGATATGGACTTCAAAGTAGCAGGAACTACAAATGGTATTACCGCTTTACAGATGGATATTAAAACTACAGGTATTACTCGTGAAATTTTTGAGGAAGCTTTACAGCAGGCCCACAAAGCTCGATTAGAAATCTTAGACAATATGTTAGCCTGCATTCCTGAACCAAGAAAAACAGTTAGCCAGTACGCTCCTAAAATTGGTATGATGCAGATCAATCCAGATAAGATCAAAGATGTAATCGGACCTGGTGGTAAGATGATCAATGAAATTATTGCACAATGCGATGATGTTAAAATTGATATTGATGATGATGGAAAAGTTGTAATTTATCATATGAATCAGGAAACAATTGATAAAGCAAAAGACATGATCTATGGAATTGTTAGAGAAGCAAAAGTTGGAGATGTTTATGCGGCAAAAGTTGTTCGTATTGAAAAATTTGGTGCTTTTGTGAACCTGTTTGGAAATACAGATGGGCTTCTTCATGTCTCAAAAATTTCTCATAATCGAGTAGAAAAAGTCGAAGATGTATTATCAGTAGGTGATATCATTGATGTAAAAGTTATGGAAATTGACAATAAAGGACGCATTAATGTCAGTGCAAAAGCATTGCTTCCTAAATTAAAGAAAGAAGATGCAGCTCAATAAGGATATCATTCGATATCCTTTTTTGTAATCATTCTACCCTATTGAATAAAATAATGATAAAATAGTACAAAGGAGTGTGTTTTATGGACTTTTTAAAATATGCAAAAGAAAAACAAGAAGATTTTTTAACTGATTTGAATAAATTAGTAGAAATTGAATCGGTTCGAGACCTTTCAACAAAAAAAGAAAAGGCTCCATTTGGAGATAACTGTCGTAAAGTTTTGGACGTCATGCTGGATATGGCCAGGGCGGATGGTTTTTCTACAAAAGATATAGATGGATATGCAGGAGTCATTGAATATGGGGATAATGAAGAAACATTTGGTGTATTAGGACATCTGGATGTTGTTCCATTAGGAGAAGGCTGGAGCAAAGAACCACTAAAAGTGACATATAATGATGGGTATGTATTCGGTCGTGGAGTTATGGATGATAAAGGTCCTGCTTTAGCTGGATATTATGCATTAAAACTTATTAAAGAATTAAATATACCATTAAAGAAAAAAGTGATGCTGATCATGGGATGTGATGAAGAATCAGGAATGGAATGTATGAAATATTATTGTAAACATGCACAAATTCCTGATATGGGCTTTGTACCGGATGCCAATTTCCCTTGTATTTATGGAGAAAAAGGGGGATTACATATCGAATTATCTTCTCATGATAAAACGGTTCTGAAAAAAATGGATGCAGGACAGGCACCTAATATTGTCATTGGAAAAGCGGATGCATATGTTGAATCTATGAGCGAACAGCAGGAAGCTTTATTCAGATTCTATTGCCAATCAAATCAGATTCAGGGAAGCGTTGAAAGAAATGAATGGGTAAAAATTCATATTGATGGACAGTCTTCTCATGCAGCCTGGCCTTATAAAGGAAACAATGCGGCTTTACATATACTGAATTTTATTGGTACTGCCTATAATGATTCTCTTTGTAAAGACTATTATTCTTTATTAAAAGACTGGATGGGTCAACCTGTTGGAATTGATATGGAAGGAGCCTATATGTCCTTTTTAACAATGAGTACAGGTTTTGTGAATTTTGATGAAAAAGGAAGTCGTGTATTAATTGATATTCGTTATCCAAATGATACAAATGGAGATGAAATCACAAAGAAATTTGAAAAAGCTGTTTCTTTGAAAACATCAAATATCAAAGTCACAAATAAATCGGATTCTAAACCATTGTTTGTGGATCCAAATTCTAAGCTGGTTACCGATTTAATGGATGTTTATCGCAAATATACAAACGATACATTCCATGGTCCAATGACCATTGGTGGAGGAACTTATGCCCGTCATTTTGAAAATTTCGTATCCTATGGTCCTGAAAAACCATGGGAAGAAATTGAAACAGCTCAAATTGTAGGAGGATGTCACCAGGCGGATGAAGGAATGAAATTATCTTCCCTGATTGAAGCCATTGCGATTTATGCAGATGCAATTGTGACATTGTGCAGCTGATATGAGAATGAGAAAAGTAAAATGGGCTGTGGATTATTTAACACAGAGCCCTCATCTTGTTTTAGAACCACAGACATTAAAAGGAAAATGGAAAGACTATTTAAAAGTAGATTCTTTGCATGTTGAAATTGGTTGTGGAAAAGGGAATTATTCATTAGAAATGTCCAATATGTATCCAGATCAGGGTTATGTGGCAATTGAAAAAAATGAAAGTGCTGCTGGAATGGCTGTTAAGAAATTTGATGAAAATGAAGGCAATGGACATCTGGCTCTGATTCAGAAAGATGCCAGTGATATTTTATCCTGGTTTGAAATAGGAGAAGTGGATGTCATTCATCTAAACTTTTCCGATCCATGGCCTAAAAAAAGATACGCAAAGCGTAGATTGTCCTCTAAATCTTTTCTGGATCAGTATAAAACCATATTAAATAAATCAGGACAGATTCAAATGAAAACAGACAATGCTTCTTTATTTGAATATTCAGTTCTTGAATTTGAAAATAATGGATTTAAAATGATAGAATTCAGTGTAGATTATCGAAGGGAAACACATAATGAAGATGTTTTAACCGAATATGAAGAAAAATTTGTAAAGAAAAATCAGCCGATTTATCGATGTGTATGGGAAAAAATATGAAAACGATACATACTGTAAAAGAATTTAATGAAATATGTCAGAACAATGGAATTCAGGTATTTTTATTCACCACAAAATGGTGTGGAGACTGTATATATATAAAACCATTTTTACCTTCCATTGAAAAACAATTTGATCAAATGAATTTTTATGAATTGGATCGTGATGAATGTATGGAATTGGCTCAAAAAATGGGCATTATGGGGATTCCGAGTTTTGTCTGCTATAAAGATGGAAAAGAAATATCACGATTTGTTTCAAGTTTACGTAAAACCAAAGAAGAAATTGTTGCTTATCTGAAGGATACGTTAAGGGAGGCTTAGAATATGTCAAAAGTAAAAGATTTAATGCATGCGATTTTAAATGAAGGCATCGAAGACGAAGAAGAAATAGTAGAAGAAGAAAAAGAAGAGCTGCAGGAAAACAAAGTGGATCAACAGCCAACTTTTGTTGAACCTAAAATAAAACCTGTGGAAGACAATACGATGATTGCTGATTTCTTACTGGATAAAAAAGAAGAGAAACCTGTAAAGAAAGCCAGTATTTTTGATGGAATGGATGTTGATGAAATTTCTTCACAAATGCCTGGAAAGAAGACAAAAAAGAAAGAATATCATTACGATCGTTCAAAATTAAAACAGCGTAAAACACAGGAAGATTATGATTATTCCCCTGTTATTTCTCCAATTTTTGGAAATACCAAAGAGGAAGCAAAGCGTTTTGATAAAGTTCACAATGCGATTGAGCTGCAGAAACCAGCCGATGATTTTTCTTTCACAAAAGTAATTTCACCAATGTATGGAAATGACATTCCTTCTCCAAAACCAGTGGAACAGATTCCAGTTAAAAAACCAAATACAAAAAAAAACAATGAGTATACATTAAAAGAAATGTTATCCACACCTGAAAAGAAAGATACGAAACAAAATTCATTGTTTGAACAGGAATAGGAAGTGATCAACGTGGCGTATCATTTTATTGGTATCAAAGGAACAGGAATGGCAGCTCTAGCCTGTATACTTCATGATCAGCATAAAGAAGTTACAGGGTCGGATATTGAAAAATATATATTTACTCAGGAAGGTCTGGAAGAAAGAAATATTCCTTTTACTTCATTTGACGAAAAAAACATTCATGACGGTGATACAGTAATTATTGGTTTAGCGTTTGATCAAAGCAATGTTGAAGTACAGGCTGCTTTTAATAATCCAAATGTAAAATGTTATTACTATAATGAATATCTTGGAGTTCTGCTTGAAGACTATACATCGGTATGTGTAGCAGGATGTCATGGAAAAAGTACGACAACTGGTTTACTGTCCAGTGTTCTTCAAAAACATGAAGAAACGGCATTTCTGATTGGCGATGGACATGGGTTCATGCCAGAAGATGCGAAAAATTTTGTTTTGGAATCCTGTGAATTTCAAAGACATTTTTTAGCTTATCATCCGGATTATGCCATCATTACCAATATTGAACTGGATCATATTGATTATTATAAAGATATTAATGATTATGTCAGTGCTTATCAGTCTTTTGTAGATCAGGTTAAGAAAAAAGTTGTTGTTTATGGAGACGATCCATATTTGCCACACTTACATTATAAAGTCCCTTATGTGACATATGGATATAAAGAAGGAAACGATTATATTGCGAAAAATATCAGACAGGGACAGTTCGGTATGATATTTGACTGTTATCACAAAGATGAATTTTTATGTCACATCGAATTAAATGAAGTAGGCGATCCATTCTTACAGGATGCATTGGGTACGTTTGCTCTAGCTTATGAAATGGGTTGTGATGTGGATGAAATTCTGGAAGGATTACAGGAATATAAAGGAATCGCAAGACGATTTGTGATTGAAGAAGTAAAGGACAGTGTATTAATAGATGATTATGCACACCATCCAACTGCTATTCGATACATGATTGATTCCGCTAGAAAAAAATATCCAGATAAAAAAGTAGTAGCTCTGTATAAACCCGATCGTTATTCAAGACTGCAATATTTTTTAGATGATTTTGCGAAAAGCTTAAATACAGCCGATCAGGTTATATTATGTGATTTTCCGAAGAATGCGAAAAGAGAAGATGAAACCATCACGGTTACGATACAGGATCTGCTGCAACGATGTCCAAATGGTAAATTACTGGATGTGGATGAACCTTCAGCTGAAATCCTAAAGACTATGTGTCCAGCGGTATTTGTTTTTATGTCCAGTAAGGATATTTACTTATTAAAAGATATGTTAAAAGAAAAGATAGAAAAATAATCTATCTTTTTTCATTTCTGAAAATTTTTTCAAAATAAATAGGTAAAAACAATAGAAAGTGTTATAATCTAATTGAGGTGAAAATTATGACGATGGAACAATTATTATATATGGTCTCTTTCATTGCCAAATGTCTTCTCCCTGTATTAGGTGTTGTATTACTCGTATATATTATTTTATTTGTAAAAGAACTTATTATCACTTTAAAAGAAGTAACAAAAACATTGTCCACTGTTGATGAACAAGTGAAAAAACTGGATGCACCTTTAAAAACAGCAGAAGATCTTTCTCATACCGTTGACCAGTTGCACGAAGGAGCAAAACAGACATGTAAAAAAGTAGTCGATAATACAAAAGAAAGTGTTTCAAATATTAGATCATTTGTCAATGAAAATAAAGGATCTTGGAAAGAAGCAATTCATTTAAAAATGGAAGGATTAAAAAATAGAGTCAAAGAGGATCCAAGCAATGAGTCTGAATCTTGATGAAGTAGTCTGTCAGCTTCAAAAAGAAGCGCTGGAAGATCTGAATTCTCTATATGAAAAAGACAATTTAAAAAATATTAAAGTCATTAAAGAATCAAAACGTAAATTATATTCCATTTTTGAAGAAATGAATCGAAGCATTCATCAGTTAAACGAAGACCAGACAAAACTTATGGTAATTAAATCTAAACAGGAGCTGATTCGAATCCTGTATGAAACAAAAGAAAAAACAATGTTGTTGTCTGAAAATGACGCATTTGATAATCATAAAGAATTTTTATCCAATACATCGCGATATATTCAGTATGGCTATATAACAAAATAGAATTTAAGAAAAGGAGGAAGAAAAATGAAACGTATTACAATATATGATGTCGCAAAAGAAGCCGATGTATCTTTAGCAACTGTAAGTCGTGTAATCAATGACAGCAATGTTGTTCGCGAAGACACACGCATCCGTGTACAGCAGGCAATAGAAAAACTAGGATATAAACCCAATGCGATTGCTCAAGGTTTAGCTTTATCCAAGACAACAACAATTTCCATTGTTATGTCAGAAAGACTGATTTCTTACAATGCGAAAATATTAAATGGATTGATGAATATCGCAAGTACATATCACTATAATATAATGTTTCATGTAATCTCTAAAGGAATTAATGAGATGAGTGATATTGTAGAATCCATTATAAAAAGTCATGTAGATGGTGTAATCTTATTTAATGATGATTTTACACAGGATGAAATGGAAGCTTTACTGGTTTACCAAATTCCAATTGTTATTGTTGGAAGTAAAATTCATAAAACAGATTTGCCAAATGTAGCCAATGTTTATGTGGATTTTGAAAAATTGGCTTATGATCTGGTCAATTCCTATTTTGATAAAGGAATTACTGATATTTCTTTAGTTGAAGATAAGTTAAATATGTATATGATGAATCGTTTGAAACAGGGATTTGAAAAAGCTTATCGTGACAAAGGTATGGAATTTACAAACTATATTTCTTTTGATGATTCTTATAAAAATTCGTATATCTATTTATCAAAATTCTTTAAAAAGAATAAACCAAGTCAATTGATTGTCTCTTTTAGAGACTCTCAGGCAGTTGCTGTAATGAATTCATTAAAAGAAGCAGGATATTCTATACCAGAAGATTCAGAATTGATCTGCATTCTGAATAATAAATATTTGACTATGGTAAGACCAAATATTTCTGCATATTCTTTACCAGAATATGATATGGGTACTATTGCGATGCGTTTGCTGCAGAAAATGTTAATGGAACAGAACAGTGGAAAACCTAGATTTATTGAACAGAGTTTTTCCTTTATTCCAAGACAAACAACAAAGTGACATTAGAGTCACTTTTTTTATTTCACTAAAGTTATAATAGCGTAAAGAGTATTCAATTAATCTTTGATTAATAAAAGTATTGTGAAATATACAATTATAATGATTATGAGAAAATTAAAAAAATAGGTATTTAAATATGTAGTAATGCTGAGTTCAAATTTCTTTTCTATAATTATAAATTTATTATATTTTAGGTAATGAATATTTTTTGTGAAATCTTAATGTGTTTTAAATAGATATAAAAAGCTATTCATTAAAATTTACAAATAAAAAAAGTACTTCACACAACCGATATGTCAAAATATGTTTATAGATTATTATATGAATTGACTATAATAAAAATTAAGGAATTAATCATATGCATTCTTCTTTGTCTTCTATGACGATAACAATAATTGTTTGTTCAATTTTAATTGTCTTAAATCAAATTATTTTAATCCAAAAGTTTAAATTTTAGAGTGGATATGCCTGTTGTATTAATGGCAGTAAATATTTGCGAGTATTATTTCTGTTTGAATATACATTTACTTTTACAATCTATGCAGGAAAGTTATTAAATCCAGTATACGATTTTTTCAAAAGAATGATATGTTTCTCCCGTATATATTTTTTGAATATCTATTTGGGTTATTTTTGTAATTATCTTTATTAAGTTTGTAATGATGTTAGAATAATAACTAAAATTCCTGATGATAAGATGTATGTTGAAGTTCTGTATGATTCTAGATGGGATGATGATTCAAACTTATATTCATTGGGAACTAGGACTACAGCGTATTAGTACATAAATATAAATAATATTGTTTTAAAAAGGAGTCCTAGTGGACATTACGAAAGCAGTGCTTATTACACAAAAATTAATGCAGGCGGAGGTGCGGACTAATTCTTGGACCGGCGATGACAAAGAAAGGCTGTTCATCAGATAATTCGGCATGTGAAGGATTCTTCGGCAGAATGAAAAATGAAATGTTTTATGGTAGAAATTTTGCCGGAGTAACAATTGAAGCATTCATTCAGATTATCAACGATTACATCATATGGTATAATACGAAAAGATTAAAAGCATCGTTGGGTTTTATGAGTCCCATGGAGTACAGAAAAAGTCTGGGATTAGCTTGAAAAAACGGTCCAAGAATTAGTCCGCACTCCCTCTCATAAAAGAAATGCTTAATCTTCTAGTGTAAATCCAAGCAGTTCATCAATAGATATCTTATATAGTCTAGCTAATTCAATAACATATTCAACTTTCATATGTCGGTCACCATTTTCAAGGTAGCTGTAATGTCTTTGGCTTATGCCAAGGTGTTCAGCTACCTTTTTTTGCGTCAATTTGTGTTCTTTTCTTATTTTGTATATATATTTTAAATAGTTCATAAGCTTAATGTATAAAAAATGCGAAATACTTCGAAATAGAGCAAAGGGCATTAAAACTTAATATTTAAACACATAATGAAAAAAAATAAAAATGGTTATAAATAACCATTGACAACACATAAATCACGTATATAATATAATTATCAAATGGTTATCGATAACCAAATCGGAGGTAGTATGCTATATAGAACGTATGATGAATTAACAGAAAAGGAACGTATGGAATTACGTTCTCTAAGAAATCAAGTTTCTTTTTGCTTAAAAGGTGAAGAAAAGAAAAATAGAGTTGCAATCCATTTGGCTTTATATCTTATGTATAAATATGGGAATACAAATGATTGTGTATCATATAAAGAAATCTTTGATGAAGAAAACTATGATATCAAAGCTATTTTAGATGAATATTTTAATGAGAACATCTGGAATGAGTTATGTAGTAGAGGCAATCAGTTTAGTGCTGAAGCTTTCTTTAATGCTTCATTCATGCCAGAAGATTATGATCCAATGAATGGTAACTTTAATACACCATCTTCGATTATAAAATTAGCTAATAGAATTCTTTCTGTGGAAGATGGAGAAACAGTAGCAGAATTCTGCTGTAATAAAGGGGATTTTTTAATTAGTAATTGTTTTGCAGAAAAGAAGTGTAAGTATATTGGTTATGACTTATCTACAGAGTCATGTGCTATTGCGAAGATTAAATCAGCATTACTTGATCATAGTTTTAAAATTGTTCAAAAAAATGTTCTAGACCTAGATTTTGAATTTGAACATGATAAAGTTTTCTCTGATTTTCCATTAGGATTCAGGCTAAACAAATATAACAAAGATAATATGATAACTGAATACAACAAGTTATTTGGAACTGATTTTACAAACATGTCGGATAGTTGGTTATTTGTATTATCAGTATTAAGTACTTTATCTAAAAAAGGGCGTGCAGCTTGTATCATGGTAAATGGACCTTTGTCAAATGCAATTGATAATAAAATTAGAGAATTTTTAATAAAGAATAATTACATTGAAGCAATTGTAGCACTTCCTGCTATGATGTTTGACTATACTGGTATTTCAAGCGCATTGATTGTTTTGAATAAATATAAAAGCGATGAAAAGGTGAAATTTGTAGATGCTTCTAAGTTGTATGTAAAAGGAAGACGTCAAAATGTATTTAGTAAGGAAAACGTTGATGAGATAATCAATATCTACGAAAACGAATCTCAATACAGTAAGTTCATTGAATATGAAAGACTAGTCGAAGAAAATTATTCGTTGAATATAAAAAGATATTTAAAAGAAGAAGTTAAATTTGAGAATCTAACAAAAATTGATGATGTTTTAATCTCAGTAAGACGTGGTGCAACATATTCAGCTGCGCAATTAGATCAAATTAGTTCTACTGAAGAAACAAAATATCAATATTTGATGTTAGGGAATATAAAAAATGGAATGATAGATGATAATTTACCATACATTACAGAAATCAATAAAAAATATGAAAAGTTCTGCTTGAATCATCACAATATTGTTATTTCAAAAAATGGGAAACCTTTTAAAGTTGCTGTAGTTGAAAATTTAGATGAGCGAAAAATACTTGCAAATGGGAATTTGTACATTCTTGAATTAGATGAAGAAAAAATTAACCCGTATTATCTAAAAGCATATTTTGAGAGTGAATATGGTAGTGCAGCATTGAATGCAATTGCAATTGGTTCTACGATTCCAAATATTCCATTAAAAGATTTGAAAGAATTGAAAATACCGTGTCCAGCATTGGAAGAACAGGAAAAGATTGCTTTAAAATACGCAGCACTAGAAGACGAAATCAGAATGTTAAATATAAAATTAGAAAGAGCATATAGTAAACTTAAGGAAGTTTTTATTTCAGAAAGTGAGGACTAGATTTTGTTAAACACATTAGAATTGCTGAATTTAGAAGAAAAACTATTAGTAGAATTCAATGAAAACATGACAGGAATTCTTTCCTTACTAAATAGAAAAGGCCAATTATTTGAATTTCTTGAAATGATAGGACTTGCAGGACTTATCTCTTCACAACCAATATATAGTCCATATAAAACTGGGAAAATTGTTGTAGTTGGAGGTAGTGAAGTAAAAGAGAGTGTATTTGCAGCTGTTGCGAAAGGACTAGGTATTAGCAAAGAACGTTTTGAATTTTGTCTGGACTATGAAAGTGCTCAAAAATACAACTATAAAAAAATGCAATATAATCCAAATTATAGTCTTGTTATATTCGGACCGATTGGTCATTCGGGATATGAAAAAGGTAATTATGGGAGTGTGATTTCTGCTTTAGAAAATAAAGAAGGATATCCACCAATTTTAAAATCGGGAAAAAATGAATTGAAATTAACGAAATCCGGATTCAAAGAATGTTTACTAAATGCTATTGAAAAAGGATATATCTCATAAATTTGTTTCCAAAATATGAGAGACACATATTAAGTCACAATCAGTTAAGATTCGAGTAATAAAATAGAGTATAATATCATTAACTTGAATTCATGAAAAAGGAGAATTAAATATGCCAGAAAAAACAAATGCAAACATTGGATTTGAAAAGCAAATTTGGGATGCTGCATGTGTCTTATGGGGACATATTCCAGCTGCCGAATATAGAAAAGTAATCATAGGACTAATCTTCTTAAAATATATAAGTACTGCTTTTGAAAGAAGATATAACGAATTAGTACAAGAAGGCGATGGATTTGAAGATGACAGAGATGCATATGAAATGGAAAATGTTTTCTTTGTACCAGAAGAAGCTAGATGGAATACTATTGCTGAAGCTGCACATACACCAGAAATTGGTATTGTAATTGACAAAGCAATGAGATCAATCGAAGAAGAAAACAAAGTATTGAAGAATGTATTGCCAAAGAATTATGCTTCTCCAGACCTAGATAAAACAGTTTTAGGAGATGTAGTTGATATTTTTACTAATAATATTGATATGGATGATACTGATGATAGTAAAGATTTATTAGGTAGAACATATGAATATTGCATTCAACAATTTGCTGAAAAAGAAGGTGTAGGTGGAGGAGAATTCTACACACCATCTAGTATTGTAAAAACATTAGTTGAAATACTAAAACCTTTTGCCAACTGTAGAGTATACGACCCAGCTTGTGGATCAGGTGGGATGTTTGTTCAAAGTGAGAAATTTATTCGTGCTCATAGTGGTAAAAGAGATCAAATCTCTGTATATGGTCAAGAAGCAAATGCGGATACATGGAAAATGGCTAAAATCAATATGGCTATTAGAGGTATAGATGCAAACTTTGGACCATATCAAGCAGATACATTTACTAATGATTTACATCCTCAATTAAAAGCTGACTTTATTTTAGCTAATCCACCATTTAACTATCATCCTTGGAACCAAGAAAAGTTAACAGATGATGTTAGATGGAAGTATGGTTTACCACCTGCTGGTAATGCCAACTATGCTTGGATTCAACATATGATTCATCACTTAGCACCAAATGGGAAAATTGGGTTAGTTTTAGCAAATGGTGCTTTATCAACTCAAACATCTGGTGAAGGTGATATCAGAAAGAATATTATCGAAGCAGACTTAGTTGAAGGAATCGTAGCAATGCCTACACAATTATTCTATAGTGTTACAATTCCAGTAACATTATGGTTTATTTCTAAAAATAAAAAACAAAAAGGTAAAACTGTATTTATCGATGCTCGTAAAATGGGACATATGGTGGATAGAAAACATAGAGATTTTACTGATGAAGATATTAAGAAAATAGCAGATACATTTGAAGCTTTCCAAAATGGAACAATGGAAGAAGTTAAAGGTTTCTGTGCTATTGCTGATTTAGAAGAAATAAAAAAACAAGATTATATTCTTACTCCAGGTAGATATGTGGGTATCGAAGAACAAGAAGTTGACGGTGAACCTTTCGAAGAAAAAATGACAAGATTAACATCTGAATTATCTGATTTGTTTATGAAATCTCATGAATTAGAAGAAGAAATTCGTGAGAAATTAGGAGCAATTGGGTATGAAATATAAGTTATCTGACATTTGTGATATTACAATGGGACAGTCACCAAAATCTCAATATTATAATAACAATGGAGTAGGAATGCCGTTTTTACAAGGAAATAGAACTTTTGGTTTTAAATATCCGACTTTTGATACATATACTACTCTTACTACAAAGATAGCTAAGCCTGGTGATGTAATTATGAGCGTAAGAGCTCCTGTGGGAGATTTAAATATTACTCCTATTGAAATGTGCCTTGGCAGAGGTGTTTGTTCGCTTAGAATGAAAAATGGAAATCAGGAATTCTTATACTATTTAATGAAATACTATATTCCACAATTAATTAATAAAGAAAGCGGAACAGTTTTTGGGTCTGTTAATAGAAACGATATTAGTGGATTGGAAGTTGAGATTCCTAATGATAACCAAATTCAACAAAAAATTGCTAGATATTTGACTGTTATTGATCAAAAAATAGAGTTAAATAATCAAATAAACAATAATTTAGCATATTAGATATCTAATTCTGAGACATCAATTTCGCCAGACATTAACTTAGGTAAAAGAGCATCTCTGATTGAAGATAGCTTTTCGATTTCATGTTGATTCTCCTTGATCTTATCGAAAATTGGCTTAGCGATATTGTGAAACTGTTTTAGCTCACTATCAGTAGGTATTATAAACGGCATACCTTTAATGATTTTAGAATTTACAGCTGTAGCTATAGATGAAGTACTGCCCATAGTTTGGTAATTAAAAGATTTAAGATAACAGTATAAGTATTCTGTAATTTCTTTTTTGTCTGTTTTGAAATGAGCAATAGCTTCATTTGTCGCCATTTCACCATCGGTAATTGCTACACGACCGACTGTTAATTTAAAGCTTAACAACACTGTGTTATTTGGTACGATCTTTATATTGTGTCGGCTAGTAGCTTCTTTTGTTAATTGTTCTGAGCTACTATTAATATATAATCCACAATTACCCATATCAGAAATAGATACCCAAGTTATATCATTAGGATTATTGCTGAACCAATGTTGTTCTTTTCTTGGTGGTGTTTTACCAATAGAAACCTTAAAATATTCATCAGCACGACAAGTTATACGTGAATCATTATAAAAATCAACAAAACTATGACGATAAATAGCTTGTATTTGTTCAAATAAATTATTGTTTATATTAATAACTTCTACCAGTGGCAGAAGTTTATTAAAAAGGAGAAGCCACTGAAAAAGTAATTCTCTCTGTACTATAGGAGGATTACATGAAAGAAAAATTAATTATTAGTATTATGCAAGGTATGTTAAGTTCCTTGGATAATAAACAATTAGATATGTTAAGAGAAGTTTTAACAACATCTCTTGAAAAATATGATGTTGTTGAGAATAATTCTCACGCAAATAGTGATTTAACAAATTCTGATATTTTAAATGCATTTATCAATGCAAAAAGAATAGAAGGTTGTTCTGAAAAGTCTTTAAACTACTACGAAGCGACAATCAACAAAATGTTATTAAATATTAATAAAGAGTTGTTACATATAACAACAGATGATCTTAGAGAATATTTAATGACATACCAAAATGAGAAGAAACTAAGCAAAGTTACAGTAGATAATGTTCGTAGAATCTTATCTAGTTTCTTTTCTTGGCTTGAAACTGAAGATTATATTATTAAAAGTCCTATTAGAAGAATTCATAAGATTAAAACTAGTAAAACTGTTAAAGAAACTTTTACTGATGAAGATCTCGAAAAGATGCGTGATAACTGTGAAGAATTAAGAAATCTCGCGATTATTGATTTATTGGCTTCAACAGGTATGCGTGTGGGCGAAATGGTATTGTTAAATAGGAATGATATAGATTTTAATGAGCGAGAATGCATTGTTTTAGGTAAAGGTGATAAAGAACGTATTGTATATTTTGATGCTCAATCAAAATTACATTTAAAACAGTATCTTGAATCTAGAAATGATAACAATGAGGCATTATTCGTAAGTTTAAGAGAACCACATAACCGTTTAAATATTGGTGGTGTAGAAGTAATGCTTCGTAATATAGGACATGAACTCAATATACATAAAGTTCATCCTCATAAGTTTAGAAGAACATTAGCCACTATGGCTATTGATAAAGGGATGCCTATAGAGCAGTTGCAGCATCTGTTAGGTCATCAAAAGATAGATACAACATTGCAATACGCAATGGTAAAGCAAAGTAATGTGAAAATAGCACATAAGAAGTATATAAGTTAGGAGTGAATAAAATGGAATTGAAAAAAACAACTTTAGGAGAGTTATCAGTAGACAATAAAGGATATTATGGTATAGCAGCTTCAGCGGTTGATTACTCTGAAGACTTATATACTTACCTTAGAATAACAGACATTAATGATGATGGAACAATTAATTTTGATGGTTTAAAATCTGTTGATGATGATAAGGCTTCGCAATATTTACTTAAACCAAACGATATAGTTTTTGCAAGAACAGGTGCAAGTACAGGTAGAAATTATTTTTACGATGGATCAGATGGGACTTTTGTATATGCTGGTTTTTTAATAAAATTCAGCATAGACCCAACTAAAGTGAATCCAAAGTTTATTAAGTATTTTTGCCTTTCAGATAAATATAGAGGATGGATTCAATCTTTCACAACAGGAAGTACAAGGGGAAATATAAACGCGAAGACATTAGGTGATATGGTTGTAGAAATACCTCCAAAAGAACAACAAGATAAGATGGTTGAAATTTTGTCTATAATCGACGAAAAAATTAAACTTAATAATAGAATAAACAATAATTTAGAGCAACAAGCCCGTGCTATTTATCAGAATCTGTTTGAAAATATAGATTCATTACCTACGGGATGGAAAAAGGTATCATTGGGCGAAGTTGCAAATATCAGTAACAAAAGTTTTAATCCATTAAAAGAACCTGAAACGTTACTTGAACATTACAGCATTCCTGCATATGATGACACGAAGTTTCCGGTATTTGAATTTTCATCAGAAATCAAGAGCAATAAATTCATCATTGATGATTCATGCTTTATGATTTCAAAACTCAATCCTACGACTAAAAGGGTTTGGAGGCCATATTGTATAACAGACAATGCCGTGTGTTCAACAGAATTTATTGTATATAAAGCCAAAGAAGAATCTATGACAGATTACCTATATTCTGTTATTAATAGTGATACTTTCTCCAATTTTATGTGTAGTCATGTGACTGGATCCACAGGCAGCCGACAGAGAACCACGCCAAAAGACACTTTGTTTTTTGAAGTCATTATACCTACTGAAGAAGAACTGAATACATTTCAAAGTACTGTTGCACCTATATATGCCCAAATGCGCTTTATTGCCATCGAAAACAGTAAATTGAAAGAAATCAGGGATATTCTTCTGCCAAAACTAATGTCTGGCGAGATTGACGTTTCGAATATTTAAGCTGCTAAATTATTGTTTATGAGGCTGATTTAGTTGAATATATGAAAAACATAAAAATGATTAACATTCTATTGGAGGTGTAAAATAATGAATTATGGAAAAGCTATTGAACTGTTCTTGGTAAACGGAACAGCGGAAAGTATTATAACTGCAGAATTATCAAACTGGAATGGTAAAGCGATTAAGATACCAAGAATAGAAGTAAATGAGTGTACTAGAGAAGATATTAATAGTCCAGGGGTATATTTCTTATTTTGCAAAGAAGATGATGGAACGGATTCCGTTTATATAGGAGAATCAGAAAATGTTAAAGAAAGACTTAAACAGCATATTAAAGATTATAATAACGATAAAGAAAAATATTATTGGATTACTGCTGTAGTCTTTACTGGTAGAGATTTAAACAAGGCGTTAATTAGATATTTAGAAGATCGACTAGTACAAATAACTAAAGAATGTAAAAGATATAAAGTTCTTACAAAAAATACATATAGTAATACTGTTTTGAAGGAATCACAAATTTCTGTCATGGAAGAATTCCTTAATAACATTAAAATCCTAATTAATACTTTAGGATTTAAAGTTCTTGAGCCAATTACTCATCAATTGCCTACATCACAAATGGATGATGAGAAATTATACTTTAAATCTGGTAGTGCATATGCTGAAGGTATTGTCACTACTGAAGGGTTCGTAATATTCGCTGGTGCTATTATAAATGAAAAAGTGTCAGAGAAATCATTATCAAAAGGTGCTATAGCTCTTAGAAATAAACTTTTGGCATCTGATTCAGTCAAGGATTATAAAACAGTCAAAGATATATTATTTTCTAGTTCATCAGCAGCTGTTGATTTTGTTGCTGGATATAGTTTAAGTGGCCCAAGAAATTGGAAAAATAAGAATGGTATTACTCTAAAGGAATTAGAGAATAAAGAATAGTCAAATGATAATTTGATTCAAAAGTCAATCTAAGAATAATTCAATAATTTGATTATGTCATTAGTAATGCAATATTATTTATATGAAATATTTGCATTATCGATTATTAAATCAAGTGATAATAATTTTAAAAAGGAGGCGAGATTTTATGGCAGGATTGTTTACTGAAGCAGATTATGAGAATTCGGTTTTAGAATTATTTAAAAACATGAATTGGGATTATGTTTATGGACCTGAAATTGAAAGAGATTTAAAGAGCCCTTTGTATGATTCTGTATTCGAAAATAGTATTAATAGAATTAATCCAACTGTTGACTATAATGGTGTTATGGAAGCCATAAATAAATTCAAAAATTTTGAAAACGGAGATTTAGTATCTAAAAACAAAGTTTTTATGGATTATCTTCAAAATGGTATTCCAGTTAAATACAATAAGAATGGTGAAGAACAATCAACAATTGTATATTTAGTTGATTATGATAACCTTAACAACAACTCTTTCATAGTGGCTAATCAATGGACTTTTATTGAAAATAGTAATAAACGACCTGATATTATATTATTTTTAAATGGTATTCCCGTTGTATTAATAGAATTAAAATCTCCTTCTAGAGATGAAACTGATGCTTCTGAAGCTTATCTTCAAATTAGAAATTATATGCAAGAGATTCCTTCAATGTTTATCTATAATGCTATCTGCGTGTTGAGTGATCAACTTACAAGTAAAGCTGGAACAATTACTTCAGGTGAAGATAGATTTATGGAATGGAAAACTGTAGATGGAAGTTATGAAAACACTCAATATGCTTCATTTGATACGTTTTTTGAAGGTATGTTCCAAAAAGAAAGATTATTAGATATCATTAAAAACTTCATTTGTTTTTCAAATGATGGAAAGAAGAATATCAAAATATTAGCAGGATATCACCAATATTTTGCTGTAAATAAAGCTATTCAATCAACTATTCGTGCAACTGAAACAGATGGTAAAGCTGGTGTTTTCTGGCATACACAAGGTTCAGGTAAATCATTATCAATGGTTTTCTATGCACAGTTATTACAAAAAAATTTAAATTCACCAACTATCGTTGTAATTACTGATAGAAATGATTTAGATGATCAGTTATATTCACAATTTGTTAAATGTAGTGAATTCTTAAGACAAAAACCAATTCAAGCAGAAAGTAGAGTTCATTTAAAGGAATTACTAGCTGGAAGAAAAGCAAATGGTATTATCTTTACAACCATGCAAAAGTTTGAAGAATCATTTGATGTTTTGTCAGATAGAAAGAATATTATAGTTATGAGCGATGAAGCGCATCGTAGTCAATATGGATTAGATGAGCGTGTTAAAATCGTAAAAAATGAAGCTGGAGAAGATGAAGCAAAGATAGTTATTGGTACAGCTCGTATTATTAGAAATAGTTTACCTAATGCATCATATATTGGATTTACTGGTACACCAATTTCAACTAAAGATAGATCAACTAGAGAGGTATTTGGTAATTATATTGATATTTATGATATGACTCAGGCTGTAGAGGATGGTGCTACTAGACCTGTATATTATGAAAGTAGAGTTATTAAGTTAAAACTTGATGAAGAAACAATTCGATTAATTGATCAAGAATATGAAATAATGGGTGAAAATGCTAATCCAGCAGTTATTGAAAAGAGTAAAAAGCAATTAGGGCGTATGGAAGCAGTGCTTGGAGCTGATGAAACCATTGATTCATTAGTCACAGACATTATAGATCATTACGAAAATAATAGAATGAATTTATTGACTGGTAAAGCCATGATTGTTGCTTATTCTAGACCAATTGCATTGAAGATATATCATAAAATATTAGAATTACGGCCTACATGGAAAGAAAAGATTGGTGTTGTAATGACATCAAGTAATAAAGATCCAGAAGAGTGGCGTGAAATCATTGGTAATAAAGCACATAAAGAAGAGATGGCAATTAAATTCAAAGATAATGACGATCCACTTAAGATTGCTATTGTCGTAGATATGTGGCTAACAGGATTTGATGTACCTTCATTATCAACAATGTATGTTTATAAACCTATGAGCGGACATAATTTAATGCAAGCTATTGCACGTGTTAATCGTGTTTATAAAGATAAAGAAGGTGGACTTGTTGTAGACTATGTTGGTATTGCCAATGCATTAAAACAAGCAATGAATGATTATACAGCAAGAGATAAAAATAGATATGGTGATCCTGATATAGGTAAGATCGCATATCCTAAATTCTTAGAAAAGCTTGAAATTTGTAGAGATTTATTCCATGGATTTGATTATTACTTATTTGAAAATGGAACAGATTTGGAAAGAGCTAAGACAATCAGTGGTGGTGTAAACTTTATTGTTGCTGCTAACAAAAAAGAAGAAAAAGAAATCTTTATCAAAGAAGCATATGCTTTACATCAAGCGTTATCACTATGTTCATCGCTTGTTGAACCTGAACTAAGATTAGAAGCTGCTTTCTTTGAATCAGTGCGTGTATTAGTTATGCGTTTAATGGATAAAGGTGGAAGGGGAACTATCTCTTTACCCGAAATGAATAAACGTATTAACGAGTTATTAAAACAAAGCATAAAGAGTGAAGGTGTTATTAATTTATTCTCTGATGTGCACGAAGAATTCTCTTTATTCGATCCTAAGTTCTTAGATGAAATCTCAAAGATGAAAGAAAAGAACTTGGCTTTAGAATTATTAAGAAGCTTGATTGCAGATCAATTAAAGATTTATCGAAGAACAAATGTAGTTAAATCTGAAAAATTCTCTGAAATCATTCAAAGAACTATTAATGCATATTTGAACGGTATGTTGAGCAATGAAGAAGTTATTCAAGAATTATTAAAACTTGCAGATCAAATTAAGAAAGGCAAAGATCAAGGAAATTCTTTAGGATTAACTGATGAAGAACTAGCTTTCTATGATGCGTTGACAAAACCAGAAGCTATTAAAGATTTCTATGAAAATAAAGAATTAATAGCATTAACTAAAGAACTTACTGAAACATTGCGTAATAGTAAAACTGTCGACTGGCAAAAGAAAAATAGTGCCAGAGCAAGAATGAGAATGATTATTAAGAAATTATTAAAGAAGTACAAGTATCCACCAGAAGGTATGGAAGACGCTTTAAAAACAGTTATGGTTCAATGTGAATTATGGACAGATAACTTACAATTATAATTAACAGATAACTTACAATTATAATTAAAAGGAGTAATCAACTATGTCAGAAATAAAATTAGTTGAAATGAAAAGTGAAAAAGAATCATATTCAGATGACGATCTTTATAATATTAGTTCTTGGGGAGTGGATATGACTTTTAGAGAATTAATAGCTATGTATGAAGAAGGAGATCTTTTAAAACCTGAATTGCAGAGAAAATATGTTTGGAATAAAAATGAGGCGAGTAGATTTATAGATTCTATCTTGTTGGGATTACCAATACCTAGTATATTTTTAGCTAAAGAAAAGAATGGTGTTCAACTTATTGTAGATGGATATCAACGTATTATGACTGTATACGATTATGTAAAAGGAATTTTTTCACAAGATAATAAGGTATTTAAATTATCAAATCAAGATAATATTAATCCTAGATGGAGAAACAAAGCTTTTATGGAGTTGACAGTTGAGGAGCAAAGAAGAATCCGCACTACCGCAATTCATGCCATAATTTTTGAACAGAAATATCCAAATAATGATACTGGAATGTTCCAAGTATTTGAAAGAATAAATACTGGTGGAAGAACACTAAAACCGCAAGAAATAAGGAATTGCGTTTACCAAGGATCATTTAATTCACTATTATTTGAGCTTAATCAAGATAAAATGTGGAGAAATCTAATTGCAAAAGAAGAAGATGCAAGAATGGCTGATTTAGAATTAATTCTGCGATTTTTTGCGTTGAAGGATTTGTATTCAAATAATCCAGATAGTACACAAATTAATTTGGTTAAATATTTAAATAAATATATGGGGCAAGTAAAAGATTCTTCTGAATTAGAAATACTTGATTTTAAAAGAGTGTTTACAGATGCAGTATGCTTGTTAAGTAATGATATTGGTAAAGATGTTTTCAGAAACTTAAAAAAAGATAGTAAAAAATTTACTACAAAAATTAGTCCAGCTATTTATGACGCGGTTATGATTGCAACGGCTTTATCTCTAAAAGAAAATAATAATGTCCATACATCTATTGAAAAATATGTTGAGCTATTAGAAAATCAAGAATTCATTGAATCAACAACACAACGAACTACGAACGTTGAAAATATTAATAAGAGAATAAATAAAGCAAAGGCGATACTATTTGGTTAATTATGAAAGAAGAATTAAAGAATATTTTGGATGATGTTGAAACTGAGCTGTTAAACATACAAACGTGGATTAATGGGAATAAAATGGATTCAAATGTTAGATATCTTAATTATTATTCCGTTATTAGAGCCTCGGGTACAATAGAGCAAGTTATGAAATCTATGATTTATGAGAAGTTGACTGAAAATGCATCTGAAGAAACAAAAAAGTATTTGGAAATTAATATTTTAGAAAGCTCGGCCAATCCATCCACTGGAGTGATTAGCAATTATCTGCAATCATTAAATAAGAATTGGAAACAAGACTTTGATAATTATTTGCAAGCAAACAATGATAAAAAGTCAGATCTTAATTCTTTGGTTAAATTAAGAAACACTTTTGCTCATGGCAATAGTTTTAGCATAGGTATTGATACCGTCATAATGTATTACAGATCTGGTTGTAGTATATTAGATAATCTATATCAGATAATATATTAATTGAGTTAGTTAATTCCAAATTTAAATTAAACAATTCTGTCATACATAGCGTAAATATAAATCGTATTCTAGTGGTGTAAATAGAAATCAAACCTTTCCCCTTACACCCAAAATATGGTTTCTATTTCGAATTAGCAACTGAGATCCTTTATAGGGTCTCTTTAAACGTTTGGATCCTTAATAACACGTGGCCTTTTTATATTATCGGTTCTAAAAGCCAGGATGGCTTTTTTTTTACTTTTGTGTATACTAATAGTATGGAAATTGTGATTATTAATGAAGCAAAAGATAAAAGTATTTATCGTTATAAAAAAGATTATGAATTGATATTTTCTAAAGCTCTAAACTTGTTAGATCGAAATATAAATTCCTGCTGTTCGGTAATATTTGTAACACCTGAAAGAATTCATGAAATCAATAGAGAGTATCGAAATATAGATCGAAGTACAGATGTGATCAGTTTTGCCCTTCAGGATGAGCAAGATGCATTTGAAATTGAAGAAGTGGAAGAAGAACTGGGAGATATCTTTATCAATGTACAGGCTATAAGAGATCAGGCAAAAGAATACGGTCATTCCAATCGAAGAGAAGCATGTTTCTTATTCTGTCATGGTATTTTACATTTATTAGGATATGATCATATGACAAAAGAAGAAGAAAAAGAAATGTTTTCTTTGCAGGATCAGATTTTAGATGACATAGTAAAACGATAGAAGGGAGATTTTATGGAGTACCGTTCAGGATTTATAGCCATTGTGGGTAGGCCCAATGCTGGAAAAAGTACATTGTTGAATGCTATATTAAAAGAAAAAATAGCGATTATGTCGGATAAACCAAATACGACAAGAAATAATATTTCAGGTATCCTAACAAAAGAAGAAGCACAATATATTTTTGTGGATACACCAGGAATTCATAAACCACAGCAGCAGCTGGGAAGGGTCTTAAATAAAAATGCATATACAGCTATGGAAGATTGTGACTGTATTGGATGGATCATTGATGTGACACAGGATTTTGGTTCAGGAGATGAATTTATTTTAAAACGAATTCAGTCACTTCACAAAGCAGTTATTTTAATTGTGAACAAAGTTGACTGTATTTCAAAAGAAGATTTATTACAACGTTTACTGGATTGGCAATCCCGTTATCCTTTTAATGAAATTGTTCCCGTTTCCGCTTTAAAGAAAAATAATATTGATGAATTGCTGCATGTATTCTATCAATACATACCAGAAGGTCCTCAACTGTTTCCAGAGGAAATGAAATGCGATCATGATTTAAATTTTCAGATGTGTGAAATCGTAAGAGAAAAAATCTTATTTAAAACAAGAGAAGAAATTCCTCATAGTGTTGCGGTTTTATTGGAATCAAAAGAATATGTTGACAATAAACTGAATTTAAAAATGATGATTGTAGTGGATCGTGATTCTCAGAAAGGAATTTTAATTGGTAAACAGGGAAGCATGATCCGTTCCATTCGTTTAGCTGCTCAAAAAGAATTGTCTAAAAAATGCAACTGTAAAGTAGAGCTTGAACTGTATGTACGGGTGGAAAAAAATTGGCGTAATCATGAAAGAAAAATAAAAGAATTTGGATTGGATGAATTGAATGAAGACTTCAATTGATGAAATCAAAGGCATTATATTATCTATAAATGAGTATAAAGAATATGATTCAATTGTAAAGATGGTCACTGAAAATAAAATTATAGATTTTATTGCTAAAGGAGTATTAAAACAGACATCTAAAAATCGAATGCTATGTCAGCCCTTTTCGTATGTATCTTTACAGCTGACCCATACTTCTTTTCCCGTTCTGATAACAGGAAATGTGATTCAATCTTATTATAAAATCAGTCAGGATTTAATGAATCAGGCAATATGCAATTGTTTATGTGATTTACTATTGCATACCGAAATTGATTTAAATTTATTTCATCTTTTTGATCAGGTATTACATCGTTTTCATATAGATGACAAGAAAAAATATACTTTGGCATGTATGTTTATAAAAGATATTTTAATTAAAGATGGATTTTCAATGCATGTAAACGACTGTATATTATGTCATACAAAAAAGAATTTAGAAACGATTTCTATAAAAGATGGTGGCTTTTTGTGTCATAACTGTAATCAGGGAAAATATAAAAAGATGCATAAAGATGAACTGATACAATATTATTCCTTATTTCAATATAAAGAAGAAAAATCAGAAGAATTTATTAATTATTATACATTTTCTTTTGATCAGATGTTTTATTTAATGGAGTGGTATTGTTTGCATGAACAGATTCATTTAAAATCATTTCAGTTTTTACAGGAAATACGTTATCTGTAAATCTAGAGGGATACCCTTTAGATTTTTTTTCTTTTAGGTTATAATATAGTTTGAAATTGCAGGAGGATATATATGAGTCAGAAATCATTTAATGAAGTAGTAGCCCATATGAAAAATTCAGGATTTGTTTATCAGGGATCAGAAATATATGGCGGTTTAGCAAATACATGGGACTTTGGTCCGTTAGGAATTGAATTAAAAAACAATATTAAAAATGCATGGTGGAAACGTTTTATACAGGAAGATCCAAATAATTGTGGACTTCAAAGTGCGATTTTGATGAATCCAAATGTCTGGGTTGCCAGTGGACACGTGGGTGGTTTTAGTGATCCATTGATGGATTGTAAAGAATGTAAATCCAGACATCGTGCCGATCAGCTGATTGAAGAAGCAACCAATCATGAAGTCAGCTGTGGAGGATGGACAAATGAAGAAATGGAAACATATATTAAAGAACATGATATCTGCTGTCCAAAATGTGGAGCAAAAAACTTTACGGAAATTCGTCAGTTTAATTTAATGTTTAAAACATTCCAGGGTGTTTTAGAAGATGCTAAGAGCACAATTTATTTACGTCCAGAAACTGCACAGGGGATTTTTGTGAACTTTAAAAATGTACAGAGATCTATGCGAAAAAAATTACCATTTGGAATTGGGCAGATTGGAAAAAGCTTTAGAAATGAAATTACACCAGGAAACTTTATTTTCCGTACACGTGAATTTGAACAGATGGAACTGGAATTTTTTTGCAAACCAGGTACAGAATTGGATTGGTTTGATTATTACCGAACAAATTGTGTAAAATTCTTAAAAGATCTGGGATTAAAAGAAGAAAATATTCGTTTACGTGATCATGACCCTGAAGAATTGGCTCATTATTCCAATGCGACAACAGATATTGAATATATGTTTGGAGATCCAATTGACTGGGGTGAACTATGGGGAATTGCTTCCCGTACGGATTTTGATTTAAAAGCACACCAGGAAACATCTAAACAAAGTATGGAATATTTTGATCAGGAAACAAATGAAAAATACATTCCATATGTGATTGAACCAAGTGTAGGAGTGGAACGTTTAATTTTAGCTGTTATGTGTGAAGCTTATACAGTTGAACAACTGGAAAAAGAAGAGCGAACAGTGTTAAAACTGCATCCTTATTTAGCTCCATATAAAGTTGCGATCCTTCCATTAACAAAGAAATTAAGTGATAAAGCCAATGAAGTATTTGCCAATTGTGCAAAAGAATTCACTTGTACATTTGATGAAGCAGGTAATATTGGAAAACGTTATCGTAGACAGGATGCGATAGGTACACCATATTGTGTGACTATCGATTATGAAACAGAAAAAGATGGATGTGTAACGGTTCGAAATCGTGACACTATGGAACAGGTTCGTGTTCCATTGGAAAAACTGACAGATTATATTAAAGAACGCATTCGTTTTTAAAAAGGAGTTATTTTGAGCTGGATTAAAGAAGAAGATTTAAAAGAAGTCCGTTCTCGTGCGGATATTGTGGATATCATAGGTCATTATCTGCCTTTAGAAAAGAAAGGGAAAGACTATCGATGTCTTTGTCCTTTCCATGATGATCACGATCCGAGTATGACCATCAATACCCAGAAACAAATCTTTAAATGTTTTGTTTGTGGACAGGGAGGAAATGTTTTTACTTTTGTACAGAAGATAGAAAACATTTCATATTTTGAAGCGGTATCTAAAGTTGCCACTATGGTAGGATATCCAATCAATATTCAAAGACAGACTTCTGTTAAAATCGATGAAAATCAGAAATATTATGATATTTTAAATACTTTTATTCAGTTCACACAGTACGAACTCAATACGAATGAAGGAACACAATGTCAATTGTATTTGAAAAAAAGAAATATCGATTCAACGATTCAGAAAAAATTTGAAATAGGATATGCACCGGATGTAAATATCAGTTATAAATTTTTGAAGGCGAAACAGTATTCAAATCAGGATCTGGTCACTTCAGGTTTACTATATGAAGCGGATTCTACTCGTGTACTCTTTTCTAATCGACTGATGATTCCCATTCATGATGAGAATGGAAATCCAGTGGGTTTCACTGCTCGTCGTTTGGAAGAAGACGATATGATACCGAAATATATCAATACTCCTCAAACAAAAATTTATGAAAAAGGAAATTTGATTTTTAATTATCATAGAGTCAAACAAAGTGCTCGAAAGATGAATCGCTGTATTCTGGTTGAAGGAGCAATGGATGTATTAGCGTATGAAAAGGCAGGAATTCATGAAGCATTAGCCTGTTTAGGAACAGCTATTACACAAACTCAAATTCGTCTTCTAAAAAGACTTCAGGCTGAAATTTATGTAGGATACGATGGTGATACTGCGGGTTTAAATGCGACTTATAAGTTTGGTCAAATGGCATTGGAAAATGGATTGAAATTTCAGATTATCAAGAACAAAACAAAACTGGATCCCGATGAAATCCTTGAAACCTATGGAAAAGAAGAATTAAAATCGCAATTGTCAAATACAATTTCATTTATAGATTTTTTATTTGATTATTTAAAAACAGTATACGTACTAAATAATTATGAAGATAAGAAAAAATATGCACAGGAAATCTATTCTTATGTTTCAAAATATTCAGAAGAATATGAAAAAGCGTTATATATAAAGAAAATACAGACAATTACGGGATTTGATTTTACTTATTCAAATCAGAATATAAATAAAAATAGGACAATTGTTCCTCTGTATTTTAATGAATTAAAATCTGGACGAGTCAGTGCTGAAAAATCGATTTTAGCTATGATTTTATCCAGTAAAAAAGCGGCAGAACAGTTTAAAAACGAGATTGGTTTTTTTCAGGATCCTGTTTGTGATCAGTTATCCTTATATTGTTACGATCTGTATAGACAATTAAATACAATCGATATGGATTTATTGTTGTCTAAAATTGAAGAAGAAGATGTGAGAAATTTATGTATAGATTTAATGAGCGAATTTGATTTAACATACAATGAATCCTTGTTTTATGACAGTATGCTGAAAATCAAAGAATGTGCTTTACAGGATCAGATTGATTTATTAAATAATCAGATTGCTAAGCTATCCAATCCATTGGAAAAAGCAAAAATGGCAATGAAAAAAAATGAATTGATCACTCAAAAAATAGAACTTCGACGAAAGGATGGATAATATGATATTGGATTTAAAAAAGTCAAAATTTTCTTTTGTGGAAGAAATAAAAGAGTTTCTTCTGTCTCAAAATGTCGATGATATTGAAGTATCTCAGGATGATTTGATGGATATACTGACAAAGATAAATGCTAATGAGGAAACCATTGATGAATTCTTTGACTGGTGTACACAAAACAATATTAATTTCATTACGGAAGATGACGTTTTTGAAGAGGTTGATGAAATTCCATTGGATTCACAGCTTGAATCGGATTTAGATTCGGATTATGAAACTTCAATTGAAGATGAAATTTTTGAATTAGAACAGTCTTTTGCGGCTCAATCTCAAGCAAAAATAAATGATCCGGTAAAAATGTATTTAAAAGAAATTGGACAGATTCCTTTATTAAGTCCAAAAGAAGAACCTGTTATCGCAAAGGCAATTCAGGATGGTATGTATGCAAAAGAAGAATTAGCTGCATGTCAGGATGACACAAGAATAGAAGAATTAAAACAGATTATTGATAAAGGACAACAGGCTAAACAAAAGCTGATTTCTGCAAATTTACGTTTGGTTGTATCAATTGCGAAAAAATATGTAGGAAGAGGAATGCTGTTTCTGGATTTAATTCAGGAAGGAAATTGTGGTTTGATCAAAGCGGTGGATAAGTTTGATTATACCAAAGGTTTTAAATTTTCCACATATGCAACATGGTGGATCCGTCAAAGTATTACTCGATCTATCGCCGATCAGGCTCGTACCATTCGTATTCCTGTTCATATGGTTGAAACCATCAATAAATTAACTCGAATTCAGCGTCAGTTAATTCAGGATTTAGGAAGAGATCCTCTCCCTGAAGAAATTGCGGAAAGAATGGGGAATATATCTGCAGAAAAAGTAAGAGAAATACAGAAAATTTCTTTAGATCCGGTTTCATTAGAGACTCCAATAGGTGAAGAAGATGATTCCCACTTAGGGGATTTTATTGAAGATAAAATTACTTTATCTCCTGGGGAATATACCAATAATCAACTTTTAAAAGATGAAATTGATCATGCCTTATGTGGATTGACCGAACGTGAAGAAAAAGTACTTCGTTTGCGATTTGGACTGGAAGATGGTCGTACTCGTACTTTAGAAGAAGTGGGAAAAGAATTTAATGTCACAAGAGAAAGAATACGCCAAATTGAAGCCAAAGCATTACGAAAATTAAAACATCCGAATCGCTCTAAACGATTAAAGGATTTCATGAAATGATATCAAAGCGACTACAGGCAATTGTGGAATGGATCGATGGTACTGTTATGGCAGACATTGGCTGTGATCATGGATATGTATGTATAGAAGCCATTCTTCAAAATAAAGTTAAAAAGGCATATGCTTGTGATATTGCACAGGGACCTTTACAGAATGCCAAAGAAACGATAAAAAAATATCATCTGGAGAATCAGATTGAATGCCAGTTAATGAATGGGTTATCAAATTTGAAAGAAGATGTGGATCTTATTGTGATTGCTGGAATGGGAGCGATGACAATGATTGATATATTACAGTCTTATGATATGAAAAAAGGCATGAATCTGATCTGCTGTCCTCATAAGGATGTGGAACTGTTTCGTAATTATTTATCAAAATCGGGATATGAAATTATAAAGGAGAAAATGATTTTTGAAGATCATTTCTATCCAATCTTATATATAACCTATTCTGGTGTTTCTTATTCTTTATCCGAGCATGAACAATATTATGGATACCGTATGATTCAGGATGAAATTTTTGGCTCATATATAGAATCAGAGATAAAAAAATGGACAACTATCTATCAGAAATGTCCAGATTCAAAAAAAATATCTTTAGAAAAACGATTAGAAGCTTTAAAAAAAATACGCTAGAGTATATTTTCTATGCGTATTTTTTCTTTTACCAGCTGATTTAATAAATAATTATAAATCATATTGGTTAAATAGGATGGAGTACTGGCTCCTGAAGTAATGGCAATGTTGGATCGATCTTCAATAAAATCTAAATTGATATCTTCTACTGTTTGGGCTTTGATTATGTTTGGAATCCCGGCAAGTTTACCAATATTTGCCAGCTGTCTTGTGTTGTTGCTGGTTGGATCTCCTACAACAATGAGTACATCGATTGGCTGATCCTTTAGATCCAGTATTGCCTGTTGTCTAACACGAGTCGCATTACAGATTTCATCATGAATCAAAGAATGAGGATATCGTTTTTTAATTTCATCAAATATTTTCTGAATATCCAGTATGGACATAGTGGTCTGATTGGTCACAAAGATTTTCTTGTTTTGAATATCAGGTATATCTTCTATTTTTTCAATTAAATATACAGAATCGTTTCCTTCATATATGGCTTCCGCTTCAGGATGATGTTTTTTTCCAATATAAAAAATCACAAATCCATTATCAATCTGTTCTTTTACAATCTTCTGTGTTTTACATACAAATGGACAAGTGGCATCTACAATGGTCAATCCTTTTTGTTTTGCTTTATCGAAAACATCTAAGGACACACCATGTGCTGTAAAAATCACAATTCCTTCTGAAATAGAATCTAAAAGCTCTAATCGAGTTTTATTTTTGACATCGACCGTTTCTATGTTATGATATTGTAGCGCTAATTGAACGTATCGATTGTGAACAAGATTTCCTAATATGGTGATCTTTTCATCTGGATTTTGTATACGGCACGATTTCGCAATTTTAATGGCTCTTAATACACCACCACAATATCCTTGTGGCTGTAACATCTGTACATTGAATTGTTTCATAGTATTATGATACAAGTTATCTTTTGATTGTCAATTTTAAAGATGTTTGTTTTAATAAAAAAAAGGAGGTCAATATGAATCGAATTCAAGAAATTATGAAAATAGAGCATTTTAAAGAAATGACTCCCATTCAAAAAGCAGTTTTAGAAAGAAAAAATAAAAATAGAGACTGCATCGGAATTTCCAGTACAGGTTCTGGAAAAAGTCATGCATTCTTTATGAGCATATTTGATTGTATAGATATCGAATCACAAGAAACGCAGGCAGTTATATCAGCTCCTACTCGTGAATTGGCTTATCAGCTGTATGAAAGATGTAAAAAAATTGCTGATCATTTCCAGGTTAAAGTAAAACTGGTTACAGGTGGTATGGAGCGTACATCTTCAAAGATTCAGGCACAGATTGTGATTGGTACACCAGGAAGAATGAAAGATTTATTTATTAATGAAAATACGTTAAGGCTGGATACAGCAAAAATTATGATCATTGATGAAGCGGATATGACACTGGAATATGGATTTTTAGAAGACATTGATATAATATTATCAAATATGGATAAAAAAATCCAAATGATGGTTTTTTCTGCAACGATACCACAGGAACTTCAACCATTTTTAAAGAAGTATTTAACAAATCCAGAAATCATTCAAATTTCTAGCGATGAAGATTTTCAAAGTGATGTAAAACATATTTTAGTCTCCTGTAAACATAAAGACTATAAAGAAAGATTACTGGATGTATTGCCTTGTATTAATCCATATGTATGTCTGATTTTTGCCAATACCAATTCTCAGGCAAAAGAAATTGCTTCTTTTATGAGGGAAAAAGGATACGATTTAACTGAACTTCATGGAGATTTAGAATCAAGAGAAAGATATAAATCCATCAAAACAATACAGGAACAGAAAAAAACATATATTGTTGCCAGTGATGTTGCCAGTCGAGGAATTGACCTGGAAGGAATTACTCATGTTATTTCTTGCGGATTTCCAAAAGATCTGAATTTCTATATTCATAGAGCTGGTCGTACAGGTCGTGTGAATCGTGATGGAATATGCATTGCCTTATATCAGGAAAACGATCGAAAAGCCATTAAATCTTTAGAAAATAAAGGAATCCATTTTGAAGAAAGAGATATTCGAAATCATCAGCTGATTGATAAAAAATCAAAAGTGATGAAAAAGAAAGAAGATCCAATTGCGGATGATATCGCTCGTATTAAAAGTAAAAAAACAAAAGTAAAACCAAATTATAAAAAGAAACAGAAAGAAGAGATTGATCGGTTACGTCGAAAAAAACGTCGTGAGATGATTCGTAATGACATCAAAAGGCAACAGAAAGAAAGAGCTAAACAGAGACAGATGGAGAAACGGTCATGATTCTGGGATGTCATGTTTCTATGAAGGCTCCTGACTATCTGGAAGGTTCGATTCGAGAAGCCTTATCCTATGGTGCCAATGCCTGTATGATCTATACTGGACCTCCCAGTAATTCAAAACGAGTAGATGTTGAAAAATTAAAAATTGAACAGGCAAAGGCATTGATGAAAGAAAATGATTTTCAAATGGATCGTGTTATTGTACATGCACCTTATATTATTAATATAGCCAATACGATAAAGGAAGATACATTTGAATTTGGTGTAACCTTTTTAAAAGAAGAATTAAAGAGGGTTTCGACCATAGGAGCCTCCATCCTGGTTCTTCACCCCGGATCGCATGTAAATGCTGGAAAAGAAAAAGGACTGGATTCTATTATAAAAGGATTAAATTCTGTTCTGGATTCTGATGATTCTAATGTTGTCATTGCTTTAGAAACAATGGCAGGTAAAGGAAGTGAATGTGGTTCCAGTTTTGAGGAACTTCAATATATTCTTTCCCATATTCATAAAAGAGATCGCGTAGGAATCTGTTTGGATACTTGTCATATACACGATGCTGGATATGATGTTTCAAATATAGATTCTATACTGGATGAACTGGATAATCAAATTGGTTTAGAATCTCTAAAGGTATTACATATTAATGATTCTAAAAATAAAATAGGAGCACATAAAGATCGGCATGAAAATATAGGAAAAGGATATATCGGATTTGATGCTTTACATACAATTGTTCATCATCCAAGACTGTCTTCTATTGTAAAAATTCTGGAAACTCCATATATAGAGGGCAAAGCGCCCTATAAAGAAGAAATATTAAAATTAAAAGAAATTGACTAAAATTCGTCAATTTCTTTTTTTAAACGCGATACAATCTGATCTTGAGGTAATTTTTCAATGATTTTACCTTTTTTGATGAGCAATCCTTCTTCTTTACCACCCGCAATGGCAATATCAGCATGTTTTGCTTCTCCTGGACCATTAACTGCACAACCCATAATAGCTACGGTTATTTCTTTATTTACTGTTTGAAGATATTGTTCGATTTCATTGACTGCATTTTCAATATTCCATTGTGTTCTTCCACACGTTGGACAGGCAATCAGATTTGGTACATTGGATATTAAACGACAATCCTTTAATAATTCCTTAACAATCGGTATTTCTTTTTCAGGAGAACCATTTACACTGATACGAATCGTATTTCCGATACCTTCCATTAATAAAGTACCTAAAGCCAGAGAACTTTTAATGGCGCTGGTCAATGTGGTTCCTGCTTCAGTTACGCCTAGATGTAAAGGATAATCAAATGTCGAACAAGCCAGACGATACGCTTCTATGCATAATAAAGGATCACTGGATTTGAACGATAGAACAGTATCGTAGAAATCACATTCTTCTAAGATGGACACGTGACGTTTGGCACTTTCAATCATTCCCTGTGCAGTAACTTTTCCATATTTTTCATGAATATCTTTTTCTAAAGAACCGCTATTGATTCCAATACGAATAGGAATGTGTTTCTCTTTACAGGCGGAAACCACTTTTTTTACATTTTCTTTCGAACCAATATTTCCAGGGTTTAAACGAATCTTATCCGCCCCGGCTTCAATGCAGGCTAATGCCAGTTTATAATCAAAGTGGATATCCGCAACCAGGGGAATATGAATTTCTTTTTGAATCTGAGCAATGGCTTTTGCATCTTCCATGTCCAGACAGCTTACACGTATGATTTCACAACCCATTTTTTCTAAGGATAAGATCTGCGAAATGACTTCTTTTACGCATTTTGTTGGAATATTACACATCGATTGAATATATACATGTTCGTTTTGCCCTAAGGGCAGATTTTTAATCATAACCTGTCTTGTTTGTGTACGTTTCATAATGAACCTTCTTTCAATTCCATTATACACAGATAAAGAAAAATCGCAATTTTTCAATTTTTATGTATAATATTAACATATAGGGGGATTTTTCGTGTTTAAAAGAAAAAAGAAAATTTCTAATATAAATAAAAAAAATATGAATGCCATTATTACTCAGCGCATTTTAATATTAACACTTGTTATTTCTGGATGTTTTGTTGCGATATTAGGTAGACTGTTTACCATTCAGATCATTCAACACGATTCCTATGTAGAGAAAAAAGATGATTATACATCCATTCGACAATATGTAAGTGCTCCTAGAGGAGAAATATACGATTGTAATGGAAAAGTACTGGCAAAAACAGTTGTCAGTCATAATATTACTTATACATCTCCCCAGAATATGAGCGTTGATGATTATCTGTTGTATGCCCAGCGTATTGTAGAAGTATTTGGTCTGGATGAGGATGATTTAAGCGAACGTGATAAAAAAGAAGCATTTATTACGTATCGTACATTAAATTATTCACCATTGGATGATAAATATGCAGCCAGTGATTTATTAACCGATAAAGAAAAGCAGGAATATGCAAATGGCAGCTGGGGTGCCGATGCGGAATCCATTCGATATGGTTTATTATACAATCGAATTAAAGAGAAACACTTAAAAGAAATGAGTGATGATGAATTAAAAACCTGTGTCATTTACCAGAGAATGATTGCCAATGCTTCTACAGGGCAGGAAAATGTTGTTCTGGAAGATGTTGACGATGATGAAGTCTCTTATCTGGTGGAACATAAAACAGAATTCCCTGGTTTTGAAGTTGATTTCGGTGGATGGAAAAGAGAATATCCATATGGGGAAAGTTTATCGGATGTTTTAGGAAATGTATCAACAAGTACAGAAGGATTGCCAGAAGCCTATTATTCTTACTATATTCAAAAAGGATACCAGCCAAATGCTTCTGTAGGTACTTCAGGACTGGAATTTCAATACAATGATTTACTGGCCGGTACCAGTGAAGAATCTATTATTACCTATGATTCAAATGGATTGGCACATAAGGAAGTTATACGAAATGCCGTAAAAGGATATGATATACATTTATCTATTAATATAGATTTACAGGTGTCTTTAGATGATGTACTGAAAAGTGTATTACAGGAATATGGAGGTACGGAAAGACGTGAAAATTTCTCTTCTTTATTCATGTGTATGATGGATCCAAATGATGGCTCGCTGCTGGCTTTATCGGGGTATCAGATGGATCTGGAAACAAAAGAAATGACATATTATGCATCCGGTAATTATACATCGTTAGTCAATCCAGGATCCAGCATAAAAGGAGCAACAGTTTATATGGGACTCATGGAAGGAGTTATTTCCCCTGGAGAAGTTATTATCGATAAAACGATGAATATTGCAGGAGAAGAATTTTCATCTTATGAAGAACATGGACCTGTAAATGATATTACGGCTTTGCAGGTGTCCAGTAATATCTATATGTTTAATATAGCCATTCGATTGGCGCATGGAACTTATGTAGAAGGAGAACCACTGCAGGTAAATGATGTACCAGAAACTTTGAATCAAATGCGAAGTTATTATACACGTTTTGGTTTAGGAAATTTAACAGGTATTGATGTTCCTGGTGAAGTAGCAGGGTATCAGTCAGTCAATACATTAGCCGGTATGTTATTAAATTATTCCATTGGACAATATGACATGTATACTCCGGTTCAATTATTAGAATATATTTCGACAGTGGCAACAACTGGCTATACTTATAAACCAAGAATTTATTCGTATGCAACTGAAGTAAACAGCAGTGAAGTGGTTGAAGTTTATGAAAGTGAATTGCGTAATAAACTGGAAGGTGAAAAATCGGATGAATATCTCAATCGAGTTCAGCAGGGATTTAGAGCCTGTGTCACAGGGGGAAATTGTGGAAGTCAGATAAAAGAACGTAAACAGAGTGTAGCAGGAAAAACAGGAACGGCTGAAGTTGGAGATTGGACGACAGCTATATTTGTGGGATATGCACCTTATGAACAGCCCAAAGTAGCTTTTGCCTGTGCGGCTCCTACTTCTTCTGTCAATTCACAAAACGTATCCGCAAACATTTGTACAGATACTGTTACAAATAAAGTATTAGATAAATATTTTGAATTGTATCCACAATAGTTCTTGCACTTTAAATGGTAGTTATGGTAGAATATTGAAGCAATATGTAAGGAGGTCAGACCATGAGAGATCGTATTATTTTTAAATGTTCTGTTTGTGGTAATGAAAACTACATCGGTACAAGAAATAAAAAGAAACATCCTGATAAGATGGTTATTAAAAAATATTGTCCTAAATGTAATCAAAAAACTGATCATAAGGAGAAAAAATAAGAAAGACCGAGTATGGTCTTTTTTAGTATAGTCTATGAAAGTACTCACATATACATTAGGTCCAGTTCAGGCAAACTGTTATATTTTAATTGAAAATAATCATGCTTTGATTATCGACCCAGGGGACAGTTTTGATATTCAAAAGCTGATTGATCAGGAAAACATTACTATTGATGCGATTGTTTTAACACATGTACATTTTGATCACTTTTCAGGTTTAGAATCTTTATGTAAAAACATTTCCTGTGACATTTACTGTAATGAAAAAGAATTTGATTTTTTTATGAATCCATATTTGAATGCATCCAGTCATTTTATGTATCCAGTTACATATTCCTGTCAGCCAATCGCTGTAAAAGAAGGTGTTATAAAAATTGGTACATTTGAAATGGAAGCTATTTATTGTCCAGGACATACGACTGGTTCTACTGTCTATCGCTATAAAAATTTATTATTTACAGGAGATGTACTATTTAAAGGATCAATTGGTCGTTGTGATTTAGAAACGGGTTCTTTTACAGAAATGAAACAATCCATTCAGAAAATAAAAGAAATAAAAGAAAATTTGTATATTTTACCTGGACATGGTCCTCTCTCTACTTTAGATGAAGAAAAGAAAGAAAATCCATATTTTTAAAAAATATGGTTTTTTTTTACTCTTTTTTGAAATTTTTTCGAATATTAATAATATGGAACAATTATTAAAAGATTTAATTCAATTCGCATTAAATAAAAGAAGTACAGATATTCATTTTATTCTTTCTAATCATCAATTAAAAATCACATTAAGAACACCGAATGGATTTGAATCACTGATACAGGATATATGGAATGAGTCTTTTTTTGAATATTTAAAATATAAGTCACATTTTGATTTAACAAATCCATATCTTCCACAAAGTGGACAATTTTCTATCTTTCTGAAAAAAGAAATATTCTGTCGCTTTTCTTTAATCGTAAATCAGCAGCTGCAAACAGGGGTTTTAAGAATCCTGAATATGAATCTGGATCTGAAAATTGATGAATTGTGTCATGATTCAGAAGTCATTCAATATTTTCATTCTTTAACCTGTAAGAGAAGTGGGCTGGTCATATTCAGTGGTCCTACAGGATCGGGAAAGACAACTACTTTACATGCAATCTTACATGAAATCAGTCTTCAGGGACTTCATAAAGTGGTTAGTTTGGAAGACCCTGTAGAAATTAAAGACAATTATTATTTACAGCTGCAGATCAATGAAGCACAAGGATTTACGTATGAGAAAGGAATAGAAGAATTATTGCGACACGATCCAGATGTAATATTTATTGGGGAGACCCGAAACACGTATACCGCTCAAATGGTACTGAGAGCCTGTCTGACAGGACATTTTGTATTTACAACCATACATGCGAAAAACGGGTTAGAGACCATTGAACGTTTAATGGATCTAGGTCTACCATACAAAGAATTAAAAATGGTTCTCACAGCTGTAATATCCCAAAGATTGTATTCGTCAAAAAATGGAAGGGAGTGTATATATGAAATTCTATCGAACGAACAGCTTCAATACGCATTTGAAAATCGAAAATACAGTCCAGATTTTGAAAATCTTAAAAGAAAAATTCAAAAAAATATTGAAAATGGAAATCTCATTGACCAGCAGGCAAGATACGATTTGTTGGATCTATGAACAGGAAATTAAGGATTTTTATTTATTACTGGATCATGGATTGGATATTCAGACTATGATTTCTCTGTGTTTTAAAAATGGAGATTCGATTATTAAAAAATTAGAAAATGGAATTTCGTTAAATGAATCTTTCTGTTTTAAAAATAAAAATTTTGAAAATACATTTCGTTTTTTTTCTTCCTTTTTACCAGTCAAACAATCGATTTATTCTACTTTCCAATTTATGGATGATTCATATGGTTTTATTAAGAAATGTCTAAAACAGCTGATCTATCCATCGTTCATATTCTTATTCTGTTTTTTTATGATATATTTTTTATCCGAATCTATTCTTCCTTTTATGGATTCATTTACCAGTGATAACAGACTGTCTTTCTTTATTTATCTATTAAAATATATATATACATTTATCCTTCTTTTTCTTTTATTTCTGATTGTATCTTTTCTAATCTTATATAAAAATCACTCTCTTACTTTTTTATTTCAGAAAATAAGCCTCTTTAGAAAAATGTTGACCCATCAGTTCTGTATTATTTTTATAAATCTATTAAAAGCAGGTATTGATACCTCTACGATTTTATCTTATATGGAAAAAATAAAATCACATTACTTAAATCATCTCATTGTAAAGCCTTTATTTGAAGGTTTACAGAAAGGACATACACTTGAAACAATCATAAAAAAGAATTCTTATATGGATGAACATTTTCTTCATTTTTATACAATCGGAATACAAAACAATAATTTAATAGAAGTATTAGAAATATATATAAATCGAACAAAAAATCAAATGGAAACTTATACAAAAAAATTTTCAGTATATGTTCAGATTTTTTCTTATACCAGTGTAGGACTGATTGCCATTTTAGTTTATCAGATTATGTTTTATCCATTAAATATGTTAAGTGGAATATAGGAGGGAAATATGAAACGAAACGCATTTACGATTTTAGAAATGATGGTTGTATTATTAATTGTTGCGATTCTACTTTTTATAACTTTACCAAATATACAGCAGAAAGAGAAAATTATACGTAATAAAGGATGCCAGGCACTGATTGAAATTGTGAACAGCCAGATTTTACTGTATGAAATAGATGAAGAAAAAACACCGGATACAGTACAGGAATTAATTGATCAGGGATATTTAAAACAAGGACAGGATGTCTGTCCAAATGGACAGGAGATTGTGATTGAAAATGGACAAGCCCGTTCACAATAATGGATATACGTTGATGGAAATGTTAATGGTTTTACTGATTGTGACCCTTTTTTCCATTCCGGTTTCGCTTCAAAAAGATCATTTAACTCTTTTTATGAAAAAGATGAAAATGTATTCCATAGCTGTTCAGTGCAATGCCTTTCAATTAAAAGAGGTAAAGACAATTCGTATAGGGAACAAAGAAGCTCTCTTTGATGATAAATTATTTTATTATCCAGATACGATATCCTGCAACAGTGTCACCTTCCATTATAATGAGAATGGAAATATTTCACAGGCATTATCGTATACATGTAAAGATTCCAGCCATAAGATGAAAATGATATACCAGTTAGGAAGTGGAAGAGTACGTTATGAATAATGGTTTTTCTTTAATGGAAAGTATCCTGGCCTTATTAATTGTATCAATCTGTATACAGATTTTGATAGGATGTATCTGTTCCATTTCAAATCAGGAAGAAAGGATTCTCAATGAAAAAATCGAAAAGAAATGGTTTTACTCTGATTGAAACTTTACTGGCCTTATTGATCTGTTCGGTTGTTTCCTTATTATGTGTATGCCTGATTCAGACTTCATATAAATTGTTTTCTATTACCTCTATTCATCAGCATCAGCTTGCGATATTACAGATTCGTCAGATTTGTTCTTTATCAAATAATATAAATGTTTCAGATGGAAACTTATCCATGTTATATCAAAGAAAAAATATTACGATTTCTTATAAAAACAATCGTCTTGTGCAGGAAGATGGATATGTAATATGGATGGATGATTTAGATTCAGCTGTATTTTATAAAATAGATGAAGATATATATTTGGAATGGGAAGCTTATGGGAAAGCATATCAGGCACAAATCACCTAATGGATATTCATTGTATATGAGTCTAATCTGTTTTTTTCTGATGCTGCAATGTGTTGTATTTGTTTGTCTTTATACTATGGAATCTACAAATCTGATCTTATGTAATAAACAATCTATTATGGATTTGTCCTGTATATCACAGGCAAGGGGGATGATTGAATATAATACATGGATACGAAATTGTTCGAAAGATCAAAGTCAACTCATTCTGGAAAAACAGATGGAAATACAGGGAAAAAATGTATATTTTAAAGATTGTGAAACTTATATATTGTGTCAATATGAACAGATTCAAATGCGTATATATTATGATGATCATTTCGTTTCTGGTTTAGAAATAACTAAAAATGTTGACTAGTCAGAAAAAAACAGTAAAATGGTACATGTAGACGATGATTTAGAGTAGTAAACAAAAATTTCTTGATAGAGAGTCAATGGCTGGTGGAAATTGATAAGAACGATTGTTGAACTTGCTAAGGAGTTGGTAATAAAGTTACCCGTAATTCTTGCGATAAAAGAGAAAGAGTGTTCCGAAAGGAAAACTAAGGTGGTACCGCGTTTATAACGTCCTTAGACAAGGACGTTTTTTTAGTAGGAGGAAATATAATGTATAATCATCAGGAAATTGAGAAGAAATGGCAAAAATACTGGGAAGAACATGAAACATTTAAGACGGATATCTGGGATTTTTCAAAACCTAAATTTTATGCATTGGATATGTTCCCATACCCATCAGGTGTAGGGTTGCATGCTGGTCATCCAGAAGGATATACGGCAACAGATATTGTGTCTCGAATGAAACGTATGCAGGGGTACAATGTACTGCATCCAATGGGATACGACTCTTTTGGTTTGCCTGCTGAACAGTATGCTGTACAGACTGGAAACAATCCAAATGGATTCACACAGAAAAATATTGAGTATTTTACCAGTCAGCTAAAAGAATTAGGTTTTGATTATGACTGGAGTAGAATGGTCGCAACCAGTGATCCAGAATTTTATCATTGGACACAATGGATTTTCAAACAGTTATATAAAGATGGGTATGCCAAATATGTAGATATGCCTGTCAACTGGTGTGAAGAATTGGGAACGGTTTTATCAAATGATGAAGTCATTGATGGAAAAAGTGAAAGAGGTGGATACCCAGTTGTTCGTAAAAATATGAAACAATTGTGTATTGATCAGCCTGCCTTTGCTCAGAGATTACTGGATGGTCTGGATGAAATTGACTGGCCAGAATCCACAAAGGAAATGCAGAGAAACTGGATTGGTAAATCAACAGGGGTTGAAGTTGAATTTCAGATTGTGGGAGGAGGAAAATTCTCTATCTTTACAACCTGCATTGAAACCATCTATGGTATTACATTTATGGTATTGGCTCCAGATGGAAATCTGGTTCAGGAATTAATGCCTCGTATTCAAAATCAGGAAGAAGTAAAAGCTTATATTCAGGAAACCATCTCAAAATCCGATATGGATCGTACTGAATTAAATAAAGGAAAGACTGGTTGTCGCTTAGAAGGCATAAAAGCTATCAATCCTGTAAACGGAAAAGAAGTGGAAGTATTTATAGGAGATTTTGTCCTTGCTAATTATGGAACAGGGGCTGTTATGGCAGTACCTAGTCATGACCAGCGTGACTTTGAATACGCCATTGCTCATAATATTGAAATGATTCAGGTTATTGATGGACAAGATGTAAGCGAACATGCATTCGAAAAACAGGATTATTTAGGAAAAGGATGTAAACTGATTAATTCAGAAGAATTCACAGGTTTAACAGTGGAAGAAGCAAAAGTGGCTATCACAAAAAAATTAGTGAATATGGGTATCGCAAAAGAAACGATCAATTATCGTTTCCGTGAATGGATCTTTGCTCGTCAACGTTATTGGGGAGAACCAGTTCCAATTGTGCATATGGAAAATGGACAGGATTATGTTCTGGAAGATGATGAACTTCCTTTGATTTTACCAGAGCTAGAAGATTATAAAGGACATAATGGACAGGCTCCACTTGAAAACGCTCAGGAATGGAAACAATATGAAAAAGATGGATTTAAAGGAAAACGAGAAACAAGTACTATGCCGGGAAGTGCAGGAAGCAGCTGGTATTTCTTACGTTACATTGACCCGCATAATAGTTCAGAATTTGCCAATTATGAATTATTGAAACACTGGATGCCAGTGGATTTATATGTAGGGGGTCCAGAACATGCCGTTGGACATTTAATGTATTCTCGTATCTGGAATAATTATCTTTATGATAAAGGTTTATCTCCTGTAAAAGAACCATTTAAAAAGCTTGTTCATCAGGGAATGATTTTAGGAGAAAACGGAATCAAAATGGGTAAACGCTATCCTGAATATGTTGTTAATCCAAGTGATATCGTAAAACAGTATGGAGCAGATACGCTTCGTCTATATGAAATGTTTATGGGACCATTAGAAGCCAGCAAACCTTGGAATTCAAAAGGGGTAGAAGGGGCAAAGAAATGGTTAGAAAGAGTCTATCGTATATTGATTGAAAGTGATAAATTATCCAATACTAACTCTCATGAACTTGATTATATCTATAATCAGACAGTAAAGAAAGTAACGAATGACTTTGAAACATTGGGATTCAATACTGCAATCAGTCAAATGATGGTTTTCATCAATGAATGTTACAAAGTTAATTCCATTTATAAGCCATATGCACAGGGATTAATTCAGATGTTAAGCTGTATTTGTCCTCATATTGGAGAAGAAATGTGGCAATTATTAGGACACGAAGAGTCGATTGCCTATGAACCTTGGCCAATTTATGATGAATCAAAACTTGTATCTTCAACTTTCACTTGTGTTGTACAGGTAAATGGAAAAGTACGTGGAAAATTTGATGTTCCAACGGATACAGATCAGGAAGAATTAAAAGAAAAAGCTTTATCGCTGGAATCTGTCAAAAAACAGATTGATGGAAAAACCATTCGTAAAATTATTGTAGTCAAGGGCAAAATTGTAAATATTGTAGCCAACTAGGTGTTAGAAATAACACCTTTTTTTGATTTTAATCTGTTTTATGTTAAAATATGTAAAAGATTGGTAGGTTGTATATGCAAATAAAAACAATACATTCAGATTTATATGAATCTTTTCTTGAAAAATATCCATATCAAAGTTTTTTACATTCTTCCTATGCGGGAAATAAACTAGAAAATGATGGATGGAATGTTGAATATTTAGGATATTTTAATCAGGAAGAATGCGTTGCCACTTGTTTACTGGCAACTCTTCCATTAATGAAAGTTTTTCGATATGCCTATATTCCTCGTGGTATGGCTATAGACTATAAAGAAAAAGGCTTGCTGCAAGCTTTTATTCGTGATTTAAAAAGATACTTAAAGAAAAAGAACGTTGTGTTTTTAGAAATTGATCCCAATATTCCATATCAGCAAAGAGATAAAGATGGTAAAATTGTTGAAAATGGATTGAATAATTTTGAAATCGTAAACAATTTAAAGTCTTGTGGTTTTATTCATTTACCTATGAAAAAAGGTTATGATTCCAGAAAACAATGCCGCTGGATATCAGGCATTGATTTAACGGATCGAAGTGCTGAAGAAGTTTTTTCAGAATTTTCCTATATGACCCGTCAGGATATTCGTACTTCTAATAAATATCAGGTACAAGTACGTGAACTGCAAAAAGATGAACTATATATATTAGATCAGATGGAAAAACAAACCAGTCAGCATCAGGGATTTGAAGCAAGTACATTAACCTATTATCAGGATTTGTATACGTATTATAAAAATCATGTGAAAACTCTATATGCCTATCTGGATCTGAATTTATATGGGAATAAAATTAAAAGTGAACTGTCTAAAGTAGAAACCAGTATTGAAAAGACAAAAGAATTTCTTGAAAAGAATCCAAATTCTACAAAAAAAATTAATCGTTTAAAAACTGATGAAGAATATTATCAGTCTTTACAAAAAAAGATTGAAAATATATCGAATCTATATTCTAAATATGGAAATGAAGTTCCTTTGGCCTGCTGCTTATTTATTGAATATGGTAAAGAAGTTGTTTATCTTGTTGGGGCCAGCAATTATGAATGTCGTAATTTTAAAGGACCTTATGCTGTACAATGGGAAATGATACAGCAAGCCATTAAAAAAGGATATACTTATTATAACTTTTATGGAATCAGTGGATATTTTAATGAAGGAGAACAAGGATATGGTGTCTTTGATTATAAACGAGGATACAATGCAATCGTTACTGAATATATTGGCAATTTTGTTCTTCCAATTCAGAAACCAATATTTAACATCTATAAAAAGTTAAAAAAAGAACTATGATTTGAATACGGTTTGATGTATAATCAATGCAAATGCTAAAAGAAGAAAAGAACATAGAGAATCGCTTTTAGAGAGAAGTTGGACGGTGGAAAACTTCAGTAGAATCTATGAAATACACCTTCTTGCTTCGTAAGACGTAATCCCTGCGTTAAAGGATAAAGCGCTCTGAAAAGAGAAGTAAGGTGGTACCGCGTTTAGAACGTCCTTATATCAGGACGTTTTTTTTTTTGAAGGAGGAAATTATGAATTTTTTTGAAGAATTAAAGTGGAGAGGATTAATCAATGATATTACCAGTCCAGAAGTAGAAGATGTTATCAATAACCAGAAAGTAACTTTTTATATTGGAACGGATCCTACTGCAGACAGTTTACATATTGGTCATTACTCATCTTTATTAATGGCGAAAAGACTGGAACAGCATGGACATCATCCAATCATGCTTGTTGGAGGAGCCACTGGATTTATAGGAGATCCAAAAGCAACAGGAGAAAGAAATATGTTAACTCCTGAAGTTTTAAAACATAACTTTGATTGTCTACATGAACAGATTTCTAAATTATGGGGATTTGAAATGGTTAATAACTTAGACTGGACAAAGGATATGACGGTAATTGACTTTTTAAGAGATTTTGGTAAATTCTTTAATGTCAATTATATGTTAAATAAAGAAACAGTAAAAAAACGTTTAGATTCAGGTATAAGCTATACTGAATTCTCATATATGATTTTACAGTCTTTGGATTTTTTAACACTTTATCAGACAAAAAATTGTGTTATGCAGATTGGTGGACAAGATCAATGGGGAAATATTACTAGCGGTCTGGAATTGATTCGAAAAAAATGTGGGGCAGATGTAAAATGTTATGGATTGACAATGCCATTGATTACTAAGGCAGATGGAACAAAATTTGGAAAAAGTGAAAGTGGTACAGTTTGGCTGGACCCTGCAAAGACTTCCCCTTATGAATTGTATCAGTTCCTGTTTAATACAGAAGATGCGAAAGTAATTGAATATTTAAAGAAATTGACATTCTTAAGTGTTGAAGAAATTACTAAACTGGAAGAAAGTTTAAAAAATGAACCACATAAACGTCTGGCACAAAAAGCATTGGCACAAGAAGTTGTTAGAGATCTTCATGGACAGGAAGAACTGGATTCTGCTTTAAAAATAACGGATGCATTATTTAGAGGAAATCTTCAGAATCTGGAAGCGAAAGAAAGATTATCTGCTGTTAAAAATATGGATAAAATAGAGTGCAATGCAGATTTGAATTTAGTGGATTTCTTAATTCAGACAAAAATTGCTTCTTCTAAGCGAGAAGCAAGGGAATGGATCAACGGAAATTCGATTTCTGTAAATGGTGAAAAAATAAAAGATGTAAACTATATTGTATCGCTAGATAAAGCTTATATTGAAAACTATATTCTGATCAAAAGAGGGAAAAAGAATAATTACTGTGTCATCCTAAAATAAAAATCTATAGTCATTCTATAGATTTTTTTTGTAGTATTTACCTTGCCATGTATTTCTTTTTACCATCTCTTTATCAATATCATTCAATACGATTGTTTTTTTTATTGTCCAATCAGGGGCTATTAAATCACTGGCAATGCCATCTCCAGTCAATCTTTCAATAATCATAGATTCTGGTAAAATTTCAAGTTGAGAAACAACGATATCTATATATTCTTCTTTTGATAAAAGAGGAAACGGATTCTTTAGATAATCATTTGCCATTTGAGTTCCCTGAATCAGATGAAGCATATGTATTTTAATCGCATCACAGTTAGAATGAGCTACCCATTCTGCGGTTTCAATCATTTTTTCTTTTGATTCATAAGGTAAGGAATTCATGATATGGACACAGCATTTTATATGGGTCTTTTTTATTTTTTGAATGATGTCGTATACAATTTTCGTATTATGACAGCGATTGCATAAATCCATTGTATCTTCGTGAATGCTTTGAAGGCCCAGTTCAATCCATGTTTCTTTTAGAACACTTTTTTTATCCAGATATTCTAAAAATTCATCATCAATACAATCTGCTCTTGTGGCAATACAGATACCAAATACATCCTCTTTTTCAAAAAAGGGATCGTATAGATCTTTTAATACGGAAAAAGGAGCATACGTATTTGAATACGACTGGAAATACGCAAAGCCTTTACAATCCGGCCATTTTCTTTTCATACGGCTTAAACCGATTTCATATTGTTCCATGACATTTTCATTGAAACCTAAAACACTGTCTCCAGATCCTTTGCTGGAACAGAATGTACAGCCTCCAATGGATTTTGTTCCATCTCGGTTAGGACAGGTAAAATGGGCGTTTAAAGGAACTTTGGCAATTTTACAATTGTATTTTGATTTTAAATAGTAATTCATTGTTTGGTAACGTTTGTTATCAAACGAATAACGATATGGATTTTTCATGAGGATATTTTATCAAAATTATTCGGTTCGTGGTATGATTTTAACTTAAAATATGATATTATTATTTCGCGTTAAGGGGACATAGGAGAGAAAGGAATTGGTGCTCATCGATGTCAGACGTTAAAAAGGGTAATTCTTCTAACGCGAAAGCAGTAAACTATACGGTGAAAATTTCACGCCAAAAAGGGATTCGTATGCGTGTGACAGCTCATGGGGAACTGGTTGTTCATGCCAATCCGTTCTGTACAAAAGAAGCCATTGATAAATATGTACAGGATCATGTCAACGAATTTAACTATCAGCCTTCGGTACGGATATTTGGACGTAGTTTTCGCATAAAGAAGGTAAAAAGTCAAACAAGTCACGTTTCTTATAGTGAAAATGAACTTCTTATTCAATATAAGGATAAAGCGGAAATAGAGACATTATATAATCGTTTTTTAAAGAAAATATCAAAAGATGTATTTAGTGATGTAGTAGATATGGTTTATTTCCGGTTTTCAGATTATGAATTTGAAAAGCCTAAAATTATAATTCGAAATATGAAATCAAGCTGGGGTGTTTGCCATCCAGATAAAAATTCAATCACATTGAATTCTCAGCTGGTGCATTATCCAATTGATTTTATAGAATATGTAATTTGTCATGAAATGATTCATTTATTAGAACCAAATCATTCAGAAGCATTTTATAGAATATTAAAAGAAGTTATGCCTGACTATAAAAGAAGACTGGATTTAATTGAAACAAATGAAGAAAAACAGTATCTAGTGTGATACTGTTTTTTTTTACATTTCTCGACCAATTACTTTTGCGATCTGTTTTCCTTTTTCGACCAGTTGAGCATATCGTTTTGGTTTCAAACTCTGTGAACCATCGCTCCATGCATTACATGGATCATCATGCACCTCTATAATTAAACCATCTGCTCCAGCTGCAATGGAAGCCAAAGATAAAGCTTCAATCAGTTTATAATCACCAGCAGCATGACTTGGATCAATGATGATTGGTAAATGCGTTCTTTCCTTGATGATTGGGATTACGGCAAGATCCAGAGTATTTCTTGTATATTTTTCAAATGTACGAATTCCACGTTCACAGAAAATCACATTTGGATTTCCTTCTGACATAATATATTCAGCTGCCATGATCCATTCTTCAATCGTATTTGCTAAACCACGTTTTAATAATACAGGTTTTTTGGTTTTACCAACGGCTTTTAATAAATCAAAATTCTGCATGTTTCGAGCACCAATCTGTATGATATCTACATTTTCTACAAATTCTTCTAAATGTTCAATTGCCATTAATTCCGATACAATTGGTAGACCTGTTTCATGACGTGCATTGACCATAGCTAAAATACCAGCTGTACCCATTCCCTGGAATGCATAAGGAGAAGTTCTTGGCTTATAAGCACCACCTCTTAACATATCAGCACCTGCTTCTTTTACTTCTTTTGCGATACGGCTGATCTGATCTTGTCCTTCAACGGAACAAGGACCTGCAATCATAACGATCTTTTTTCCACCAATCTCAATGCCATTTACATTTACAATGGTATCTTCTGGATGAAACATGCGATTGGCAAGTTTGTATGGTTGAGAAACTCGCTGAATGTCTGTAATAATTGGATTAGCCAGCAAATTCTTTTCATCCAGTTTTGAAGTATCTCCTACCAGACCGAATACATTATAGTTTTCTCCTAAAATTAAATGAACCTGTACACCCTGTAATTCAAGCTTTTGAATTAATAGATCAATATCCTGTTTTTTTGCTTCTTTTTTAACTGTAATAATCATAATATACCTTCTTTCTATACACTTTTTTTATTTTTTACAATTCTATTCAATTCACAAATGATTTTTTCTACTGTATCTTCAATTTTATCGTTGTTCTTTACAGTAATATCTGCATATTTCTGATAAATAGGAAATCTTTCTTCATACAGCTTTTTAACAGCTTCCTGTGAAGAAGATAAAGGCCGATTGGGATCATATGTGACCAGTTTATCCAGATCACGATCAATAAAAATGACAACACCATTTAATTTTAATAAATCGATATTAATTTTATTTTTAATGGTTCCTCCACCTGTACCAATGATTTTCTGGTTTAGAACGGATAATTTTAAAGCAGTCATAGTTTCCAGTTTGCGAAAGCCAGCTTCGCCACTTCGTTTGAATATTTCTGGAATACTGGTATGCGTATCCTGAACAATGATTTCATCCATATCAATAAAAGATTTATGCAGTTTTGTTTCCAGCAGTTTACCAATTGTGGTTTTACCTGCACTTGGCATACCGATTAATACAATATTCAGTTGATTTATATAGTAGGTATCCAGTACAGACTGAAACAACTTTTCCTGAATGGATGCCCCCTTTATCTTTTCAGTGGCAAATTTAATTTTTGCGATTTTTAATTCGATACCCGTAATTGTTTGAATGCCAGACTGCAAAGCATCCTGTGCAATTTTAGAAATAAGAGGATCATAGACATAATCAATCAATAATTCACATTTTAAGAATAAATGAATGTCTATTGGAATGGAATCAATATCTGGATTCATTCCAGTAAGACCTGTGTGTATGACAATCTGACTGTCAAGATGCCTGGCATAACATTCTGTATAAGAAATTGAGTCTGCATCTGGATTTTGATCCACTATATAAATTTCTTTTACATTTAAATCTTCTAATGCAGGAAGAATTGATTTTGAAATCCAGTTATTTCCAATAATCAATACTTTCTTATCTTTAAGATCGATTGCATGTCTATTGATGCAATACATAAATGCATCATAATCACTATTAAAACCATAAGATAATTCATTTTTAAAAATAATTGTATCTACTACATTGGATCTTTTACTGTTTTCACTAGGTACATCAATGCGTTCACAATTATTTTCATTTGGAAAATCTATATAAATTCCATTAAAATCTAAAGATTTAATATAAGAATTTATTCTTTTACAGGACAGATCAAATTCATTAAAGATCTGTTCTGAAATTTCATTTCCAATTAAACCTGTTTTCATACTCCCTCCTTATGAAAAAAAGCGTTAACAATATGAAGTTAACGCTTTGAAAAACCTTGAAATATAAATTATTTCCCAAGGTCATTTGCTATAAAAATAAAAATAAGAATTCGCAAATTGTTTCATGTAAAAATTATAAATGAAAAAGAAAATATTTTCAATAAAAATGTAAAAGTTTCATTTATTCTTTTCAGAATGTATAATAATAAAAAAAGATAAAAGGAGCTCAAATGAAAACAGTTCAAATTGGTAAAGTAAACTTTGGAGAAGGGAAACCTAAAATCTGTATTCCAATAATGGGGAGTACTTTTGTTGAATTAGAAAAAGAAATAGAAGCATTAAAAGAGCTTCCGTTTGATATGATTGAATGGAGAATGGATTTTTTTAAAGATATATTCAATTCTAACAAGAAAAGGGAAGCTGTTAATATGATTCGTAAACGATTAAACGATACTGTATTACTGGCTACATTTCGTACATCAAAAGAAGGAGGACAAACGTATATTTGTAAAGAGGATTATGTTTTATTATATAAAGAAATCATTGATTTAAAACTTGTAGATATTATAGATGTAGAGTTGTTTACAGGTGAAAAAGAGGTAAAAGAAATTTTAGATTATGCTCATAAACATAATGTTTATGTGATTATGAGCAATCATGATTTTAAGAAAACATTAACATATGAACAGATTATCGATCGATTATGCAGTATGCAGGAATATGATGCAGATATCTGTAAAATTGCCCTTATGCCTCAAAATAAAGAAGATGTTCTGACTTTATTGAAAGCAACAAAAGACATGACAGAAAAATATGCAGACCGCCCTATTGTTTCAATGTCAATGTCTAAGAAAGGTCTGATCTCCAGAATTGCTGGGGAAGTATTTGGATCCTGTCTGACCTTTGGAAGTGCTTCTAAAGCCAGTGCACCAGGACAGATCAATGCTCGAGAACTGGATACAATACTTGAAATTATACATCATTCTATATAAAAACAGGACCTGGATTTACCAGGTCTTATTTGTTGAACTGATTGACTTTTAACTTGAATTCGCAAATGATTTCATCTGCATTTTTAGACTGGATAATAAAACCGTTGCGAGATAATGTTTTTTTATCCTGAGAAGAAGACAGTAATACTTTATTTGAAGAAATAGCTTGTTCTTCATAATTTTCTGAATCTAAAACAATACATTCTTTTTTTAATTCTCTGGCAACCTGTAAAGCTGTATCCATGTTTACATCAACTAAAACAACATTAGAAGTTTCAAATAAGATTTCTCGATAAATTCGATCAATTTGTTTATCTTCAATCTCAATATTTTTGAAAAATTCCAATGCACGTTTCGCTTGTCCAACCAGCATTTCCAATCCTGTTACAGCAACCTTGATTCCTCTTTCTTTAGCCTGTAAAGTGAATTCAGTATCCTGAGGATTGTATATACAGTCAAACACAGCTTCACATTTTTTGAATTTTGATAGATCCACTGCAATACCATGTACTTTTGGATACATACCCATAGGAGTTGTATTGATGATAATATTCACATCCGTATGGTTTTTATAAGCTTCTTCAATGGAAATTACATTATCTTTTAAAAGCAGATCGGTAATAATCATTTCACAGGCACCCAAATCATGAACGACTGCCTGAATGGCCTGGCTGGCTCCCCCATTTCCTAATACAAGAATTTTCTTTCCTTTCAGGGAAATACCATGTGTTTCTACCATATAGCGAAAACCATAATAATCGGTATTATAACCATACAGTTTACCATTTCTGTTCACAATTGTATTAACAGCTCCAATTTTTCTGGCTGCCTGATCCATTTCTTCCAGATAAGGGATGACTGCCTGTTTATAAGGGATGGTAACATTGATGGCTTTAAATTCTCTTTTTTTCATAAAAGAATCTAAATCTTCTTTTGAAACTTCTTGTATTTCATATGTATAATTGTCTAATAGTTTTTCTTGTATTAATTTAGAATAAGAATGACCTAAATGTTCTCCGATTAATCCGTATTCCATAAAAAACCTCCTGAATATCGATTTTATTATATTGATAATATTTTCAGAATTCAATGAAAATATTTTCAATATAGGAAGGATTGGAATAAAAATTGTCTAAGTTGGTACTTGAAATGACATATTGAGATTTCAATTTTACTATGTATCTAGAAAACAGGAGGTACGTACAATGAAAATTAATATTGTAGGAAAAAACATTTCAGTTACTCAGGGATTACAGGAAAAAATCACAAAAAAATTATCAGCCCTGAATAAATACATCATAATTGATGATGAAGATGTGGCGAATGTATTGATTCGTACATATCCCACAAAACAGAAAATTGAGGTGACGATCCCAACAAAATATGCGATTTTACGTGCTGAAGTAATGGATATGGATGTCTATAATGCGATTGATAAAGTTGTGGATAAATTAGAAGATCAGATTCGAAGACAGAAAACAAGACTGGAAAGAAAACATAAAGAATCATTGGCTGAATTCTTAATGAATGAAGAAATGGATCAGGAAGAGGATATTGAAGTAAAAACAAAGTCTATCGTTCCTACCGAAATGGATCTGGAAGAAGCAATCATGAAGATGGAATTATTAGGACATGATTTCTTTATTTATATTGATGATGAAACGAAAAAAATTGCCGTAGTCTATAAACGAAATTTAGGTGGTTATGGACTGATTGAAACCGAATAGTAAGAAAAGATTGAAACGAAATGTTTCAATCTTTTTAAATAAATCCCTTTTCAATTATTAATTATATGTTATAATTACGAAGTAAGAAGGAGGATTTTCCTATGGGAATTATGGATAATATCAAAAACTTCGTTGCTCCAGTTGAAGATGATGAAGAAGAATATCAGGAACCTGTTCAACAAGTAGCTCAGCCAGTTGCTGCTGCAGAACCAGAACAGCAGACTCGTTATGAAAGACCAAAACGTCAGAGTGCATCGACTTTAAATGCGAATACAAAAATGGTTTTATTTGAACCAAGAAGCTTTGGAGAAGCGGAAGAAGTTGGACAGCGCTTAAAAGAAGGACGTGCTGTTGTTGTGAATTTACATAAATTGGATCGTGAATATGCACAACGTACAATTGACTTCTTAACAGGTGTTGTTTTCGCTCTGGATGGAAAAATTCAAAAAATTGGACAGAATGTTATTTTATGTTCTCCAGCACAAATTGGAGTACAGGGTTCAATTAATTTAGGCAGTCCAGACGATTTTGACGATGCCGAATAATCTGAATCGTAATTATAAAGGTCATGAATTGTTTATTGCTTCTATGCAGGATCAATTTAATCTGGTGCATTTGAGGAAAAAATCAATTGTGACCTCTTTTTTAAGTTTATCACAGCAGGAAATTATCAGACAGATTTGTCCAGATATTCTTCATTATTCGTTTTACGGAGGATTTGAAAATGCCATTCGAAAAGTATGCTGCATTCAAATAGATGACTGTGATACGGATTATGAGGTCTGCTGCTTATCATCAAAAATAGATTCTCGTTTTAAAGATATCAATCATAGAGATATTTTAGGTTCTTTAATGAGTCTGGGTATTGAAAGGAATCAGATTGGGGACCTGGTCATTGATCAGGGATATGTTTATATATTCTGTAAAACAAAAATCAGCGAATATATTATAAATTACTGTACTTTTATAAAAAAAGTTCCAGTTTCTTTAAATAGAATTGATTCCTGTGAATTACATGTACAGATGTTTAAAGAAATTCATATAAATTGTGCTTCATTAAGACTGGATGCCATTGTGGCTCAATTAGCTCATTGTTCCAGAAAAGAAGCTATGAATAAAATTCAAAGAAAAAGTGTAAAATTGAATGATATCGAGCTTGAACAAAATCGTCAATTGTGCTTAAATGATATTGTTTCGATTCATAGAATTGGAAAATTTATATATAAAGGTATTGTATCAAAAACAAAAAAAGATCGAATGATATTAAAGTTTGATCAGTTTATTTAGCTAAGAAAAAGAAAGGTTTTATTTTACCTCTCATATTAGAGATATGCTGGATGGTGCAAAGCAGAATGATGTAGAATAAAATATCACTTTGAGCTGATTTTCTGAAATAGAGTAAGAAAATCCGGAGAATTCCGTTATCAAATTGAGGGTCTTTTATATTTTATATAAAAGGAACTAAGGTGGTATCGCGCACAGGCGTCCTTAGATGGATGCCTTTTTTTTATGTATGGAAGGAGATAAATATGGATTATAAAGAAACATTACATATGCCTAAAACAGGTTTTGAAATGCGTGGAAATTTACCAAAAAAAGAGCCTGGTATTCAGAAAAGATGGAAAGATATGCATTTATATGAAAAAATGCTTTCACAAAGAGAAACGGCAAAACCGTTTATTTTACATGATGGTCCTCCATATGCCAATGGAGATATTCATTTAGGTCATGCATTAAATAAAGTTTTAAAAGATGTAATCAATCGTTCTCATTATATGATGGGAGAGAAAATCGTTTATATTCCTGGATGGGATACACATGGGTTGCCAATTGAAACAGCTGTAACTAAATTAGGATACGATCGTAAGAAAATGCCTTTGGCTGAATTCAGAAAAATCTGTCAGGATTATGCTTTAGAACAGGTTGAAAAACAAAAAGCCGGATTCCTTTCTTTAGGATCTATTGGAGACTACGATCATCCTTATATAACACTTCAAAAAGAATTTGAAGCGTTACAGATTGATGTATTTGGAAAAATGGCTACAAAAGGTTTGATCTATAAGGGATTAAAACCTGTTATCTGGTCACCAAGTTCAGAATCTGCATTAGCGGAAGCAGAAGTTGAATATAAAGATGTAAAGAGCCCAACAATTTTTGTCAAATTTCAGGTTAAAGATGGAAAAGGGGTTTTAACCAGCGATGATTCATTCGTAATCTGGACAACAACACCTTGGACAATTCCAGCTAACTTAGGTATTTCCGTACATCCAGATTTTGAATATGCTTTAGTAAAAACAGAAAAAGGGAACTTAGTTTTATTAAATGAACTGGTTGATTCGTTATGTGATGAGTTTAAACTGGAACAAAGAGAAGTCATTAAAACATTTAAAGGTAAAGAATTTGAATATATTACTTGTGTTCATCCTTTATATGAAGATAGAGAATCGCTTGTTATGTGTGGAGAACACGTAACAGCAGATGCTGGTACGGGTTGCGTTCATACTGCTCCTGGATTTGGTATGGATGACTTCCTGATTGGAATGAAATACAATCTTCCTGTTTATGTCAATGTTGATGAAAAAGGATGTATGACAAAAGACTGTGGAGAATGGCTGGAAGGTCAGTATGTTGAAGATGCCAATAAAACAGTTACTATGAGATTGGATGAACTGGGATGCTTACTGAAACTTCAGTTTATTACACACTCTTATCCACATGACTGGCGTACAAAGAAACCTGTAATCTATCGTGCAACAACTCAATGGTTTGCTTCAATTGATAAAATTCGTGATGAATTACTGGAACAGATTCATAGTGTAGAATGGACACCTTCCTGGGGCGAACAGAGAATGCATAACATGATTGCCGATCGTGGAGACTGGTGTATTTCTCGTCAGCGTGCCTGGGGTGTACCAATTCCAATCATTTATGGAGAAGATGATACTCCATTAATTGATGAGGCAATTTTTGAACATGTTTCAAAACTGTTCGCAGAATATGGTTCTAATGTCTGGTTTGAAAGAGAAGCAAAAGATTTATTACCTGAAGGTTATACTTCTTCTCATTCACCAAATGGAATCTTTAGAAAAGAAATGGATACAATGGATGTATGGTTTGATTCCGGTTCTTCTCATACAGGATGTATTAAAGAACGTGGTTTAGATTATCCAGTGGATCTTTATTTTGAAGGTTCGGATCAGTATCGTGGATGGTTTAACTCCAGTCTGATTGTAGGAACAGCTGTACATGGAAAAGCTCCTTACAAAGCTGTATTAAGTCATGGATTTGTTATGGATGAAAAAGGACAGAAAATGTCTAAATCTTTATGGAATGCAGTGGCTCCTGGAGAAATTACTAAAAAATATGGTGCAGATATATTGCGTTTATGGGCATGTTCTGTGGATTATCAGGCAGATGTTTCCATGGGACAGAACATTTTGAAACAAGTCAGTGATAATTATCGTAAAGTTCGTAATACATTCCGTTTCTTAATGGCAAACCTGGATAATAATGAATTTAGTAAGAAAGATTGTATTCCATTTGATCAGTTAAATGCTTTAAATCAATACATTCTGGTACTATTAAAAGATGCTAGTGATTTTGTGATCAAAGCATATAAAGAATATCGTTTCTCTGATGTAGTAAGTTACTTATCAAATTTAATGACAAACGATTTATCAGCTTACTATCTGGATTATACTAAGGACATTTTATATATTGAAAATGTTGATTCTTTATCACGTAGAGAAGTTCAGACTGTATTATATACAGCAGTTGATGTTCTTGCGAAATTATGGTCACCAATTTTATGTCATACATGTGAAGAAATTAATGATTTTATGCATTTTAATTCTGAATCAATTCATCTTGAATCTTTCGATGATCTGCAATTGAATTTTAACGGTAAAGATATTAAAGATAAAATGAAAGTTTTATTTGAAATTCGTAAAGATGTATTCAAAGCATTAGAAGAAAAACGTGCAGATAAATTAATTGGAAAACCATTGGAAGCAAAAGTACTTCTTCATGTTAGTGAACAGCAGAAAGCCGTTATAGATGAAATGCTGGATAATGTTCCACAATGGTTTACTGTTTCACAGGTTGAATTTGTTCAGGATACATTACCATCCTATGAAGTATGTCAGGTACAGGTAGAAAAAGCACAGGGAAGTGTTTGTCCTAGATGCTGGAATATCACAAAAACAAGTCATGAAGATGGTTTATGTAATCGTTGTTATGATGTATTAAATAAATAAAAAAAATTGACCTTTTAAAGCTATGCTTTAAAAGGTCAATTTATTTCATAGATATCTTTTATATAAATGATTTTGTTTTTAAATAATATATATCCGGGCTGTATATCCATCAATAAACCGGTATCCATTCTGTAACATTCATTTTCCAAATAAGTAATATGGATATAAGGCTTAGAAGAAAGAATGCCTGAATAATAAGTTAAAATAGATTGAATCTCTTCTTTCATATTGTCATCTAATTGTACCTTTGTGGTATCTACCTGATTGATTTCATTGATTTTTTCTTCGAATCCTTTTAATGCATTAAACGGTAAAAAGATTTTTGCACGAGTATTCAAATCCATTTTGGGTTTTGAAAAAGGATAAGGAAAAGTATATAAATCTTCTTCTTTCATGCTTTATGGCCTCCAATCTGTCTATTTCTTTCTAAAGTTGTGGCTTCCTGTTCTAAATCGGTTCCTTTTATAACGGAATTTTTTCCATAACGATTCTGAATTTCAATTAAAGTCTGATTCAATTTTTCTTCTTTATTTTTTTCATCTATAGAATCAAATAATGAAAGTTGTTCCACTGCATCTTCTTTTGGTTTAAGAAGATTTGCGCTTAAAGAAATTCTTCTTATGGATAAAGAAGGATCCACAAGCTTCTCATATAAAGAGAGGATAGTGTTTAGAATGATCTTTTTTGAAGATGTATAGGTAGATAAAGTAATAGATTTAGAAACACCTTTCGGCAGTGTTCTTCCATAAGAGTCTTTTATAGATTCCCCTTTATAATTAGAAACAATTTCATATCCTATATAAAAAGAAAGTGAAATGGTTTTTAAATTCTGTTTGTGCAGGTCCATAATCATCTGTTCAATCATTTCTTTTATAATTACAGTACCTTCTTTTTTTGAATACGCTTTTGGTAATACTTGCCCATACGATAAACTTTTCAAAGATGGTTTATAGTGTTTAATATTTTGAATCGTGCATGGTTCATAACCCCATGCATGATCAATCAATATTTCTGCATCCACTCCAAATTCTTTATAAAACCAGTTTTCGTTTTCAATGGATTCAATCGCGATATCTTTCATCGTATAGAGATGATGATTTTCTAAACGTGAGGCAATTCCTTTTCCAATACGCCAGAAATCTGTTAAAGGTTTATGATTCCATAGCTGTTTTCGATAAGAAATTTCATCTAAAAAAGCAATACGTGATCCATATGAATCGGGTTTTGTATGTTTTGCAACAATGTCCATACTCACTTTTGCCAGATAAAGATTTGTTCCGATTCCAGCTGTAGCCGTAATTCCGGTTGTTTCCAGGATATCTCTTAAAATCATACGACACAATGAAAAAGCATCCATTTTATATAAAGACAGATAGGGTTTTATATCAATAAATACTTCATCTATGCTATAAACATGGATGTCCTCTGGAGAAATATATTTTGTATAAATTTTATAAATTCGACTTGAATATTCAATATATAAAGCCATTCTTGGAGTGGCGATAATGTAATGTGGTTTGTGTCCTGTTTTTCTTTTTATTTCTTCACATTTCTGTTCCACTTCAAATAGACGACATCGACCTGGAAGCCCAAATTGTTTTAAAGAAGGAGATACAGCCAGACAGATTGTTGTTCTGGTTCTGGATTCATCCGCAACAACTAAATGAGTTGTAAGCGGATCTAAACCTCTTTCAATGCATTCAACAGATGCATAGAAAGACTTTAAATCAATTGCCAGATAGGAATTCATTGAGTCTGGATCAAGGACACATTTTCTGGATCTGTACAATATATTTTCAGTTTTTTATACTGATAGTCTGGAGTCTGACTTCCATTTTCGTATATCCAGATGACTTCTACATCAAAAGATAAATTGTTTACAATCTGTAAACCCTGGTCAATGGGAAGAAGAAATAAAAGGGTGCTTAATGCATCCGCATAGCTGGAATCTTTTGTGATTACCGTTACACTGCGATTGTATGTAGCAGGATATCCTGTATCAGGATCGATGATATGGGAATATTCTGTACCATTTACAGTATAATAACGCTGATAATCGCCACTGGTGACAATGCTTACATCTTCTTTTGTATCAATTTCAAGCAATGAGGAAGATTCGTCGGGATTTTGAATGCCGATTTTCCATCCTTGTTCTTTACTGGATAGAAGAACGACATTTCCGCCTGCATTAATAAATCCATTGTCGCATCCAGCTTTGTTTAGAGCTTCTTTTACTTTTTGGGAAGCATAACCTTTTGCGATTCCACCTAAGTCAAGCTGAATATTTTCATCCAGCAGCTCAATCGTATTTCCTTCTATTCGGATTTTATCAAAACCTCTACAATTTATATCTTGCTGTATTTCATATTCGCTGGGAAGTAAACCATCTAAACCCATTTCATTTTTTTCAATGCCTTCTATACGATATGTATGCCATAAAGATAAAAGTTTACCACTTGTAATATCAAATTTAGACTGGATATCATAAACTTCTTTTGCGATTTGAATACAATCGATTAATTCTTCATCTACTTCTACAGGATGATGGTATCCCTGATGATTGATCGTATAGACATTTGAAAGTTCATATTCATGATATGGATCAAATAACTGATTGTAATATGTATATTTTTTACTTAAAAGGGATACATACTGATCAAATTCTTTTTTTGTACATGTAGCAGTAAAAGTAATGGCCGTATCAAAACCGAGATTAGTTAATGTGATGCTTTGTTTTTCTGTTTTTGATTTCGGATTGGATAAATAAAATAATAGAGAAATTATAAAAATCAGGAAACAGCAAACAATCATAAACCAGGATCGAATTGTTTTTTTCATACCTTGATTATAGTGAGTTTTCTCTGATTTGTCTAATATGTGTACTTGAAACAAGGGATAAATGGGACTAAAATAAAGCATATTGGAGGGATAAAGTATGTCACTATTTTTAGGACCCATGAGACATCATATTCCGGGAAAAAAAGAATTGACAGATGATAAACCTGTTTTAATTTTAAAGCCGGGTAAAGAAGTCTATCTTCCTTTAATTGCAGGAAATAATACGAATTTTAATATTCTTGTAAAGGAAGGGGAAAATGTAAAAGTTGGAACAAAACTTGCAGAGACAACAAGTGGTTTTTACATTCCAATTTATTCCAGCGCATCTGGTATTTATAAAGGCTGTCAGAAAAGAATGCATAATTCATTAAAACCACAGATGCACATGGTGATTGAATGTGATGGGCTACAGGAAAGTATTCCATCGTTTGAACCTTTGGATTATCAGAAAGCAACTCGAGAACAGTGTGTTGATTTTGTAAAGAATGCCGGTATTGTAGGACTTGGTGGAGCAGGATTTCCTGCTTATATAAAATATTCAAAACCAGATGGTATTGAAGCTGTCATAATTAATGCAGTAGAATGTGAACCTTATATAACAGCTGATTATAAAATGGTTATGGATCATACAAAAGATCTGATAACTGGTGCTTTAATTATGAAAAAGATGGCTATGTGCAATACCGTTTATATCTGCATTAAAGAAAGTCATCCAGATCTGATTCAGGTTGTGAAAAATGCAGTTGTTTCAGGTGATGGTATTGAAGTTAAAGCAGTTCCTGATGTATATCCTATGGGATGGGAACGTGTTCTGGTACGTGAAGTTCTGCATAAAGAATACGATCGTTTACCAGCTCAGGCAGGAGCCATAGTCTCTAATGCAACTACGGCTATCGCAATGGCCAATGCTTTTGAAAAGGGACAGGCGATTGTTTCAAAAATGGTTACTGTATCGGGAGAAGGTATAAAAAAACCACAGAATGTATATGTTCCGGTTGGAATGCCAGTTAAAGAAATTGTAGAAGCCTGTCATGGATACACAAGTGAAAGTGTACGACTGATTGCAGGAGGTCCTATGATGGGAAAAACGGTTGTAAATGACATGTGGGTTGTGGATCGTGCAACCAATGCCATTACAATTCTTCCTCACGTGCAGGATGATGCCATTGCCTGTTTACGTTGTGGAAAATGCAGTGATAATTGTCCAGCCGGCTTACAGCCTGTTCGTATTGCACAGGCTGTAAAAGCCAATAATACAAATGAAATGGAAAAACGCGGTGCTTTAAGTTGTATTGAATGCGGATTGTGTTCTTATAACTGTCCTTCTCATATTGATGTTACTGAAAATGTTCGTAAAGCCAAACGTGTTTTGATGATGAAGAAGAAGTAGGAGGTTTTTTCAATGAAGTTTAATTTTCATGTAAGCCCAAACCTGAAAGGAAAACAGACTACACAAAAAATCATGAGAGATCTAACGATTGGTTTACTGATTGTGTTTGCTGCTTCAGTTCTTTATTATGGAATGGTTTGGTCCTATCGTTATGCATTGCAATGCATACTGTTATTGCTTTCTTCCTTAGCAACAGTTTTTGTTTGTGAAGCTGTTTTTGCTAAAGTTATGAAGAAAGAGATTAAATCATATTTATTGAATTCTTTTGGATGGGTAACAGCTATTATTTTAACATTAATGGTTCCTGTATCCACTCGTATCTACGCTTTGATCATCGCAACAGCATTCTGTATCGTTTTCGGAAAACTTCTTTTTGGAGGTTTTGGTCAGAATATTTTTAATCCAGCAGCTGTAGGTAGAGCCACTATATTTGCGGCTTTTGCAGGAATGACTACCAATCTTGTAACCAGTGCAACACCAACTGCTTTATTAGCAAGTTCTTATCACTGGCTTCCATCAACGGCTGTTGCACTGGATGCTTTCTTGAGTGAATTTGGTGGTTTTACCGGACTGGCACTTGGTTTGTATCCAGGGGCATTAGGGGAAACATTTACTATTTTAATTCTGATAGTTGGAATTTTTCTGATTATAAGAGATGTCATTGACTGGCGTATTCCGGTTGTCTATTTAGGTACAATTATTGTAATGAGTGCATGCATAGCTTTATTTGCGGGATTGGATTCTTATCATGGAATTCCATCTGTAATCTGGTATCCACTGCTGCACCTATTAACAGGAGGAGTGGTATTTGGAGCTGTATTTATGCTTACTGATCCAGTTACATCTCCTACAAGTGCTTCTGGTCGTACTTTATTTGCGATGGGTGCTGCCATTCTGACTGTTCTGATTCGTGTAAAAGCCAATTTGCCAGAAGGATGTTTATATTCAATTTTATTAATGAATATGTTTACTCCTCTGATTGAATCTGTACTGGATGGAAAACAGTTGGAAGTAAAGAAAAAAGCAATAAAAGGTTTTATCTGTTTTGCTTTAATTGGTTTAGCTATATCTGTTTTTGCAGCGACTTCCATTGAACCGGTTTCTGAAAAGCCAGCTGCTAAAAATCTAATTATACAGGAGGAATGCTTATGAAAAAGGCACTTCAATTAGGTTTGTTTTTAGCAATCGTTTCTGCCATTGCTGGAGGTGCTTTATCTTACGTAAATGGAATCACATCTCCAATCATTGAAGAAAATAATTTAGCAATTGAAAAAGCCACTTTGCTTGAAATGTATCCGGAAGCAAATGAAGATGATTTTGAACTGGTGGAAGGTGTAAGTTCTAAAACAATACAGAAAGTATATAAATATAATGATTTTTATATTTTTAATATGAAAGTATCTGGATATAAAGATGGAACGACTTATTTGGTTTCTATAGATTCACAAACAGAAGTGATTGATAAATACCAGGCATTGTCAAATGGAGATACAAAAGGTTTAGGATCTCAGGTCATGGATGAACCATTTAAAGAATCACTGGAAGGAAAATCAGCTTCTGGTGAATTAGATACGATCAGTGGTGCAACGGTTTCCAGTACACCTGTTATAGAAGGTATACATGAAGCTGACCAAGTATTAAAGGATATGAAATAGGAGGTGTTTTTATGAATCGCTGGAAGAATTTTAAAGCAGGTTTAATTAAAGACAATCCTGTATTTTCTCTGTACTTAGGAATCTGTTCTACATTGGCTATTACAACAACTGTAAATAATGCCATAGGAATGGGAGCGGCTGTTATTATGGTTTTGATTCTATCAAATGTGATCATTTCCTGCATTCGAAAAATCACACCAGATGAAATCCGTATCCCGGTATATATTGTGATTATTGCATCACTTGTTACGATCATTCAAATGCTGATTCAGGCATTTGCACCTTCATTAAATGACAGTTTAGGTGTATTTATCCCATTGATTGTCGTAAACTGTATTATTTTAGGACGTGCAGAAGCCTTTGCCAGTAAAAATAACGTACTGGATTCAGCTATTGATGGATTAGGAATGGGTTTAGGATACACTCTGGCCGTTGTTGTGATGTCATTTCTTCGCGAATTATTGGCAACAGGAGGATGTACTATTACAAATCCATTTAATGTATCCCAGGTACTATTCAGTTTCAGTATTATACCTGAAGAATATACAATCAGCATGTTTGGCTCTTCTGTAGGTGCCTTTGTGACATTTGCAATTTTAGCGGCTGTAGTTGCTTTGATGAAAAATAAAGAAGCCGATCACATTGCTTTAGAGGAAAAAGAAGCAAAGAAAAAGGAAATGGAAGCTAAAAAAGCAGCAGCTTTAGAAGCTAAGAAAGGAGCAAAAGCTGTATGATTCGTGAATTATGTACTTTACTGGTTACAAGTGTACTGATCAATAATGCAATCTTAAATCAGTTTTTAGGTATGTGCCCATTTATGGGAGTTTCTAAGAAAAGAAACTCTGCACTGGGTATGGGAGTTGCTGTTGTATTTGTCATTGTGGTAGCTTCCATTGTTACGTATGCTCTATATTATCTGGTTTTAGTTCCTCTTCATATCGAATATATGAAACTGATTACTTTTATTCTTGTGATTGCATCATTAGTGCAATTGTGTGAAATGTTTATTAAGAAAACAAGTCCATCTTTATATAAATCATTAGGTGTATACCTTCCTTTGATCACAACAAACTGCGTTGTATTGAATTGTTGTCTGGCAAATATATCAAATGGATATGGAATTGCCCAGATGCTGGTTTATTCAATTGGTACACCATTGGGATTTGCTCTGGTTCTTTATATTTTCTCCAGCATTCGAGAAAGACTGGAAACAAGTGAAGTTCCTCGATCCTTTCTGGGAAATCCAATTGCTTTGATCGTTGCTGCCATTATGGCGATGGCTTTTAGTGGTCTTGCAGGAATTGTTTAATGAAAACGATACTGGCAATATTATTTTTTCTGGTAATGGTCTCTCTATATATTGTATTATATCTAATGAATAAAAGAACTCCTTTACCAGAAGGATGCGAAAATTTAAAAGCAGATTGTGAAGGTTGTCATGATTATTCATGTACGAATAATCCGGCACATTATAGAAAGAAGGAAACAGACCAATGATTTATGCGATAATTGTTATGTTGGGATTGGGGGCTCTTTTAGGAGTCGGTTTAGGAATTGCAGATAAATTCTTAAAAGTGGAAGCCGATCCTCGAGTAGAAAAAGTATCTGCACTTTTACCAAATTATAATTGTGGTGGATGTGGATATGCAGGATGTTCTTCTTTAGCACAGGCAATGGTAGATAAAGAAGTTTCAACTTTTTTATGTAAACCATGCAAGGCTGATAAAAAACAGGAAATTATCGATTATCTGGCCAGTACACCTGGTCCAGATGGTACTACAGTGAATATAAAAGGATAATAAATGCAAAGGCGCATGAAAATAAAAAGTTTTCATGTGCTTTTTTATAATAATGAAAATTAATTTCATTTATTGAAAGGTTTTCAAGATTTATGTATAATAAAGTATATTATTACTGAGAGGATGTGAATGAAGTGTTTAAATACATTGTAAAGCGTGTGCTTATTGGATTTATAACTCTTTTTATTTTGGCAACAGCTACATTTTTCTTAATGAAAATTACACCTGGTTCGCCATTCAGTGCTGAAAAGTATAAAAGTCCAGAAGCACTTGCAGCAGCTAAAGCAAAATATAATCTGGATAAGCCAATTATGGAACAGTATGTCCTTTATATGAGTGATTTAGCTCATGGAGATTTGGGTGAAAGTATGGTTCACCAGGGGAATACTGTCTGGTATTATATTAAACATGGTTTCCCAGTTACAGCTCGTTTAGGAGTGGTAGCCTTTATACTATCTGTTTTTGGAGGAATATCTCTTGGCGCGGCCGCTGCATTATCTAAGAAAAAATGGATCAATAATTTATGTATGATCGTAGCGACTATTGGGGTCAGTGTTCCATCTTTTCTAATTGCCATGTTACTGATTATTGTATTTGGAGTTGAATTAAAATGGCTTCCATTTGTTGGTTTAACAAAACCTGCCAATTATATTTTACCAGCCATTTCCTTATCGTTATATCCAATTGCGATGATTGCACGATTGACAAGAAGTTCACTTTTGGAAGTTATGAAACAGGATTATATAATTTTAGCTCGATCAAAAGGAACTCCATATAAAAAAGTAGTAATTAAGCATGCCTTGAAAAATGCAATGCTTCCAGTTATTACATATTGTGGGCCTATGTTTGCTTTCTTATTAACAGGTTCATTTGTTATTGAAAATGCATTCTCTATTCCTGGAATCGGAAAGACATTCATTACCTGTGTTACAGACCGTGACTATACAGTCATAATGGGTGTTACCATTTTCTTAGGAATTATCATTATTACATTTAACTTATTATCCGATATTTTGTCGGCAATGATCGATCCGCGTATTAAATTGAAGTAAGGAGGGAACAGAATGGAAGAGAATAAAAATTTTGAAATAACTCCTGATTTATTTGAACGTCTGGATGATTCAGATAAAAATGCAGAAAAAATTGCTTATGAAAGTAAAACTTATTTTCAGGATGCATGGTCAAGATTTAAACAGAATAAGCTGGCCTTAGCGGGTCTGTGTTTTCTGGCCATTATGGTTGTCTGCTGTATCGTAATTCCAATGGTTTCACCATATTCTTATGATGCACAGAATATGGCCGTTGCCAGTCAGAATCCTACATTAGCTCATCCAATGGGAACTGACCGATTTGGTCGTGATATTCTGGTACGTGTAATGTGTGGTGGGCGTATTTCTTTGAGCGTTGGTGTAATTGCTGCCCTTATCGCATTGGTAGTTGGAGTTATTTACGGTGGTATTTCTGGTTATGTTGGTGGAAAAGTGGATATGGTCATGATGCGTATTGTTGACTGTATGTATTCCATTCCGGATACTTTATATGTAATTTTAATTGTTGTTGTATTTGAACCAAGTATGTTCTCAATTTTGCTGGGTATTTCTATTTCTAGCTGGATGGGAATGTCCCGACAGGTTCGTGCTCAGGTATTAACTTTAAAAGAGCAGGAATTCTCACTGGCGGCTTTTGTATTAGGTGCCAGTCCAAAGAGAATTTTATTTAAGCATTTAATCATAAATTCAATGGGACCTATCATTGTTCAGTTTACTATGCTGGTACCAGCGGCAATCTTCTCTGAAGCAACATTGGGATATTTAGGAATTGGATTAAGTGTTCCTCAGGCTTCCTGGGGTACATTGGCTAACGATGCTAAAGGTTTAGTAGCGACACGTCCTCTTGAATGTATGTGGCCTATTTTAGCCATTTGTTTGACTATGTTAGCATTGAATTTTATTGGTGATGGACTAGGGGATGCCTTAGATCCTAAAAAGAAATAGGAGGTTTTGAATTATGGCTATGTTAGAAGTAAATCATTTATCCACTGAATTCAAAACGGAAAACGGAGCGGTAAAAGCGGTTCGTGATGTTTCTTTTAAAGTTGAAAAAGGTGAAGTATTGGGTATTGTAGGTGAATCTGGTTCTGGTAAGAGTCAAACGATGTTTTCCATTATGGGTCTGTTAAGTGGTAATGGTGAAGTTACAGAAGGAGACATAAAAATTGATGGTAAAGATATTTCTCCTAAAAATTACAGTCCAAAGGATTATGAAAGTTTAATGTCTTCCATTCGTGGAAATGACATGGCTATGATTTTCCAGGATCCAATGACATTTTTAAATCCAGTATTAAAAATTGGTACGCAATTAATCGAACCTATTTTAAATCATAATGATGTTTCAAAACAGGAAGCGGAAGCTCGTGCTATTGAATTGATGAGAAAAGTAGGAATTCCTTCCCCAGAAACTCGTTTAAATCAATATCCATTTGAATTTTCAGGTGGTATGAGACAACGTATTATTATTGCGATTGCCTTAGCATGCAATCCTAAAATCATTATTGCCGATGAACCAACAACGGCTCTGGATGTTACCATTCAGGCACAGGTTTTGGATCTGATTGCACATTTAAAAGATGAAATTGATTCCGGTATTATTATGATTACACATGACTTAGGTGTTGTTGCCAGTATCTGTGATCGTATTAATATTATGTATGGTGGTAAGGTTGTAGAAAGTGGAACAGCTGATGAAATTTTTTACGATCCAAAACATCCATATACAATTGGATTGTTGTCTTGTATTTCAAATCCAGAAGAAAAAGAAAAGAAAGAGCTGCATCCAATCCCTGGATCTCCTCCTGATTTGTTAAATATAGAAAATTATTGCCCATTTGCGGATCGTTGCGAAAAAGCAATGAAAATCTGCAAAATGAGAATGCCAGAAGAAAAACAATATTCTAACACACATACTTGTTCCTGCTGGTTGTCTCATCCACTTGCACAAGGGAAGGGAGAATAATTATGCCAAAACCAATATTAGAAATTAAAGATTTAAAAGTATATTTTGGAGGTGGAGGTTTTATTAAAAAAGCTCCTCTTGTAAAAGCCGTTGACGGATTAAATTTAACCGTTTACGAAAATGAAACTTTTGGTCTTGTTGGGGAATCTGGATGTGGAAAGTCTACAACAGGACGTGCAATTGTAAAAATCAATAAAATTACTGATGGTCATATTTATTATAATGGGGTGGATATTGATACGATTAAAGGTGATCAGTTGAAACAGTTTAAACAGGATGTTCAAATGATCTTCCAGGATCCATATGCTTCATTAAATCCACGTATGACTGTAGGAGAAATTATACGTGAACCAATGGATATTCATAACATTGGTACAAAAGAAGAAAGAGAAGCTCGTGTTCGTGAGCTATTAGAAATAGTTGGATTGAAACCGGATCATATCCGTAGATATCCACATGAGTTCTCTGGAGGACAAAGACAACGTATAGGAATTGCCCGTACATTGGCTTTAAATCCTAAATTTATTGTTTGCGACGAACCAATCTCGGCTCTTGATGTTTCCATTCAGGCACAGGTTATTAACTTATTAGAGGAACTTCAAAAAGAGATGGGAATTTCTTATCTATTCATTGCTCACGATTTAAGTATGGTTAAACATATTTCAGATCGAATCGGGGTAATGTATTTAGGAAATTTAGTCGAAGTTGGGGATGCAGAACTTCTTTATCGTCAACCTATGCATCCTTATACACAAGCGTTGTTATCATCTGTTCCTATTCCAGATCCAAAAACAGCGCGTGAAAGACAAAGAATCGTTCTTGAAGGAGAACTTCCGAGTCCAATTAATCCACCTTCAGGATGCGTATTTAGAACACGTTGTCCTAAAGTGATGGATCGATGTGCATCTGAAAAACCTGCTATGAGAAAAGTAGGAGATCGTCAGGTAGCATGTCATTTATTTGACGAGTAAAAAAGGAGAAAAGAAAATGAAAAAAGTATTAACTGGTGCAGTTAGTTTTGCGATGGCTGCAACAATGTTAGCTGGTTGTGGGGGTTCAGATTCTGGTTCTGATACTCTACGTGTAGGTGTTGGTGGGGATATCAATACATTAGACCCTGCAAAAGTAGATGCTTCTATCGATGCCAATATCTTAAATTCAATGTATGATGGATTGTATAAATTGGATAAAAATGGGAATACAGTTCCTGTATTAGCTGAAGATTTACCAGAAGTAAGTGAAGATGGATTAACTTATACAATCAAATTTACAGAAGATGCAAAATGGTCTGATGGTGAAGACTTAACAGCGGATGATTTCATCTACGCTTGGAAACGTGCGTCTGCATTAGGTACTGCAAATGCTTACTATTCAATGTTTATCACTAAATACATCGCAGGTGCCATCGATGGTTCTACAGATCCAGATGCGTTCAACAAAATGACTGATTTTGGTGCGGTAGCATTAGATGACCACACAATTCAAATCACATTAAAAGAAAAAGTTCCTTACTTTACATCTGTATTAGTAAGTAATGTTTTCTATCCTGTACGTGAAGATGTTGTTGGTGAAAATCCACTAGATGATTCTTGGGCTAAAGGTACAGATTATCCTGTAGATGGTGCATTTACTGCTACTTCTGTTGATTATGCAGCTGGTGTAACATTAACTAAGAATGAAAATTACTATTTAGTAGATGAAATAAAATTAAATTCTATTGAATACACAGTTATGTCTGATCAGGATTCTGAAGTTTCTGCTTTCCAATCAGATCAATTGGATTTTGCGACTTCTTGTAACCCTGAAACAATTTATGCATCTGATGAATTAAAAGAACAAGTTTATATCATCGATCCATTTGTATGTAACTACTATATTTTATTAAACTGCGGAAATGAAAATGATGAATCTACTGAAGGATTAAAAGCATTAAAAGATGCAGATATCCGTCATGCGATTTCATGGGCTATTAACCGTGACGAAGTAGCACAAGCTTCTGGATACGGTGAAGCTGCTTATCCTTTATATGGATATGTTCCAAGTGGTATTCCAGGTGCAACTGGTGACTTCCGTGAAGAAACTGGTGACGAAACTAAATACGATTTAGACGCTGCTAAGAAGATTATGGAAGACAAAGGTTATAGTGCAGATAACATGTTAACAATTGAATACAAATACAATGACACAGCTATGCACAAAAACATTGCCCAAGTATTACAGGCTAACTTAAAAGAAATCTACATTAATTTGAAATGTACTTCTACAGAAAAATCTACATTCTTTGATGCTCGTGACAAAGGTGATGGAGAAATGTTCCGTCATGCTATGACAGCTGACTACTTCGATCCAATGACTTACTTAGAAATGTTATATGGTAAAGATACAGCTGGTAACTTAACAGACGATGCAACTTATGAAGGTATGATTGATGCTGCCAATGCGGAAGCTGATCCAGCTAAACGTTTGGAAAAATTAGGTGAAGCTGAAAGATATTTAGTTGAAGATCAGGCTTATATCGTACCATTAATTGGTTACTCTGAACCTTACTTAAAGAAGAGCAACTTAAAAGGAATTGTTTCTTCTCCTGAAGGACATTACGATTTATCTCGTGCTTATTTTGAATAAGTATTAAACAAATGAATAGGAATTAAGCTACTTTAGTGATACCATTAAGGTAGCTTTTTATATAGGGAGGTATTTATGAAAATTCGTTCTCTAAAAGAACAATATGAGATTCAGTCTAAATGTTTAAAAGAAAGATTGGATATTCTTTTACCTGAAGTGATGTTTAATTCTCAGGCAGATATGTGGATCATCGCATGTAAAGAATACAATGAAGATCCTTTATTCAGAGCTTTAACGCCACCAGATTATCCAACAGCTAGACGAATTACTATGTTTGTATTTGTAAAAGAAGAGGATTATATTCATCGTTATTCTTTAAGTATGCCAGATGAAAGTTTAGAATTATATTATGAACCATATTATAAACATGGAAAAGAAACTCAGATGGATGCTTTAAATCGATTATTAAAAAAATATGATCCTGAAAAGATTGCAATCAATACATCTATGAATTTTAGTTTTAATGATGGTTTATCTATGGGAATTTATACGATGTTCCTTGAAAATTTATCTGAGAAATGGCTGGATCGTATGATTTGTGATGATTTTTTAGCAATTAAATTAATGGAATTAAGAACGCCTACGGAAATGCAGATGATGCCTGAAATTATGGAAGTTGCGCATTCGATTATGGAAGAAATGTATACAACAAATACGATTCATCCTGGTGTTACAACATGTGATGATCTGGTATGGTTTATGAAAGAAAAAGTTAATCAGTATGGATTGGAATACTGGTTTGAACCGACTATGGACCTTCAAAGAGAAAATGGAACATCCACTCGTATGGAACATTGTGTTATTGAAAAAGGGGATCTGTTACATTGTGATTTTGGGATTCGTTATATGAATATGTGCACGGATACGCAAAGATTGGCCTATGTAGCAAAAGATAATGAAGAAAGCATTCCAGAAAAACTAAAACTGGGAATGAAAGTGGGAAATCGTTTTCAGGATATTGTATTAGAAAATCTAAAACCAGGAAGAACTGGAAATGAAGTTTTTACAGCATCTTTAAAACAGGCAATAGAAGAAAATATTCAGGCTGTTTTATATTCTCATCCTTGCAACATGTATGGACATGGTCCAGGGCCTACAATCGGTTTATATTCTCAACAGGAAGAAATTCCAGTAAAAGGAGATGTAGAAGTATCCAATAATACATGTTATGCACTGGAATTGAATGTAACTGTGGATTCTATTGTATATTATTTAGAAGAAACGATATCTGTAACGGATAAAGGAGCCCGTTTCTTATATAAAAATAGAGACCAGATAACACTCATTAAATAGACCTATCGAACACGATAGGTCTTTATTATAGTTTCAATTTTTTCTGGTTCTGGATCAATATATATTGTTTTATAGCTTTTCATTGTCACAAAACCAATTTTGGAACCAGGTACTTTTTTCAATTGAGATACAGTACAATAGTCTACAGGGACACTGCTGGATTCTTTTCCTTTAGAAAAATATGCTGACAGATTTGCACATAAACGAATATTTTCTTCATTATATTCTTCACTTTTCAATAAAACATGACTTCCGTGATAATCTTTTACATGAAACCATAAATCCTGCTTATGTGCCAATCGATGTGTAATGTAGTTGTTCTGAATATTGTTTTTTCCTGCATAAATATCATAATTGTCAAATTTAAGATGAAGTATATTTGGTTTATTCTTTTTCTTCTTTTTAATATTTTTTGGTTTTAAAATTTTCTGCTGAGTCAGTTCTTCTCGAATTTCCATCGCATCTTCTATACTACAGTGCATCAGCTGTTCTTCCAATTGTGTAAAATAGTCAATTTCCTTTTTGCAGTTTTCAATTTGCTGCTTTAAAACAATCTGGCTGCGTTTCATCTTATGATATTTCTGATAATATTTGTTCGCATTTTCCTTTAAATCATAACGCATATCGATAGGAATCTTAACATCTGTTCCATCTGTAAAAGAAGGAAGTATAACGACTTTTTCTTTTTCAATTTCATTCATATAACAGAATAATAAATCTCCATATTCCTGATATTTCTGATAATTAAAAGATTCTTCTAAACTTTTATTTAATTTAGGAAGTTTACGAATGTTTTTATTTTTCTCTTTCTGTACAGCTTTAAATACATCTCCACATTGTTCTTTTAAGCGTATTTTCGTTTCATCTTCTTTATACAAGATAGATAAACCATTCATTAATGGAAATTTTCTATAGGGTTTATGAAGATGTTTACACTCAATACAATGAAAGTCGGATTCATATACATATAAAGAATCAGATTGTAATAAATCCTTTATAATCGATCCATAATCTTCATGAAGCTGATTAATACGATATTGAAATTCATTGGATAATAATGGTGAAAATCCATAAACCTGTTTAACAAGCGACTGTTCAAAATCAATTGAAACAGGATGAAGCGGATCCTGTTTTACTCCAGGATCTGGAAGGGAATAGATTGCACCAGGGTGAATCAGACGTTTTGAATTTTCGTATACTGGAATACGTTTTAAAGCATCTATAATTCGATTTTCTTTTACTAATAAAATATTTGCATATTTTCCCATCAATTCGATATATAATTTATGTTTTACCAGATCCTGAAATTCATTATATGATGTAATAGTTAAACAAAGGATACGATCGTAATCAATCTGTTCAATTGATTCTATCGTTCCCTGTGATATATTCTTACGAAGAACCATTACAAAATTACTTGGACTATTTAGAGTTGTAGTTATGGATTCCGTAATATAAATACGATTTGTATTCGAATGTACATTTATAACAAGTTTCTGATTTCCATATTCAGGATTATGAAGATGAATCTGTATTTCTTCTTCACTAATATTCTGTATTTTACCTATTTTACAGGGTACCATATTTTTTAATTGATTTGTAATTGTATGAAGCAATAATCCATCTAGAGCCATTTTAAACCCTCCTGGCAGACATTATAACATTAATCATTGTTTTATAAAAATCTTTGATTATTATTATTTGAAATTGTATAATAATAAGAAAAGGAGAGTTATATGAAACGTGGTTTATTGATTATTATCAGTGGTCCAAGTGGTGTTGGAAAAGGAACGGTTCGTAAATATTTTGAAGCCAATAAAGATTTAAATCTTGCGTATTCTACTTCTATGACAACACGTAAGCCTCGTGAAGGGGAAATTGATGGAAAAGATTATTTCTTTGTAACTCGAGAACAATTTATACAATCCATTCAAAAAGGCGAATTATTGGAATATGCTGAATTTGTTGGGAATTATTATGGAACTCCTTTAAAAGAGGTCAATCGATTACGAGATGAAGGTAAAAATGTTTTATTGGAAATCGAAGTACAGGGAGCAAAACAGGTACAGGAAAAATGTCCAGATGCGATTAGTATTTTTATTATTCCTCCTTCAATGGAAGAACTGGAAAATCGGATTCGTGGACGTAAATCGGAACCAGAAGAAATTGTACAGCAAAGACTGGCTAAAGCTGAAAAGGAATTAAAATTGGTTAACCAGTATAAATATATTGTTTGTAACGATGATCCTAAATTAGCGGCGGACTTAATTCAAACAATTATTTATCGTAATATAGAAATTGAAGAAAATAAATGATTTATAGTTTTATACTTGAATTATGATGTAAATTATGATAAATTTTTATCGATAGAAAAAAAGGAGTGGGTAAAACCACTCCTTAATTTTGGAAAAGGAGAAAAATATGGATCATTTAAAAGAATGGATTGAACCTTTATTGGCAGAAAATGGTTGTAGTCTATATGAAATTGAATGGTTAACAAATCAGAATCCACCTTTATTAAGAATATCAATTGAAAAAATAAATGGTACAGTGGATTTAGATGCCTGTGCACTTTGTTCAGATGTAATTTCCACTATGTTAGATGAAAAAGACTGGTACCAGAATGAATATATGCTGGAAGTTTGTTCACCTGGGGCAGAAAAAGAATTAAAGAATGATGAACAGATCCAGAATGCGATTGGAAGTTATGTTCATGTAAAATTTAAAAATCCTAAAAATGGTTTAGATTGTGTGACAGGGGATTTACTGGAAGCGGATGAAAGTTCGGTCACTATTTCTTATAAAGAAAAAACCAGAAATAAAAAAATTGTAGTTGATAAAGAAAATATAGAATTCATTATGACAGCAGTAAAAATATAAGGAGAAGAAAATGAAGCAAGAAATGAGTTTAGCAGCTGCTTTAACAGGTGTTGAAACAGGACGTAAATTACCGAAAGAAGTAGTAGAAGAAGCTTTAAAAGAAGCAATGCAGAAAGCTTATCGTAAGCAGATCAATATTCAGGATGCTTATGTAAGAGTGGAAATTGTAAATGGAGAAATTGAAATCTATCATGAAAGAATTGTTGTAGAAGAAGTTTATGATGATGAATTGGAAATTTCTTTAGAAGACGCTCGTAAATTAAATCCTAATGCTCAAATTGATGACATGATTGGAGAAAAAGTTGATTTTTCTGGATTTGATCGAGCAGCCGTTGTTCTGGCTAAGAATGTTATGAAACAAAAAATTCGTGAAGCTGAAAAACAACTGGTATATGAAGAATATTGTGACAAAATCGATGAAATGGTTTTGGGTACAATTGAAACTGTTGAAGAAAAATTTATTATTGTCAATATTGGTAAAACTTTAGCTATGATGAAACGTTCACAGGCTATGCCCAATGAGACTTATAAAGAAGGTCAGAAAATTCTGGTAATCATTAAAGAAGTAAACAAGGACACAAAAGGGGCTCAAGTTCTAGTATCGAGAGGAACTTCTGTTTTAGTCAGACGTTTATTTGAAAAAGAAGTACCAGAAATTTATAACGGAACCATTGAAATAAAAGCCATTGCCCGTGATCCAGGTGAAAGATGTAAAATTGCAGTTTATTCTCATAATGAAAATATTGATCCAATTGGTGCATGTATTGGTCCTAGAGGAGCTCGTGTACAGGCCATTATCAATGAGCTGCATGGTGAAAAAATTGATATCTTTGAATGGTCAGACAATGTTACTGATTTAATTTCAAATGCGTTAAGTCCAAGTGAAGCCGTTGCGGTTGTTCCAAATGATCGTGTGAAAGATGGTTTAATCGTTGTTGTACCAGATAATCAATTATCTTTGGCAATTGGTAAAAGAGGGAAAAATGCTCGTTTAGCCGTTAAATTAACAAATCAGAAAATTGATATCAAATCGGAATCTGAAATGAAGGAAGCGGGTATTGATTATATGAGTATTTCTGCTCAGATGCAAAAAGAATATGAAGAAAAGAAAGCAAAAGAAAGAGCTTATAAACAGCAACAGAAGATAGATGAATTAAAAGTTGCAAAAGAAGATACTATGGATGTCATTGATGAAATTGATTTTACATATGATGAACCAGATGTATTGGATGAATCAGATTTCCATGATGAAGATACTTTATTTGCTTTAGAACAAGAGCAGAAAATGAATGAGATGGAAGAAGCTGCACGCATTGCAAAAGAATTAAGAAAAGAAAAAGCTTCTATTGGAAACAAAGAATATGTTTCTAAATTTGAAGAATTTGCAGATGCTTCCAATAAAAATGAAGTGGAACCAGCTCCAAAGAAAAAACAGGAAGAAAAAGAAGAAATCGTTATTAAAAAACCAAAATTTGAACAGATTCAGCCTATTTATACAGAAGAAGAACTTCTTGAAATGGAAGAAGAGTATGATGATGAGGATGAAGAAAACAAATGGGATGAAGATATTGATTATGAGCAATACGATGAATATTACGATTAGGAGCATTTATGAGAAAAATTCCAATGAGAAAATGTGTTGTAACACAGGAAAGATATCCTAAAAAAGAATTGATTCGTGTGGTTCGAACACCTGAAAACGAAATTGTTGTCGATATAACAGGAAAAAAGAATGGCCATGGTGCTTATTTAAAATTAAGTAAAGAAATTGTAACGCTGGCTCAAAAAAATCATGCACTGAATCGTGCTTTAGAATGTGACATCCCAGATGATATTTATTCACAGTTAATGGAGCTATGCAGTGAATAAAATTGTAAATTATTGTCAGCTTGCACTTCGTTGTGGAAAGACGAGTACAGGAAGTGATCTGATTCCTTCTATACAGAATCAGAAAGCAAAACTTGTCGTATATTCAAGTGCATGTGGTTTAAATCGAAAAAAGAAACTGAAAGATAAATGTGCATACTATAAAATTGAATGCATCGAATTAAATGAATTGTTTTTCAATCAGATTACGCAAAAAAATATTCAGTCTTTAGCAATTACAGATCAGAAATTTGCGGAAATGATTATGAATATAGAGAAAGGATAGGTGATTGTATGGCTCAGCAACAAAACAGAAACAACAAAAAGAAGTTTAAAGGAAAGCCACAAAAAAACAATCGAGTATCTAATGCAGTAAAACGCGAAGAAGTAAAAAAGATTACATACAGTGATACTCTTACAGTTGGACAATTAGCAGAATTAATGCATAAAAAAAGTTCAGACATCATCAAATTTTTATTTATGATGGGAAATATGTCTACTATAAACACCGTTTTATCCGATGAAGATATTGAAATTATATGTTTAGAATTTGGTATTGAAGTCGAAAAAGAAATTGTGATTGAAGAAGACAACATTGAAGAACAAATTGAATCTATGCATGAAGATGAATCCAAGATGGTATCACGTCCACCAATTATTACCATTATGGGTCATGTTGACCATGGTAAAACGACTTTGCTGGATACTATTCGTAAAACCAATGTCACAAGTGGTGAATTTGGAGGAATTACCCAGCATATAGGAGCTTATCAGGTTAGTGTTAAAGGGAAAAAAGTTACTTTTCTGGATACACCAGGACATGAAGCTTTTACCGCTATGCGTGCTCGAGGAGCTCAGATTACTGATATCGTTATTATTGTTGTAGCAGCAGACGATGGAGTTATGCCTCAAACAAAAGAAGCCATTGACCATGCCAAAGCAGCTGGAGTTCCAATTGTAGTAGCGGTAAATAAAATTGATAAACCAGGAGCCAATATTGATCGTATTAATTCTGAAATGGCTGAAAATGGTGTAATGCCTGAAGAATGGGGTGGAGAAACGATTTTTGTTCCTATTTCAGCAAAAACGGGAGAAGGAGTTTCTGATTTACTGGAAACAGTATTGCTGGTTGCAGAAATGCAGGAATTAAAAGCCAATCCAGATCAACTGGCAAGTGGTACTGTTGTTGAAGCAAAACTGGATAAAGGAAGAGGTCCGGTTGCAACTTTGCTGGTTCAAAGAGGTACATTAAAAGCAGGAGACAGTATCGTTGTTGGTACATGTTATGGACGTATTCGTAAATTAACAAATGACCGTGGTATGGAAATTAAGGCGGCTAAACCAAGTATGCCAGTTGAAATTATCGGATTGAATGATGTTCCTAGAGCTGGAGATGTATTCATGGCTTACGATACATATAAAAAAGCACAGGAAATTGCATCTCATCGATTAGAAAAACAGATATTAAAAGAAAGAAATCAGACAAGTGCAATGTCTTTAGAAGATTTAGCACGTAAAATTGATCAGGGAGAAATGCAGGAAATCAATATTCTGATCAAAGCTGACGTACAGGGAAGTGCGGAAGCTTTAAAAGCTTCTATTGAAAAACTAGAAGTGGGAAATGTTCGTGTCAGTGTTATTCGTTCAACAGTTGGAACGATTACAGAATCTGATATTATGCTGGCTACAGCTTCCAATGCGATCATTTACGGATTTAACATTCGTCCAAATGCTGCAATTCGTAAAAAAGCAGAAGAAGAAGGGGTTGAAATTCGTTTACACAACATTATCTACAAAGCCTTAGAAGAATTAGAATCTGCTATGAAAGGTCTGCTGGCACCTGTTTATGAAGAAGTTGTAATTGGACAGGCGGAAGTAAGACAAACATATAAAGTATCAAAAGTTGGTACGGTAGCTGGATGTATGATTACATATGGTATTGCCAAACGTGACAGTAAGATTCGTTTAATTCGTGATGGTATTGTTGTTTATACCGGACAATTGGGTTCTTTAAGACGTTTTGAAAATGATGTAAAAGAAGTCAATACTGGATTTGAATGTGGTATGACGATTGCGAATTTTAATGATATTAAAATTGATGATATCATTGAAATGTATGAAGATCAGGAAGTTTAATTATGTCAGTAAAACAAGAACGTTTAGATATGATCCTGCATCGGGAAATATCAAATATTTTACAGTTTGATTTAAAAGATCCTAAATTAGGATTTGTAACGGTTACAGATGTACAATGTACAAAAGATTTAAGTGTTGCTAAAGTATATGTTACATTTTTAGGAAAACAGGAAAGAAACGATGCAGGAATGCGTATTTTACAGAAGTCAAAAGGATATATCCGTTCAACTTTAGCTAAACGAATTAAAATACGTAAAATGCCAGATTTAATATTTATTCAGGATACTAGTTTAGAAAAAGGAAATAAAATTGAATCTATATTAAAAAATATGAATGGAAAAGGGGAATAACCCCTTTTTTTGTTATAGACAGGAATTAAAAAATTCGATTATACCTTGAACAACTTCATTTTTAATTTCTTTATAATTATGAATTTCATGACGATATCCAGAATATAATTTTGTCTGAACATTATGACCTGTATCAATTAATAAATTTGATGTTTCATAAACACCCTGACCACTTAATTCATTTCCACATTTTGAAATAAAATCTCTGGCAATGAAAGATCCCATACTGTGGCCAAATAAGAAATAAGGAAGATCTGGATATTTTTCTTTTGTGATCTTCAAAAGGGAATATTCATCCTCCATCATAGTATGGATACCAGAATAACCCCAGTCACCCCACATATGTAAATAACTGCGGGAATGTTCACCAAAACCATGAATAATATGAATAATTCCTTTTGGTTTACTTGCAGGAACATAAATCCATCCATACACAGTATCTCGTTTATTATAAGATAAAAATTGATTTTCATGTAATATAAGCTACACCTCATTTTTACTTTATTGTATAAATGGGTTTATGAAATTACAATAAAAAAAAGGATGCAACTGCATCCTTAAACTTAGAAATTAATCGCGTTCTACGATAGTAGCGCAACCCATTCCTCCACCGATACATAATGTAGCTAAACCACGTTTTGCATCGCGTTTCTGCATTTCATGTAACAATGTTACAAGAATACGACAACCGCTTGCTCCAACTGGATGTCCTAATGCAATGGCTCCACCATTAACATTAACTTTTGACATGTCAAAGTTTAAATCACGAGCAACGGCAATGGATTGAGCAGCGAAAGCTTCGTTTGCTTCAACTAAGTCGATATCATCAATTGTATATCCTGTACGAGCAAATACTTTTTTGCAGGCAGCAACAGGTCCAACACCCATGATTTCTGGTTCAACTCCACCTAATGCACCAGCAACCCATGTTGCCATTGGTTTAACACCCAATTCTCTTGCTTTTTCTTCAGACATTACAACTATAGCAGCAGCTCCATCATTGATACCAGAAGCATTACCAGCAGTAATTAATCCGCCAGCTTTTCCTGAGCAGCATTTTAATTTAGCTAATGTTTCAACTGTAGTACCAGGACGAGGTCCTTCATCTTTATTGAATTCTACAATCTGTTTTTTAACTTTTACTGGAACTGGAACGATTTCATCGTCAAATTTACCAGCATTGATAGCAGCTTCGCATTTTTGTTGTGAATCAGCAGAGAATTGATCCAGTTCTTCACGAGTGATTCCATATTTATCACAAACATTTTCAGCTGTAATCATCATATGATAATTATTGAAAGCATCTGTTAATGCATCATTAACCATTGTATCAATGATTGTAGCATTGTTCATACGATATCCAAAACGTGCTTTTGTCATTGCATATGGTGCCATTGACATGTTTTCCATACCACCAGCAACTACGATATCAGCCTGACCAGCTAAGATCATTGTAGCAGCTTCATTAACACATTTTAAACCAGATCCACAAACTACATTTAATGTCACTGCAGGTACTTCAATAGGTAAACCGGCTTTAATAGAAGCTTGACGAGCTACGTTCTGACCTTGTGCTGCCTGAATAACACATCCCATTAAGACTTCATCTACTTGTTCAGGTTTAACACCAGCACGATTCAACGCTTCTTTAATTACAATTGCTCCTAATTCTGGGGCAGGTGTATTGCTTAATGCTCCACCCATTTTACCAATAGCCGTACGACATGCACCGGCTAAGACTACTTTTTTTGTCATGTTATATAATCCCTCCGTATTATCTACCACCTAAGGGTAACACACGAAAAATAGAAAATCAATGATAAAATAATTTTTTCACAAGTTAGTAATCATTTGAAATTATTTGTTTGTCAATTCACAATTGAATTGACACTAACAAAATTAGGAGTAGAATATAAATGAGTGAAAATCGTGAAAGATTTCACATGAGCTGATGAAGTCGTTTAATTCAAATCAGGAAAGGAGAACTTCATTTATGGATTTTACTTTATCTAAGCAACAGAAACTGGTACAGCAGATGTATCAGGAGTTTGCTCAAAACGAAGTAAAACCTCTTGCGAAAAAAGTAGATGCAGAGGAATACTTCCCAAAAGAAACAGTTGAAAAAATGGCTAAATTAGGAATGATGGGTATCTATTTTCCTAAAGAAGTAGGGGGAGCTGGAGCTGATGTTCTTTCTTATGTAATGGCCGTAGAAGAAATGAGTAAGGTATGTGGTACTACAGGAGTTATCTTATCTGCTCATACAAGTTTATGTGCTGCTCCAATCTATGAAAATGGAACACCTGAACAAAAGGCTAAATATCTGCCTAAATTATGTTCTGGTGAATGGTTAGGAGCTTTTGGTTTAACAGAACCAGGTGCTGGTACAGATGCACAAGGACAGCAGACAACAGCGGTTGACTGTGGGGATCACTGGTTATTGAATGGATCCAAAATCTTTATCACAAATGCTGGTTATGCAGATGTATTTATTATTATTGCTATTACTGGTACCGTTACAGATAAACGTGGTCGTAAATCAAAAGAAATTTCTGCATTTATTGTAGAAAGAAATTTCCCTGGATTCTCTGTTGGTAAACCGGAAGAAAAAATGGGTATTCGTGGATCTTCAACATGCGAATTGATCATGGAAGATTGTATCGTACCTAAAGAAAACTTATTAGGTAAAAAAGGAAGAGGATTCCAATTGGCAATGGCTACATTAGACGGTGGTCGTATTGGAATTGCTGCTCAGGCATTAGGTATTGCTGAGGGTGCCTTAGATGAAACTATAGCCTATGTAAAAGAACGTAAACAGTTTGGTCGTTCCATTGCTGCATTCCAGAATACACAATTTGAATTGGCTGAAATGAAAGCAAGAGTAGATGCTGCCAAATATTTGGTTTATAAAGCTGCATTAAAGAAACAGGAAGCAATGGATGGCGCAAAAGTTCGCTATAGTGTAGAAGCAGCTGAAGCAAAATTAATCGCATCTAGAACAGCCAGTGATGTAACTCGTCGTTGTTTACAATTGTTTGGTGGTTATGGATACACTCGTGACTATCCAATTGAAAGAATGATGCGTGATGCGAAAATCACTGAAATCTATGAAGGAACAAGTGAAGTACAGATGATGGTAATCTCTGGTGCTTTATTGAAATAGGAGGGGCAAAGAATGAAAGCTATCGTTTGTGTTAAACAAGTACCTGATACTTCAGGAAAAGTTGCCGTTAAAGAAAATGGACAATTAGATCGTGCATCTATGGCAACCATTACAAACCCTGATGATTTAGCCGCTTTAGAAGCCGCTTTAAGATTAAAAGATGCAACAGGATGTGAAGTTGTTGCTGTATCAATGGGTCCTTTTACAGCAGAATCTATGTTACGTGAATGTATTGCACGTGGTGCAGATCGTGCCGTTTTGATTTCTGGACGTGAATTTGGTGGATCCGATACATTTGCGACATCTCAGATCATTGCAGCTGGTATTAATAAAATTGGTGTTGGACCAGAAGATGTTGTATTCTGTGGACGTCAGGCTATTGATGGGGATACAGCTCAGGTAGGTCCTCAAATTGCAGAAAAATTAGGTCTTCCACAAGTGACTTATGCTGCAGAAATTGAAAAAGATGGAAATTCTTTAATTGTAAAACGTCTATTAGAAGATGGATATATGAAAATTAAAGTACAGACTCCATGTTTGATCACTTGTGTCAAAGAATTAAATGAACCTCGTTATATGAGCGTTCCTGGAATTTTCTCATGTTTTGATTCTGAAATCGAAGTTTTAGATTATCCTGCATTACAGGACGATCCTCTAATTGAAGTAGACACAATTGGATTAAAGGGATCCCCTACAAATGTATTTAAATCTTTCACTCCTCCTCAAAAAGGAGCTGGAACAATGTTAGCTGGAGATGATGTTGCAAATCAATTGGCTACAATTCTGGCTAAAAAACATTTGATTTAGAAAAAAGGAGAATGAAAATGGCAGATTTTAGCGAATATAAAAATGTTTGGGTTTTCTGTGAACAACGTCAGGGAGAATTACAGACAACAGATTTTGAACTTGTTTCTGAAGCAACTAAACTGGCATCTGAATTAGGATGTAAAGTTGTTGGTCTTTTATTAGGAGACAATGTAAAAGGTTTGGCAAATGAAATTGCTGGATATGGAGCAGATGAAGTTGTTGTATGTGAAAGCCCATTATTAAAAGATTATACAACAGATGCTTATGCAAAAGTTTTATGTGATATGGTTAATGAATTTAAACCAGAAGTATTATTAATTGGAGCTACTAACATTGGACGTGATTTAGCACCAAGAATTGCAGCTCGTTTACATACAGGTTTAACAGCAGATGCCACTCACTTAGATATCGATACAAAAGGATATGTAGAATATTTACGCGAATCCAGTACAATTGATGTAGATAATACTACATTTGACTGGGAAGATCGTAACTTGAAGATGACTCGTCCTGCATTTGGTGGACATTTGATGGCTACAATTATTTGTCCTCGTTTCCGTCCACAAATCTCTACAGTTCGTCCAGGTGTTATGAAAAAAGCTGCATTTGATTCAGCAAAAGCACAGGCTGTTAAAGTCATTGAACCAGCTTTTGAATTAAGTGCGGATGATATTAAAACAGAAGTATTAAGCATTGAAAAGGCAGCTAATAAACTGGTTGACTTAATCGGTGCTGACATTATCGTTTCAGTTGGACGTGGAATTGGTAAAGATGTTGAAAAAGGAATTGCCTTAGCACAGGAATTAGCAGATGTTTTAGGTGGTGGAGTAGTTGGTGCTTCTCGTGCCGTTACAGATGCTGGATGGTTAGATGCTGCTCATCAGGTTGGACAGACTGGAAAAACAGTTCATCCAAAAATCTATGTAGCTTTAGGTATTTCTGGAGCAATTCAGCATACAGCTGGTATGCAGGATTCAGAATGCATCATCGCAATCAATAAAAATGAAACTGCACCTATTTTTGGTGTAGCAGATTATGGAATCGTTGGGGATTTATTTAAAGTGGTTCCACAATTAATTGAAGAAATCAAGAAAGCAAAAGTTGCTTAACAGGAGGGTTAAAATGAAAGTCGGTGTAATTGGCGCTGGAACAATGGGGCAAGGAATTGCCAAAGCGTTTGCTCAGGTAGAAGGATATACAGTTGCTTTATGTGATATTAAACAGGAATGGGCTGAAAATGGAAAAGCTAAAATTGAAAAAGGTTATGCTCGTCTTGTATCAAAAGGAAAATTAACACAGGAAAAAGTAGATGCAATCTTAGCTTCAATTGAACCAGGTTTAAAAGAAAATTTATGTGCAGACTGTGATTTAATTGTAGAAGCTGCATTTGAAAATATGGAAGTAAAACAGAATACTTTCCGTGAATTGGATGCGATTTGTAAAGAAGGATGTATTTTTGCATCCAACACTTCTTCATTATCTATTACTGAAATTGGTAAAGGTGTAAATCGTCCAGTTGTGGGGATGCATTTCTTCAATCCTGCAGATCGTATGAAACTGATCGAAGTGATTGCTGGAGTGAATACACCAGCTGAAGTTGTAGAACGCATCAAAGAAATTTCTGTAGAAATTGGAAAATCTCCAGTACAGGTAAACGAAGCTGCCGGATTTGTTGTTAACCGTATTTTAATTCCAATGATCAATGAAGCTGCTTTCATTAAAATGGAAGGTGTTTCTAATATTGCAGGAATTGATACAGCTATGAAATTAGGGGCTAATCATCCAATGGGACCATTAGAATTAGGTGACTATATTGGTTTGGATATCTGTTTAGCTATTATGGATGTTTTATATAAAGAAACTGGAGACAGCAAATATCGTGCTTGTCCATTGATTCGTAAAATGGTTCGTGGTGGAAACTTAGGTGTTAAATCTGGAAAAGGATTCTATGTATACAATGCCGATCGTACAAAAACACCAGTTGATGAACTATAAAATGGAGATTGATTATGGAATTTATTACATATGAAACAGAAGGGTATGTAGGTACAATTACAATCAATCGTCCACGTGCCTTAAACGCATTGAATTCTCAGGTATTAGAAGAATTGGATGCCACTTTAGATGCTGTAAATTTAGATGAAATCCGTTGTCTGATTTTAACAGGAGCAGGAGAAAAATCTTTTGTTGCTGGTGCTGATATTGGAGAAATGTCAACTTTAACAAAAGCCCAAGGAGAAGCTTTTGGAAAAAAAGGAAATGATGTTTTCCGTAAACTGGAAACATTCCCAATTCCTGTTATTGCAGCCGTTAATGGTTTTGCTTTAGGTGGAGGATGTGAAATCGCAATGAGTTGTGATATTCGTATCTGTTCTGAAAATGCTGTATTCGGTCAACCTGAAACAGGTTTAGGTATTACACCAGGATTTGGTGGAACACAGCGTTTAGCTCGTGTAGTACCAGTTGGTATTGCTAAACAAATGATTTATTCAGCTCGTAATATCAAAGCCGATGAAGCTTATCGTATTGGTTTAGTAAATGCAGTTTATCCATTGGAAGAATTGATTCCTGCTGCTCAAAAATTAGCTGGAACGATTGCAAAAAATGCTCCAATTGCTGTACGTAACTGTAAAAAAGCAATTAATGATGGTCTTCAGGTAAATATGGATGAAGCTATCGTTATTGAAGAAAAATTATTTGGTGACTGTTTTGAAACAGAAGATCAAAAAGCTGGTATGGCAAACTTTTTAGAAAAAGATAAATCTAAAAAATTAAAAGTCGTTCCTTTCCAAAATAAATAATGAATTGATTAAGTCCTTTAATAAAGGGCTTTTTCTTTTGGTCTATTAATGTTAAAATAAAGCGAATGGAGGGATAATCATGTTATTTTTTAGAAATGATTATGGACAAGGTTGTATTGAAGAGATTTTATCTCTATTAAAAGAAATAAATTATGAAAATATTACAGGGTATGGATTGGATCCTTACTGTAATAAAGCAAAACAATTGATTAAAAATCAAATTCCTGATTTAGATGTAGATGTTCATTTCTTAGCTGGAGGAACCATTGCAAATCAAACAATTATTAAACATATTCTAAAACCATATGAAGCGGTGATTGCCTGTGATACAGGTCATGTTTCTACACATGAAACAGGATCTATTGAAGCAACTGGACATAAGGTAATCACATTGGAAAACAACAACGGAAAATTAATTCCGGAAATGATAAAACAGTGTTTTGATGCACATATGTTATCCTATGAACATATGGTTTATCCTAAACTTGTTTATATTTCAAATGCTACAGAATTTGGAACGGTTTATACAAAAGAAGAATTAATGAAATTGCGTGACGTTTGTGATGAATTGGGTCTTTATTTAATGATGGATGGAGCTCGTTTAGGACAGGCTTTAATGTCCAGTGTATGTGATTATACCATTAATGATATCGCAAAATGGTGTGATGTTTTCTACATTGGTGGAACGAAAAATGGTGCTTTATTTGGGGAAGCCTGTGTTATTACCAATCCAAATTTAAAATCTCATTTCCGATTTAATTTAAAACAGAATGGCGCTATGTTGGCAAAAGGATGGTTATTGGGTGTTCAGTTTATTGGATTATTTGAAAATGAACATTATTTTAAATGTGCAAAACACGCTAATGATTGTTCTAAAATGATACAGGATGAACTGATTCGATTAAAATATCCTTTATATATGAAAAGTGATACAAATCAAATTTTTCCAGTTGTCACAAAAGAACAATTTAATTATTTATCCAGCGAAGTAGATTTTGAAATATGGGACAAAAGAAACGATATGATCGTGATCCGATTTGTTACCAGCTGGTGTACTAAACAGGAAGATGTAGAATCTTTGATACAGCTGCTTCAAAAAGCAGTCGATCTTAAATAAGGCGGAATACCGCCTTTTTTAATATAAAAAAAAACAGCTGTCTGTCAGCTGTTTTTCACTCATCAAATAAAAAGTCTAAAAACTCAAAACATTCTTTAGCCCAATCCAATTCACAATGATGACCATATGGTTTAACATTTAAGTGAAATTGAACCCCTTTTTCCTGTAATAAATTCACAAGGTTGGTGCATATTTTTGTTTCTTTAACAAATTCATGTTTTCCATCTTCCAATGCTCCCCATGACATGTATATTTTATTTATATCTTTCATTTCTGTGTAAAATGCTTCTAAATATAAATAATCTTCAACAGGTGAAACAAAAGGGGAAATCACTAAAGATTTTGAATAGATATCACTATATACCATATGAGCATACAAAGCCATTAATCCACCACAACTGCTTCCACCAATCCAGGTTGCATCTCTATCTGGATTGGTTGGAAAATGTTCATCAATATATGGTTTTAATTCATTCACGAAGAAATCCATTGTGATATCTCCAAAACCATCAAAGCATTCTTTGGCATCAAAGTCTGCAAATGGATATGGACCATACTCATTTAAACGATTGTTTCCATCGTGAGAACATTCCTGACCAACAACGATAATATCTAAATTCTTTTCTATAATCGCATCGGCAAGATTCCAGGATTGATGGAAAGTCGCATCTTCATCTAAAAATAAGTTCTGACCATCAAACATATAGAGTACAGGATACTGTATTCCACTGTCCTGATAGTTATCTGGAATATACATATGTATCATTCGATCTTCATTGAATGCAGACATATGCATACTAAATTTTTTTATCACACACAAAATCCTTTCTATTAGATTGTCATGAGTGCTTTTTGATAGAATTCCTCTCTTCTTTCTTTTGTTTTCCAGCGAGCTACAACCAGAACATCACCCATGGCAGCAGCAAATGCTTTAGGCAAATGCTTTACATAAATAATTTCTTTACCAAATTCCTTCTTTAAATCTTCTACACTGTATTTGTAGTTAAGGCTGTTTCGTCTACCTGCAAAACCAGCTGAATAAGGCTTTTCTTTAAATTCTGGGCTTTGTTGAGTTAAAATTACTTTTGCCCATAAATCATAAACATCAATATCACAGGAATAATTCATCAAATCCGGACAAATTCCTCCTGGTGGTCTAAAGTTTACTTCCAATCCTAAAACAAATCCTTTTTTACCTAATCCTTCTACATCCTGATTTAAACGGAAGAATTCACAATGGAAGAAACGATTTTTTAACTGGAATGCTTTAATTGTTTTTTTAGCCAGCTGCCAGTATTCATCACTGATTTCCAATGTAGTATAAGAAGCCATACTTAACTGGTTATTTACACTTTCCATACAGCTTCCGATATAATCCATACTGCTTAAGAAACGGATATTACTGTTGGCATCACAGATACCATCCAATGTAAATACAGTACCATCCACAAATTCTTCAAGAATCATATGGTATTGCAGAGTTTTTTCGTAATAATGTTTTAAATCTTCATCATTGTACAGTTTATAAGTAAAGCTGGCTCCTACACCATGATCTGGTTTTAATACTAAAGGATAACCAACCTTATGAGCAAAATCCAATGCAGTATCTAATGAATCCACCAATGTATAACGAGCAGTAGGTATATTAACGGATTCATAATATTTTTTCATAGCTGCTTTTGACTGAAATTCATCAATCTGTGCAAAACTGAATCCGCTTTTCACATTGAAATCATCACGTAAACGAGCATCCAGTGTTAACCAGGCTTCATTGTTGGATTCGATCCAGTCAATCTTACCATATTTAAATGTATAGTAACCTAATGCACGTACCATATCATCATAATTGCTGAAACTTTGAACAACATAACATTCATCACAATATTCTTTTAATTCAGGCTGTAATGAATTATAAGGTGTATCTACGATTGCTAATACTTTCGCTCCATATTTTTTTAATCCACGACAGAACATCCAGTAATTGTCGGGATAATTAGGGGAAATAAATACAAAATTCATACTTTTTTCTCACTTTCTTTTTTTTTATAAATATACTCTATTTTTATAGGATTCACAATAAAAAAAGTATAGGGAATCTAATACAATAAAAACGATTTGAAGCATACAAATCGTTTTTGAGTGGAATCAGTAAAGACCTGGGCTATTTTATGTTTTGATAAAGTTTAATTGATTTTATTCAGAAAAGCTTTTGCGATTGCCGAAGCTATTTTCTTTTGATATTCGATATCGCTCATTTGTGAGTAATCGGATGGATTGGAAACATAGCCAAACTCAATAAATATTGTAGACAGATCGGAATCTGCCAGAATCGGAAAGTTTCCATAATGATCACTATCCAGTCCTTTAAATTCCGAATAATTGATCTGCATGAGATTCTGTGCAATTTCATTGGATAAATCAATTAAAGAATCATTTGGCTGAGTAAAAATTGTATATCCTTTTTCCAGAGGATCGCTGTTGGAATTCAGTTCAATTCTTAACAGATAATCCGCTTTCTGGTCTTTTGCGATATTAATACGATAATTCGCATTTTCTTCTTCATTTTTATAAAAATTAATAGAATCGTCAATACGTGTATAAACTACATTGTAACCAGATTGTTTCAACGTATCGCCAATTATAAGTGCCAGATTCAAAGTGATATCTTTTGAATCGGTTTTTCCCTGGGATACAAAGCCACTATCTACTCCTCCATAGGCAGGATCGATGCATATGGTTGCTTTTGACTCACTGGATTTTAAATCAACATTATCATTCGTCATTAATGTCTCACCCTGATTTTCAGGGATACGAATAGTTTCTTTTAATTTAACAGATATATTCGGTTGAACAACCAGAGCTAAAAAGACTGCAATAATGATATATATATAAGTTTTATTCATAAAGCCCCCTTTAGAACAAATAATACCACAATTTAACTTTATTTGATATAATACATGCGGTGAGAATATGGAATTTAAAGTAACAATCGATCAGTTTGAAGGTCCACTTGATTTAATGCTTCATTTAATTAAAGAAAATAAATTGGATCTTTTTGATTTAGATATGAACGTTTTAGCCAGTCAATACATCGATTATATTCAAAAAATGGAAGAAATCCATTTAGAAATTGCCAGTGAATATTTAGAGGAACTGGCTTCTTTAGTTGAATATAAAAGCCGAAAGCTTTTGCCAAGAAACGATGTGGAAGTTACCCAGGATTATGAAGAAGATCAAAGAGATAAGCTGGTAAATCGATTGCTGGAATATCAAAGGTATAAAGAAGCAAGTGAATTTTTAAAAGAGGAATTTGATAAAAGACAAAAACTCTACACTCGACCACAGGCTTCTATTGTATCTTCCTGGCAAAGTCAGCCGGTTCTGGATTCATTAGAAAAACAGTCACCTTATGATTTATTAAAAGCAATGAATCGGGTTGTTTCTCGTATGGCTATTTTAAAACCTTATCAGACCAAAGTAACGATTAAAGAATTATCGGTTGAACAAAGAGTTGAACAGGTAAAACTGATTATAGAAAAACAGACAGATAAAATTTCATTTGAACAGCTATGTCTGGACTGTTCTAATTTACATATGGTAATAGTTACCTTTCTGTCTTTACTGGATTTAATACACCAGAGAATTATTACTTTTACAGTGGATGAAAAGGAAACCATTTGGGTATATAAAGGAGACGCAATATGAATACAAAAGCAATTATAGAAGGATTGCTGTTTTTGAGTGGAGAAGAAGGATTGAGTATAGAACAATTATCTGATGCCATCCAGATGGATGCTGGTTCTTTTATAGAAACACTAAAAGAAGAATATAGAAATCCAGATAAAGGATTTGAGCTGGTTGAATTTGCGAATCGATATAAATTCATCACAAAAGAATTTGTATATCCTTACGCAAAAAACATTTTTGAAGAAGTGAAAGCTCCTTCCTTATCTCCAGCTGCTTTGGAAACACTGGCCATCATTGCTTATAAACAGCCAATCACTCGTGTAGAAATTGAAGAAATTCGCGGGGTAAATTGTGAAATGATGTTAAAAAAATTACAGTTAAGAAATTTAATTGAAGCAAAAGATCGTAAAGATGTAATTGGAAAACCATTACTATATACGGTTACCGATGAATTCTTAGATACATTTCAGCTGGAATCTTTAAAAGAATTGCCAGAATTAAAACAGAAAGATTTTGAAGACAGTGAATTATTTGAGGAGATACAATAAAAATGGAAAGATTACAAAAAGTTATTGCCAATGCGGGCATTTGTTCAAGACGTAAAGCAGAAGAATATATCCTTAATGGAAAAGTATTTGTCAATGGAGAAGTCTGTAAGAGGCTGGGAACAAAAGTAAGTGGAAACGATACCATTGAAATCGATGGACAGATTCTGTCTTATCAGGAAAAAGAATATTATGTACTGAATAAGCCAAGAGGATGTATATGTACCAATGAAGATGAAAAACAGAGAAAAACAGCTGTAAGCTATATTGATACTGAAAGTCGTATTTATTGTGTAGGACGTTTAGATTATGATACAACAGGTGTATTGCTGTTAACGAATGATGGAAACTTCTGTAATTTAATGACTCATCCACGTTATCATTTACCAAAAACCTATCGTGTAAATCTTCAAGGAACCTTAAAGGATGAAGATATAAAGAAAATCAAAAAAGGTCTTCATACCAAAGAAGAAAAATACCAGCCAGCTCGTATCAAGATGCTGGAAGTGGATCCTACCAGGGATCGATGTCAGTTTGAATTAACAATTTCTGAAGGAAAAAATCATCAGGTAAAAAATATGATGAAAGCGTTAGGATATGAAGTTCGCAAATTACATCGATGTTCTTTTTCTTTTATTAATGTAGAAGGAATGAAACCGGGTGAATATCGTAAATTAAAGCCTTTTGAAGTAAAAAAATTAAAGTTAGCGGCACAAGAAGGGGAATAAAGAATGAAACAGGTGTTTGTGGATCAGATCTGTGATGTCAATTCCAGAATTGTTTTAAATGAAAAAGAAGCTCATCATTTATTTGATGTATTACGAATTCAGAAAAAAGAAATTGTTCGCGTTGTAGGAGCCAATCAGCGTGTTTATTTAGCTCATCCCTGTAATAAACCTTATCTGGAAATATTTTCTGAAATTGAAGTATTAAATGAAAAAAAAGATATTACTTTATGTGTAAGTCTTATTAAACAGGATAAATTCGAATGGATGCTTCAAAAAGCCTGTGAATTAAATGTCACAAGAATTGTTCCTTTTGAATCCAGATATAGTGTTGTACATATTGATTCACAGAAAGTAGAAAAAAAGATGAATCGATGGTCACAAATTCTTTTGTCCAGCTGCAAACAATGCAATCGAAATGATTTAGTGGAATTGTGTAATATTCAAAAAATTGAAAATCTGCATGAATTTCAAAGTGAATGCAATCTGGTAGCTTATGAAAAAGAGAATCAGTCAAAGCATATTTCAAAGTTTTTAAAAAACAATCCAAAGAGCATTACAATATGTATTGGACCTGAAGGTGGTTTTGATGAAGCAGAAATTGATATCCTGAATGATGATCATTTTCAGTGTGTATCATTGGGAAAATCAATTTTAAGAGCCGAAACAGCCAGTTTATACTGTTTAGCTGCTATAGATTACCAGAGAGCGTTAGAAGAGGAAAAAGAATGAAATATAAGATATTAACATTGGGATGTAAAGTCAATTCTTATGAATCTCAGTATTATGAAGAACAGTTTGAAAAAAATGGATTTATAAAAGCAAACGCAAAAGAAATCAGTGATATATATATTATCAACACATGTACGGTCACCAATACCGCTGCCAGTAAATCCAGACAGAAAATACATCTGGCAAGAAAAGAAAATCCCAATGCGATCGTGGTTGCCATAGGATGTTATATACAGTTTATTGACAAGAAAAAAAGACAGGAACTGAATGTAGATTTAGTAATTGGTGCAAAAGATAAAAGTAAATTAGTTGATATTGTTATGGATTATATACAGAATCATAATCCACATAGTGTTCTTGATATAGAAGAATTTAATGAATTTGAAAGTATGCCCATTAAAGAGTTTGAATCAAAAAAGAGAGCCTTTTTAAAGATTCAGGATGGATGCAATCAATATTGTTCTTATTGTGCCATTCCATATGCCAGAGGACATGAAAGATGTTTGAAGAAAGAAGATGTAATAGAGATTGCCAGACAATTGTCTTTAAGCCATCACGATGAAATTGTTTTAACGGGGATTCATACAGGACGTTATGCAGATGGCAATACCAATCTGGCAAAACTGTTAAAATTATTGCTGGAACATACGGATCCATCTATTCATTATCGTATCAGCAGTATAGAAATAACAGAAGTCAGTGATGAATTATTAATGCTGATGAAAAAAAATCCTCGTATTTGTCATCATCTTCATATACCGATTCAAGCGGCTTGTGATAAAACTTTAGAACGTATGAATCGTCCATATACGATAGATGAATTTAAAGAAAGAATAAATACGATACGTACAATGATTGATGACATTTCTATTTCCACTGATGTAATAACTGGTTTTGTTCAGGAAAGTGAAGAAGAATTTCAACAGACATATCAGAATTTAAAAGAAATCGGATTTTCTTTTTTGCATGTATTCCCTTATTCAAAACGAAGTGGGACAGAAGCCAGTAAAATGGATGGAGAAATTGATGGAATCACAAAAAAGAATAGAGTCAATCAATTATTAAAGCTTTCCAGTGAATTAAGACGAAAAGATATGGAACGTTTTGATACTCTGGAAGTTTTGATTGAAAATCATAAAGAAAATGTATATATGGGTTATTCAAATCAATATCATATGGTACATATATATTCATCTAAGAATTTAAGTGGTAGAATAAAAGTACGCTGGAATGAAATTAAGGACAATATATATATTGTGAAAGAAGGATCGATATGCGATTAAGTAAATTGTTTAAAAATGCTCCAACTGTAAATATTACAGGGTTATGTTTTGATTCTCGTAAAGTAAAAAAAGGAAATGTATATTTCTGTTTACCTGGATTGACATTTGATGGACATGATTTTATTGATCAGGCCATTGATAAAGGGGCTATCTGTATTGTACATTCAAAAATTTTAGAAAATACGGATGCGAATGTGATTTATATACAGGTTGAAAATGTTGTAGAAGCTTTAAATGTATGTGCACGTATTTTTTATGGTCGTCCAACGGATAAAATGGTTATGTATGGAGTGACAGGTACAAATGGGAAAAGTACTATTACAAATATTATTCAGGCGATTTTAAATCCAGTCAGGCCATGTGGATATATAGGTACAATTGCGATACGTTATGGAAATGTAAATTTAGCTCCTGATCTAACCACTCCAGATGTACTTTTTCTTCATTCAAAATTAGCTGATATGGTTCGCTGTGGTATGAAAGCGTGTGCTTTAGAGGTCAGTTCACATGGATTAGCTCAACATAGAGTGGATGCGATTTCTTTTGATGTTGCGATTTTTACTAATTTTACGTACGATCATCTGGATTTTCATGGAACATTTGAAAATTATTTTGAAGCAAAATCTTTATTATTTAAAGAAAGAGTCAAAGAAGATGGTGTTTCAATTTTAAATATCGATGATGAAAAATATGAGGATCTTAAATCTGTTTCAAAAGCCAGAACGGTAAGTTATGGAATTAAAAACAAGGCTGATTATTTCGCAAAAGATCTGAAATTAACTTCTCATGAATCTCGTTTTACTTTAGTATACAATCAGAATGAATATAAAGTAGTAACCAACCTGGTTGCTTTATACAATGTATACAATTTGCTGGCAGCGATTGCAGCTTTGCATGAAACAGGAATGCCATTAGATCAGATAATTGCAGCCTGTGACTCTATTCCACAGATTGAAGGGCGTATGGAACAGATCGATTGCGGACAGGATTTTCATGTAATTGTTGATTTTGCTCATACTCCTGATGGAATGGAAAAAATGATGAAATTTGGTCGTGATATCGCAAAAGAAAACAACTTAATTTCTGTATTTGGCTCAGCTGGTAAAAGAGACGTAGCCAAACGTAAAGTATTTGGTGAGATTGCAGAAAAATATTGTGATTATATTATATTGACAGAAGACGACCCAAGAGATGAAAGCAGTGAAGATATTGCCAGACAGATCAAAGAAGGTATTCAGACAAAAACCAATATTTTTATTCCAGATCGATATGAAGCCATTCGTCAGGCGGTACAGTATGCTAAATCCGGAGATGTTATTCTTTTATTAGGAAAAGGTGATGAAGTTTTTATGTATCATGAAAATGGTAGAGTTCCTTGGATTGGGGACAATAAAGCTGCAAAAGAATGTATAGAGGAAAGAATGTTATAGTTCTTTCTTTTTTTTTTTAAAGTGTTATAATCAATTTGATAATTTTTTAACAATTGGAGGGATTTTATGAGTTTTCAAGATATTTACAAACAAAAACTTGTCAGTGCTAAAGAAGCAGTTTCCGTTATTAAAAGTGGAGACTGGGTTGACTACGGCTGGACCACAGGAACACCTGATGTTTGTGATCAGGAAATCGCAAAACGTTTACCAGAATTGGAAGATGTGAAATTTCGCGGTGGAATTTTATTAAAAGAACCAGAAATTTTTAAAATTGATCATCCTGAAAAACATATGACTTGGAATAGCTGGCATATGGGTGGAATTGAACGAAAAGCCATCGCAAGAGGATTTAGTTTTTATAGTCCCATCCGTTATTCTGAACTTCCACGCTATTATCGTGAAAGCAAAGATCCAGTGGATGTGGCTGTATTTCAGGTAGCACCGATGGATGCACATGGATATTTTAATTTTGGACCTAATGCTTCACATATGGCAGCTATGTGTGAAAAAGCAAAAGTTATTATTGTAGAAGTGAATGAAAACATGCCTAGATGTTTAGGTGGTTTTGAAGAAGGAATTCATATTAAGGATGTCACACATGTTGTAGAAGGAAACAATTCGCCAATTGGACAATTAAAAGGTTCTGGACCAGCTACTGAAGTGGATATCGCTGTGGCAAAACAAATTGTAGAATTAATCCCCAATGGAGCCTGTTTACAGTTAGGAATTGGCGGAATGCCTAATGCTGTTGGTTCTTTGATTGCCCAAAGTGATCTGAAAAATTTAGGTATTCACACAGAAATGTATGTGGATGCTTTTGTGGATATAGCCAAAGCTGGAAAAATTACTGGTTTAAACAAATCAATAGATAAAGGAAGACAGGTTTATGCGTTTGGAGCAGGAACTCAAAAATTATATGATTATCTGGATAATAACCCGGAATGTATGTCAGCTCCAGTAAGCTATACCAATGATATTCGTTCCATTGCTGCATTGGATAATTTTATTTCCATCAACAATGCGGTCAATGTAGATTTATTTGGTCAGGTCAGTGCTGAAAGTGCAGGTATCAAACATATTTCAGGAGCAGGTGGACAATTGGATTTTGTATTGGGTGCATATTTAAGTAATGGTGGAAAATCTATCATTTGTTTAAGTTCGACTTTTGTAAATAAGAAAACAGGAAAACTGGAAAGTCGAATTATACCTACTTTAGCAAATGGTTCCATTGTAACAGATACGCGTGCAAACATTCATTATTTATGTACAGAATATGGTTGTGTCAATTTGAAAGGTTTAACTGCCTGGCAAAAAGCAGAAGCCATTATATCAGTGGCTCATCCTGATTTCAGACAACAATTGATTGATCAGGCCAATGCAATGCATATTTGGAAAAATTCAAATAATCGTTAAAAAAATATTGCTTTTTCTGTAAATTTTGATATAATTTTGTTGCTTAACTCGGGAGGGAGGTTTGTTTCATGGCAAAAGTAATTGTGAAAGAAAATGAGCAATTAGATGACGCTTTAAGAAGATTTAAACGTCAAGTTTCTCGCAATGGTACCCTTGCTGAGGCCCGTAAAAGAGAATATTACGTTAAACCTGGTGTGCGTAGAAAATTTAAATCTGAAGCTGCGCGCAAGGCACGTAGGGGTAAATAATAAATCTGCTTTATGCAGATTTTTTTCTTGAGGAGGATTTTTAATTGGCATTTGTATCAATAGATTTATCTGAATTTACTTATGAAGAAATTCAACTTTTTACAGGTCTTCATGATTGTAATTTAGATGTATTTTCTAAAAAATTTAAAATTAAATGTAATATTCGAAATCATAGTCTTTTATTTGAACAGAATGAATACACTTTAAATGTTAAAGAAGTGGTTAAGGTCTGTTTTGATTATATTGGGATTTCACATTCATTAAGTCCTCAAGATGTGCATTATTTTGCTGATTTATCTTTAGAAAATAAACTGCATTCTTTTCATATCAACCAGCTATCATCAATTGGTAAAACAAAATCCGGTAAAATGATTTATCCTAAAACGGTTGGACAAGCTATTCTGTGTTCTTCTTTTAAGAAAAAAGATATTATTTTCGCAACAGGAGTTGCAGGTACTGGAAAAACTTATTTATCTGTTTGTTATGCGGTTTCGAAATTAAAAAACAATGAAGTGAGTAAAATTGTATTGACTCGACCTGCTGTAGAAGCAGGAGAATCATTAGGATTTTTACCAGGAGATATGAAAGAAAAAGTAGATCCTTATCTGCGACCTTTGTATGATGCCTTATACGATATGCTGGGGGTTGAAACGGTTGAAAAATATATTGAGAAACAGATCATCGAAATTGCACCCCTTGCTTTTATGAGAGGTCGTACATTAAACGATGCAATTGTGATTCTGGATGAAGCACAGAATACAACACAGGCTCAAATGAAAATGTTTTTAACACGTATGGGTAAAAATTCACAATTGATCGTTAATGGAGATGTAACACAGATCGATCTGATCAAAAAACAGGAATCTGGTTTGATTCAGGCCTGTGACATTTTAAAAGGAATTGAGGAGATTGCCATCGTCCATTTAAGTTCTAAAGATGTAGTTCGGCATCCTCTTGTACAGAAGATTATTGAACGCTATTCAATGATTGAAAAATAAATACACATATTATATACTTAATTAGAAATTTGGAAGGTGAAATTATGGGTAGACATTTTGAAGTTAGAGCGGCTGCTATGCAGAAAACAGCCAATCAGAAGGCAAAAATTTATTCTCGTTACTCTAAAGAGATTTTAGTTGCTGCCAAAAACGGGGATCCAAATCCCGATATGAATCAAAGTTTAAAGAAAGCCATTGATCGTGCAAAAGCAAACAATGTGCCTGCAGACGTTATCAAACGTGCTATTGATAAAGCTAAATCCAGTGCTGATGAAAGTTATTCAAGTGCCAGATATGAAGGATTTGGTTCTGGTGGTGGTTCTACAATCATTATTGACTGTTTAACAGATAATGCGAATCGTACCATTGCCAATTTAAGAGCCTGCTTCAATAAAGCACATGCTAAATTAGGTGTAGGTGGTTCTGTATCTTTCGGTTATGAACATTTAGGAGTCATTGTGATTCAGTATGAAGATGAAGAAGCTATGTTAGATGCTTTGATGATGGCAGATATCGATGTTCGTGATATTGAAGTTGAAGATGGATATATGACAGTAACGGTTGATCCTACTCAGTTGGATGATGCCAAAACGGCTGTTGAATCTTTAATTGATGGGGTTAAATTTGAAGTACTGGAAGACAAAATGGTTCCAAATGAAACAGTTACATTGTCTGGTGAAGATTTAACGTTATTTAAACGTCTTGTGACTTTATTAGAAGATGTAGATGATGTTCAGAATGTTTACCATAATGTTGAAAATATAGATGAAGAATAAAATCTGTTGAAAAAGAGAAAATAAAAGATTTGTTTATTTAGAGAGATAGTGGATGGTGAAAACTATTAAACCGCTTTTATTTGGACACTTGGGAGGAATCGCACTAAAAAGCGATCGTTAGCTGCGTTAAAGCAATGAGAGCTCCTGACTGGAGAAGTAAGGTGGTACCGCGTCAATCACGTCCTTATATTTATAAGGGCGTTTTTTGTTTAAAAGAAAGGATAAAAATATGGCATATCAGATACCAAGAGGAACAGCTGATGTTTTCCAGGAAAAATCGTATTCCTGGCAGGCTCTAGAAGAAAGATTAAGACAATTTTGTTACTTATACAATTACGATGAAATTCGTACTCCAATTTTTGAACATACTAATGTATTTAAAAGAGAAAACGATTCCAGTGATATGGTAAATAAAGAAATGTATACATTTACTTTACCAAATTCTAGTACTTCTTTAACATTACGACCTGAAGGAACAGCAGGAACGGTTCGCTCTTTTGTTGAAAATAAAATGTATGCGAATCCAGATTTGCCAGTTAAATTGTATTATATGGGTCCTATGTTCCGTCATGAAAGACCTCAAAAAGGTAGAATGCGTATATTTAATCAGTTTGGAATTGAATGTTTAGGAAATAAAAGTCCATATACAGATGTTGAAAGCATTGTACTGGCTTTTTCCATTTTAAAATCATTGGGATTAAAAGATATTAAAGTCTGTTTAAATACATTAGGAGACGATGCATCCAGAAATGCATATCGAGAAGCTTTAAAAGACTATTTTAAACCATATTTAGAAGATTTATGTTCGGACTGTAAACGTCGTTATCAGCAGAATCCATTACGTATTTTAGATTGTAAAGTGGATCATGATAAAGAATATATGAAACACGCTCCAAGCATGAAAGATTATTTAAATGAAGAAAGTAAAAAGTATTTTGATACTGTATGTCAATTGCTTGAAACATTAGATATTCCATATGAAGTTGATGATCGACTAGTTAGAGGTCTGGATTACTATTCTCATACCGTTTTTGAAATTGTATCGGTAAATTCCAGCATGGGTGCTCAATCCACTGTTCTGGCAGGTGGTCGCTATGACAATCTGATTTCTTATTTTGGTGGTCCTGAAGGAATGAGTGGAATTGGATGGGCTTTAGGTATGGAAAGAATTCTTCTGGCTTTAGAAGCAGAAGGAATTGTTTTAGAAGAAAAACCAGGATTGGATGCTTATGTGATGTGTTTAGATTCTCAGGCACAAACGTATGCATTTGAAATTTTAACACAGCTTCGTGCCAATGGTTTTAGAGCGGATATGGATTATCTTCAAAGAGGATTTAAAGGACAATTTAAAGCAGTCGCTCGTTCTAAAGCAAAATTTGCGATATTAATTGGTTCTAATGAAATGGATTCACAAGAAGTATCCATTAAAAATATTGAAACACAGGTTCAAACAACCATTTCAAGAAATGAAATCATTGATTTTTTAGATAAGGAGTTTGATTAGAATGAAACGTACACACAACAATGGAGATTTGCGATTATCCAATGTGAATGAACATGTAGATTTAATTGGATGGGTATCAAAAAAACGTAATTTTGGACAGCTGGTATTTATTGATTTAAGAGATCGTTCGGGTATCTGTCAGCTTGTCTTTGACGAAACAATGAAAGAATCTTTAAAAGAAGTTCGTAATGAATATCTATTAAATGTATCAGGTACTGTTATGAAAAGACAGTCCAGCAATCCAGATTTAAAAACAGGAGAAATTGAAGTTAAAGTCGAAAGTTTTGAAATTATCAATTCCGCAAAAACAACTCCAATTATTATTGCCGATGATACCGATGCATTAGAAGATACAAGACTGCAGTATCGTTACCTGGATCTAAGACGTCCTATTATGCAGCAGAAATTAATCATGAGACATCAGATTACACGTTCTATGCGTGATTATCTGGATAATCATGGATTTATTGAAATTGAAACACCAATGCTGGGAAAAAGTACACCTGAAGGAGCCAGAGATTATTTGGTTCCATCACGTGTTCATCCAGGATCATTTTACGCATTGCCACAGTCTCCACAATTGTATAAACAGCTGCTGATGATTTCTGGTTTTGAAAGATATTATCAGTTTGCCCGCTGTTTTAGAGATGAAGATCTCAGAGCCGATCGTCAAACGGATTTTACACAGGTAGACATTGAAACAAGTTTCTTAACACAGGATGAAATTATTGATTTTACAGAAGAAATGCTTGTGAAATTAATGAAAGATGTTAAAAATATCGAAGTGAAACGACCATTTTTACGTTTAACTTATAAAGAAGCGATGAATCGATTTGGTAGTGATAAACCAGACAATCGTTTTGGAATGGAATTACAGGAATTAACCGATGTATTTAAAAATTCTTCTTTCCAGGTATTTAAAAAATGTATTGAATCCAATGGTTATATAAAAGGAATTGTAGTCAATGATTTTGCTCATATTTCTCGAAAAGAAATTGATAAATGGACAAATCTGGCTAAGAAAAATGGTGCAAAAGGATTAGTCACTTTAAAAGCACAAAATCACACATTAACAGGATCGGCAAGTAAATTCTTATCTGAAGATGAAATTCAGGCTTTATATGATACATGTAAATTAAAAGAAAATGATGTATTGTTCATTGTAAGTGATACATGGAATAAAACATGTAACGCATTAGGAGCTTTGCGTAATGGAATTGCCAGTGAATTAGGATTAAAAAAGAAAAACGAATTTTCTTATTTATGGGTCGTTGATTTTCCAATGTTTGACTGGTCTGAAGAAGAACAAAGATGGGTTGCCTGTCATCATCCATTTACGCAACCGAAAGAAGAAGATATTCCTTTGCTGGATACAGATCAGGGAAGCGTTCGCTCCAATGCCTATGATATCATATTAAATGGATATGAATTGGGTGGGGGATCTTTGCGTATTTATGACAACAAGCTGCAGACAAAAATCTTTGAATTACTGGGATTAAGTGATGAAGATATCCAGACAAAATTTGGATTCTTTGTGGACGCTTTCCAGTATGGTACCCCTCCTCATGGTGGTCTGGCTTTTGGACTGGATCGTGTTGCTATGATTTTAAGTGAATCTGATTCAATACGTGATGTTATCGCATTCCCTAAAAATGCTAATGCGAAATGTCCAATGTCAAAAGCACCTACACCAGTGGACAACAAACAATTAAAAGAACTGCATATTGAAATTGTAGATTAAAATCAGACTTCTGTCTGATTTTTTCTTTAAAAAAATGGTTGAAAGAATATCATTCTTTCTATATTATGAAATTGTCCAGAGGTTTACATTTTTCCTACATGAAGAGATAAGGGAGACCGGATGTTGACTTATTGTGTTGAAAGCTGACTACGAGTTGGAATCCTAATATATTTCACAGGTCACCCACCTGTAATTACAGGGAAAGATCTCTATCTCTGGACTTTTATATTGTCATATATAATGACAATATAAAGGATAATATAGAATCATAAGGAGTGATTCTATGTTAAAAATAATTATGTGTATGTGTATCGATCCAATTTTCTGTATTCTGACTATTGCAGAATTTCTTTCCTGGATTGGATTAATGATCAGTATTATTTATTTTATAAAGAAAATTATATAGAATCGAGGAGTTATGAGCAAACAGACATTTATCGATATTTATCAGAAAAATATAAAAAGAGAAGGTTCAAAAGAATTTCTGGATTATTTATGTTCCAGTAAATCTGACTTTTTTATAGCCCCAGCCAGTACTCGTTTTCATGGAAATTATGAAGGTGGTCTTGTCGATCATAGTATTCACGTTTTTGAATGTTTAAAAGATTACTGTTCCAGGAATCGTGTCAAAGAACGATATGGAATGGATTTTTCAGATGAATCCATAGCGATTGTAAGTTTGCTTCATGATGTATGCAAAATTAATGTATATAAAAAATCTGTTCGAAATAAAAAAGTGAATGGGAAATGGATCGAAGTTCCATTTTATGAATATGAAGATGAAATGCCATATGGTCATGGTGAAAAGAGTGTTTATATGATTACACCTTTTATGAAATTAACACGACAGGAAGCTTTTGCGATTCGTTATCATATGGGATTTTCAAATGAAGATCCAAAACAGAATGTAGGATATACATTTGAACATTTCCCTTTAGCTTTTGCTTTAAGCACAGCCGATATGGAAGCAACTTATTTCTGTGATGAAATGAAGTAGATTTCAATCTGCTTTTTTTTATGTTATTATAGACAAAGGTGAAAATATGGATGGAATTTTAGTTATAAATAAACCAATGGGAATGACCAGTCATGATGTTGTAAATATATTAAGAAAAAAATTAAAACAAAAAAAAATTGGACATACAGGAACTTTAGATCCCGATGCTTCTGGGGTATTAATTATATTATTGGGAAAAGCCTGTAAAGCATTACAGTTTCTTCAGGATACAGATAAAGTCTATAAGAGTTCCATTCAACTGGGATACAATACCGATACGGATGATATATATGGAAATAAAATCAGTGAAAAAGAAATCAATCTGGATTTTGATTTTGAAAAGGTACTTTCTTCTTTTACAGGGAAACAAAGACAGAAAGTACCAATGACTTCGGCTAAAAAAATCAATGGAAAAAAACTGATGGAATATCAAAGAGAAGGGATTACAGATCTGGATGTTTATACAGATGTAGAAATTTATTCAATAAAGAGGATATCAAAAGAAGATCTTTCTTTTATTGTACATTGTTCATCTGGATGTTATGTAAGATCGATCTGTCGAGATTTTGGTTTAAAAACTGATAATTTAAGCTGTATGAAATCACTGGAGAGAATACAGGTAGGTCGTTTTACAATCGATATGGCGCAGAATTTAGAAGATGTATCTTTGGATTCAATTCAGTTATATCCATTGGAAATGGTTCTTTCTCATATTGAAAAAATAGAATATCAGCCTGTAAAGGATATATACAATGGAAAATCCATTCGTATAGAAACAAAAGCCGATCAAATTTGTTTATACGATAACAATCAGCCTATTGCGATTTATCAGAGGAAATCAGATGATATATTCAGTTGTGTAAGGGGGTTATTCTAATGAATGTTGTATCAATTGATGCCTTTCATTTAAAATATCCATTTGAACCTTCTTGTGCATGCATAGGATATTTTGATGGCATTCATAAAGGACATAAAGAGCTTTTATTAAACTGTATAGAACAGGCAGATAAAAATCAATTAAAGAAAGTATGCATTACTTTTGATCCAGATCCATGGGTCATATTTAAAAATGAAAAACAGAAGCATTTAAGTACACTTTCTGATAAAATTCAAATATTATCTTCTTATGGATTTGATGAAGTCTATATTCTTCAGTTTTCAAAAGAATTTGCTTCATTATCCATAGAATCATTTCATCATTTATTAAAAGAAATGAACATTAAGATTCTAATCTGTGGATTTGATTTCAAATATGGACAATTTAATTCAGGGAATGTTGATACATTAAAAAAACAGAACGATTTTAAAGTGATTGTCATTGACAGTGTTAACTTTTCTAATCTGAAAATATCCACATCTCGTATAGAACCTTTAATCTTAAAGGGAGAGCTTTACCAGTCTAATGTCTTGCTGGATTATATTTATTCTATATCTGGATATATTGAACATGGTTTTAAAAGAGGTACAAATGTATTAAAGATACCTACAGCCAATCTAAATGTTGACCAAGAGTATATACTTCCCAAAACAGGTGTATATGCAGGGATGGTTTTACTGGAAAACCAGTTTTATAAAGCTATGATCAATATTGGAACCAATCCTACCTTTAATAACCAGCACTTGACAATTGAAGCACATATCTTAGATTTTGATGAAGATATTTATGGACAAAAGATTCGTTTTTTCTTTTATGATCGAATACGAGATGAAATGAAATTTCATTCAATTGATGAATTAAAAAATCAGTTATTAAGGGATATTCAATATGTAGACCAATTAAATTTTGATGAGTGTTTACTGAAAAATACAAGAAACATTTTTTTTAAGAACTAAGTGTGATAGAATGTAAATAATAGAAAGGTGATAGTATGGCACAAGATTATATTGTTTTAGAAACAGAAAATGAACTAGGGAGAGTTCAATTAAATAAAACCGTTTTTTCTTCCATTGCACAAAATGTGATAGAAGAAGATGAAAATGTTAAATTAGCCGATTCTCGTACATTTAAAAATGGAATTGTCACAAAAATTGAAAACAATTCACTTTATTTGAAAATTTCGATTAAAATCAATCATAAAGCAAATGTATCTGATGTTTGTGCACAATTACAGAATAAGATCTTTGAAAGTATTTCCTATATGACAGAATTAAAACCTGAATCCATTGAGATTGAGGTAGTAGGCTTTATTTTTTAGGAAATCATAAGATTTCCTTTTTTTTAGAAAGGGCTTGTTATGAGTGTATCTTTTAGTGACTATCTTGTGATTGGGATATCTTCAAGAGCTTTATTTAACTTAGAAGAAGAAAATAAAATCTTTGAAACAGAAGGTCTGGATGCCTACCGTCAATATCAGATTGAACATGAACAGGAAATATTAAAACCAGGAAGTGGATTTTCACTGGTAAAGAATCTATTATCCATTAATCAGACTTTAAATCATAAATACGTAGAAGTGATTGTGATGTCTCGAAATTCAGCAGAAACATCTTTACGTATTATGAATTCTCTGGATCATTATCAGCTGGATATTGGAAGAATGGTTATGTCCTCGGGACAGGATGTTTCAAAATATTTAAAAGTATTTGATGTAGATCTGTTTTTATCGTGTAATGAAGAAGATGTCAATCATGCGATACAGAATGGGATTCCAGCTGGACTGATTTATGCTCAGGATATAGAATACCAGAACGATGGTCAGATTCGTATTGCCTTTGATGCCGATGCGGTACTGTTTGGATATGAATCCGAACATATCTACAAAACAAAAGGACTGCAGGCCTTTTGTGAAAATGAAATTAATAATCAGGATGAAGAACTCACAAAAGGGCCTCTGGCACGATTTTTATTCCGCTTAGCATCTTTACAGAAAGTATGTAAAGAAAAAAATTTACTAAGAACTGCTATTGTGACAGCTAGAGATCGTAATGCAGGGATACGCGTAATCAAAACATTAAGAAAATGGGGCATTGTTGTAGATGAAGTTTTTTTCTTACAGGGTGCCAATAAAAAAGAAGTATTAAAATGTTTTGGAGCCAATATATTTTTTGATGATCAGGAAATCTATGCAGCTCCAGCCAGTGAAGTTGTACCAAGTGCAAGAGTACCATATAAAAAAGGAGAAAATGAATGAATCGACATGAATTAAGAATTATTGCTATGGAAAGTCTTTATCAGCATCTTTTATTATCAAAAGATATTCGTCAATGTGTTTTTGAAAATATGAAAGGATGCAATGAAATTGATGGTTTTTTATATAGTTTAACAATTGGAACCATTGAAAATAAAGAAGTATACATACGAAAAATTAATGAATTATTAAGAAGTGACTGGACATTTGACCGGTTAAGCTTACTGGAACAGGCTATACTGTTAATGTCTTTTCAGGAAATTCTGGCAAATGAAGCTCCTAAAGCCATTGTGATCAATGAAGCCGTAACTTTATGTAAAAAATATTGCGATGATCATTCTTATAAACTGATCAATGGGGTACTGGATAAACTATGAATCAGGAAATTGTAGTTCCTGTTTCTTCTTTAATTTTAAAAATAAAAAATGTTTTAAATCAAAACATTAATTTATCCAATATATGGATTCAGGGAGAAATTTCCAATTTAACAAAACATCGATCAGGACATTATTATTTTTCTTTAAAAGATTCATATAGTGAAATCAGCTGCATTATGTTTTCCAGTTATGTTAAACTGCTTGAATTTCAATTAGAAGAAGGAATGAGTGTCTGTATTCAGGGAAATGTAAATGTATATGAACAAAGAGGTACCTTACAGTTAAATGTAAAAACGATACGTACAAATGGTATTGGAGATCTGTATCTTCAGTTTGAACAAAGAAAAAAGAAATTATCTCAGCAAGGTTATTTTAAGGACGATCATAAAAAGGAAAAACCGGAATGGATCGAAAATATAGCCATTGTCAGTGCTAAAGACTCGGCAGCTTTACAGGATGTATTAAAGACCATTCGCTTACGTTTTCCCATTATGAAAATGAAATTGTATCCTGCTTATGTACAGGGAAATCAGGCTTCCAGAAGCATCATTCAGGCTTTATTAAAAGCGGATGTAAATCATCATGATGCTATCTTACTTGTACGTGGTGGAGGAAGTTTTGAAGATTTATTCTGTTTTAATGATGAAGAACTCGTTAAAACGATATATCGATTAAATACTTATATTGTCAGTGGAGTCGGTCATGAAAGTGATATAACTTTATGTGACCTTGTATGTGATCAAAGATGTGCAACACCTACAGCGGCCGCTCAATTTGTAAGTGCCGATTTAAAAGAATTAAAAGATAGATGTATTCATTTAAAAAAACAATGTATATCAAATATGAATCATCTTATTCAATATAAGAAATCACAGTTTCAATATCTTAAAAATCAGCCTTATTTAATGGATCCCCATAGTTATATTATAGATAAAAAAATGAGACTGGATTCTTATCTGTATGCATTTTTAAACTGTAAAGAACAGATATCAAATAAACATTATGATATTCATCTTAAATATAATACTATAAAAACACAAAGTGATTATTTAATAAAAAAATATAAAAATGAATTTAAACAGATTCCTTTAACAGAGTCTTTAAAACAATATTATGATACAAATCAGAATCATTTTTATAAGAATATATCTTTGTTAGAGGCTTATAGTCCATTAAAAGTATTAGAAAGAGGATATTCCATTACACAAAAGAATGGTAAAATAATCCGAAGTTTAGACGATGTAAACATCGATGATTCTATTCTGATTCAATTAAAGGATGGAAACATTGATGCAAAGATAACAGGAAAAGGAATAAGATATGCCAAAGAAAATGAAATTTCAGGAAGCGATGAATCGACTGGATGAAATCGTTACCTTATTAAACAACAATCAGCTGGAATTAGAAGAAGCGATGTCTTTATTTGAAGAAGGGATAAAATTATCCAATCAATGTGACAAACAATTAAAAGAATTTGAAATGAAAATGGATGAATTATTAAAAGTGGAGGCTCAGAATGATTCTGCAGAATGAATTTGAACAATATCTACAAAATAGAGTGACAGAAAATTTAAAAAGTCCAACAAAAGAGGCAATGGGCTATTCTTTAATGAATGGAGGAAAACGCATACGTCCCCAATTGTGTTTTGCTTTATTAAAAGGTTATGGAATAAATCCTGAAATTGGGTTTCCAATCTGTTGTGCCATTGAAATGATTCATACCTATTCTTTGATTCATGATGATCTTCCTAGTATGGATAATGATGATTTGCGAAGAGGAAAGCCAAGCTGTCATAAAGCATATGATGAAGCCACTGCCATTTTAGCAGGAGATGGTCTTTTAACAAAAGCTTTTGAAGTGGCATTAGACAGTAATACAACAAGTGATATAAAAGTTAAACTGATAAAAGCTTTAGCTTCTTATTCAGGCATTGATGGAATGATTTATGGACAGGATCGAGATTTAAAAGCAGAAAAAGAAAAAAATCCAACATTAGATCAGCTGATTGAAATTGATGAATATAAGACCGCTAAATTATTGACTTTACCTATGGTATGTGCTGCTTTATTAAGTCATCAGGAACAGGATATTCCTTATCTTGAAAAAATTGGTTATTATTCAGGTATTCAATTTCAGATGCAGGATGATATTTTAGATATCACTCAATCCGCTGATGTATTGGGAAAATCAACCAGTGATAAAGACAATGGGAAATTAACTATTGTTTCTTTACTGGGGTTAGAAAAATCAAAAAATATGGTAAAAGAATACGATGGCTATTTAAGAGAAGCATTAACGCATTTACATTGCGATACAGTTGAGATTGTAAAAATTTTTGATTTTCTGCTGAATCGCACATATTAGACAGGGGTGAAATCCATGCGAATCTATGACATTCAATCTCCACAGGATATTAAAAATTTATCCTATGATCAATTAAAATTCTTATGTGAGGAGATACGTCAGTTTCTGATTCAGAATATATCGAAAACAGGAGGGCATTTATCCAGTAATTTAGGAGTTGTTGAATTAACAGTTGCCTTACATTATGTTTTTAATGCACCAGAAGATAAATTTATATTTGATGTTGGACATCAGTGTTACACTCATAAAATATTAACAGGACGATCTCCTTATTTTTCAACTTTAAGAAAAAAAGATGGACTATCAGGTTTTCAGAAGCGAAAAGAAAGTGAATATGACTGCTGGGAAGCTGGACACTCTTCTACTTCTTTATCGGCTGCACTTGGATTTGCCTGTGCCAGAGATTTACTTGGTCACGATTATGAGGTGATTCCCATTATTGGAGATGGAGCTCTAGGTTCAGGTATGTCTATGGAAGCGCTGAATGATATAGGTACCCAACAAAGAAAAATTATTATGATCTTTAATGATAATAATATGTCCATATCTAAAAATCATAGTGCGATTGAACAGAAAATTACCAATTTACGTACCAGTAATTTTTATCAGACTATGAAAATTGATGTGAAAAAGAATTTAAAGGAATCCGCTTTAGGGACAAACTTATTAAAATCTATGACACATTTAAGAGATCATATTAAAGAAGAAGTTATTGATGCACCATTGTTTGAAAATTTTAATATTAACTATTTAGGACCCGTGGATGGACATGACTTACATGCTTTAATTAAAGCCTTTCATGCGGCTAAAAATGCAGAAGGACCGATTGTGGTTCATGTCATTACGAAAAAAGGAAAAGGTTATTCATTTGCGGAAAAGGATGAAGTCGGAAAATGGCATGGTGTATCTCCTTTTGACATTGAAACCGGACGCTCAATAATGAAAGTTCCTTCAGATGAACTTTCCTGGTCTGAAATTGTATCCAGAACGCTGATCGATCTGGCAAAAAAAGACTCACGTATTGTTGCGATTACTCCAGCTATGGCTCAGGGAAGCAAATTACTTGAATTTCAAAGAAAATATCCTAAACGTTTCTTTGACTGTGGAATTGCCGAAGAACATGCAATAACTATGGCATGTGGTATGGCTCAAGCTGGTTTAAAACCATTTATCAGCATTTATTCTTCTTTTCTTCAAAGAGGATATGATCAGATCAACCATGATTTAGCACGTATGAATTTGCCTGTAGTCATTGGAGTGGATCGGGCTGGATTGGTAGGAGATGATGGCGAAACGCATCAGGGAGTTTTTGATATTTCTTTTTTAAGAAGTATACCGAATTTAATTTTATCGCAGCCAAAAGATGCACAGGAAGCACAAAATCTGTTGTACAGTGCCTTTCTGGAAAATAAACCATATTTCATTCGATATCCAAGAGGATACGAAAAATATAAAAAAGTGGATTCTTACCAGTACATTCAACCAGGAACATGGACAAAAACAATAGTAGGAGAAAATCCAGGCTGTATTGTCATCTGTTATGGTCTTGAAGTGGATAAAGTGATTCAGAAAGCAAAAGTGAATCACGTTTCTTTGATTGTTGTCAATGCCCGTTTCTTTAAACCGCTGGACACAGATATGCTGGATGAATTATTTAAAATGAATTTAAAAATTCATGTTTATCAAACGGATTGTAAAAAAGGTTCACTGGCAAGTGCCATTTTAGAATATAAAAATCAATCCATAAATATATTGGGAATCGAAGATCATTTTGTACAGCATGGGTCGATACGATCCTTAAGAATTGAAGAAAAAATTGATATCAATACATTGTTTGAACAAATAAGTGAGAGTGAAAATGAGATTGGATAAAGCTTGTTTAGAGCATTTTATGACTCGTTGTAAAGCACAGGATGCCATCAAAGAAGGTCGTGTATATGTAAATCATAAATGCATCCGAAAACCTTCTTTTGAAGTCAATGAAAAAGATACAATTGAAGTTTTATCAAAAGAAGAGGAATTTGTATCCAGAGCGGCCTATAAATTGAAAGCTGCTTTTGATACCTTTCAGTTTTCAATTGAAAATCAGATTGTACTGGATGTTGGAGCCAGTACAGGAGGATTTACCGACTTATGTTTAAAAAAAGGCGCTAAAAAAGTTTATGCCTTAGATGTAGGTCATTTACAGCTTGCTAAAGAGTTAGAAAAGGATGATCGAGTAATAAAAATGGAAGGGAAAAATGCTCGATATCTTGAATCAGACTGGTTTTCAGATTCCATTGATTTTATCTGTATGGATGTCAGTTTTATCAGCTGTAAAACGATACTGGAAACTTTATTTAAACAATTGGATCCATTCCATATAGCGATTTTAATAAAGCCTCAATTTGAGTGTGGACCTCAATTTTTAAATAAACAGGGGGTATTAAAAGACAAAAAAGTACAGCAGAAAATTGTTGAATCGATTCAGAATTACGTATTAACATATTATAAAGTCGTACATGTGATTCCTTGTCCGATTACTGGGCGTAGTGGAAATCAGGAATTTATACTGTATGCTAAAGAAAGGAGATCCCATGATTGAACAATTAATGGTTAAAGACTATATACTATTTGATTATGCATTAATTGATTTTAATACAGGACTGAGTGTCATTACTGGGGAAACCGGTGCTGGTAAAAGTTTACTGATTGATGCGATTTCTTATTTATGCGGGGATCGAATTTCTTCTAATATAATACGTAATGGAAAAGAAAAATGTATTTTACAGATTGTTTTTTCACGTCCCTGTCAATCTATATGCGATCAGCTGGAAGAAGATGGCTTTGAAATTGAAGATTTGATCATTGTACAAAGAACTATTCATAAAAATGGTAAATCAACTGTAAAATTGAACAGGATGAATACTACTTTATCTTATATTCGTTCTTTAATGCATCAGCTGATGGATATACATTCACAAATGGATACTTATCAGTTGATGGATGAAGAAGTTCAGTTAAATTTACTGGATCAGTATGCTAAGTGTACAGAATTAAAGGAAAAAGTAAAAGAGACGTATCGTATTTATAATAAGGATAAAAAAGAATACGAAAAAGCAAAAAATGAAACATTCAGTGACGATGAACTGGATTATATTACTTCCTGTATCAATGAAATACAGGAAATGAATATAGCTGAAAATGAACTGGAAACATTGCAGAATCAGATTAAACAGGCAAATTCTTTTCAAAAGAATATAGATGATTATAATCATGCCATATATTTACTGGACTGTGAAAATGGCATTATAGAAAAGGTATATGAATTAAATAAAATTTTATCAAAAAATTCTATTTTTAATCAGAATGTAGAAAGTGAATATTTTCAGCTGGATGCATTAAATGAAGATTTAAAACATCAAAGAGATCAGTATCAGAATGAACAATTTGATATCGATGCATTACAGGAAAGAGAATACCAGATCCGAAAATGTTTTCGAAAATATGGTGGAAGTTACTCAAGCATGAAAAATCTTTATGATTCTTATATGAAAAAAGTGGATTTAATTTTACATAGACAGGACGTATTTGAAAAATTAGAAAAGAAAATGAGCCAGTCAAAAAAGAATTATAATCTTTATGCCGATAAGCTTCATCATCAAAGATTATCCGTGATACCTTCCTTATGTGAAAAAGTAGAAGCTCACTGTAAAGATCTGATGCTGGAAAATGCACGATTTAAAATCGATTTAAATAAAAAATGTGATTCATCCAATGGGTACGATCAGGTTCAGTTTATGGTTTCCATGAATCCTGGACAACCTTTTTCACTTTTAAAGAAAAGTGCATCTGGAGGAGAATTGTCAAGACTTATGCTGGCATTAAAAGTTGTTTTTCAGGCAGATAGTACTATTGAAACCATTCTGTTTGATGAAATTGATACAGGAGTTTCTGGTAAAGTAGCCTATGCGATGGGAAATAAGATGCATACTTTATCAAAACGTTATCAGGTACTGTGTATTACTCATCTGGCAAGTGTTGCCTGCTGGGCAGACAGGCATTATCGTGTTTATAAAGAAACTAAAGAAGAGAATACAACCACTTTTATTGAAGAGTTAAACAAGGAACAAAGCATAGAAGAATTAGCGGTAATGGCCACTGGAAACAAAGATAGACAGGCAATTGAAAGTGCCAGAGAATTAAAGAAAAGAGCGCACCATGGGTAGAGTGATCTTTCATATTGATTTAAATGCGTTCTATGCTTCCTGTGAAGAATTAAGACATCCAGAATATAAAGGAAAACCATTGGCAATTGGTTCTAAAGATCGAAGGTCTGTTTTATCTACGGCAAATTATGAAGCCAGAAAAAAAGGAGTTCATAGTGCAATGCCAGTTTATCAGGCCTTATCTCTTTGTCCAGAATTAATTTTAATTGAGGGAGATTTTAATTATTATCGGGCATTAAGCGCCAGATTCTTTTCCTGTCTAAAGAAATACACATTTAAAATTGAACCAGCCAGTATTGATGAATGTTACATGGATGTAACCGAAATCATTAAACAATATAAACGACCTTTGGATCTGGCTTTTCAGATTCAACAAAGTGTTTTAAATGAAACTGGATTGAGTGTTTCCATTGGTGTGGCCCCCAACCGTTTTCTGGCAAAGATGGCCAGTGATATGCGAAAACCAGCTGGAATTACGGTTTTGCGTATATCCGAACTTGAAACAAAATTATGGCCACTGGATATTTCTTTAATGTATGGAATCGGTAAAAAAACCGTTCCTGAACTGAAAAAAATAGGTATTCAGACAATCGGAGATTTTGCATCAGCTGAAAATGAAACTAAAATTTTACAGTTGATGAAAAACAGTGGCTATGCTCTGATTCAGAAAGCCAGAGGACACAGCAGCAGTCAGCTTCATTATTCTTATACACAAAAAAGCTGTTCTGTATCCAAAACATACAGTTCCAATATTTATACATTAAAAGAAGCATTTGATAAAGTAAAAGAGCTTTCCATTGAATTATCGAATCGATTAAAAAAAGACAATCAGAAAGGAAAGCTTGTATCAATTTCTTTACGAGATTTAAATTTTCATAACATTGTTCGAAGTCAATCTCTCAATCAGTATACGAATCAGCCTCAGATTATTTATGAAATTGCGACAAATCTGATTGAATCAAACTTTGAATCCAATGGATATCGTTATATGGCCTTAACAATGGCTTCTTTACAGAATGCCAATCAGATAGTAGATCAGATCAGCTTATTTGAAATACCTATTCAGGATTCAAAAACGATCATTGAACAGCTAAATCATGAATTAAAAAAAGATGTATTGTTTCGTGCATCGGATTTATTAATAAAGGAGTCGAAATGAACGATTTATCACTGGATTATTTTATTGATGAAAACCTTAAACTCTATCAGAAAAAAGACTGTTTTCATTTTAATACCGATACGAAATTCTTAGCTCAGTTTGTACATCTTCATTCCAATGAAACCATATTGGATATAGGAACCAATAATGGGGCCTTACTGTTATATATGGATCAGTTTAATGTACAGAAATTAATAGGCGTTGAAATTCTAAAAGAAGCATTTGAAGTCTGTAAACTGAATGAACAGTTTATAAAACATCCCTGTGAATTTTATAATGAAGATATACGCCTATTTGAACATGAGAAAGTAGATGTGATTCTATGCAATCCTCCTTATTTTCCTGTTTCAAAGACAAATCCCAATGTGATTTTAGACAATCGCCAGTTAGGAAGAATTGAAATTAACTTAACATTTAAAGAATGTGTAGAAAGTGTTAATCGATTATTAAAAGACAATGGTCGTTTTTATTTTGTACATCGCTGTACATTTTTAAATGAAATTCTGGAAGTATTAAGTTTATATCATTTTCATATCAAAACAATGCAGATTGCCTACGATAAAAAATCTATGCAAGCTAAATCTTTCTGTATGGAAGTAATCAGAGATTCAAAATGTCAATGCACAATACTACCTGTAAAATGGATTTAGTGATAAAATAAAATACATGAATTGTAAAGAAGCTTTAAATGATTATATGATGAACCTTACGGTAATTGAAAATAAGTCAGAACGTACAGTGGAGGCTTATAAAAGAGATTTAGATGGTTATTTAGATTATATGGAATCATTGAATATTATAAATATGGAAGACATCACTTTATTAAAAGTAGATTCTTTTTTTCAACAATATTGTCAAAGTCATAAAATGACAAGTGCCAATCGTGTTTTAGCTTCCATACGTTCTTTTCATAAATATACCACTTTAAATCATCCCAATATCAATAATCCAGTTTTGTATTATCAAAGTTTTCATAAAGAAAAACATTTGCCATCTTATTTAGAATTTGAAGAGATTCTTAAATTATTGTCTTCTTTTGATTCAAGTGATAAAGGTATTTTTCAGAAAACGCTTTTAGAAACATTATACAGTTGTGGTTTACGTGTATCGGAATGTTGTCAATTAAAATTAAATGATGTTCATTTAAATGAAAGAATTTTAAAAATTAATGGTAAGGGAGGAAAAGAAAGAATTATTCCTATTGCTTCAAACTGTGTCGAACAGATGAAACAATACATTTCTCTTGTACGAAATCAATGGGATACAAAAAACAGCCCTTATTTTTTTATCAATTCATTGTCCCATCCTGTAAATCGTCAATATGTTCATCAGCTGATCAAGAAAAAAATAAAAGAATTGGATTTAAATCCAGATATATCAGCTCATAGTTTAAGACATAGCTTTGCGACACATTTATTAAATGGAAATGCAGATTTAAGAGTGGTACAGGAATTATTGGGCCATAGCGATATACAAACAACACAAATCTATACACATGTACAGAATAAAAGATTAAATGATGTGTATGATACCTATTTTACAGATTTATTAGAGGAGGAAATAAAATGAGCTGTGAAGGATGTCCAAGTAAAGGAAAATGCACCAAAGATTCATCAAGTTGTGGTGTGATTTCCAATCCAAAAAATAAAATTAAACACATTATTGCCATCATGTCTGGAAAAGGTGGAGTGGGAAAATCTACAATTACGGTATTAATGGCAAAACAATTGGTAAAACAAGGATACAAGGTAGGAATTATGGATGCCGATATTACCGGTCCTAGTATTCCAAGATTATTGAATATTCAAAATGGACAGGCCTATGCCACTAAAGAAAATGAAATCATTCCTGTCTGTTCAAAAGAAGGAATTAAAGTTATGTCTTTAAACTTTCTTTTACCCAATGAAACCGATCCTGTAATCTGGAGAGGTCCTGTAATTGCAGGAGTCGTTAAACAGTTCTATACCGATGTTTTATGGGAAGAATTAGATGTTTTATTGATTGATATGCCACCAGGTACAGGAGATGTCCCATTAACGATTATGCAGTCTTTACCGGTACAAGGTGTCATTATGGTTTCTACACCTCAACCTATGGTCTCTATGATCGTATCTAAAGCTGTAGGTATGTGCCAGCAGATGAATATAAAAGTACTAGGTGTCATAGAAAATATGGCTTATTTACAGTGTCCAAACTGTAAAGAAAAAATTGATTTCTATAATGTGGATGAATTAAACGATTTCTTTGAACAGAATCAACTGAAATGTTATGCCACACTTCCAATGATCGATTTAATAAGAGATCTCAATCAATACGATACTTATTTAAAAGAACAGCAGGAAAGTGTTGTTTCGTATCTGGAACAAGCCTGTAAAGATTTATTGAATGACCTATAAGATCATTAGAAAAAAGAATGTAAAACGATTGATTTTAAAAATAGAAGGAAATCAGATTCTTGTAAGTGCTCCCATAAAAGCTTCTAAAAAAGAAATTGATATCTTTGTGAAGAAAAATGAAGAATGGATCTTAAATCATTTACAATCACAATGGGTCCTTAAAGAAAAGGATATCTTAACAATACAGAATAAAATCTATCATTTACATAAATCAGATAAGAATGAAAGAATTCATCAGGATTTATATATTTCCAGTCAAAAAGGATTGGATAAAATCATTTATGAAATGGCTCAACCTATTTTAATAAACAAATTTAATTTGATCACAAAATCTTTATCGATAGATTCTGTTCATTTAAATATCAAAATCTATAAATCTCAATGGGGAAACTGCTATTATAAAAAACGTCTGATACATTTAAATGCTTATTTAATCTGTTTCCCTGATGAATTTATTGATTCTGTAATTATACATGAGCTGGCTCATTTATATTATCATAATCATTCAAAAGATTTTTATGATCTGGTCTTTAAATGGGATCCTGATTATAAAAATCATCATAAAAATTATCAAATACCAAAATGGGGAATGTAGAAATACATTCTTTTTTGAAAGGAAGAATATGATTAAAAATGTCGCATTAATTGGATGTGGAGCCATAGGCTCTTATTTTGTTGAAAGTTTAAACAATCGGATTACCATTATTGCCAATGGAAAAAGAAAAGAACGACTGAAAAAAGATGGATTATGGATCAATGATAAACATTATACATTAAATGTTCAGACTGAAAAAAGTGCTGGAAAACAGGATTTAATATTAATTGGGACCAAAGCGGATGGATTAAAGGAAGCAATTTCTTATTTACCATACTTATTAAAAGAAGATACCATTGTCCTTTCTTTGTTGAATGGAGTAACCAGTGAAGAAAAAATAATTCAGTTTATACCAAAAAAACACGTTCTTCATTCCTTTATGAAAATTGGTTCTTATCGTAAAGACAATCGCATTTATTTTGATATCAATAAAATATCCGATCTGTATTATGGATCTTTATATGGAAATAGACAACAACTGCATTCTCTTAGCCAATTTTTAAAAACAACTCAAATTCATTTTCATGAAGTGGATAACATTCTTGAACAAATGTGGTTAAAATATGCGTGCAATATCGCAAACAATCTGCCACAGGCGGTATTACAGGTAAATTCTACTTTGTATACAAAATCAGAACATGGATATAAACTGGCATCTTTGTTATGGTCTGAAGTTTATAAAGTTGCACAACTGAAAGGAATCCAAATACCTGAACAGGTTCAGATATTTCCTGATTCAGAATGGGGTTATAAATATTCAACTTTGCAGGATATCGAACAGAAAAGAGAGACAGAAGTGGATCTGTTTTTGAAAGAATTAATCAATATGGCCTGTGAATTACACATTCAGATTCCATTTTCTGAAATGACATACCACTATATAAAAGCATTGGAAGAAAAAAATAAAGGATATTTTGAATAATAATGTTATAATGATTCTATTCAGGTGTTAATCTTAATAAGGAATCAAGTGAAAATCTTGAACTGTCCCAGCAGCTGTAAGGTGGATGAAATTCAATTGCCATTTAGAAATAGAGAAGGCGAAAAGTAAAATGAAACCAAGTCAGAAGACTTGCCTGATCAAGTTAGGAGGAAGCTGTATTTACAATTCAGTTTACTGGTGATAAAAAGATATTGTAAAGTACAGTGAAAAGAGAAATGAAAAAGAAAAAAGTATTATGGAGCATCCTTGTGGTTGCCATTCTGGCTATCGTATTAATTGTACCCAATATGTTATCCAAATCAAAAAAAGCAGGGACAATTGATGTTATTGTAGAAGATGTAAATGAAGAAGTGATCAAACAAAAATCCATTGATTTTCAAAAAGATGAAAAATGTACAGAAGTGATTCAAAATAACTTTGATAACGTTCTGATTGAAAATGGAATGATTTTAAACATTGAATCTTTAGAAACACCAGAAGACTGGTCTGAATTTATCTGTATTTATGTAAATGATGAAATGAGTCAGGTCGGAATTGAAGATATTGTTTTAGAAGATGGCATGAAAATTTCATTTGTCATGACAGAATATGAATACTAAAAGATTGGTTTTACTGGCATTTTTAAGTATTATTTTAACCGTACAGGAAGAATTATTAACGTTTTTACCCAATATTCAATTAACTGTTTTTCTTCTTGTTTTATATTCTAAGAAATTAAAATGTCATGAAACATTACTGATTATTACTTTACATGTATTACTGGATAATCTGTTTTTAGGAAGCTTTAATCTGTACTATACACCTTTTATGTGGATCGGATGGGCTTTGATTCCGTTATGTTCTCATACTATATTTAAAAAGATAGATGATTCTTTAAAACTGGCTTTTACAGGTGTTCTGTATTCCTTTTTATACAGCTGGACCTTTATGATTGCCAGTGTCCTGAATTTAAACGTATCGATTCTATCTTATTTTTTAGCTGATATCGTATTTGAACTTTTACTTGCGATCAGCAGTTTTCTATCTATATTATGGTTATATGAACCATGTTCCAAAGTATTTGATCGATTTTTATAATAGATGATTTATTCATCTATTTTTTTATGTATAATATTTCTATGACATTTAAAATAAATATACCCATTCAACAAGTATTGTATTATTTAGGCTATAAAGATCAGAAACTGGATAGTCATTTACTGGATGATATCAACTCTTGTATTCAGATTGTATTAGAAAATATGGATATAAAATATACATATAAATTATTTGATCTTAAAAAAGATGCTTTACAGATTCCAGGAAAAACCATTCAGGAATTAATGGATCAAAGTACTTTTTTATTTGTCTTTGCGGTAACATTAGGACATAAAGTGGATCGAATCGTATATCAGAATCAGATTAAAGATGTATCCAAAGCCTTACTTCTCGATGCATGCTGTAATGCGGCCATTGAACAGGTATGCGATTTAATTGAATCTCAATTAATAGACTATTATCAAAAAGATCATCTGTTTGTATCCGATCGATTTTCACCAGGCTATGGGGATTTTCCATTGAATTATCAAAGTACTTTATGTCAAATATTAGATACTTCCCGTAAAATAGGTTTACATATCAGCGATCATCTGATTCTGATTCCAAAAAAATCGGTAACGGCTGTATGTGCCATATCTGATAAACCTTTTACACATCGTTTAAAAGGATGTGAGAATTGTAATTTATTTTTTAATTGCTCATTAAGAAAGAGAGGAATGAATTGTGGAAACTAAATGTTTAATATTGGATGGAGCTTTAGGTACCGAACTTCAGAAAAAAGGATTGCCTTTAGGTCAAAGACCAGAAGTATTTGGATATGAAAACCCAGATCTTTTAAAACAGATTCATGAATCTTATATTGAAAGTGGCAGTGATATTATATATGCCAATACATTTGGATTAAATCGTAAAAAATGTAAAAATTTAAACTATACATTCGAAGAATTAATTAGAGGTAACATCAAGATTGCCAAAGAAGCCAGTTTAAATCGTGCAAAAGTGGCTTTGGATATCGGTCCTATTGGAGAACTGATGGAGCCTTTTGGAACGTTATCCTTTGAAGAAGCCTATGATATCTTTAAAGAAATTATACAGATTGGTGTCCAATGTGAAGTGGATCTGATTATATTTGAAACGATGAGCGATCTGTATGAAGTTAAAGCAGGCGTTTTAGCCGCAAAAGAAAACTGTGATCTGCCTATCTGGGTTACGATGAGTTTTGAGAAAAATGGTAGAACCTTTACAGGAACAGAAGTATCCTGTATGGCTAACGTTCTGGATTCATTGGATGTAGATGCATTGGGTATCAACTGTTCTTTGGGACCAGAAGAAATCGTTCCATTTATTCAGGAAATCCAGCAATGGACCAATAAACCAATCATAGTCAAACCAAATGCAGGACTACCAGATCCAGCAACCAATCTTTATAGTTTATCTTCAAAGGATTTTAATGCACAGATGCAGGTCTTTAAAGATTCTGGAATTCAATATTTAGGTGGATGCTGTGGAACTACACCTGAATTTATTAAAGAATTATCTAAAGATAAAACAATTTTAAAAAAAGAAACAAGGAAAAAGAAATATGGTGTCTGTTCCAGTTCCAGAATGTGTGAATTCAATACGGTCCGTGTGATTGGGGAACGAATCAATCCAACAGGAAAGAAACGATTTGTACAGGCTTTACTGGATCACGATTTAAATTATATCATGGAACAGGCCATAGCCCAGCAGGAAGCGGGAGCCGATATTTTAGATGTGAATGTCGGATATCCAGGAATTGATGAAGCAGCGATGATGGTGGATGTAATCAAAGCCATTCAAAGTGTTGTCGATTTACCGATACAAATTGATTCTTCCAATCCTGAAGCCATAGAAGCTGGATGTCGTGTCTGCAATGGAAAACCCATTGTCAATTCGGTCAATGGGGACAATTTAGATGAAATATTGCCAATTGTGAAAAAGTATGGTGCCAGTGTGATTGGTTTAACACTGGATAAAAGCGGTTTACCAGAAAATGCGATGAAAAGATTTGAAATGGCCAAAAAGATATACAATAAAGTACTGGAATATGGTATTGAATCTGACAATCTTTTAATTGACTGTCTAACATTAACCATTTCTGCACAGCAGGATCAGGCATTTGAAACGTTAAAAGCCATTGAAATGGTTAAAAATCATTTGCATCTGCATTGTGTATTAGGCGTCTCCAATATATCTTTTGGTCTTCCACAAAGAAATCAAATTATTTCTTCATTTTTAACACAGGCTATGTATTGTGGTATGGATTTTGCGATCATCAATCCCAACAGTTCTGAAATTATGAATTCCATTTATGCTTATAAAGCCATTAGTGGCCAGGATAAAAATTGTCAGAATTATATTGAACGATTTGCCCAGGTAAAAAATGAAAAGTTGCCGTTATCTTCTAATATGGATATTGAATCATCCGTATTAAAAGGATTAAAAGAAGAATGCAAAAAAGCTACTTTAAAGGCACTGGAAACTATGGATGAAATGGATGTGATCAATCATCAGCTGATTCCGGCTTTGGATAAGGTAGGAGATCTCTATGAAAAAAATATTTTATTTCTTCCTCAGCTGATGAATGCAGCTACTGCTGCCTGTGCTGGATTTGATGTGATCAAAGATCGTATTTCAAAAAAAGGAATGAATATATCTAAAGGAAAAATATTACTGGCAACTGTGGAAGGAGATATTCATGATATCGGTAAAAATATTGTCCGTGTTGTTCTGGAAAATTATGGATATCAGGTTATTGATTTAGGGAAAGATGTTCCCGTAGAAAAAGTGGTTTTTACCGCTATTGAAAAAGATATTCATTTTATTGGATTATCAGCTTTAATGACAACCACTGTACAATCTATGAAAAGAACCATTGAAGCTTTAAGACAATCAGGTCATCCATGTACCATTGTTGTAGGAGGAGCGGTATTAACGGAAGAATATGCTCTTGAAATCGGTGCGGATTATTATGCAAAAGATGCCAAACAAAGTGCTGATATTGCCAAAAAGGTATTGGGGTAATGTATGAATGTTAAAGAATATTTAAAAGAAAATCGATTATTATTTGATGGTTCTATGGGAACTTATTTTACCAGTTTACATCCATATTGCAAAGAAAATGTGGAACTGGTTTCATTAACGCACCCCAACTGGATCAAAGAAATACATGAAAACTATATAAAAGCAGGAAGCAATGCGATCAAAACAAATACATTCTGCTGCAATCGAACTTATATTTCAGATGAAACCGTATTATCGGATTGTATATCGACTTCCTATGATTTAGCAAGTCAATATCCAGCTTATGTTTTTTGTGATATAGGACCTGTATCCAGTGAATGGAAAAGTTATGAAGAATATAAATGGGTAGTTGACCAGTTTTTAAATAAAGGGGCACAGTATTTCTTATTTGAAACCTTATCCAATCCAATCGGATTAAATGAAATTTCGTCTTATATAAAATCAAAGAATAAAGAAGCTTATATCATTTGCAGTTTTTCCATTCAAAGTGATGGATATACAAAAGAAGGAATTCATATCCAGGATATTATTTCTTCTTTAAACAAAGATAAAATTGATGCCATAGGCTTAAATTGTGGCTGTGGTGTACATCATATGCATGAAATTTTAAAGGAGATTGGCTCCTTTATACAGTTTATTTCTCCCAACGCAGGATATCCAACTGTGGTAAACAATCGTACACAATATCAGCTGGATCCAGACTATTTTGCCACGGAAATGATTTCAATGATGCAAAAAGGAATCAAAATGGCTGGTGGATGTTGTGGAATTATGCCCAGTCATATCCAGGCTTTATATAATAAAATCAAACAGACAAGCTTAATCCAATCCGATTTCAAAAATAAAAAAAATATAGTAAAGAATTCTGAATTGAGTGAAAGTGATTTCTTTAAAAAGCTAAAAAATCATCAGAAAGTCATTGCCGTAGAACTGGATCCACCTTCTAACTGGGATCTTTCTAAATTTATGAAAGGTGCCTGGCAATTAAAAGAATATGTGGATGCTCTGACCATTGCGGATTGTCCGATAGGAAGAGCTCGCATGGATGCTTCTTTACTGGCCTGTAAAGTCAAACAGGAATGTAAACTGGATGTTTTACCTCATATGACCTGTCGAGATCGAAATTTAAATGCGACCAAAGCCTTACTTCTTGCCGATTATGCACAAGGTATAAGAGATGTTCTGCTGATTACTGGAGATCCCATTCCTTCCAGTGAAAAAGATGAAGTCAAAACCGTTTACCAGCACAATTCCAGAAAACTGGCCAGTTACATTACTTCTTTAGAACAGAAAGGATTAATGTCTCATTTCAATTTATTTGGTGCTTTAAATATAAATGCAGTGAACTTTGACATACAGCTTAAATTAGCTAAAGAGAAAATCCAGAATGGAATGGTCGGTCTTTTTACCCAGCCTGTCTTATCCAAAGAAGCTTTATACAATTTAAAAAGAGCCAAAGAAGAATTAGATGTTTATATTATGGGTGGAATCATTCCTGTTGTGTCGTATCGAAATGCCATATTTATGGAAAATGAAATCAACGGGATTCATGTATGTGATCAAATCATTGATTTATATAAAGATTTGGATCGGATGCAAAGTGAAACACAAGCTATTAAAATTTCAGGTACAATCATGAAAGAAATCGAAGATTATGTGGATGGATTTTATTTAATGACACCATTTGGAAGAAGTGAACTTATGGTAAAAATCATTGATTTTTATAAACAGTTATGATAATATCATTAACGGAAAGTTCTTCTTTTCAAAAGGGAATGAATGTCTCCCTTGCATATTGCAAAACCGCGTAAAGCTGATGACTTCTACAACGTTTTTTCGTTGTTGTCATCAGTTTTTTTTATGGAGGAATTATGGTTGAAAGTGTAGCTTATATTTTATTAATTGGATCTTTATTTTCTTTTTTATTTAAAAAAATGCATTTACCAAAATTATTAGGTATGATTTTTGCAGGAATACTCATAGGACCTTATTTTTTAAATATTCTGGATACAAATATGTTAGCCATTTCCAGTGATCTAAGACAAATGGCTTTGATTATCATACTGACACGAGCAGGACTCTCTTTAGATTTATCAGACCTGAAAAAAGTCGGTAGACCTGCCATTTTAATGTGTTTTCTTCCGGCCTGTTTTGAAATGATGACAACCATTTTTATAGCCCCTCTATTATTTGATATATCCTATTTAGATGCGGCTATATTAGCCAGTGTTATTGCAGCAGTATCTCCAGCTGTAGTCGTACCAAAAATGATTGAATTAATGGATAAAAAATTAGGTACCAGACAAGCCATTCCACAACTGATCTTAGCTGGAGCCAGTGTGGATGATGTCTTTGTGATCGTTATGTTTTCCTGTTTTACTTCTTTAGCTTCTGGAAATGGATTTTCTTTTACCAGTTTATTACAAGTTCCTTTTTCAATATTAAATGGAATTCTAATCGGTTATTTATTAGGATATATCATTTCTTTATTCTTTAATAAGGTAAAGATGGATTCTATTTCTTCCTTTATTTTTGTATTAAGTTTTTCTTTTTTATTAATGAAACTGGAAGCCATTATTAAACCTTTTATTCCTTTTAGTGGTTATTTATCTATTATGGCATTAGGACTAGCGATTCATCGAAACTGTAAAGAAGAAAGCCAGTCTTTAAATTCAATCTATTCAAAATGCTGGATGATTGCGCAAATCTTTTTATTTGTACTGGTAGGAGCCAGTGTTAATATCAAAGTAGCCTTCCATGCAGGTATCAACAGCATTTTATTGATACTATTTGTACTATTGATTCGTATAATCGGTGTATTCTGCTGTCTGATTAAAACCAGTTTAAATCGAAAAGAACGATTTTTTATTGCGATTTCCTACATTCCAAAAGCAACTGTACAAGCGGCCATGGGAGGCATTCCACTGGCAATGGGATTTTCCTGTGGGGAACTGATTTTAGCTATTTCGGTCATTTCCATCTTAATCAGTGCACCTGTGGGAGCTATATTAATGGACGTATTTGATAAGATTTGTTTAATCCAGGAGAATGTATAGTTTTTATGAATTAACTTGTGTATAATATAAGAATAGGTGAGGAGTGATACTATGCAGACTTTAGCTATTTTAGCAGCAAAATTATCGTCATCTATCTTACGATGCTTTGGAAGAGGAGGATCCTTACCAGGTTCTATTGCTTTAAAAATCGATGACAAAATTTTAAATAAACTCGAATTTACCGGTCCAATCATACTGGTAACTGGAACAAATGGAAAAACCAGTACAGCCAATATGATTGCCGATTTATTATCGTATGCTGGTTATAAAGTGATTTCCAATCGAAAAGGAGACAATTTAAAAGCCGGAATTACGACCACTCTTTTAACAAATGCTTCCTTAAGTGGAAGAGTCAATGCGACTGCCTGTGTTCTGGAAGTGGATGAATTAAATGTTCGTCATATATTATTAAATATTCCTGTGACCTGTTTTGTGGTCAATAATTTTTTCAGAGATCAGTTAGATCGTGCCAGAGAAATGGAACAGCTGATTGAATCCATTGAAAAAGTATTGCCAGATTATAGAGGGGATCTGATTTTAAATGGAAACGATCCCAATGTGGTTCGTCTTTCCTTAAAAGCGAAACATTCTCATTGTTACTACTTTGGAATGGATATGAATGCCTATTCTATGCAGAATACAAATGAAGCTTCAGAAGGAAAATTCTGTCCAGAATGTGGTTCAAAATTAGTCTATGATTATTATCAGTATTCACATATTGGAAAATTTCATTGCAGCCAATGTGATTTTAAAACGCCTGATATGGATGTCATATTAAATCATGTAAATCTGAACAACCAGTCTTTTGAATGTGATAATATCTTATATCGTCAACCATATATGGGAATGTATTCTATGTATAATTGTGCAGCTGTTTTAATGGTTGCTAAATATTTGAATATCAACGATCAGGAAGTAAAAAAAGTATTTTCCAATGCACCTCAGCCTGCAGGAAGAAATGAAAGATTTGAAAAAAACAATCAGATCTGCATATTAAATTTAGTAAAAAATCCAACAGGTGCCAATGAGGTGATGAAAGTAATTGAAACCGATGATACGGATAAAACCATCTGTATCGTATTAAACGATAACGAACAGGATGGAACCGATGTCAGCTGGATTTATGACACATTCTTTGAGAAAATAATGAATGAACATACAAAATCAATTATCTGTACAGGATGTCGTGGCTATGATATGGCTTTACGTATTTATTATGGTGGATACAAAGGAAATATCACTGTAGTGGATACCATAGAAAAAGCCATTCAAACTTCTTTTTCAACTCATTTAAAAGTCTATGCCATTGCGACTTATACAGCACTTTTACCAACTCGACAAATGATTGTAAAGGAGATGGGATTATGAAATTAAAAGTATGCTGGATGTATCATGATATTATGGACCTTTATGGGGATAAAGGAAATATGATGGTGTTAAAGAAAAGATGTCTGGATCGGGATATTCAGTTTGAATTGGATACTTGTGGAATCGGTCAGAAAAAAGATTTGAGTGAATACGATCTGATCTTTTTAGGTGGCGGTGCGGACAAAGAACAGATTAGCTTAATTCCAGATTTATTATCCAGAAAAGAAAATATTCAAAAAGCTATGGATGAAAATACATTTATTTTACTGATCTGTGGTGGATATCAATTGTTTGGACAATATTATATTGCTGCCAACAATCAGAAAATAAAAGGCCTGCAATTTTATGATTATTATACCGATACAGGTAAACAAGGATCTCGATGCATTGGTAATATTGTGATCGATGCCAACTTAGATGGAATCAAGACTCGTATTGTAGGATTTGAAAACCATGGGGGACAGACATTAAATGTGAAACATCCTCTTGGAAAAGTGATTCATGGATATGGCAATAGTTTTGATGCAGGACAGGAAGGATTTTATGATGGTAAAATTTTAGGTACCTATCTACATGGTCCTTTACTTCCTAAAAATCCTGTAGTGGCCGACTTTGTGATCTATAAATCTTTAAAGAAAAGAAATCCGGATTTTAAATTTGAAGATTTAAAGCCTTTAAATGAAACCTTTGAAAAAGGAGCTCGAGATACATTATTTAAAAGATTCAATATAGGTGGTTAGTATGAAAAAAATATTTGCGATACTGTTTTCCTTTCTATTATGTCTTTCTTTTACTGGATGTTCTAAAAATCCAAGTTATTCTATCTCAAAAGACATTACTTTGACATTATCGGATGTATTAAAAGTTGAAAATGAAAAACAGAATACAATTTATTACTATTATTTAATTGATATACAAAATGATTCTGATTCGGATTATAATCTGGAAGATTTATCTTATACAATAAAAGAGAAGGGCAGTGATGAAGCCATTGGTGCCATTGATCAGAACAAATTTGTTCCCAGTAAAATTGTTCCAGCCAATGAAAAAGCTTATATTGCAGGCTATATTGGTTTTCCAAATAATGATCAGAAAAATATAGGAATTGAATTCAATTCTTCTAAAGACTTTTTAGCTTTTAAAAATTCGAAAATAAGAAAAGCTTCCTCTAGTGAAATCGCAACCAAACAGGTTGGTATGGCACAAAAATTGTATGAAAGTGATGATTTACTGATCAGTTATGATTATTCACAGGCAGAAATAAATTTCTTTGAAGGAAATACAGTTGTATCCAATTTTTATATTAAATATGAAAATAAAACCGATCAGCGTATTGTGATTCCATATGTGACTCCTTATGGAACATTAAATGGATGTTTAACATCGGATTATGCATCAAAAGGTGATTTTAGTACGATGAGTATGGATGATATTAAAAAGCTGGATCTGAAAACAGATGGTTTACTGGCACAGACAAAAAATATATCAGGAGAATCCAGTGGTTATGCCTTATTATATCTGGATCCAGAACAAAGTTTATCATGCAATACTTCTATCACTTTCCATAATTCATTTATTTATTATCAGGAAAGTGATGAAGAACCAATCACAATTGTAATGAGCTGTCAGGCCATTGGAATTGATCGAAGTGTTAAATTAAAGAGAAGTTGATAGCTTCTCTTTCTTTATGAAAGGAGATTTATATGGATATTAAATGTATTGCATTTGATTTAGATGGAACTTTATTAACCAGTGATAAAACCATTGATGAAAGAACAAAAGATTCGATTCAAAGAGCGATGAAACAAGGCATTCATATTATCATTGCTTCTGGAAGAGATAAAAATGGATGTAAATTTGTATATGAACCTTTAGGTTTAGAAAATGGAAATCATTTCTTAGCACTGGTCAATGGACAGATCATTTATGATTTTAAAAACCGTGAATACGATCTGGATAATGTATTAACAGAAGAAGATGGTTTAAAAATTCAGAAAATCTGTAAACAGTTTGATATAGAAGGTATTTTTCAATGCGGTTATGACTTTTACAGTTATGTATCCACGTACAATCGTATGAAAAAAAGAATCAAATCTTTCTTATTTAAAGAGCCAGAAGATTATGGATTAAAAGCTGGTATGGAACAAAGAAACTTTATCAATTTACCATATGAGCCAATTAAACTGACAAAAGATATTAATAAAGTGATTATGGTTCATTCTAAATCTTTCTTTGAAAAAAATTTAGATAAATTAAAAGAAGCTTTAAAGGATTATGACGTATTATTAATTGGACCACAATGGTTAGAAATAATGCCAAAAAATGTCAATAAAGCCAGTGCAATAAAAAAGATTACGGAAAAACTGAATCTTAATATGGACCAGGTTATGGCTTTTGGGGATGCTCAAAACGATATAGAAATGTTAAAACAGGTAAAAATTGGCGTTGCCATGGAAAATGCTATGGATGAAGTAAAAAAAGTATCCGATCTGGTCACTAAATCCAATGATGAAAATGGCATTGGTATTGTTATTGATGCCTTATTGGAAGGAACGTTATCTATATAAAAAATTACATAAGATATATTATGCGAAGTAATATGTATTAAAAGAATATATATTCTTTTAATCTTCAAGTTCATTATATATATCTTTTATCTCACAGGAGATCAAATAAAGTGCATGGATGATATCAATGAGTTTTTCTTCATTTATATCATCCATTAAATTTTTACATTGGATACGTATATCTATATACAATCCTTTTATTTGATTTTTTAAATTTTTATTCATATTTTTTCTTTGCCCTTTCTATCTATAAGAATATAGAAAGATTCTGAAGAAAAAATGACATTAATAAAATATTATATTTTTCGAAGCAGATTCCAGAAATTCATTAAAAATGAGGATGGAAACAGCTTCGAAAAGAAACGATGAAGTGTACATAGTATTCCAGGTGTAGATACTGCAAAATTATGGAAGGCATCGTACAATGCCCTTTTCACTACTTTATCTGTTTTAGAAGCCAGTGGATAGGATTTTATATCTTTATTTACATCCGATTGTGCATTCTGTATAAATTCTGTGTCTTTGATCCAGTATGGACAGATTGCACAAACATGTATCTTATCTTTTTTACATTCCATTCTCAAAGCTCTAGAAAAGCGATATAAGAAAGATTTTGATGCCGCATATATATTTAAATAGGGTAAAGGCTGAAAAGCTGAGGTTGAGCATATTTGAAGAATATGACTATTCTCTTTCATATAAGGTAAACATATGTAAGTCATATCAATAGCTGCTTTACAGTTTAGATCGATCATCCAATCGGCTTCTTTTCGACTGATTGTTTTATAATTCCCGATTTTTCCCATTCCAGCTGCATTGATCAATATTTTAATATCTGGTTTTATAAGGTTAATTTCTCTTTCCAGACAATCCATCTGATTGGTATCACATAAGTCTATACAGACAGGTTTTATTGGTAGATTGCATGTATTTTGAATTTCTATTAAACGATCCATTCGTCTGGCTAAGATCCATATTTCATCTAAATCCAAATCCATTTTTTCTAATTGAAATACAAATTCTTTACCTAATCCTGAACTAGCACCGGTTACAATAGCAATTTTCATAACAAACTCCTGTAAAAATCTGATTTTTTTGTTAACTCTTTATTAAAAGTTTTCGCATTCATTCTCTCTGTTATTGTTTTTTCTGAACTAAACAGATTGGTTCCTAAACCTGCTCTATCCACTTTATAACCTAAAGAAGCTAAAATGGTAGGATACAGGTCAAAAGTTGTAAAATCTCTATTCTTTGTATGATTTGTATGATTCTGTGCATGTATAAAAACATTCCAGACTCTTCTTTTATATTTTTTGTCATACGTTTTATGAATGTATTCAGCAGCCATACTGATATGATCTCCCTGAATTACAATAACTGTATCTTCATAAAAATCCTGCTGTTTTAACCATTCCATAAAATCCTGTAAAAGTTCATTCATATGATAAATAGAATTGGATAAAGATGCTTTAAATTTATTCTTACATGTTTTAGACTGATATCCATATGGATGATGCGTATCCACTGTTAACATCGTAAAATTAAATGGTTTATTTTCTTTAGATAGTTCTAACAGTTTTTCTTTGGCAAATTCAAATAATTTATCATCCTCAAAGCCCCAGAATTCATGATAATCTTTTTCCAGTTTCCCTTCCCTTTTTATCTGATTTATATCTTCAACTTCATAATGACCATGTTGAAGATAATAAGATTTTCGACCTCCAAATGCAGCATCCGAGCCAATCATAAACACCTGATGATATCCATCTTGTTCTAATACATCTCCTAAACCTTTGATATTTTTTAAAAAAGGAACGTTTTCTTTACAGAATTTATGTCCTAAAGGAAACAATAATGGAATTCCACATTCACTTCCTACAATTCCTCCTGTAGTCCATCCCGTACCATTTATAATACGAGCACCTCCAATTTTATCTGTATTAGAAAAAGAAATGTTCTCTTTGGTCAGCTTTGTCAGGAAAGGAACCAGATCCTCTTTACTGTTTCCTCCATCTTTTTCTAAAGCGTAGGTGGTTTCCATCGATTCTAAATATATATGAATCAGATTCATTTTCTTTTCAGGACTTTTAATATTTCCCTGGTGAAATTCCGATTCAAATACATCACTTGTCTGAAACTGATGGAAAATATAAGGAACAATCTGAATTTGAATAATTGCATACAGCATGCTTGCCAAAAAAATAAAAACATTCAGCCAGAAAGGCATAAAATAAAAAGGAATGGATAAAGCTAAAGATGGAATCAAACATTTTTTTATCCAATCTGATATAAACTGTGTATTGGTTCCTTCCAGTGGTACTTTTAAATGATATACAATCTGTTCAAAACAGGATAAACCAAAATAAGAAAAAGCCCATCGAGAGGAAAAAGCACATAAAAAACCGATAAATATCAAAATAATCCTCCTGTATTCATAATTCCTGTTAACAGTTCTCTTCCAGCCAGCGTGTTGCACAATGTGCCAGATAAGCAGGACCACTGATTAGAACATCTTCATTGAATACAACTTTAGGATGATGTTGAGCATAGACTTCTCTACCATCTGTAAATCCAGCTGACAAATACATATAGGCTCCTGGAATCTTTTGCAGGATTACAGCCAAATCATCACTTGCCCCTGCATGGATTCCATTGATTCCCATCTGATTTTCAACCGGTAGTTCTTTCATATATTTCACAAAATCATCGACTGATTTTTTATCGCAGATTAGAGGAGGTGTACCACTTGTTAAAATGACTTTTGCACTCCCTCTAAAAGAAGCTGCTATTGAACTGGAAACTTCATTTAGTCTTTTTAATATGAATTCTCTTTGTTCATTGTTATCACAACGTAAAGTACCATATAATTTGGCTTCATTGGGAATGATATTTCCTGCATCCCCAGCTTCAATTTTTCCAATGGTAAGAACATTAGCTGTGTTGCTGGTAACTTCTCGAGCAATGATGCTTTCTAAAGCCAGAACAAGATGACAGGCAATATTAATAGGATCGATTCCCGATTCAGGATAGGCTCCATGACTTCCCTTTCCAATAATTTCAATAGTAAAATTATCACTGGAATTCATCATAGTAGAAGAATCGTTATACATAAACAGACCAACAGGTGTATTTCCTGAACTGACATGGTATGCTAAACAGACATCTGGTTCTGGATCTGACAACAATCCATGAGCCACCATATCTTTAGATCCCATAAAAGTTTCTTCTCCTGGCTGAAACATTAATTTTATACATCCTTTCAGAGATCCTTCATTTTCTTTTAACATTTTTGCAGCAGTTAACATCATAGCTCCATGAAAATCATGTCCACATGTATGTGCGTTTTCACATTGTGAACGAAATGGAAGTTCACTTTCCTCTTTCATTGGTAAGGCATCCACATCACTTCTTAAAAGAATCGTTTTCCCTGACTGTTTTCCTAAAGTCACAACAATTCCACTTCCACATCTTACAGGCTGACAACCAATTTCTAAGATCTGTTTTTCGATATAATTCATCGTTTGTGTACAATTTAAACCAATTTCTGGAATCTGATGTAAAAAACGACGATGAGAAAGAGATTCATCAAATAATTCTTTGCTTCTTTTTAAATAATCCATATTTCCTCCTTATCCATCACAAAAATCCCATTGTGTGATAATTTCATTTGTATATATATTTCGTATACTATTAAAGATAACTGTCTGATTTCTCCATAAATTCTGATCCATATGAAAATGTCCAAAATACCAGTGAGAATAATAGCTTCTTTGATAGATCGAATCTAAAAATAAATTTAATTCCAATTCATTGAGTCCAGCATCTTTGATTTTATTTTTTATTTTAAGATAATAAATGGTTTGATTGGGAGCTGTATGCGTTAAAATATAGTCTATATTATATTTATATCGAATCAGATTGTTTTTTGCATTCTCATATTCTTTTTGTACAGGCATTTCTTGTATCCACCATGAAATATCCTGTAGACGATATTTTTTATCAATGGAAAATCCGCCACCAAAAACAAAATAAGTATGATTTTCAACTGTAAATACTTCTCCACGAAGCAGATGAATGACATTTTTTCTTATAAAGTGTACATTCCCTCCATTCCATTTTTTTACTGGATATGTATTTAATAAATTAAAATTTTCATGATTCCCATCAATGAAACAGACTGTATAACAACGTGTCTGCAGCCAGTCAAGAAACTGTTCTTCATTATATTCTGGCCCATACCAGAAACCCATTCCAAAATCACCTGTAACCAGTAAAATATCCTGTTCTTTTAAAATTGGATCAATATAATGTATCCACTTTTCCTGATTACCATGTATATCTCCTGTTACGTAAACCATATAAACCTGCTTGAAACTATATTATAGAATAAAATCTGGTAATATGAAATACATATACTTTGAATATTTGAATTCCCGTAAATTTATGATATGTTTATTTACGGTGATATTATGAACCATAATCAACAGAAAAAAATAGCTTTGATCAATGATTATACAGGTTTTGGAAGATGTTCCATTTCTGTCAGCCTACCAATTATATCAAAAATGAAAATACAATGCTGCCCACTTCCCACTTCAATCTTTTCCAATCATACTGGATACGATTCTCATTTCTGTTTTGATTTTACAAAATACATGAAATCGTATATGGAAGAATGGATCAAATTGGATTTACGTTTTAATGGTATATTAACCGGGTATTTAGGCTCTTTAGAACAGATTCGCTTTGTATTAGAATTTATTGACCAGTTTAAAAAAGAAAATACTCTTGTCATAGTGGATCCAGTCATGGGAGACAATGGCAAAATATATAAAAATTATTCAAAAGAAATGACTGAAAATATGTATAAACTTATACAAAAAGCTGATATTATCACTCCAAATCTTACAGAGGCCTGTATATTATGCAATATGAATTATAAAGAAGACTGGACAGAAAAGGAAATAGAAACGATAGCCAGAAAACTAGCTCAAATGGGTCCTGATAAAGTGGTAATTACAGGTATGTGTAAAGAAGATTCGATCTATAACTATTATTACCAAACAAATGATAGTGGGTGGATCCAAACAAAAAGGATGGGAATATCTAGAGCAGGTACTGGCGATTTATTCTCAAGTATTATTGCAGCCGATGCCATTCATGGAGTTTCCTTTGAACAATCCATTTTAAAAGCCACTCATTTTATCTCAAAATGCATTGAAAAAGCAATTGAAATGGATATACCCTATATGGATGGAGTTCCCTTTGAAGAAGTTTTAGATGAATTACAGGAGGAAATATGAAAAAAGATTTTACAATTTTATATCCAGCTCATGAAAATATATATGTAAATGTAACCAATCGCTGTCCTTTTAACTGTACTTTCTGTTTGAGGCAGTCTATGGATAGTGTTTATGGAAATGAAAAGTCTTTATGGCTTACCAAAGAACCTTCTGTTGAAGAAGTCATTGATGCCTTTAAACAAAGGGATATAAGTTCTTATAAAGAAATTGTATTTTGCGGATTTGGAGAACCCACAGAAAGATTATATGACATATTTGAAATTTGTGATTATTTGAAACAGAACTATGATAAACCCATTCGTATCAATACCAATGGAATGGCAAATCTGATTTGGAATAAAGATACAACAAAAGATTTTAAAAATCGTATTGATATTGTTTCGGTCAGCTTAAATCATCCAGATAAAAATAAATATCAGAAACTGGTTCGTTCTAAGTTTGGTATAAAAACACATGAAGCAATGTTAGAATTTGTAAAAGAGGTAAAAAAATATGTATCCAAAGTTGTTTTAACAACGGTAGATACCACTTTATCAAAAGAAGAAGAAAAACTTTGTCAGAAAATCTGTGATGAATTACAGGTAGAATATCGTATACGACCATATGAAGAATAAAACCGGGTTAACCCGGTTTTATTCATTAAAATATTTATATTTCTGGTAAGCAATAACAACAGCCATTTTATAGATTCCTTTGGCATCCACTCCTCTGGACAGATCAGAGATTGGTGCATTTAATCCTTGTGTGACCGGTCCAATGGCTTCCCATCCACCTAATCGAGCAGCGACTTTATATCCAATGTTGGAACTGGATAAATTCGGGAAAATAAAAGTGTTGGCACAGCCTGCCACTTTTGAATCTGGCGCTTTTAGTCTGGCAACTTCTGGTACGATTGCACAATCAAATTGCATCTCACCATCTACATCAAAATCTAAAGGCATACGTTTCAATCGCTTTTTGGCTTCTGACATTTTTTCAACACAGGCACCTCCTGCACTTCCAAAAGAGGAATAAGACAACATCGCAACTTTTGGATCAATGTCAAATATTTCTTTTGCGGTTTTCGCAGTCTGCAATGCAATTTCTACTAAATCATCTGCAGATGGATCTAAATTTATCGTACAGTCTGCCATGATATATTGTTTACCATCTTTTCGAAGCAAGAAACAGGAACTTACTAAGCTTTGACCTGGTGCAGGTTTAATCAATTGTAAAGCTGGTCTTAATACATCCGCAGTTGGATGTAAGCATCCACCTAACAAACCATCTAAATATTTCTGTTCAACCAACATAGAACCAAAATAACTGATATCTTCCAGTAAATATTTTTTACATGTTTCTAAATCCCATTTTCCTCGACGAATGGATACCATACGCAAAGCCAGTTTATCAATGTCATTAAATTTTTTTGGATTTATTATTTCAATACCATCTATATTGAATCCAAATTTTTTTGCGTTTTCTAAGATTTCATTTTCATCTCCTAATAGTACAGGAACAAGAGTATTATGTTCTTTTAAATAATAAACCGCTTCCAGTACACGGGCATCTTCTCCTTCCATAAATCCGACACGGATTCCTTTTCCTTGAATGAATTTTTCTAAAGTATCTGTAATCATATAGTTTATCTCCTAATTCTATTTTAAAACAAAATAAGCTAAAAAAAAATCCTCTATTGAGGATTATTGATTACATTTTTGTTTCAAGGTAGAACTGGCACGAAACTTGATGGTATTTCTTTTTGGAATTGTCATTGCTTCCAGTGTTCTTGGATTGATGCCATTTCTTTCTTTTCTTTCAAAGATTTCAAATTTTCCAAAAGATGAAATATCTGCTATTCCTCCCTGTGCTAAACAAGAAGAAATTTCATCAAAAATTAAATCAATGACTAAAGAACTTTCACTTTTGTTTAAATTAAAATGCTGCATTAAAGTCTGTGATAAAGATTCTTTATTGACATATTTAGCCATCTTAAAACTCCTGTTTTAATTCTCTTAACATTAAATCATTGGCACAGGTTTTAGGTTCTTTTCCTTCATATAAAATCTGATAAACTTCTTCACAGATTGGCATTTCAATATTGTTTTCTTTTGCGATTTTATGAACAATTTTAGCCGTACGAACCCCTTCTACTGTCTTTTTATTGGTTCTAAAGAAATCGGTAACATCATTTTCTTTTCCAATTTTATAACCGGCTTCAAAATTACGCGAATGTACACTGGTACACGTAACAATTAGATCCCCTACACCAGTCAAACCTATGTAAGTCTGATATTTTCCTCCAAAATATGTACCAAAACGTATCATTTCCTGAAGACCTCTGGTAATCAAAGCTGCACGAGTGTTATCCTGATAACCCAGTCCAGCAATAATACCTGAAGCAATTGCCATAACATTTTTAATCGCAACGCCTAATTCACTTCCAATTTCATCATTTCCTGTATAAATTCTTAAATAATGATTTGAAAATAATTCCTGCACAGTTTTAGCATCTTCTAAATTCTGGCTGACAGAATCAATGGAAGTTAGTAAACGGATAACCACTTCTTCTGCATGACTTGGTCCAATTAGAGAAACAACCGAACTTAAATGTTTGCTTGATATACTTCTACGGATTACTTCCGACATTCTTTCATTTGTTTCTGGATGAAATCCTTTCGCAACATTGATAACTATAACTTTTTTAGTCAGCAAAAAGTCAATCTTTTGACAAATGGATTCAATGGCAAAAGTAGGAACAGCCAGCAAAACTATATCTGCCTCTTTAACGACTTCAATATCTGTTGTTGCTTTCAATTCTGGATTTAATTGTACCCCTTCAAAAAATACAGAATTCTGATGATTTTCATTAATATCACGAACCTGGCTTTCTTCGATTCCATAAATGATAACGTCATGATGATTATCCTGAAGAACCTGCGCTAAAGCAGTTCCCCAGCTTCCACTTCCTATAATAACGGTTTTCATAGAACTTCCTTTCTAATTACGGGCACGTGCAATGATATGAATAGGTGTCCCTTCAAAGCCAAAGGCCTCTCTAATTTTATTTTCAATATATCGTTTATAACTAAAATGAAGCAATTCTGGATCGTTTACAAACAGAACAAATGTTGGTGGTTCCACTGAAACCTGAGAAACATAAAAAATTTTTAATTGTTTTCCTAAATGAGGTTTAGCAGGATTCATCATTTGTGCATCCAGTACGACATCGTTCAATACATTGGTTGCGACTCTTAAAGTGCAGTTATCATGAACTAAATTGATTAAAGGCAATAACTGATTGACTTTACTATGTGTTAAAGCCGATGTAAAAGCAATCGGTGCATAGTCTAAATATAAGAATTGAGCACGAATTTCTTTTTTAATTTTATCCATTGTTTTATCATCTTTTTCAATGGCATCCCATTTGTTGTAGACAATAATAACGCCTTTTCCAGCATCATGAGCCAAACCAGCAACATGTTTATCCTGTTCTGTGATTCCACGAATTCCATCAATCACAAATAAGACAACATTGCTTCGGTCAATGGCATTTAAAGCTCTTAATATAGAATATTTTTCAATATTTTCATATATTTTTCCTTTTTTTCGAATACCAGCTGTATCAATGATCATATATTCCTGGCCATCCACTTTAAAAGATGTATCAATGGCATCACGAGTGGTCCCTTCAATATCTGAAACAATCACTCGTTCTTCTTTTAATATTGCATTGACCAGTGAACTTTTTCCTACATTAGGTCGACCAATTACACAGAAAGAAGTAATTCCTTCATATGGTTTGATTTGTTTTTCAGGAAGTTTGGAAATGATTTCATCCAGCAAATCTCCAATTCCAATTCCATGAACTCCACTGATACAAATAGGATTGGTCAATCCCAATTGATAGAATTCATAAGACTGCATTTGTAATTGTTCATTATCTACTTTATTTACCGCTACCAATACGGGTTTATTTGTCTTTTGAAGCTTACGAGCAATCACCATGTCATCGCTCATAACGCCTTCTTTGCAGGAAACTACCATCACAATTAAATCTGCTTCTTCAATGGCAATTTCTACCTGCATATTGATCTGAGAAGCAAAGGCCTGGTCTTCTATCTGAATTCCACCTGTATCAATTAAGCGAAATTTTTGTGTCAGCCATTCCACTTCTCCATAAATACGGTCACGAGTAACTCCGGGAGTATCGTCTACAATACTTTTTCGCTGCCCAATCAATCGATTAAAAATTGTAGATTTTCCAACATTTGGCCGACCTACGATTGCAACAGTTCCACGAATCATAGAATCTCCTTTCTTTTAATATACTTTATCAATTATCTGGCTTAAACAGTCAAATACCTGTTCAATATTCATATTCGATGTATCCACTTCTATGGCATCTTCTGCTTTTCTTAAAGGTGAGATAGCACGAGTGCTGTCCTGATAATCTCTTTTATTGATGTCTTCTAAAATTTTTTTATAATCAATCTTTATCCCTTTATCTACGTATTCTTTATATCTTCTTTCTGCACGTGCCTGACTTGATGCACTCATAAAAATTTTTACTTCGGCATCTGGTAAAACACATGTACAAATATCTCGTCCATCTACAATATAACCTTTGTCTTTACAGATTTCCTGCTGTAAAGAAACCATTTTTTTGCGCACAGGAGCAAAAGATGAAATCTTTGCTGCCATCATCGAAACATCATTTGTACGAATGGATGTACTAACATCTTCATTATTTAAGAATACATTTTTATCTTCAAAACGAATGGTAATATTTTCTAATGCCTTTTGAAGTTTACTTTCATCTGTATAATCAATCTGATTTTTAGAAATATAATATGCAACACAACGATACATAGCTCCTGTATCTAAATGAGACATATTGTATTTTTCGGCAAGAAAATCAGAAATGGTGCTTTTTCCTACACCACTTGGTCCATCAATGGCAATATTGATTTTCTTCATATTTATCTACCCATATTGTATAAAAAGAAGATAGTAACACCAATGGATACGACCAATGCGATAATTAATATAACTAAAATCACATTTAAGATCATACCTGATTTTGAAGAAGGTTCTTCATAAGACTCTAAATCTTCTGATTTCATTCGAATCTTGCTGGATGGAAGTTCATCTTCCAGTTCCTCTTCTTCTATTTTTTTGCGTTTTGCTTCTTTTTTTGCTTTTTTAGCCTGTTTTTTCGCTTCTCTTTTTGATAGACGTGGAGCTTCTTCTTCATCGGAATCGTCAAATACATTGTATTTTCCTGGTTCGAATAAATCTAAATGATCTGTATCTGTAGCTTCATCGACACGAATATCATTATTAGATAAAACGATTTTTTCTTCTTCTTTCTTTTCTTCCTTAACATAATCATTATATATTTCAGGCTGAGGTTCTATATTAACTGGATTGATACGTGTTAATTTCTGATTCTGCATAAAATCAGCTACAGTTGTTGAATTTGACATGAAATTCGCATTTCTTGGCATTTCCATTGTAGAACCCAGTTCCTCTTCTTCCATTGGCATAATATGCTGATTTCTGGCACTGGAAGGACTGGTATTAAGCTGTTTTAGAATATTGATCTGAGTATCATCGATATAACGATTTCCATTATCAATATTATATTGTTTTACTTCTCCAAGCAATTGATCCATCACTTCATTGGAAGAATAAGGAGATGTTTCCTCCTTTGTTTCATGAGGATGATAAGATATATTCGCATGAGACAAAGACGCATTCTTTTGTACTCTAGATAACTTTACACGTTTTGAAGCTGTTTGAGTCGCCATAGCTTCTTTTTCGATCTGATCTCTTAATTCCTGGTATTTTTCTTTTCTTGATTGAGCCATAAAAACCTCCTAAGCATTCCATATTATTATACATAATTTATTAATACTTTTCCATAAAAATAAAAAGACAATATAAAAAGCCCTATCTATAAAGATAAGGCAGACTATTATGCACGTCCAGCATATTTTCCATCGTTGGTATTGACCAGAATCACTTCTCCATCTTCAATAAACAATGGAACTTTTACTTCAAAACCAGTTTCAAGCACAGCAGTTTTTAAAGCCGAAGTAGCTGTATTTCCTTTTACAGCCGCTTCACATTCTGTAATTTTTAATGCCACTTTATCTGGTAAAATAACATCCAGTATTTCCCCTTCATAAGAACGAATATTTACTTCCAGTCCTCCTTCATCAGAAAGGAAGTTCTTTTCCCATTCCAGTCTTTCTTTAGGAATTTCAAATGGGGAATAATCATTACAATCTAAGAATACAAGATCCGTTCCTGTATCATATGAATAAGTAACCGCAATTTTGTCAACATGAGCTTCTTCTACAGTGGATCCACCATTCCACTGTAAATTCACATTTGCACCTGTTCTCAAGTTTTTAACTTTTGCTTTTACTTTCATAGCTCCACGAGCCTGCTTATTAAAAACAGTATCTAATACTAAATATAATTCACCATCTTCCACAATGGTTTGTCCTGGTTTTAATTTACTAATATCTAACATAAAGTATTCTCCTCAATCTCTTTTATTGTATGAAGACAAATGTTTTTGTCAAGTAAAAATGATAAAAAGCACATTTCTGTGCTTTTTACCAAGTATCGAAAGGAATCGATATGAATAAAATTATTTCACATATAATATAAGGAAGGATGTATAAATGTGAATGTTGAAATTGAGCCTGATTTCAACTTTATCCACATCTATAATACAATAAACTTATTTAAATGTAAACCCTTTCATCAATTTATTTTGATAATAATTCATCAATGGAAGCGGCCGCTTTTTTACCAGCACCCATAGCCGAGATAACAGTGGCTGCTCCTGTTACTGCATCTCCTCCGGCATAGATTGTATCACGACTTGTTTTTCCAGCTTCATCGACAATTAAGCATCCTTTGCGATTGACTTCCAATCCTTCTGTTGTAGAACGAATCAGCGGATTTGGACTTGTACCAATGGACATGATCATACAATCGCAATCAATCACAAATTCAGAACCTGGAATTTCAACCGGTCTTCTTCTACCAGATGCATCCGGTTCTCCTAATTCCATACGAATGCATTCCATTCCATTGATCCATCCTGAATCATCTCCTAATACTTTTACAGGATTGCATAATAAATCAAAGATAATTCCTTCTTCCATGGCATGTTCAACTTCTTCTTTACGAGCAGGAAGTTCTTCCAGAGAACGACGATATACAATATGAACTTCAGCACCCAGACGTTTAGCACTGCGGGCAGCATCCATTGCAACATTTCCTCCACCAACAACTACACATTTCTTTGGATGCTGAATTGGTGTTGGAGAATCTTCTTTATAAGCTTTCATTAAATTGATACGAGTTAAGAATTCATTAGCAGAATAAACACCCTTTAAATTTTCTCCTTCCAGATTCATAAAGTTTGGAAGACCTGCACCAGAACCGATAAAGATAGCTTCAAAACCTTCTTCCTGTAATGCATCAATTGTATCTGTACGTCCCACTACAAAGTTTGTGATGATTTTAACTCCTAAGTCTTTAAGTGTATCAATTTCTTTCTGTACAATTTCTTTTGGAAGACGGAATTGAGGAATTCCATACATTAATACTCCACCTGCTACATGTAGAGCTTCAAATACAGTCACATCGTATCCTTTTTTAGCAAGATCACCTGCACATGTTAATCCTGCTGGACCTGCTCCAACAACAGCAACTTTATGTCCATTTGGTTCGGGTTTTTCAACTTTTTTAGACGCATGTTCTCTATGCCAGTCGGCTACAAAACGTTCCAGGCGCCCGATTCCCACTGGTTCTCCTTTAATACCACGAACGCAATATTTTTCACATTGACTTTCCTGTGGACAAACACGACCACATACAGCTGGCAATGAAGAAGTAACAGAAATGATATTGTAAGCTTCTTCGAAATTTCCTTCTTTTACCTGTTCAATAAAATCAGGAATGTTTACATTGACTGGACACCCATTTACACAAGGACGATGTTTACAGTGAAGACAGCGATTGGCTTCTTCAATTGCCATTTCTTCTGTATATCCTGTAGTTACTTCTTCAAAATTATGACAACGTACTTCTGGATCCTGTACAGGCATTGCCACTTTTTTTAATGACATATTTGGCATTATTGAACCTCCCTTTTTAATAAATTACAAGTTGCTTCTCTTTCATGTAATTCAAAATCACGATAGGCCATATTTCTTGACATAGCTTCATCAAAATCCACCAGATGACCATCAAAATCTGGACCATCAACACAGGCAAACTGCATTTTTCCATCAACTTTCAATCGACATCCGCCACACATTCCTGTTCCATCGATCATAATAGGGTTCATGGATACAATTGTTGGAATATTATATTTTTTCGTTGTCAAACAAACAAATTTCATCATGATTACTGGGCCAATGGCAATCACGCGATCAAATTTTTCTCCATTTAAAATCAATTCTTCCAACTTATTTGTGACTAAACCTTTTTCTCCGGCACTGCCATCATCACTCATTAAATAATAAGCATCACTGACTTCTTTAAAATCTTCTTCTAAAATCACAAGATCTTTATTACGGAAACCAGCTATTGTAGTAACATCTGCACCTGCTTTATGAAAAGCTTTTGCGGTTGGATAAGCGATGGCACATCCAACTCCTCCACCAATGACACATACTTTTTCATTGGCTTCAATTTCACTTGGTTTTCCTAAAGGACCTACAAAATCATGAAGACTGTCTCCTTCATTTAATTCATTTAAAAGCATTGTTGTCTTTCCAACAATCTGAAAAATAATGGTTACACTTCCAGTACTGGCATCGCTATCAGCAATCGTTAAAGGAATTCTTTCTCCCTGTTCATCCACACGAAGAATGATAAACTGACCAGCTTTTGCACGTTTTGCTACAAAAGGGGCATCAATAACCATTTTTGTTACTGTTGGGTTCAATACTTCTTTTTTCAAAATTGTATACATATAATACTCTATCCTTTCTAACACTCTTTATTCTACAACACATTATTCAAAAACTAAATCGAAAAATTTCATCTTACGATTATCTGATATACCTAAATTATAATTTCGATTTCCAATTGTATTTAATAATATCTCTTCTTTTTCCTTTGAATCAATTGCTTCAATAAATAAAGGAATTACCTGACAGGCTAATTCTTTAGCCTTTTCATACAATTCAAAGAAATCACTGGTATAAACTTTTGTATCGTCACATGGATGCATCCATTGTTTATGCAGTAAATTACATGTATCAAAAGGATCTTCTGGTTCATTTGGTACAATCAGTCCCGATAACATATTTTCTTTATGTAAAAGGGTTTCTATATCGTAGATTGTCTGCCATTTTCTTCCAGAGGCATCATACAGTAATTTCTGTATTGTATACCAGTCCTGTAAAGATTCCCATAACTGATAAGGGTGAATCGAAAGAGAAAATACATTTCTGGAAACAGCCATATAAATTCGAACAATGGCTTTTGCCTGTTCTTTGGTACATTCACAAATCTGATAGGCTTTAAAATCCTTAATGGTCTGTTCTCTTTTTACTTTTAAAACAATGGAATCCAGAACCGATTCAAAGCGATGATGCCACCATCCACTTTCGTTTTTACAGTTTCCTGTTCGATAAAAAACATAAGGATGTACCGTACAATCCAGTGCCCAGTGACATAAATGACCACTTATATAAGAAATCATATTTTCTTTTGTATCTTCATCTTTTTCTTCCCTTATTGTCTTTAAAGCCTGTTTATAAAAATCATTAATATGACCCTGGTGAGCAATTGATCCTAAATGACGTAAAGTACCATCTTTTGATATATGTTTTGGACTGCATCCATGAAAGAAAAGAAAATCTGGTCCATTGGATCCAATTTCCAGTAATTTTTTATTAAAATCATAAGGTAGAATATCGTTTACTTCATCCGCAAATAAAGTATGAGTTATAATGTTTGGCATGTTTCCTCCTTTATAGTCTTTAATAGACCATGATAAACAATATATTCGGCATAGGTATCCATTGCACAATATCGCCGTATTTCACCGGATATGAATTGTTTTTGCTGCATTGTTGCCTGATTGTATGTCCGATAGGCAAAAACTGCATTCATTCCATTCTGAATTTCTAAATTGCTATAAGAGATATCATCAGAAAAAACCGGCAATAAATTTTTTAAAGAATAGTGGCCTCTCATTTTATTATCATAAAAAATTCCCAGCTCAAATGGCTTTGAAAGATCCATCATACGATTCCATATAGATTCCAGTTCTTCTTTATATTCAGGAAATTGAAAAGCCAGTTGTTTTAAACGTAATTTTTCAGCTCCTTCCATATTATAAACAAGAATGGTTCCTTCTTTTGGAACATTGTCAATCAAAGAATCAATAAATTTTTTACGACAGTCTCCTGTTGAAAAAAAGTCATGATGCGATAGCTGTCCATCTTTATTTTCTACATGTAAACTGTATTGAAAACACAATACATCAAATGGTTTCATATTCTTATATGGGGGCAGCGCAAAAGTATCCCATTCAAAGTCCAGATAAGATACAGGATACTGAATTTTTGAAATCCAGGGAATGATTGCACCCAAATCTAGAAAACGTCCATATAAAGAAGCCATATATTGTGAATACTGAAGACGGAATCCTTCAATTTTATCAATTTTTATATCTTTTATTCTTTGGATTCCCTCTTCATAAAGATCCAGTTTATGACCTGAAGTGGTCAAAAACAGAATAGAATCGTCTGGTTCCTGACTTTCATCAAAACAGAAGTCATAGAAACGACATCTTCTTCCTGTTGTACATTTCTTGGTACGTATTGCTTCAGGCTGTGCCTGTAAAAATAAATCATTTACTTTTTCAATCAGATCATCCAGATCCACTTCCATCTGATTCAATAATTCATCAATATTTTTTCCAGGATTGTTTCTTCGATTAAAAAAACGATCACCCAGAATCAGACATTGATTCACATCCAGATCTTCTTTTCTTACATAATCTTTATTTAAATAAATGATTTTATGTTTTACAATGAGTATTCCATTTTTTTCACAAATCATCTGATTAATTTTCATTCTCTGTGCTTCAAATTCTTTTGGATATGAAGATAAAAATGGATAAATGGCACAATACCCATCTTCTTGTTTTATCAGTACAGGAACTTTAGTACGACATCCTTTATATTCAAATCTTGCATTTAAAACATACGAATTATTTTTAAGAAGACATAAAGTTTTTTCATTGGTATCACCTGTTTTTCCAGTGCCATATTCATTGATACCTAACAACTTACAATAATATTCACTATAAGGAACATCCATATGATAAAAACTTTCTAAAGGCTTTTTACTGGTATGGTAATTGTATGCCAAACGTGAACATTGTTGATAATGCAGCAAATCACTTACATGAATCAAGTCTCTCACCTACTTTTCATATATACCCAGTGTATTCTTTAAAGACTGAATGTAATTTTTTCTTACATCCAATGGTTCTAAAATTTCAATTCCTTCATGGAAAGAATAGATTTTACGATAAAAATCCAGTACATCTTCTACAAAAAAAGAGAAAATGGAATACTTTTCAAATTTTTCTTCTTTAAAATCATAACCCCAATACATTTCTTTTACCATTCGTCTGGTATGAAGATCGGCTTTCATTTTAATCTGTATAAAGTTTCCTTTTATAATGGAATGCTTGCCAATATAATATTCCAGTTTATAATTCGAATCTTTTAAGAATTTTATACTGGTATACTGACAATCATACATTCTCTGATCAGAAAATCGAAAAATTCGTATATCTTTTCTTCTATGTGAAAAACCAATGACATAATACGCCTTATGATAATGAAGAACTTCATATGGATCAAATAAAAATGTACAAGGTTTATCCTCTTTTGATGTCTGGTATGTCAAGTTTATGCAGTGTTTATCTTTCAGACCCTGATTCATCGTATCCAGAAAAGTAAGCATTTTACTGGATAATACATTACCAGGTGTATCCATAAAATAATTCGGACTTCGAGATTCATTGTGATACATCTGCATAATTTTATCTATGGCGTTATTGTATTCTTTTAAACGGGAATATTCTTTATGGGAACTGACTAAATATCTGGATTCATCCAGTGCCTGAACTTCTTCATTGGTTAATCGAATTACAGGAAACAGATCGTCTTCATCTAATACATAGCCCCCATATCTTCCTTTAATTTCTTTTATATTATAGCCTGCAACTTCTAATTCTTTTCGGAATTCACGAATGTTTCTGGGATTGGTTTCCAGCTGCTGGGCCAGTTCGCTGGTATTCATTTTTCCTCTGCTCTTTAATAGAAGCAGCATTTTTATACATAAAGATGTTCGGTTCATAATTACCTCTTTTGTTCATAATATGTGAACATATATAAATTCATACATTATTATTTTAGTATAATATATATAAATATACAATAATTATGTCAAATTAAAAAAATAAAAAAAAGATTGCGAAATGACCCCATTAAGAATATAATTTCGAACTAGAAAAAGGAGAAAACTCATGGCAAAATACATTTTTGTTACCGGTGGAGTTGTCTCTGGTTTAGGAAAAGGAATCAGTGCAGCCAGCCTAGGAAGATTATTGAAATCAAGAGGTTATAAAGTAACTTCACAAAAATTAGATCCTTACATCAATGTGGATCCAGGTACCATGTCCCCTTTTCAACACGGTGAAGTATTTGTTACCGATGATGGATTGGAAGCGGATCTAGATTTAGGTCATTATGAACGTTTTATTGATGAAAACCTTCATAAATATTCAAATTTGACAACCGGAAAAGTTTACTGGAACGTAATCAATAAGGAACGCGATGGAAAATATTTAGGACAGACGGTTCAGGTCATACCTCATATTACCGATGAAATTAAAAACTTTGTGATTCAGGCAGGTGTGCATGCTCAAGCCGATTTCGTGATTACAGAAATTGGTGGGACTACAGGAGATATTGAAAGTTTGCCTTTTTTAGAATCCATTCGTCAGGTTGCCTTAGAAGTGGGACGAAACAACTGTATTTTTATTCATGTTACCTATGTTCCCTATATTTCAGGAAGTAAAGAATATAAATCAAAACCAACACAGCATTCTGTAAAAGAACTTCAGTCTTATGGTATCAATCCAGATATCATTGTCTGTCGCTGTGACCAACAGATTCCTGAATCCGTTTTGGATAAAATCAGTCTGTTCTGTAATGTTGAAAAAAGATGCGTTATTCAGAATACAACATTAGATTCTTTATATGAAGTTCCTTTGATGTTAGAGGATCAGAATCTGGCTGACATCATTTGTGAAAAAACAAGTAGTGAAATTCGAAAACCAGATTTGAGCGAATGGTATGAAGTGGTCAATCGGGTTCGTAACGTATCCAGCCAGGTAACCATAGCTTTAGTTGGTAAATATGTAGCTTTACATGATGCTTATTTAAGTGTATCTGAAGCTTTAACGCATGCTGGATTTACATGTGGTGCCAGCGTTCATATCAAATGGGTGGATTCAGAAACCATTGAAGATCAGAATTTTGATGACATCTTTAAAGATGTCAATGGTATCATTCTTCCAGGTGGATTTGGTAATCGTGGAATTGAAGGGATGATACAGGTGGCAACTTATGCTTATAATCATAAAATTCCTTATCTGGGAATCTGTTTAGGAATGCAAATTGCTGCTATATCTTTTGCACGAAATGTATTAGGATATCAGGATGCCAACAGTTATGAATTTGATCCAGCTTCAAAACATACAATTATTGATTTTATGGAAGAACAAAGCAATGAAATTCGTAAAGGTGGTACGATGCGATTGGGATCTTATCCTTGTTCCATTGTAGCGGGTTCAAAAATGCATGAATTGTATCAGCAGGAAATGATTGAAGAAAGACATCGTCATCGTTATGAATTCAATAACTTCTATCGAAGCAGCTTTGAACAGAATGGTATGATGATCACGGGTACAAGTCCAGATAAACAGCTGGTAGAAGCCATTGAAGCCAAAGATCATCCATTCTTTATTGGGGTTCAATATCATCCCGAATTTAAATCTCGTCCGAATCGTGCTCATCCTTTATTTTTAGGACTGATTCAGGCCAGTTTAAAAAATCAAAAGTAGAGTTTGCTCTACTTTTTTTTTGATGCTTGGTATAAAATAGACGTGGAGGAAACAATATGAAGATAGTAGATGAATATTTTGGATGTGATGTATTTGGCCCTGCAGCCATGCAAAAATATCTACCCCATGCCGTTTATCGTCAGATGATTGATGTCATGGAAAACGGAAAAGAGCTGCCTAGAGAAATTGCGGATACCGTCGCTAATGCAATGAAAGACTGGGCAATGGATAAAGGTGCAACGCATTACACACACTGGTTTCAGCCTATGACTGGAATCACCGCTGAAAAACACGATGCCTTTATCAATCCAACTGGACCCAATTCTGTCATCAGTGATTTTAGAGGAAAAGAACTGATCAAAGGAGAACCGGATGCTTCCAGCTTTCCAAGTGGTGGCTTAAGAGCTACTTTTGAAGCCAGAGGCTATACCGCCTGGGATCCCACTTCTTTTGCTTTTGTGAAAGAAAATACGTTATACGTACCCACTTTATTCTGTTCCTATGATGGTTCTGCATTAGATAAAAAAACACCTTTATTACGTTCTTTAGATGCCTTAAATAAACAGGCTGTAAGACTTTATCGTTTAATGGGATACAATATTTCAAAAATCCATACAACGGTTGGTCCTGAACAGGAATATTTTCTGATTGATGAAAAATTATATAAACAGCGTTTTGATTTAATGGTTACTGGTCGTACTTTATTTGGAGCTTCTCCAGTAAAAGGACAGGAGCTGGATGATCATTATTTTGGAAATATCAGTCAAAGAGTAAAAGCATTTATGGAAGAAGTGGATGAAGAACTCTGGAAACTGGGAGTATTTGCCAAGACCGAACATAAAGAAGTGGCACCTTGTCAATTTGAGCTGGCTCCTGTTTATTCTTCCACAAACAGTGCCAACGATCAGAATCAGATCACAATGGAAGTCTTACAGAAAGTCGCAAAACATCATGGTCTGGTCTGTTTATTACATGAAAAACCATTTGAAGGAGTTAATGGTTCCGGTAAACACAACAACTGGTCATTTTCCACAAATGATGGAGAAAATGTTCTGGAACCAGGTAAAAATCCAAAAGACAATGTGCGTTTTTTAATCACCTTAGCGGCTATTATCAAAGCCGTTGATGAATACCAGGATTTATTAAGAATCAGTGTAGCCAGTGCAGGAAACGATCATCGACTGGGTGCCAATGAAGCACCGCCAGCTATCATTTCCATTTATCTGGGAGATGAATTAACGGCTATTCTGGATTCCATTGAAAATCATGAAGAATATACCGACAATATCGATCGTGAACTAATTTTAGGTGTGGATGCTTTACCACCTATTGCCAAAGATACAACCGATCGAAATCGTACCAGTCCTTTTGCGTTTACGGGAAATAAATTTGAATTCAGAATGCTGGGATCTTCTTTAAATATTTCCTGTCCAAATACAATTTTAAATACCATTGTAGCAGAAGAACTTTCTCAGTTTGCCGATGAAATCGAAGCTAAGAATCCAAAAGATATGAATGCCTGCATCATGCATATCATTCGAAGAACGATTCACAATCATAAACGCATAATCTTCTCTGGAAATGGATATTCACAGGGATGGAAAGAAGAAGCAAAAAGAAGAGGTTTACTGGAATTAAAAACAACACCGGATGCTTTAATTCACTATACCGATCCTAAAAACATTGCTTTATTTGAAAAACATAAAGTATATAACACTTCCGAACTTCATGCTCGTGAAAATATTTTATTGACAAATTATTACCAGGTTATTCAAATCGAAGCTAAAACTATGATCTATATGTTAAGAAAACAGATATTACCTTCTGTTTTCAATTATGAAGCTAAATTAGCAACCATTATTCAGACAAAGAAAAACAGTGGCATCTCTTCTCCTATGGAAGAAAAAATGTTAAAAAACATTGATAAGCCACTGGAACTGGTCAGCAATCATGTAGATAAACTGGAAACAATGATCGATAAAGGTTTTGGAAATGAAAAAGAAGCTGCTTTCTTTGCGGCCAATGAAATGCTTCCTTTAATGGATGCCATTCGAAAATTAACAGACAGCATTGAAAAAAATGTTTCAAAAGATGACTGGCCTATACCAGACTACAATGAAATTTTATTTAAATCCGTTGAATAGTACGCTTCTGCGTACTATTTTATTATCCATTGAAAGTAAAACATAGGCATAAAATCAATAATGGCATAACGTGGAATATGATAGATATCATCCCATTTAGATGCATTATGAAACTGGTTGTAGCTAAAAGCCATTTTTACCTGCTTCCTTTCAAAAATAGATTCTATATCTTTTACACTTTTTCCATAAGGATAGGCAAAATATGTATGATCCACTTTATTTTTATCAAAATCTTTTTCAATTTGTTCAAAAGATAAAGTTTCTATAATTTTCTGATACTGACAAAAGCGATGTAAATTATAAGAATGTGAATAAAAAGAAATGGTTTCATCATTGATCATATCTTTTAATTTCACAAACTGTTCTTTATCATCTATACAATGTTTTCCAATCACAAAACAGGAAGCCTGAAAATTAAATTGTTTTAAAATCGGTTTAACAATGGTATTGATAGAAGCATATCCATCATCAAACGTTAAGACAATGCTTTTTTTGGGAAACTGTTTATTCGTTGTGTAACATTCATAAAACTCATCTAAAGTTAAAGTCTGATACTGATGATCATATAAATACTGCATCTGTTCCATAAACTGGCTTTGCGATAAAGTATACCGATCACTGATTTTTTCTTTTTCTTCATCCTTAACGATATTGTGATAACCTAATACAGGAATGGAATCTCTGGTTGTATATAAACAGGAGATGATAAGGAATAAACTTAAAATAATTAAATATCTTTTTTTCATAAAATCCTTTCTAAAGGACTTTTATTATAATACAAGTTAAAAAAAAAGCATAATATTTATTATGCTTTTACACAGTCTACACACTTTATATGTCTTAATTCAATCAGATCCATTGGATTCATTTCTATTTGAAGACCGATTTTTCCTCCACTAAAACAAATGGTATCATATAATACACATTCTTCATAAATAAATATCGGATATTCTTTCTTCATTCCTAAAGGAGAACATCCTCCTCTTACATATCCAGTTATTTTATTGATTTCTTTTACAGGAATCATATCAACAGATTTTACCTGGGCAATCTTAGCACATTTTTTCAGATCCAGTTGAAGATGAACCGGAATCATAAATACAAAATATTGTCTGGTATTGGATATTAATACCAGTGTTTTATAAACCTGTTCTACATTCTGATTTAATAAGGAAGCTACATGAATTCCATCCACTGCTTCATTCTTATGAGGATATTCATGAACCATATAAGGGATGGAATGCTGATCCAAAATACGCATCGCGTTTGTCTTATTCATTTTTTTTCACCTTCTCTATCAGACTCATGGCTACTTCTACTTTTGTGATGGAATGATCCATTGCGACTTTTTCAATATAATGATGAGCTTTTTCTTCACTATAATGATACTGTTCAATTAAAAGCAGTTTCGCCTGGTTGATTTTTTGCTGATCTTGAATTTTCTTTCTTAATTTACGAATTTCATTTTCCATTTTCTGTTTCTGAAACATTAATGTATTCATTAAACAGATTCCCTGATATAACACCTGACGATTGGTTGGCATAGATAAAACAAGAATGGGATCTTCTTTTAATCGATACGTAACCTGATCAAAAATATCATTTTTTACAAGTAATAAAACGCCAATATCAAATGTATTTGCAATTTCCTGTGACGATTTTACACCAAATTCATCTTTGATTGGACATTGAACGATTGAAAAATAAAACGATTCGTTTCTTAATTTCTTTTTCGCATCGTGAATGGTTGTGGATAAATTAACAATGTATTCATTTACAGGTAATAGTTCTTTTAAAACAGGTACGAGTTTTTCTCCACTGGATACAATCAATATTTTTTTCTTATTGATCATAGAACTCTCCTATTTTAAATACGCTTCAATAATTTTTTCTGGTATGTATTCAGCTATAAACTCGCTTTCCCTTGTGATATTGCTTGCTTTTCGTATGGAATCCGGTATAGCCTTTAATTGAGATGTAATATCATCTTTAGCCTGGTATAAATTGACATTTACTTCTTCAGGGGCTTTTAAATTTCTTTCAATACCATCCAGTCCTGCATAAATAATCAGGGCAAAAGCTAAATATGGATTGCAGCAAGGATCTGGACTTCTTAATTCCAAACGGATATTTTTACTTTTGGTAGCCGGTATACGTATTGCCTGAGTACGATTGTAGGCAGACCATGTGATATATTTTGGTGCTTTTCGCTTTCCGATTCTTTCATAACTGGATACATCTGGATTTAAAAATAAAGTCATTTCTTCCAGGTGATTCATTAAACCAGCTAATACATTATCCAGATAATCTTTATTGTCCTCACTTTCAATGGATATATTAATATGTAATCCATTTCCCGCTTCCTGTTTTAAAGGTTTCGGTGAAAAATCGGCATATAGACCATTGCTTTTGGAAATGGCTTTTACAACCCATTTAAAAGTCTGGGCATTGTCTGCTGCACGAAGGGCTGTGGAATAACGGAAATCAATTTCATTCTGTCCTGGACCTTCTTCATGATGACTGGCTTCTGGCTGAATTCCCATATCGGATAAAGTAAAACAGATTTCTCTTCGTACATCTTCCCCTTTATCCTCTGGAGATACATCCATATATCCACCCTGGTCCAAAGGAATATACGTATTGTTTTCATTTTCATCCAGTTTAAATAAATAAAATTCAAATTCGGTACCAAATACAAATGTAATTCCTTTTTCTTTTGCTTTTCGAATGGCTTTTTTCAAGATATAGCGACAATCTCTTTCAAAAGGTGTTTCATCTGGATATTTGATCTGACATTCCATTCGTATAACGGCACCTTCCATTGACCTCCATGGCAATATAGAGCATGTATCTGGATCGGGATACAAAAACAGATCGCTGTTTTTTTCATCCATAAACCCATCAATGGCACTTCCATCTATACTGATTCCCTCTTTAAATGCTTTAGGAAGTTCATCTGGTAAAATCGAAACATTTTTCTGTTTACCAAATACATCACAAAAGGATAAACGTATAAATTTTACATCCTGTTCTTCTACATATTCTAATACTTGATCAATATTCATATTTACCTCCATTTTGTATCTTTATACTCTTTTTTTACATTTCTTTCAATACTTTGAAAAAATATTTCATTTTTTATTGACAAAGTCTTTAAAAAGAATAAAATGTTTACATAAACAGAGGCAATGGGGCCTAGTACTAATTTTTAGTATGCCCTATTGCCTCTTTTTTATCGAAAAGGAGAGCCATATGACACAATCAGTACCTGAAATCTTTGGATCAAAAGTTTTTAATCAAACAGAAATGAAAAAAAGATTACCAAAAGACACATTTAAGGAATTAATGAAAACGATTGAAGAAGGAAAACCTTTGAATATCAAAATCGCCAATGCCGTCAGTCATGCGATGAAAGAATGGGCAATTGAACAGGGAGCCACACATTATACACACTGGTTCCAGCCAATGACTGGGGTAACTGCAGAAAAACATGACAGTTTCATTCATCCTACAGAGGATGGAAACGTTGTAATGACTTTTTCTGGTAAAGAATTAATTAAAGGGGAACCTGATGCTTCATCCTTCCCAAATGGAGGATTAAGAGCCACATTTGAAGCAAGAGGTTATACTGCATGGGATCCAACATCTTATGCATTTATCAAAAATAAAGTTCTTTGTATTCCAACTGCTTTCTGTTCTTATACAGGACATGCACTGGATAAGAAAACTCCTTTATTAAGATCTATGGAAGCCATTAATAAACAGGCTTTACGTATCTTAAAATTATTTGGACACGATGAAGTCATTTCGGTTAAAACTACCGTAGGACCTGAACAGGAGTATTTCCTGGTGGATCAGAAATATTATGAACAGCGTAAAGACTTAATTTATACAGGTCGTACATTATTTGGAGCCAATTCTCCAAAAGGACAGGAAATGGAAGACCATTACTTTGGCACCATTAAAACTCGTGTTCAAAACTTCATGGATGAATTGAATGTTGAATTATGGAAACTGGGTATTAATGCCAAAACTGAACATAACGAAGTAGCTCCTGCTCAACATGAGTTAGCTCCTGTGTTCTCTACTACAAATATCGCAACCGATCATAACCAGCTGACAATGGAACTGATGCAGCGAATCGCCAAACGTCATGGATTGGTTTGTTTATTACATGAAAAACCATTTGATGGAGTTAATGGTTCTGGTAAACACAACAACTGGTCCTTATCCACAAATACGGGATTAAACTTATTGGAACCAGGTGAAACACCTTACGAAAATGCACAATTCTTATTGTTCTTATGTGCGGTCATCAAAGCCGTTGACGAACATCAGGATTTATTAAGATTGTCTGTAGCAACAGCCGGAAACGATCATCGTTTAGGAGCCAATGAAGCTCCACCAGCTATCATTTCCATTTTCTTAGGTGATGAATTAACAGAAGTATTAGAAGCCATTGAAAATGGTACAGGATACAACGGAAAAGAAAAAGAATATATGCGTATCGGAGCGGATGTTCTTCCTAAATTCAAGAAAGATTCTACAGACCGTAACCGTACAAGTCCATTTGCCTTTACCGGAAATAAATTTGAATTCCGTATGCCAGGATCCAGCTCATCCATTGCTGGATGCAATATCGTTTTAAATACAGTTGTTGCCGATGAACTGGAAAAATTTGCGGATGTATTAGAAGCAGCTCCTGATTTTGAAAGTGCATTAAATGCATTGATTCAGGATACGATCAAATCTCATAAACGTATTATCTTCAATGGTAATGGATATGATGATTCTTGGATTGAAGAAGCGCAAAAACGTGGATTGTTAAATTTAAAAACAACTCCAGATGCTCTTCCTTACTTTGTTAAAGAAGAAAATGTTAAATTATTTGAAAAGCAGCATGTATATTCAAAAGAAGAAATCGAATCTCGTTATGAAGTATTAATTGAAGAATATGTAAAAATCATCAACATTGAAGCCTTAACAATGTTAGATATGGCTAAAAAAGAAATCTTACCTGCCGTCACAAGTTATTCTAAATCTTTAGCCGATACAATTCTTTCTAAGAAAGCTGTATGTGAATCAATGGATACAACTTATGAAACGGCTGTATTAAAACAGACATCTGAATTATTAAAAGAAGCTTATGAAGCAGTCAATGTTTTATCTGAAAGTATTGATCAGATGAATGCATTATCTGATTTTGAAAAGAAAGCGAACTTTGTACGTGATGATTTATTAAGTAAAATGGCTGCATTAAGAAAACCATGTGATGAATTAGAAGTTATTGTGGATGAAAAAGACTGGCCATTCCCTACTTATGGAAAATTATTATTTGGTGTGATGTAAAAAATAGATAGACCGGCAGAATTCTCTGCCGGCTTTATCGACTAGGAAGGATATAATTATGTGTACAATTATGGGATATCAGGGAAAATTAATTTCCTTACAACAATTTGAAAAAGGGTTTCAAGAAACGAAGTCCAGAGGTCCGGATGCACAAAAAATCATTCAATTTAAGGATGTAACATTAGGGTTTCAAAGATTATCCATTATGGGTTTAACGGATGAAGGAATGCAGCCATTTGAACACAATGGCAATAAATTGGTCTGTAATGGAGAAATTTATGGATTTCGTAAAATAAAAGAAGATTTAATTCAAAAGGGTTATACATTTAAAAGCGATAGCGACTGTGAAATTTTACTTCCATTGTTTGAAGAAAAAGGTTTAGAAATGTTTAAAGAACTGGATGCCGAATATGCATGTATTCTTTATGATTCAAAAAGTGATTCTCTGATTGCAGCTAGAGATCCCATTGGAATTCGACCTTTATATTATGGATACGATTCAAACAATCAGATTGTATTTGCCTCTGAACCAAAAAATATTGTTGGTTTAGTAAAAACAATCTACCCTTTCCCTTGTGGACATTACTATTACAAGGGTGAATTTATCTGTTATCGAGATATGACACAAACCAAAGAAATCATTCAGGATGATTTAGAGACTGTTTGTAAAAATATCCATGATTTACTGATTAAAGGAGTGGACAAAAGACTGGATGCCGATAGTCCGGTAGGATTTTTATTAAGTGGCGGTCTGGACTCCTCTTTAGTTTGTGCGATAGCTCAAAATCTTTTAAATAAACCGATTGAGACATTTGCGATTGGTATGGATGTAGATGCCATCGATTTAAAATATGCCAAACAGGCAGCCGATTATATTGGCAGCCATCATCATGAAATTATTATTGATAAAAACGATGTCATTCAGGCCATTAAACCCGTTATAAAAGCTTTAGCAACTTATGATATCACAACCATTCGTGCTTCCATTGGTATGTATCTGCTCTGTAAAGCCATTCATGAACAAAGTGATATACGTGTTTTATTGACAGGAGAAATTTCAGATGAACTGTTTGGTTATAAATATACCGATTTTGCACCCGATGCCCTTTCCTTCCAGAAAGAAAGTGAAAAACGTATTCGAGAACTACATATGTATGATGTATTAAGAGCCGATCGATGCATCAGCACGAATTCACTGGAAGCCCGTGTTCCTTTTGGAGATCTGGATTTTGTGGAATATGTCATGTCCATTGATCCAGAAATGAAGATGAATACATATAATAAAGGAAAATATTTATTACGTCATGCATTTGAATCGGACAAAATTTTACCAGAAAGTATTCTGATGCGTGAAAAAGCAGCTTTTTCCGATGCAGTGGGTCATTCTTTAGTCGATGATATTAAAGAATATGCCAATAATTATTATAGCGATCATGAATTTGAAGAAAAATGTAAAAAATATACCCATGCCGCTCCATTCACAAAAGAGTCTTTATTGTATAGAGAAATATTCGAATCCTATTATCCAAATCAATCCCAGATGATTGTAGATTTCTGGATGCCAAACAAAGAATGGAGTGGATGCGACGTAAACGATCCTTCCGCACGATACTTATCCAATTATGGAGACAGCGGAAAATAGAAAGAAGGAATGAATATGAACGATTTTACACAAATGGAACATGATGCATGTGGGATTGGTACAGTTGTTCAAATTGATGGAAAACCATCCTATGAAGTGGTTGATCAGGCACTTCATATCGTTGAAAAACTAGAACATCGTGCCGGAAAAGATGCTACAGGTGAAGTTGGAGATGGTGTTGGAATCTTATTACAGATTTCTCATCGTTTCTTTTCAAAAGTATGTAAAAAAGAAAATATTAAAATAGATGGAAAAAGAGAATATGGTGTCGGAATGTTTTTCTTTAACCAGCAGTCTTTAAAAAGAAATCAGGCAAAAAAATTATTTGAAACCATTACTCAAAAAGAAGGAGCAAAATTTTTAGGATGGAGAGTGGTTCCCTGTCATCCAGATATTTTAGGAAAAGGGGCCAGAGATTGCATGCCTTATATCATGCAGGCTTTTATAAAAAAAGAAAAAGAACTCTCACAGCTGGATTTTGAAAGACAACTGTATGTCATTCGTCGTGAATTTGAAAAAAGCTGTCCGGATACCTATGTAGCTTCCCTTTCCAGCAAGACCATTGTTTATAAAGGAATGTTTCTGGTCAATCAGTTAAGAGAATTTTATGACGATTTACAGGATAAAGATTATCAGTCGGCTATAGCTATTGTCCATTCCCGTTTCTCAACCAATACAACACCATCCTGGCAAAGAGCGCATCCAAACCGTATGATTGCCCATAATGGTGAAATCAATACAATTCGTGGAAATGCCAATCGTATGCTGGCACGTGAAGAAAGTATGGATTCTCAATTCTTATCCAAAGAATACACAAAGATCCTTCCGGTTATCAATGCCAATGGATCCGATAGTGCCATGCTGGATAATTCTTTAGAATTTATGGTAATGAATGGAATGGATCTGGCTCAGGCAGTTATGATTACCATTCCTGAACCTTGGAAACATACTGATATGTCACAAACCAAAAAAGATTTCTATCATTATTACGCAACGATGTTAGAACCATGGGATGGACCAGCTGCCATCATTTTCTCAGATGGTGATGTTGTCGGTGCCATATTAGACCGTAATGGATTGCGTCCATCTCGTTACTATATCACAAAAGACAATATGCTGATTTTATCCAGTGAAGTGGGTGTATTAGATATCGATCCGGAAAATATCATTAAAAAAGATCGATTACGTCCTGGAAAAATGCTTTTGGTGGATACCGTACAAAAACGTTTAATAGATGATGAAGAATTAAAAGAACACTATGCTCATCAGAATCCTTATGGAGAATGGCTGGATACCAATTTAGTCCATCTAAAAAATTTACCAGCTCCAGATAAAAAACCAACAATGCATACTCAACAAGAGCGAGACAAATTGTATAAAGTATTTGGATACACATATGAAGAATGTAAAAATACCATTTTACCTACAGCTAAAAATGGTGTGGAACCAACTGCAGCCATGGGTGTGGATATTCCAATTGCGGTATTATCAAAAAACCATCCTTCCCTGTTCCATTATTTTAAACAACTGTTTGCTCAGGTAACCAATCCTCCAATTGATTCCTTACGTGAACAGATTATTACCGATACGACAATTTATTTAGGTTCTGATGGAAATTTACTGGAAGAAAAAGGTTCGAACTGTACCGTTCTGGAAGTCAACAATCCAATTTTAACAGAACGAGATATGCAGAAAATTCGTTCTTTACATAAAAAAGGATTTAAAAACGAAACCATCTCTTTATTATTCTATCGTGGAATGCCTTTAAAAGATGCGATTCATAACTTATTTGTCAGTGTGGATCGAGCGTATAGAGATGGTGCCAATATTTTAATTTTAAGCGATAAAGGAATTGATGAAAGCCATGTAGCCGTCCCGAGTTTATTAGCAGTTAGTGCCATTTCTCAGCATCTGATTCGTACAAAAAAGAAAACAGCGGTTACTTTAATCGTAGAAAGTGGAGAACCTAGAGACGTTCACCAGTTCGCAACTTTATTAGGATTTGGTGCCAATGCGGTATATCCATATTTAGCGCATGAAACCATTGAAGAAATGATCCAGATGGATATGCTGGACAAGGAACCATCCATTGCCATCAAAGATTATAATGAAGCCATTTTACATGGTATTGTAAAAATTGCAGCAAAAATGGGGATTTCTACTTTACAAAGTTATCAGGATGCTCAGATTTTTGAAGCCATTGGTATCAGTAAAGAAGTTATTGATGATTATTTCACCAATACAGTATCCAGAATTGGTGGAATTGGATTAAAAGAAATTGAGGAAGATATTTTATTCCATCACGATAAAGCCTTTGATCCATTAGGACTGGGATGTGATACGTCTTTAGATAGTACTGGATTCCATAAATTAAGAAGTGGTAATGGAAAAGAAGATCATTTATACAATCCAAAAACAATTGTAACGCTTCAAAGAGCCACACAAACAAACGATTATGCTTTATTTAAAGAATACACAAGTATGGTCAATGACATTGAACGACCACATACCATTCGTTCTCAATTGTCTTTTAAACACATAAATCAATCAATTCCAATCGAAGAAGTGGAACCAGTCAGTGAAATTGTGAAACGTTTTAAAACTGGTGCCATGTCTTATGGTTCCATTTCTGAAGAAGCTCATACTTGTATGGCCATTGCGATGAATCGTCTTCATGGAAAATCCAATTCTGGTGAAGGTGGAGAAAAGAAAGATCGTTTAGGTACCGAAAAGAACAGTGCCATTAAACAGGTAGCTTCCGGTCGATTTGGAGTCACAAGTGAATATCTGGTCAGTGCTAAAGAAATCCAGATTAAAATGGCCCAGGGGGCAAAACCTGGAGAAGGTGGACATTTACCAGGAAGAAAAGTATATCCATGGATTGCCAAGACACGTTATAGTACACCAGGGGTATCTCTGATTTCCCCTCCACCACATCATGATATTTATTCCATCGAAGATTTGGCACAATTGATCTACGATTTAAAAAATGCCAATCGTGATGCACGAATTTCTGTAAAACTGGTATCGGAAGCTGGTGTTGGTACCATTGCAGCCGGTGTTGCCAAAGCTGGAGCTACTGTTGTATTGATTTCCGGATACGATGGAGGTACAGGGGCTGCTCCTCAAAGTTCCATTCATCATGCAGGTCTTCCATGGGAATTAGGACTGGCAGAAGCCCATAAAACATTAATTGACAATGGACTTCGTTCTCATGTCATCATTGAAACCGATGGAAAGCTGATGTCCGGAAGAGATGTAGCCATTGCCTGTATGTTAGGAGCTGAAGAATTCGGTTTTGCCACTGCCCCACTGATTACTATGGGATGTGCGATGATGCGTGTATGTAATCTGGATACTTGTCCATTTGGTGTTGCCACACAAAATGAAAAATTACGAAAACGTTTTAAAGGAAAACCAGAATACGTGATGAACTTTATGTTGTTCATTGCACAGGAATTAAGAGAAATCATGGCTGAACTAGGATTCCATTCCATTGATGAAATGGTGGGAAGATCGGATTGTCTTCAGATTAGAGAAAACCAGACTCCAAGAGAAAAAGAAATTGATCTATCTTATATTTTAAATGATGGAAACAACATTCACCATATCAGTGAAAATGAATATAATTTCAAACTGGAAAATACAATTGATTTATCAACATTGCTGCCAAAATTCCAGCCTTACTTTAAAAAGCAGAAGAAACATGAAGAATCCATCAATATTTCTTCTACTGATCGTACAGTGGGTACAATTTTAGGATCGGAAATCACAAAACAATGTGGTACAGATGTAAAAGAAGATACTTTTATTGTTCACTGCAATGGTGGAGCTGGACAGTCATTTGGTTCCTTTATTCCAAGTGGATTGACTCTGGATGTTAAAGGAGATGCCAATGACTATTTTGGTAAAGGATTATCGGGTGGTAAACTGATCATTGCCCCACCTGTCAATTCACCATTTAAAGCAGAAGAAAATGTAATCATTGGTAACGTTGCCTTATATGGTGCTACAAGTGGAAAAGCCTTTATTCGAGGTATTGCAGGGGAACGTTTCTGCGTACGTAATTCCGGAGCCATAGCCGTTGTAGAAGGTTGTGGAGACCATGGTTTAGAATATATGACAGGAGGATTAGCTGTCATCTTAGGAAAAACAGGTAAAAACTTTGCGGCAGGTATGAGCGGCGGTATCGCTTATGTACTGGATGAAGACCATGATTTATACAAACGAATCAATAAAGAAATGGTTTCCATTGAAGAAGCAACAGGTAAAACCGATCAGGAAACACTTTATAATCTATTACAGGAACATTACCAATGCACAGGTTCTATGGTTGCTAAAAAGATATTAGATGATTTTTCAAATCAGTTATCAAATTTCAAGAAAATCATTCCAAATGATTATCGTAAAATTAAAGATGCAATCAAAGAACTTGAAGATAAGGGCTTCCATACAGATGAAGCCGAATTAATGGCATTTGAAAGTGCATTTAATTAGGAGGGATACATTTATGGGAAAGCCTACTGGATTTTTAGAATTTGATCGAAAAGAAAATGCTTGTCTAAGCCCAGAAGTTCGATTAAAAAACTATAATGAATTTCATCAGTATTTAGATGAACAACAAAGACAGAAACAAGCGGCACGCTGCATGAATTGTGGCGTTCCCTTCTGCCAAAGTGCAATTGAATTAAAAGGAAAAGTAACTGGATGTCCTTTACATAATCTGATTCCAGAATGGAACGATGAAATCTATAATGGAAATTATCAGCACGCTTTATCACGTTTATTAAAGACCAATCCATTCCCGGAATTTACTTCCAGGGTCTGTCCAGCTTTATGTGAAAAAGCCTGTATCAACGGAATTTATGATGATCCGGTTACCATTCATGATAATGAATATTTTATTATCGAAACGGCTTATCAGAATGGATGGATGAAACCTCAGCCACCTGAAATCCGTTCGGATAAGAAAGTGGCTGTCATTGGAAGCGGTCCTTCTGGATTAGCAGTTGCCTATATACTAAATAAAAGAGGTCACAATGTAACGGTATATGAAAGAGAAAATCGTGCCGGTGGTTTATTAATGTATGGAATTCCAAATATGAAACTGGAAAAACAGTATATCCAAAGACGTATTGATCTTTTAATGGAAGAAGGCATTGAATTTAAATTGAATGTCAATGCTGGAGTGGATATTTCAAAAGAAGAACTGGAAAAACAGTACGATGCCATTGTTTTATGTTGTGGTTCGAAACAGGCTAGAGATATCAATGTGAAAAACAGAGAAACCAATGGAATTTATTTTGCCGTCGATTATTTAACACAGTCCACAAAAAACCAATTGGATCATACCCCATATATATCCGCAAAAGATAAAAATGTAGTAATCATTGGTGGTGGAGATACAGGAAATGACTGTGTTGGAACCAGCTTAAGACAGAAAGCAAAGAGTGTTGTCCAAATTGAAATGATGCCTTGTCCTCCATTAAAACGCCAAGCTAACAATCCTTGGCCCGAATGGCCAAATGTCTTAAAGACGGATTATGGACAACAAGAGGCTATTTCTCTATTTGGAAAAGATCCACGTGTCTATAATACAACTGTCAGTGAAGTTCTTTCGGATGAAAAAGGAAACATTACCGCTGTAAAAACCACAAAGATCACTTTCCAGAATGGGAAACTGACACCAGTTGAAGGAAGTGAAAAAGTCTTACCTTGTGATCTTTTATTGATTGCTGCTGGTTTTACAGGAGTGGAAAATTATGTAAAAGATAGTTTTGATTTAAAAACTTCTCCTCGTAATACTGTTTTAACTGCTAAAAATCATTATCAGACAGAAAATGAAAAAATATTTACAGCTGGTGATATTCATCGTGGTCAGTCTTTAGTGGTATGGGCTATTCATGAAGGTAAGGAATGTGCTCGAGAAGTGGATGAATATTTAATGGAATATACCAATATGGATTAGGAATTATCAATTGATAATTCCTCTTTTTTTATATAGAATAATTTTATGAGAAAAATAATAAAAATAATCTTAATATCTATTCTTTCCCTTTCTTTATCGGGATGCTCCATCTTATCTGGTTTTTCTTCTTTCTTTTCAAATATAAAAGAAGAAAAAATGATTGCCAAAATTGTATCCGATAATCCAATTCCAGATTTTGAAGATCGTTATTATTTAAGTCAATTAAAAGATAAAGATTTAGCCTTTGTGATCATAGCTTATGAAGGTCTGATGAATTTTAAGGAAAAGATTGATATTAACTTAACATTTGATTCACAGCAACGTCCTTTGGAATTATTGGAACTGATTCAGTACGATTGTCCAGAAATTTATCAGTTCACAACCAATGGATCGACCAATGTTACTTTTAACTGGATCTTAAGTAAAGATGAATTGGTGAGTATGGATATTACTTATTTAATGAATGAAGAACAATACAATCTTTCTTATCCTGTTATTCAAGATAAAATTCAAAATCTATTAAATGAAATTCAGTCTTTGAATGATTTTGATAAAGAATTATATGTATACGATTATATAGTGGATACATGCAGCTACAATGAAAATACAATTCATTATTCCAGTCCTTATGGAGTACTGATTGAACAGGAAGCGGCTTGTTTAGGTTTTTCCAGAACAATGCAATGGATATTAAAAGAAGCTGGAATGGATTGTATTACCGTAGGTGGATATTCAAAAGAAAAAGAAAGTGGCCATGCCTGGAATATTCTTAAGCTGGAGGATGAATATTATAGTCTGGATCTAACAGCAGATACAAATCGAAAAGAAAACAATGGATATAAAATGTATTTATATTTTAATGTGACCGATGATTTTATTCGTAAAGATTACCAGCTTCAATCATCTTTATTCAATGTACCCGAAACAAAAGGAACAAAATACAATTATTATATATATACAGATCATTATGTATATAATCATCAGGATTATCAGACAAAAATAAATGCCCTTCTTTCGCAAACGTATTTAAATCAGAATAAAGAATGTGTGATTCAATTTGAAAATAAAGAAACTTATTTAGAAGTTTTATCTGACATTTCTTCAATTTACAGCAACTGGTTAATGGAAATGAATCTTAGTTTTATTCCTGCCAGCTTTGCCAATGTTGAAGAATACAATGTGATTTATTTTCAGTTTAATTAAAACAAGCTAAGATGACTTCCTTTCCATCTTGGCTTTTTGTTTGTTTAACAGGCTTAAAACCTAAATTTGTCCAGAATTTTTCAGCTGGAATATTATTGGTTAACCAGGCTAGTTTAATGGAATAAGAAGCATAATATTGAATAAATTCTTTTATTATGAATCGTCCCATTCCCTTTCTTTGAAAAGAAGAATCCACCATAAACAATCCAATAAATAGAGTATTTGAATTTGGATATTCTATCAGATAATCTAAAACCTTAATCAATTCATTCTCATAAAATAACCCACAAAATACTTATTTTCTTTACTAAAGCCCTTTGGTACACAATGTAAATCATCCAGGATCATTTCTTTTGTCAGGATTTCATTTAAATATAAGTAATAATCTGGATTGGATTGACATAAAGTATAGATTAAATCGATATCCGATTCATTTAATTTTCTTATCGTAAAATTATTTGAAACAATCATATAATTATTATAGACAATTAAAACAAAAATAAAAGCACCGAAAGTGATATGTACCCAATATTCTGGACATACGTTAATTTGAATTGAGTTTAACACATGGATGTTTCTCTGTATACAACAGGAGGCATCCATTTTGTTTTGGATTGAATTCTTTTGTTGTTATAGTAATAG
>NZ_VUMM01000010.1 GCF_009696175.1 Floccifex porci
ACTCCTGGTGGATCGTGAATGTATTCACCATTTCGATATTTAAGTACGCATTCTAATTTAAATTCTTTTGTATATTTCATAATAAAAACCTCCAAAGTTGTTGGTACAACTTTAGAGGTTCACTACACTTTTCCTGATTTTTTTTGTTACAATATAGATATGAATTTAATTGATTATGTAATACAGAACGGACAATTCACAATGGAGGAACTGTCTTTTAATGAAATTGATGCAGCAATCTTTTCTTATTTAACCTATTTAAACTGGGAAGGAATTGATTTAGATATTGAAAGTCAGATGATTCCTTTTTACCATTTACAGTCCTATATACCGATATTGTGTAATATTCCAAAATATCCCGATCAGTTTTATCTATTAATTGTCACTATGTTAAACAGTATTCGTTTTGGAAATGTTAAAGTTGGTTTCTTTCAATCAATTCTGGATCAGGAAGTGGATGAACAATTCGCAGCCATTGTTTTTACAAATGAAAAAAATATTTTCAATATTTGTTTTAGAGGAACGGATACGTCTATTATTGGATGGAAAGAAGATTTCAACATGCTGTTTAACCGGCATGTTTCTGGTCAGATCAGTGCTTTACATTATTTTCGTTCTTTAAAATTTCCTTATTATCAGTATCGTTTAATGGGACATTCAAAAGGTGCTAATCTGGCAACTTATTGTGCCATTCAATGTCAAGATCTTTCAAATTGTGTCGGCATCTATAATTTTGATGGACCTGGATTTATTGAAGAAATTCCTTTTGAAAAAATATCCGATATTTATCATAAGTATGTTCCTCAATGTTCGATAATCGGTTTAATTTTAGATTCTTCTGATTCTTTTAAAATTGTAGAAAGTGATGAAAATTTTTTAAAACAACATGATTTATTCGCATGGAATATAGAAGAAAATCATTTTATAAAAAAGGAAGAATTGGATTCACTTGCTTCTTTTTTTCAGAAAAGCGGAAATTTATGGTTATCAAAAGCATCTGTTGATCAGCGAAAAGTATTTATTGAATCTTTTTATGAATTGATTCAAAAAGAGAATATTGAAAACATTCATCAATTTCAGTTTACTCATATTCAGAATATTCTAAAAGGATATCAGGATTTTGATAAGCCAACAAAAGATATCATTCACCAGGTAATAAAAATCATAATTCAGTCCAACTTAAAAGAAACAAAAATCCAGTTAAAAAAGCGTAAGAAATAAACTTTATTTCATACGCTTTGATTTTTCATAACAGGCATCCATTGCCTGAATAATTGAGGAACGAAATCCTGTTTCTTCTAATTTACCGACCGCTTCTATGGTTGTTCCTGATGGAGAACATACCGCATCTTTTAACTGACCAGGATGCTGGTGTGTTTCCAAAACCATTTTACTGGCTCCATATACTGCCTGAGATGCGAATACATAAGCCTGTTTTCTGGGCATTCCCTGTTTTACTGCTGCATCTGCCATAGCTTCAATCATCATATAAACATATGCAGGTGAACTTCCGCTGACAGCTGTTACGGCATCCATCAGCTCTTCCTTTACTACTTCCACTTTTCCAAAACCTGAAAAGATTTTTAAAATTTCTTCTTTTTCTACTTCTTCAATCAAATCATTAAAACTGACTGCACTCATCGCCTCTAATACTAAAGCAGGAGTATTAGGCATTGCCTTAACCACTTTTACCTTTTTTTCAAAAGCATTTTCAACCTGTTCAATGCTCTTTCCTGCTGCAATACAGACAACAATTACATCTTTCTTTATATCCTCTTTAATCTGAGAAATTACAGATTCATATACATAAGGTTTAACCGATAAGATCAGTATATCGACTTTCTGAACCATTTCAATCACATTTGTTGTTGTATTGACATTGTATTCTTTTACTTTATCAAAATTATTTTCATGATGATCACAGACATAGATTCGATCTGATGGAACAATTTCAGCTTTTACAATTCCAGAAATCATGGCACTTCCCATATTTCCACATCCAATAAAACCAATATTTTTATTCATATGTATCACTCCTATAATGTATAATTCTACAATAAAAGGAAACAAATGTCTTTAATTCATTTGAAAGAACCTCTTATTGATGTAAAATTGTTTTGGAAAGAAGGAAAAATATGAAAATATATATAGAATTGTTTCTTACATTTGCCAAAATTGGAGCCTTTACCTTTGGTGGGGGATATGCGATGCTCCCTATGCTTCAAAAAGAAGTAGTGGATAAAAAACATTGGGCAACCGATGAAGAAATCATGGATTATTATGCAGTGGGACAATGTACCCCTGGTGTAATCTTTGTCAATACTGCTACTTTTATTGGATATTATCAGAAAGGAATAATTGGCGGCATTATTGCCACTTTAGGAGTTGTCTTTCCCAGTATTGTGATTATTTCTTTAATTGCTTCTATATTACAGAATTTTGCGGATATTGAAATTGTACAGCATGCTTTACATGGAATTCGTATTGCGGTCTGTATACTGGTATTGAATGCAACCTTAAAATTATTTAAAACAGGTGTTAAAGATCTGACTGGCATTATCATTTTTATTTTATCTCTGGTTTTAACTTATACATCTATCGTCCCTACCATTGTGATTGTAATACTCAGTGCAATCACTGGAATTCTTTTTTCTTATATTAAAATGAAGAAAGGAGGATCCAAATGAGTTTACAATTAATATTTCAATTAATCATCGCATTTTTTAAAACAGGATTGTTTGCCTTAGGCGGAGGATTGGCTACCATTCCATTTTTATATGAAATGATCAAAGATTATGGATGGTTCACAAAAGATATGCTGATGAATATGATTGCCGTATCGGAATCCACTCCAGGTCCTATGGGAGTCAATATGGCTACTTATGTTGGATTTCATACCACGAATTCTGTAATTGGTGGTATTGTTACAACTTTATCTTTAGTGGCTCCCAGCATTATCATCATTTGTATTGTGGCACATTTTCTACAGAAATTTAAAAACAGTCACTGGGTACAGGATGCTTTTTATGGATTAAGACCAGCGGTCTGTGCCATGATTGCCTCAGCTGGACTTGGTATACTGGTTGTAGCCGTTTTTAACAATGGAGAAATCTCCTGGGATATTAATTTCTTAAATATAATTTTACTGATTGTTATGTATTTATTCTGCAGAAAATTTAATAAACTTCATCCAATTTTTATCGTGTGTATCTGTGCATGTTTAGGAATTGTATTTCAATTATAAAAGGGGACATTGTCCCCTCTACTCCATTTCTAAAAAGGCTTTGATTTCATCTAAACGATCTAATGTTTCCTGATAGCCTAAATTAAACCATGGTTCCAATTTATTCCGATCGGTTGTATATCTGGAAATCCCCATATCTTTGGATGGACGAAGAACTAAAGCACTTCCCTCTTTTTCCATTTTTTCAATCAATTCCCATTGTTCGTTATAACGAAGATGACGATCTTTCAGATCCTGGGTAATTATTGGATCGTGATACACCCGATTGGCCAGCCAGATCTGGTAACCAGGAGCAGGTTTTCTGACATAACCTACTTCTTTACAGGAAATAACCAGATGTTTCTTATAGCCCAATTCAATGCTTCTTTCAATTGGAATCATGACTCGAAGACCAGCATCCATATATAAACTGTCCAGAAATTTATATGGACGACACAACAACAATAAAGCACAACTGGCCTTGGTCAACGTATTGTCATCATCAATATAAGTCTGATCATAATATTCAATTTCATGCGTTTTTAAATTATAAACGCCTTCTTCCATACGAGTTGGCGAATTTAATAACGCTTCTTTATCCAATGGTGCCAATCGTTCAATTAATGCATTGGTAGATTCCAATCCAAACATATTTCTTTCTTTTAAGAAAGGACGAATCCCTACCGCATCTTTACTGGATATAGAATCAATTCCAGTCACTTCCAGACGCTTTGACTGACCTGAAGCATAGGCCAGTAAGAATTCAGCTCCTGCTGAAATTCCCACACCATAATTGGCATAAATTCCATTATCCAGAAGACATTTTAAAACTCCTCCTGAATAAGCCGTTTTGGTTCCTCCACCTTCTATTACGACTGAAAACTCTACCATTTTCGTACCACTCCTGTTTCTACTGCAGCTTGTGCAACTGCTTTTGAAACCACATCTGCCACTCCTTCTTTTAATGGTGAAACAATGATGTTTTCTGGATTTAATTCTTCTTCTGGTATTAAAGAAGCAATCGCATATACGGCTGCCTGCTTCATTGCATCATTGATACAAGTTGCCTGCACCTGCAACGCACCTTTAAATATACCTGGAAAAGCCAGTACATTATTGATCTGATTTGGATGATCGCTTCTTCCTGTACCAATGATATAGGCTCCTGCTTCTTTAGCCAGTTCTGGTTCAATTTCTGGAACTGGATTGGCCATTGCGAATACGATTGGCTTATCATTCATTGACTGAATCATTTCTTTAGAAACAATATGTCCTGCAGAAACACCAATAAATACATCGGCATTTTTCATTGCATCTTTTAAAGTTCCTTTTCGATTTTCTTCATTTAAAGAATCAATCAAATCTCTTTGTCCACTTGTTAACTTGTCTTCTTTATTCAAAATTCCCTGAATATCACATAAAATGACATTTCCCAGTTTCATTTTTAGAATTAATTTAGCAATGGCACATCCTGCACTTCCTGCTCCATTGATGACAATGGTTGGATGATCTTTCTTTACAATTTTCAATGCATTGATCAATGCAGAACTGACCACAATGGCGGTTCCGTGCTGGTCATCATGAAATACAGGAATGTTCATTTTTTCCTGCAGTCTTCTTTCCACTTCAAAACATCTTGGAGCTGCAATATCTTCCAGATTGATCCCTCCAAAAGTAGGTTCTAAAGAAGAAATGATTTCAACCAGTGCATCAGTATCCTGTGTATTCAAACAGATAGGAAAGGCATCTACATTCGCCAATGCTTTAAACAATGCACATTTCCCTTCCATTACAGGCATTCCTGCTTCCGGTCCAATGTTTCCCAGACCCAAAACTGCCGATCCATCACTGATAACGGCTACCAGATTCTGTCTTCCTGTATATATATAACTGTTTCTTTTATCCTTTTTTATTTCCAGGCAGGGAGCAGCCACTCCTGGTGTATAACAGGTTGACAAATCCTCTCTGGTTTCAATTTTCATCTTTGTCTGAATGTCAAGTTTTCCTTTCCATTCTTTGTGTTTTTCTAAAGCTAATTTAGAATAATCCATTTTTCTCACCTCATAGACACTATTTTACAAAAAACAGAAAAGAAAATAAATAATTAATCACAAATAATATTTTTAACAATTCTAACCATTGTTTCCATTTGTTGAATGCTGGCAAATTCATATCGACCATGATGGTTGTAAGAACCCGTTCCCAGATTTGGACATGGCAATCCTCTCTTTGTCAGATTGGCTCCATCGGTACCTCCACGAACTGGTGTGGATCTACTTTGATATCCTTCTTTATCAATGGCCTTTTTTGCCTTTTCAATACAGGTTGTATCTTTAATATAATTGGCCATATTATAATACTGATCTTCTATTTCAATGGTAAATCGATTTCCATATTTTTCATTAAAATACGATACCATTTTTTTCATATACTGTTTACGGTTTTCAAATGTATTCAGGTCATGATCACGAATAATATAATCGATAGTGGCCAGATCCACATTTGATTTTACATTTGTGACATGATAGAACCCTTCATAATTTTCTGTACATTGTGGAGTTTCAATCGATGGCATATTCATCATAAATTCACTTGCCAGTAAACTGGCATTTACCATTCTTCCTTTGGCTTCTCCTGGATGGATACTTGTTCCATGAATGGAAATCTTTGCATGAGCTGCATTAAAGGTTTCATAATCCACCTGATCAATATCTGCACCATCAATCGTATAGGCAAAATCGACATTGAATCGATCTAAATCAAAATGATCGGTTCCTTTTCCAACTTCTTCATCACAGGTAAAAGCAAACATTAACTTTCCATGTTCAACTGGATTTTGAATGATGTCTTCCATAACCTGCATAAGAATGGCTACCCCTGCTTTATCATCTCCACCTAATAAAGTGGTTCCATCCGTTACAATAAGATCATCCCCAATCACTTTCTTTAAATTTTTAAATTCTTCAGGATTCATCTTATATTCATCATTTAAAAAAATAGTTTGTCCCTGATAATTCTTTATAATCTGTGGCTTTACATCTTTTCCAGATATTTCCGTTGCGGTATCCATATGCGCTAAAAAACCAATCGATGGTTTATTATCACAAGTCGCATGAATCGTTACATATACAATTCCAGATGAATCCATATATACATGATCGGCATTCATCTTTTCACATTCTTCTTTTAATTCTTTTCCTAAAATCAATTGTTTAGATGTACTGGGTACACAATCGGAATTCTCATCGGATTGTGTATCAAAAGATACATATTTTAAAAATTTATCAATTACACTCATTTTATTCCCTCTATTCTAATTCACTGGCAATACAAGGTACAATCTGTTTCTTTCTGGAAACATAGCCTCTTTGTGTAAATCGTTCAATAGCCGTTGCCATCTTATTGGACAGATCTCCTACATATAAAAATTTAGATCCTTTTCCTTCAATATTTGTAAAGACCATTAATAAGAAATTATAATTGTATTTCTTATTTTCACTTTCCATATATTTTAAAAATTCTTCTTCGATTTCATTTACATCCTCTAAATTATAAGTAAATACCTGTGATACAGCGATATGTTCTCCCGCTAACATATATTCTTTTACATCATTATATAAAATGTCTTTAAATTCTTTTCCTTTAATAGTAGCTGTATTTGAGAACAATTCAGAAGCCATTTCATCGGTATTTAATTGATATTGTTCACATATATCTTCGGCAACCATTTTATCAATTTGTGTACACGTTGGAGAATTAAAATTTAATGTATCCGAAATCATACCATACAACAGCAGCTGAGCTGCCTTGATAGACATTTTGATGTTGGCTTCTTTATACATTAAAGCAACAATTGTGCAGGTAGATCCTACAATCATATTGCGGAAAGAAATAGGAGTGGAAGTTTCTATATCTCCAATTCGATGATGATCCACAATTTCAACAATTTCCCCGTGTTCAATATCGGATATACTTTGTTTCTTTTCATTATGATCCACTAAAATAAATTTTTTCTTTTCCGATTTTAACAAATGATAACGAGAAACTGAACCAACTAATTTTCCCTGATTGGTTACAGGATAAGAAGAATGTCTTGTCTTCAGCATTTCTCTTTCCACATCTTCCAGATATTCATTTCGATTAAAAGAAACTACATCTTTGCTGGAAGTCATAATAGTTTTAATAGGTATAGCACGATAGATCATCTGAATAATTTTCATAATATTATAAGGTGTGGTAATCATCGTTACCCCTTTATCTTTCGCAATTGACATAATCAGAGCATCTGGTACATAGTTTTCCGCAATCACGATAACAGCACATCCTTTTGCGATGCATTTAAACATCGCATCTTCGCTATCGCCTAAAACCATAATAGCCCCAGTCAAATCTCGATCCATCATTTTTTTATCTGCAATACGAACATATCCTGTACGATCCAGATTTCCTTCAAATAAAATTTCTCCACGTACACTATCGGCTAAATTTTCAATGGTTGCATGCTGCAAGAGACTGGCTGTGGCATGAAGATCCTGCATCTGGATACGAGCCATTTCCCAGACAGTTGCCAGCCCAATATAATTATCCTGATCATCACTTACATATAGTGTTTTTACATTTACTTCCTGAGAATATTCCCAGCTTTTACGAATGATCGTATTCTGATTGACAATTCGAGCCTCGTCAATTTCAATTTCAGACAACATTAATTTGGCGGTTGAGATGTATTCAGGAGAATCCAATTCCAGCTTATTTAAGATAAAAGCAGTTTCTGGATTGATTCTTCCTAAACGACCCGCAACAGCATTCACTCCCTGTTTCTGTTTTAATTCAGCTAAAGCCAATGCAGAACAGATGGAATCCGAATCTGGATTTTTATGCCCAATGATATATATAGGTAAACTCATTATTGTATCCTCCGTATATATAATTATAACAAAAAAAGCATCAATTGATGCTTATTTTACAGAATCTTTTAATGATTTTGATGCTTTAAAACGGATAGATTTTGAAGGTTTAATTTCAATTTCTTCTTTTGTCAAAGGATTGATTCCTTTACGACCCGCATTTTCTGTTATATAAAATTTTCCAAACTGATAAATATCCACAGTATTGTTTTCTTTTAATGCCTCCTGAATGCTTTCAAAAAGCACATCCACGCATTCTTTTGCGGCTTTTTTTGTTAAATCTGTTTTTTCAGATAAAGCGTTCACTAAATAATCTTTTTTTAAAATAGCCATAAAAATACCTCCTTAGCATGCACAAAATAATAACATCATCTCTAAATGAATGCAACTATTTCCCACTCTGTACAGTTTTAAGCATAAGATCTATACTCTTTAAATCCAATCCAACTACATTGGAATAACTTCCTTTTATAGAATCTACAAAATCACATTCCTGTATTCCATAAGAACCAGCTTTATCCATACATTTTCCTGATTCAACATATTTCAGGATTTCTTCTATTGATAATTTTCGAAAAGTTACTTCAGTGGTTACAACTTTATTTTGCATCATTTCCTTATAAAGGACACACATACCTGTTTTTACTTCATGTGTATGACCTGATAATTGTTTCAGACAGGATATGGCTTCTTCTTTACTGGAAGGTTTTCCTAATATTTTATTCTGGTATACCACAATGGTATCGGCCGATACAATACAGTCATTGGGATACTTCTTTAAAACATCTTTTCCTTTTTGAATGGCTACCTCTATTAAAGCAGAATCCAGATCCTTTGATAAATCAAATTTTTCTTCCTTTAAAGAAGGACAGATTATAAATTCATAACCAAGAGAAGTTAGTAGTTCTTTCCTTCTTGGAGATTGAGAAGCTAAAACAATCATGAGTTTTCAAATCCAATCGGCGCTTTTTTAATCTGGTAATAAATTGAAAAAATAGTTAAAGGAACGATGAATAAAATCAGATAAAATACAATGGCAAATACCAGCTGATTAAAAATGATTTCTGGAAGCATATTGATCATAAAACTGGTTCTTGGATCCAGTAACCATAGATCATTTGTGAACAGAAGGGTATGAAGCCAATTCCAGAAACTGGTAAAATCGGTAAAGATCCAGATTCCAAAAAAGGAAAGAAGCATCAAGACGGTATACAGTACACGAAGAAATCCTCTGGTCAGAAAGGATAGATAACGTTTTTCAAACAATAAAAAGTAAAATAATATTCCCATAGCTGCTCCAATGGAAACATACATTACTTTTAAAGCCTTCTGATATAGATTCTTAACATCTACCATGTGTGCTTTTTCTCTGTCATTAAATACTTCCTGTTCATCTATATATACAACAATATCATCTCGATTATCTTCAATATAATCCAGTAATACATGAATTGACTGGTTCAGATCTTCAGAAGAAACATGTAAGGTATCATAAAAATCATATTTTTCATAACGTTTTTCATAAAAAGATGGATCTAAGGCGATGCTTTTAATACCAGATACAACACAAATAATTATTAAACAGATATTGAACAAATAAGCTAAAAAGGATTTCATTATTCAACCGCCACAAGATCTGCTTTTTCAACCATCGGTAATTCTTCCAGAAGGTTTAATAAGACTTGTATAGATATTTCCATTTCCGCAACATCCAGTGTAAATGAAACATTATGAACTCCATTAATAGGTATGGTCTGATTAATGGCTAAAATATTAATTTGCTGGCTGGATAATAAATTAATAACTTTGGATAAAGAGCCGGTTTCCGATCTTAAAATCATCGAAATGACCGCTTTTCTTCTGGATTGTTCCTGATCAAAAGAAAAAACAGTATCTTTGTATTTATAATACGTTCCTCTTGAAATGCCTACCATTTTCACCGCTTCAGAAATCCGTTTGACTTTTCCCTTTTGAAGTAAAGATCGAGCTTCAATCACTTTTTCCAGTACTTCGGGCAAGATTTCCGATGAAACTACATAAAATTTACTCATAATCAACACTTACTCCTTTCTGATCAATGGTCACAAAATGACATTGGATATTTGGATAGTTTTCTTTCATCCATAAATATAAATTTCTAATATTTTCCTCTTTAATGGATATGGCCATCATTGTGGGCCCTGAACCAGATATCCACATTGGAAAATTCCTTTCAAAACAATACTGATGAATATCATCGTATTCTTTAATTAACTGACGACGATAAGGTTCATGTAAATAATCCATACAGCTTGCCAACAGTTTATCTTCATCTTTATTCTGCAAAGCCTGCATAAAAGTCAAAGCATGAGCAACCTGTAAACAGGCTTTATCATGCTCAATACTGGACGGAATGACTTTTCGAGCTTTCTTTGTATTTACCTGATAATCTGGCATCATAACCAGTCCGTGCCATCCATGACAGGAAACAATCGTTGAAATCACTTTGTCTTTATAGAAGTAACTGATACTGGCCTGTCCTAAGATAGCAGGTGCCACATTGTCTGGATGACCTTCCAGTTGTGTTGCCAGTGTGACCATACTCTGTAAATCCAGATTGGCTTCAAACCAGGCATTTGCTCCTGCAATTCCTGCCACTAAGCAGCTTGCAGAACTTCCCAATCCACTGGAAACAGGAATCTGGGCATCAATATGAAGATGAAAAGATGGAAAATCCACCTTTAAATATTGACACACTCTTTTAAAAGCCACGACAACTAAATTGTCTTCATTCTGAAATTGTGGATCACATCCAGTAATTTCTAAAGCATCACTTTTTTCAAACGTAAAATGATTGTATAAATCCAATGCCAGTCCCAGACAATCGTATCCAATGCACAGATTGGCACTGGTTGCTGGAACATGGACTTTAATCATGGAAACATGCCTCCATTGCCTGAGAGACAACCTCTTTCATTTCTTCAATTTCAATGACATCCGTATGAAGGATTGGCAGTTTTTCCAGTTCATTTAATCCTTTTGGAATTGGATCGCTGCATACTTTTGATAATTCTTTCATCGCTTCCAGTTCATCTTTGACCTGAATTCCTAATGCATCCAAGACATCAATGCTAAACTTATAAGGAGAAGCAGTTGATAAAGATACAATAGGAGATTCATCGCTATTCTGTGCCACACTATAACCAATTGCTGTATGTGGATCCAGTACCACTTTTGTCTGTTCATATACATCTAAAATAACACGTTTGGTTTCTGTATCATTCACATATCCACATCCAAATAAGTCCTGAATCTTTGATAACATATCCTCAGGAATCTGATATTTTCCTGTTTCTTTTAAATCATCCATACATTTCTTAACAAAAGCAGTATCTTTTCCTGACATATAATATAATAATCGCTCTAAATTGGATGAAATTAAAATATCCATACTAGGAGAGATAGTTTGAATAAAATCACGATTGCGATCATAAATTCCTGTAGATAAAAAGTCTGTTAAAACATGATTGGCATTGCTTGCAACATAGAATTTTTCTACTGGCAATCCCATCAAATACCCATAATAACCTGCTAAAACATCCCCAAAGTTCCCTGTTGGAACACTGAAAGATACTTTCTCTCCTATCTGAATCATTCCCTGATTTACAAGATATTTGTAACTTTCAAAATAGTAGACGATCTGTGGAATCAATCGTCCAATATTAATTGAATTGGCACTTGTTAATAAAATCTGTTTTGATTTTGCGATACCATTCATTTCATCATCTAAGAATAATTTTTTAACCTGACTTTGCGCATCATCAAAATTTCCTTTTACCGCATATACTTTTACATTCTTTCCTTTTTGCGTAGCCATCTGACGATATTGAATCTGTGAGACTTTCTGATGTGGATAGAATACAACAATTCCAATGTCTTTTACATCCTGGAATCCACATAAAGCTGCCTTTCCCGTATCTCCTGAAGTAGCTGTTAAAATTAAAGCTTTCTGATTTGTACTCTGTAATGCTTTCTGCATCAATTGAGGAAGAAGTGTCAAAGCAACATCTTTAAAAGCACTGGTAGGTCCATGGAATAATTCTAAAACATAAACATCATCTACTTTTTTGATCGGTGTTATATCTTCTGTATCAAAAGAATTTGTATATGCATTGTGAATACATTCTCTTAATTCTTCTTCAGAAAAATCTGGTAATAATTCTTTTAGAATCATATATGCATTTTCCTGATAGCTCTGTTTACATACTTTATTTAAATCAATTTTGACAGAATCCAGTTCAGGCCAAACAAATAAGCCTCCATCACTTGAAATCCCTTCCAAAATTGCTTCTTTACTACTTAATTTTTTGTTTTCGTCGCGTGTTGAAACATATACTTTATTCATAAAAGTCCTCCTTGAAAAACTACATATCCTATGATACAATGTTCACGTTTTAAAAACAAGTGTTTTTTGTAAGTCTACAAGGGAGGAATGTTATGAATATTGCGATTTTAGGTTTTGGAACAATCGGAAGTGGTGTCTATGAAATCGTCAATCAGATACAGGCTGAAGAGCTAAAAGATTGTAAAGTAACAAAGATATTAGATTTACCACAAAACAAAGATAAATTAGATATCATTGTTTGTGATATTAATGACATAACAGAAGATGAGTCCATTGATCTGGTTGTAGAAACAATGGGAGGAATTCATCCTGCTTATGAATTTATACAGAATTGTTTACAGCATAAAAAACATGTTGTTACAGCCAATAAAGCGGTTGTAGCTGCTCATATGAGTGATTTTCTTAAAAGTGCAAAAGAAAATGGCGTTCAATTTCGTTTTGAAGCCAGTACCGGTGGAGGAATTCCATGGCTAGCCAGCATTCAGAAAGCGAAACGAATTGACGAAATATCTTCCTTTTATGGTATCTTTAATGGAACAACAAATTATATTTTAGATTCTATGAATACTTTAAATGAAGAATTTGAAACAGCTTTAAAAAAGGCCCAGCAACTAGGATATGCAGAAGCCAATCCAAGTGCAGATATTGATGGATATGATGTACAGAACAAAGTAACGATATCTGCCGCTTTAGCTTTTGATTCAAAAATTGATATGAAGGATTTTCCATGTTTTTCTATGGCAAATATCACATATGAAGACATTCAATATTTAAAAAGTCATCATCAGATGATCAAATATATTGGACAGGCAATCAAAAAAGAAAATATGTATGAAGCTTTTGTCATGCCTATGGTATTTGCTTCCAATTCATTAGAAGCCAATATACCATCTAACTTTAATATTGTGACTTTAAATGGAAATACCATTGGAGAATTAAAATTTTATGGCCAGGGTGCTGGTAAATTACCAACCGCTAATGCTATAGTAGAAGATATCCTTGATATAAAGAATCAGATTTCATATGGAAAAGTTTCTTTAGATAAAAAACTTTCTTACTGTAATACTTTATTAAAGGAAAAATATTTAATTCGTACAAATTGTCCAATTGAAAATGAATGGATTGATTCAGTTGAATGTAAAGGAGCCAATTATTACATCACAACAAAAGCCATTTCGACAAAAGATTTTATGAAGCTTGTAAATTCCATTTCAGATCAAAAGGCAATGATTGCGAAATATATGTAAAAGGAAGAAATCGATATGTTAAAAATCACAAAATTTGGAGGAAGCAGTGTTGCCAATTCAGCACAATTTAAAAAAGTAAAGGATATTGTATTATCGGATCCATCTCGTCGATATGTAGTTGTATCGGCTCCAGGAAGAAGAAATTCATCTGATAGTAAGATTACCGATCTGCTTTATTTATTAGATGCCCATCGTCAATATCATGTAGATGCAAGCAATGTATTTAAATTAATCAAACAGCGATTTATGGACATCAAAAACGAATTAGGCTTAAAACAGCCAATTGAAAAAGAATTGGATGCCATGTATACAAATTTAAACCAGATGACACAAGATGAAATTGTATCTCGTGGTGAATATTTTTGTGCTAAGTTAATGGCTGAATATTTAGGATATGCATTTGTAGATGCCAAAGATGTTATCCGTTTCCATTTAGATAAAACCATTAACTGGGAAGTGACCACTCAGAAATTAAACGCAAAATGTGCTCAATACGAACATTTTGTATTTCCTGGATTTTATGGAACCAATTCCAGTGGACAGATTCAGGTTTTCTCAAGAGGTGGTGGAGACATTACTGGATCCATTCTGGCAAAATGCCTGGAAGCCGATGAATATGAAAACTGGACCGATGTATCTGGCTTTCTGATGGCTGATCCTCGTATTGTTGAAAATCCAGAACAGATTAAATATATTACATATACAGAATTGCGTGAATTGTCTTATATGGGAGCCAGTGTTCTTCATGAAGAAGCAATTTTTCCAGTAAAAGAAAAAAATATTCCAATTCATATTTTAAATACTAATCGTCCACAGGATTTCGGTACTTATATTCAGGAAACAAAAACAAAAAATCATTTCCCAATTACCGGAATTGCTGGAAAAAAAGACTTTGTTTCGATTTATATTTATAAAAAACATATGTCAAATGAAGTTGGTTTTATTCGTAGAGCCTTATCCATTCTGGAATCTTATAATGTAAGCATTGAACACATTCCTAGTGGTATTGATTCATTTAGTATTGTGGTAGAGAAAAAAGAAGTTGAAAACAGCTTATATGAAATTTTAGCTCGTTTTAAAGCAGAATTAAAACCAGATGATCTATCCATTCAGGATGACCTGGCTTTAATTTCAACTGTTGGACAGAACATGTCTGATAAACCAGGTACTTCTGGGCGTCTTTTCTCTGCTTTAGGAAAAGAAAATATCAATATCCGCATGATTGCTCAATCCAGCAGTGAAATCAATATTACGGTAGGAGTTAAGAAAAAAGATTTTGAAAGAACAATTAAGGCAATTTACAGTGCCTTTGTCAATGAGGAGTAAAATATGGAAAAGAAATTAACAATCGCAATCGTTGGAGCCACTGGTGCAGTAGGTCAGCAAATGCTTCAATGTTTAGAAGAAAGACAATTTGATGTCAATTTAAAATTACTGGCATCCAGTCGTTCCGCTGGTAAAGTATTTACTTTTAACAATCAGAAAGTAACTGTAAAAGAATTAACAGAAAATAGTTTTGATGATGTAGATTATGCTCTGGGAGCTACTGAAAATGATCTGGCAAAAAAATGGATTCCATGGGCAAATGCTAAAGGAGTTGTTGTAGTGGATAATTCATCGGCTTTCCGTCTGGATGAAAACGTTCCACTTGTCATTCCTGAAATCAATCCAGAAGATATTAAAAAACACAATGGAATTATTGCCAATCCAAACTGTGCAACGATCATCGCAATGGTTGCTTTACATGAACTTCACAAAGAATATCACATTAAACGTATGATCGTTTCCACTTATCAGGCAGTCAGTGGAGCGGGTGTAAAAGGGATTCAGGATCTGGAAAATCAGTTAAAAGATCCAGATGCTCCTTGTACAGCTTTCCCTTATCCAATTGCTTATAACTTAATTCCACAGATTGGTGATTTTGATGAAAATGGAATTTCAAAAGAAGAATGGAAAATGCAGAATGAAGCACGAAAAATGTGGCATCATCCAGATTTATTAGTCAACTGTACTTGTGTTCGTGTTCCTATTTTAAGATCTCATTCTGAATCGATCTTCATTGAATGTGAAAAAGAAGTAGATGTAAATCAGGCTCGTGAACTGATTTCAAAAGGACAGGGAACAATATTAAAAGACGATCCACAAAACAAAGTCTATCCAATGCCATTGGATACAACAGATCAGGATCTTGTTTATGTAGGACGTATCCGTAAAGATTTAACCGATCCAACAGGTCGTTCATTGGCTCTATTCTGCTGTGGAGACCAGATTCGTAAAGGTGCAGCTACAAATGCCGTACAAATTCTAGAAAAGTTAATTCAATAAAAAAAAAGCTCTAAAGATTTTTCTTTAGAGCTAATTTTGATTATAGGAAGCCAGTTTATTTAAACGAGTTGGATGTTTTAATTTACGAATGGCTTTTGCTTCAATCTGACGAATACGTTCACGCGTAACACCAAATTTCTGTCCAACTTCTTCTAATGTCATAGGCTGTCCATTGTCCAATCCAAACCGCATACGAATTACATTTTCTTCTCTTTCCGTCAATGTAGATAATACTTCTCTTAAACTTTCTTTTAATTGTTCACGATAAGCATACTGTTCTGGAGAAATCGCATTTTTATCTTCCACAAAATCTCCCAATGTCGTATCCCCTTCGTCTCCAATTTGTGTTTCTAATGAAGTGGTATCAAAAGACATCAATTGAATTTCTCTTACCTTTTCCGCTGAAATATCGCCCATTTTTTCCGCAATTTCTTCAGCCAAAGGATCTCTTCCCAGTATCTGAACCATTTCCCTTTGAATACGCGTTAATTTATTCATTGTTTCAACCATATGAACAGGAATACGAATGGTACGTGCCTGATCGGCTATTGCACGAGTAATACTCTGACGGATCCACCATGTCGCATAAGTTGAAAATTTAAATCCTTTTGTTGGATCAAATTTTTCTACCGCTTTAATAACCCCAATGTTTCCTTCCTGAATCAGATCCTGAAAATCCAATCCTCTTCCAGAATATTTTTTCGCAATGGAAACAACTAGACGTAAATTCTTTTCAATCAATTCTTTTTCTGCATCTTCCCCTTTTAAAACCAAAGCTGCCAGTTCTTTTCTTTTTTCAATATCCGTTTCCGTTTCCAGTAAAACTTTTGCTTCTCTTCCCTCTTTGATCTGATTGGCTACAATAGTTTCTTCATCGGCTTTTAATAATTTTGATTCTCCAATGCTTTTTAAATATAATTTTACAGAATCCTGTACAGATCCTTTAAAGGAAGCTGCATATTCCTGTTCCATCTTAGAAATTTTTTCTTCATATAAATCTTCTTCGGATTCATTTTCTTCAAAATTAAAATCTTCATCCACTAAATCATCATCAAGATCTTCTACCATTAAATCTTCATCCTGGATATCATCTTCTTTTGAATTCAATAGTAAATTGGTAATTTCATCTCTTTGATCATTTGTTAATTCAAGTTGTGAAATGGCTTGTATAAAATCCGATTGATCAATAGATTCATTTGAACTACTGGCACTTAATAAAAAATCTTTTACTTCTTCAATTGATTCAAAGTAATGTGTTTTTAAGTTAATAGACATAGAATTTCCCCTCTTATCCAATTTCATTTTTTGAACAAACATTTTGAAAATCGTTTTCTATATCATTTATATGATCTTATCCATAAATTGCCAAAAAACGTGATATTATTATAAACTACATCAAGGGTCTATTTCAATATAAAAAAAGAAATATCATAATGATATTCCCTGATCGTTTGCTCCAGCAGGTCCTGTATAATATGCATTTCCAAATCCGATAACAAGATAGCCTACAAATCGTAAGAAGAAAGTCAAAATTCCAAATAGAGTATCCATTCCAAAGGATTTAGATAAATAGATGCATACTTTAACTTCATAATAAATCAATAGAATGCTGACAAGAACGGACAAAATTGTCATAAGAAAACCCGGATCTTCTCCACCAATTGCTTCAATAACCGATGAAACGACAGAAAATCCAAAATACAGCCAGAAATTATGTGTATTCCAGCTGATTTTATATAATGTAAACGTATTATATACCGGAATCAATGATTTCCATCCTTCTTCTCCCGCTTTTGTGAACACTTTCCAACCAGCTACCATACTTAATAGAATAAGAGCCAGACGAATCATAAAAGCAACGCTTCCAAACAGAGCTGCTAATAATGTGATCATAGAACACTTCCTTTCTATCCATCCATTATATTAAATTGCATAAAAAAAATCCATATGTTAAAATCTTAAACATGAGGTGATAACAATGAGAAAAGGTACATTATTAAGTGTTCGTAAAGATATACGTGTAGTGGATGCGACCATTCGTGATGGTGGATTGTGTAACAATTTTGAATTCAGTGATGAATTTGTTAAAGAATTATATAAAGCAAATATCAAAGCTGGAATTGACTATATGGAATTTGGTTACAAAGCCAGTAAAAAATTATTTAATGTGAATGAATTTGGAAAATGGAAATTCTGTGATGAACAGGACATTCGTAGTATTGTAGGCGATAATGTTTCTGATATGAAAATATCCGTAATGGCCGATGTAGGTCGATGTGACTACAAAACGGATTTTCTTCCTGCCAGTGAAAGCGTTATTGATATGGTTCGTGTTGCCTGTTACATTCATCAGATTCCAGCTGCAGTTGAAATGATTGAATATTTACACGATCTGGGTTATGAAACCACATGCAACATTATGGCCATCAGCCAGATTGGCGCCGATAATTTAAGAGAAGCTCTAGAAATGTTGTGTGAAACTCCAGTGGACATCATCTATATTGTAGATAGCTATGGTTCTTTATATCCAGAAAATATTGAAAAATATTCAAAAATGTATTTAGAATACGCAAATAAATCCAATAAACAAATTGGTATTCATGCACACAACAATCAGAATCTGGCTTTTGCCAATACCATTGAAGCCCTATCTTATGGAGTTTCTTATTTAGATTCCACGGTACAGGGAATGGGACGTGGTGCAGGAAATTGTGCATCTGAACTTTTACTGGGATTCTTGCGTAATCCAAAGTACAGTTTATATCCATTATTAACTTTCATTGAAAACTATATGGTTCCTTTGAAAGAAAGTGGAGTTGTATGGGGATATGATCTTCAGTATTTATTTACTGGCCAATTAAATCGTCATCCTAGATCCGCTATTAAATTCACCAATGAAAAGCGTAAAGATTATTGTGACTTCTACAAAGATCTATTAGATGATTCTGTATTCTAAGAAGAGGATTCCTCTTCTTTTTCCTTTTTTTAGACTATCTTTTCCACATTACTTGTATCTATAAATATTCTTTATATAATGAAATTGAAATTAGAGATACCAATAGATAAAGGGGTTATCTATAGTTACATACCGCTATAGATATTAAAAAAAGGTATTTAATATAGATGAGATAGAAAGGAGTAAGCATGAATCGATTTATCTCATAAAAGGTCCTTACATCATAAATAGATAGTAAGGACCTTTTAATATTTACTATTTCGTTTATACACAAAACTTACAATTTCATAAATCACATCTATATCTTTTTGTGTAAAATTGTATTTTACTTTATATTTATTAAAATACAACAACTGTTCCTCTTTTACAGATTGAAGCGTATGCAGTTCCATTTTTCTTTTTATATAAGAATCAATGCTAAAATAAATATTAGCTCTTCCTTTCTGATCTCGATTCACAATAAACCAGTAAGCTTCTTTTGATAAACCTTCCAGATAGGAATATTCAACTTCTTTTTCTAAACCAAAATATAACCAGTATTTAGAATCAATCAAAGTATGAATAATATATTCCATATTATTCACATCCAGCAATTCTTCCTTTAATAAACCTTTTAAATTTGAATTTAAATTGATCAATAACTGAAATAGATATTTTCGATTCTGAAGCTCTTTATAATTCATATATCGAATATAAAATTTAAATTGACACTATATATGAAAAAAATAATGAATGAATTTAGAATAATATCGATAACATTTCTTAGAAATCAAGTAAGACACTTCCGCTAATCCTACTGCAGCAATTACATCCACTATAACATGCTGTTTTGTGGTTAATGTACAGATGCAGATGGCAATGGCCATCAAAAAAGAAAAGATTTTATATCCTGTTTTAATCTGTTTCTGATTTCTTAGACCAATCCAGCATAACCAGCTGACTAAGCAATGAATGGATGGAAATAAATTATCTGGCATATCAATTTTATATAGAAACAATAAAATCTGATTCCAGATTGTACCTGGCTGAATCAATGGTCTAATATTTGTAGAAGGAAGGATAATAAATAAAAAGAAACAAATTATTTTTGATAAAAAATCCGAGCAGAAAAAGATATCACTGTTTTTTCTGGATTGTCTGGAACAGATAAAATAATTGATTGTCCAGAATAGAAAACACCCAAAATATAATATAGTTGTCCATGGCATTACAGGAATCTCATTGTCAAGTGATAAGGTTAGATTATAATGCATTCGATTTAAATTAATATATCGAGCAAGATAATATACAAATTCATTAAATAAAAAAGCCAATATCAATACACATAAACTGTATTTATATTTTTTTAGAACTTCCAATCCATTCTCCCATTTGTACCCGAATTTCCTGTTCATTGTAACACTCCTTTAAACAAATACTGTCTTTTTTAAAAATCAATACAATGGTTGATCCCGCTAAATCAAAATACCCTTTCTCTTCTCCCTTTTTAAAATAAGAATCTTCTTTTTTATTCACAATTCCACCTACCACAAAAGCTCCAATTTCACATTGAATCACATCTTTAAAATGTTTTGTGTTTAATACACTGACAGTTCTCTTGTTTAATGTATAAACTGGATATGTTTCACAGGCAATGGATTGTACACTGTGAAGAGTTCCTTTAATTTCTTTATGTTTATTCTGATATCCTTCATCTATGTAACAATAATGATGATAGTCTCTTGCGCACAATCGAAAAACAAGTAAAGTCCCTGATTTATATTGTTCACAAAGAATATCATCCTGAATAAAATCTTTTAAATCATAATACGAGCCTTTTATAAAAAAATGATGTGTTTCATCCAATGAAAAACAGGATAAAAATCCATCACAGGGACTGATCAGATGTTCTGGATGTAAATCTATATGTACATCGTTTCTGGAACGCAAAAAGAATTCCTGATAGGTTTTAAACGATTGTCCCTGAATGTCTATATTATATTTTTTTACATATTTAGATATTAGAGGATAAGAAAGTTTAGACTTTAAAAAACAGACAATTAATTTATCGATATGAAAACTCATTAAGATTTTTAAAATCAGTCTTCCTAAAGTCGTACCATATAGAAATTGAACCGAAGCATCATTTTCTTTCATAGAATCACCTTACATAAAACCAAACCCAGTATGAATAGAATTCCAATCAGAATCACAATATTTCTGGTAATATTTGGTTTTTTAATTTTAAAAGGAGTTAAAAAAGCAATTGCGATTAAAACCAGTACAATTGGCATTAAGATTTCTAATCGAATATGTATCATTTTACCGGCTAAAATAAATGAAGGAATAAGAAAGGCAGTTGTAGTAACTGGAAGTCCTAAATAAACATTTCTTCTTCCCTCTTCATTTTCCTGTCTTTGAAGTTCATCTACATTAAACCATGCCAGACGGATCAAAGCACATAATACATAAAAAGAAGATATCACCATTCCTAAATTGCTGGAATGACATATAGAAAAAATCAATGCTCCAGGTAAAACACCAAAACAGATTAAATCAGATAATGAATCAATTTCAACTCCAAACTGTTTTTCCGCTTTGGTTCTCTTTCTTGTAGCCGCAATTTTCCCATCAAACATATCACAGATTCCTGCAACCATTAAACAGATCAAAGCATATAAAATATTTCCTTTTATCACAAAAACAATTCCCGTAAATCCAGATATCATTCCTATATAAGTTAATATCACTGTATAATTATAAAATCCTAGCATATACTCTCCTTCTAAATAAAATAGGCAAAAAACAGACAATAAAATAAGATACACCATGGTTTTGCGAATATAATGATCCATAAAAATTTCTTAAAGGACATTGAAATCAGTCCTGAAAAGTAACATAAGAAATCATCTGGAGCCAAAGGAAGCAATATACATAAAAATAAAATAAATGTATAACTGTTTTTTGTTTGAATCCAGTTTGTGAATCTTTCATATTTTTCGATGGATATTAATTTTTTTACTAAAGATACACCATATCTTCTAGCTAACCAGAATGCCATCAAAGAACCCAGGGAGATGCCTATATAGTTGATCCAGAACCCGTTCATTGCTCCATACATAGAAGCCCCTACAATACATCCAAAAAAACCAGGCAAAACAGGCAGAACAACCTGAAGGACCTGTATAATGGTTAAAATAAAGGGTCCTAACAGTCCAAATTCCTGTATATAGCTTCTTAAAGAAGCAATAGATGAAAATCTTCCTTCTATCCATCCTTTTAACACAACAAATAATACGATTCCAAATAAAAGAATCATTGAAGTCATTAATATATTTTCAATAAATGTCTCTTTACGTTCCATAATATCCTTCTTTCGACTAAAGTATATCGATTAATTCTTAAAAAAAACTTAAGACGATAGAAAAGGTTTCTAAAATATTATGGATAAAAAAAGTCTGTTCTATACATCCTTTAACAGACTTTAACAAGTAAATAATACCACATTTCACATAAAATCAATAGAATACAAATGATTATGTAATATTATCTTAAAAAAGTTCTGTATTTTTTAACGATAAAGCTCATTTTTTTATACTTTTTCAAACAACAATACACTCAGAATGATAATCAAAACAATTCCAGTGCCATACCACCAGTACATTCAGATGGTGAGTATCAATATTCGTAAACTGGCTGAAGTTTCTAAAGTATGTCAAGGATGCACTGCTGCACCGATAATGGATTGATGGAAGAATTCTGGGAATCCCAAAATGTGAATGATACAAAGGAAAACGTTTTGATACTAAGAAGAGGCTGATAGAAGAAATTGAAAGTGGATTGTTTCTATATGAACAGAAGATATCAAATAAGATTTGGTGCAAGAACACCATCAGAAATAAGAAAAGAAGCATTTGTTTCAGAAACACCGGTAAATTATCGAATTCCATAAAATAACAGGATTGAAAATAAAGGCTGGAACACTACAGAAATAATACAGATTCTATGATAGCTACATTATAATGGATTTAGTCATGGAAATACAGTACCTGAAATCCTATTAAAAAGAAACAAAACCTGATTTCTGTCTTGACAGAGGCGGTTCATTTTATTAAATGTAATAAATTATCTCTATAAATAAAAAAAGGGCCATAGGAGTATGTTTCCTATGGATAAAGGGTTTCACTATAGAGTATATTCGTTTTGATGGATGCAGTCTTATAAAAGTGTAAAATTTTTAATGTTGCGTGTTTTCAATTCATTTAAATTCCATTTATTTTTTGTCAATTTTTAAGAATTTTCCTTAATATTAAATAAAAATAAAAATGGTAGCGCGTACGGGATTTGAACCCGTGATACAGCCTTGAGAGGGCTGTGGCTTGACCGCTTGCCGAACGCGCCATGTACTTTCATAGTATATCACACTATGAAAGAAATAAAAGTTTTAGTTCATATATTTTAAATCCGGCTGGATATCAGGAAAAGTATCATATGTAAGTTCAATATTTAATTTTTCACAGGAATCTTTTAATGCTTCTCTTACATACGGATTGCGACAATGGATCGATTTAGGAATGCCATTTTTTTCTATATAATCCATTACGATATCAAAGACAAAACAAACTTCTTCCTCTTCCACTGGAACAAATTCCAGTTCCAGTATATCAAAATTTTCATCCATTATATAAAACATTAAAGGATTTAGAAGCTTTCCATATGATAATTCTTCATCAACGGGCATATAAGTATACATTAAATCTACATATATTTCTTCCTCTACTCTATCCAGTAAAATTAATTCCTCTTTATATTCATCATCTATAAACATCTGTCCATATTCTTTTTCAACAGGAATCGGTTTTGAAACAGAAATCTTATTATTCATAATTCTTAACATCTGTCCAATCTCAAAATCTGGATTGATTTCATCATTTATAAGATAATGATAAATTGTTTTATATAATAAATCATATACTTCAAGCAATACATCCACTTCTTTCTCGGTCAATGCAAATGGAAGAAAACGCTTTTCCATAGAAGCATAATATATATAGGAATCCAATTCATCGCAATATAGACCTGTCTGATCGTTATCCAATTCTTCTTCATACATAAAACAAACTAAACATTTGATATCTCCAAATAAGAAATCTTCAGGGACAGGCCCCGGATTTTCAAATGTTGTTTTAAAATCCGCATATCCATCTAAACCTTCAAATACAGCAATTCCATATGTCAATTCACTATATCCTAATATAGAACAATAATATACCATTTCATTATTCTGTGAAAACACTTCAATCAGGTCATATTCGGATAAATATTTCCATGGTTCTAATTTTGCGATTCTGATGGTTAAATCCACTAACTGATCTAATTTCTGTTTCAAAGTTCCTCCTACCATACATTCTGTATGTCTTTATTTTTCCATAAATATTCCATAAATCCTTTAACTTGTTTTGCCCAATCGGCTTCACAATGTCCTCCTTGTATCTGACAGAACATCTGTGATTTATCCTTCAGTAATTCATATATTTTTTTATTGCATTTATATGTTAGAGAATGTGTATCTAAACTTGACTCATTCAAAATTCCAAAGGCTTCTTTTGTTCCCCAGCTTAAATAGACTTTTGTATCTTCAAATAATTTTATGTGTTTTAAATCTTTTTCAATTTGTTTTATACAAGGAACAATGGTACTGGACACACAAGCCGCTTTTGAAAAATATGTATTATAGTGAATCAGTCCATACAATGACATTAATCCACCCATACTGGATCCTGCAATAGCTGTACATTCTCGAAAAGGAATAGTTCTATAATGCGAATCAATATATGGTTTTACTTCCTCTAAGATCCATTTCCATGTTTCCTTTCCCAGACTTGTATATTCACTTAAAAATCCATTTGAAACTGTATAAGGCAGATATTCATTCATTCTTTCATTCTTCTTATGACCACATTCTAATCCAACTACGATCAGATCTTTATCCCATGTATCCAGAAAATCTTTTAATCCCCAGCAGGTTCCATAGGTTGCCACTTCATCAAAAAATAAATTATGTCCATCAAAAAAATACATGACTGGATATTCCTGATGACTATTAAAATAAGATTCTGGTAGATAAATATGCAATGTTCGATAATCGTTTGCCTTTTCAAACCAAAGCTGTTTTTGAATCATAATTACCTCTTAATACTTTAAACATTTCTGAATGTCTTTTTTCGTTCCTAAAATCAACATCGTCATCCCTTTTTTTAAAACTGTATCTGGAGTAATAGACAACATTAATTTTCCATCAATTTTTAATCCTAAAATATTCACATTATGTTTTTTTCGTACATTAATGTCTAAAATCGTTTTATTCTGCCAAGGTAAAGGAATATCTACTTCATATATCGCATGATCCATATCCAGCTGGATATAATCAAAAACATGATCCGAACTATATGTAGTGGCAGTCCAGATTGCCATTTGTCTTTCGGGATATACTACCTGATCGGCTCCCATTTTCAAAAGAAATTTTCGATGAATATCTCTGGCTGCTCTTGCGACTACAAAAGGACATCCTAATTCTTTACATAAACTGGTTGCTTCTAAAGAAGCCTGAAAATTATCTCCAATACAGATTACACACATATCAAAATCAGATATTCCTAAAGATTCCATATATAACGGATCGGTCGCATCTCCTATTTGAGCGCTGGATACATCATTGGCAATAGAATCGATATTCTTTTCATTTATGTCAACTGCCATAACTTCATGTCCCAAAGACATTAATTCACGAGCACAATGTCGTCCAAATCTTCCTATACCTACAACTAAAACTGATTTCATATACTTCCCAACTTTCTCAATAAATTATATCATATCCTTTATTATTCACAAATTTTAAGAATTCTATGTTCATTGTGATCACGAAACAATTCCAGCCTGCCATCCTGGATCTTATAAGATAAGCCATATACAGTTTCTATTCCATCATGAATATATACATATGATCCATCCACTAAACATAGAAAGCTATGATTATAGCTATCAGGATACACAATATCTTCAAATAATCGTTTTCCATCCAGTACGGATTCTTTTAACATCTGATAATGTGGAAGGATTTGTGTATCTGTATATCCCAATCCTGTAAGAAATCGCTGATATCCTGGATTTATAGATTCACCAGCTTCTTCAGGCATTGCATATACAATATTTGCACAATTCATAGACCCCGCACTGATACCTATTAATATTCCATCAAACTCTTTTAATTTTTCTTTAATTTTATAGTCTTTAAAATACTGATTCTGACTGGGAACATGTCCTCCACCTAAAAGAATCACATCATAATCTAATTTTTCATGATTTCGATTATCTATACAGTCAAAACAGGAAAAGAAAAGATTTGAATCTTGAAATGCTTTTTTAAAAAACTGTACCGCTTCATCATTGGAATCATAAGATTTAAATTCAGCACAGATATATGCACATCGATAAGAATGTTTCCAGAGTTTTTTTAAATTGTATAAAAATTGATTGAATGAATCGATACCTTTTACGGGTCTGGATCCATCTAAATCTCCTGTAGGAGAACTTGTTAAAAAAATATGCATAAATTACCTCCATTTAAAAAAAATGTATATTAAAATAATCCAAAAAAGAATTAAGAAAGAGAATTATATAATGAATACTTTTAAAATTATCTATCAATATCTAAATAAAATTTTTCATTTTCTAATTGTATATTCCAAACATTTTTTTAAATACCTGCACAGATTTTTCTCTTCAATGAGAGTATCAGAAAATCATTTCTTATTAAGCTGGAAACAATTATCTCATTTAGGCTTATTCAGTTTTGTATTTGTATATTACGAACTGTTATTAAGAATTTTTACTCATACTGGACTTTTTTTTCCAATCTATTATATCCTATTTTATTTGGAATTTCTTTTGGTTTATTGTGCAACTGCTTTATATATTATTTATTAAAAAAATCAATCGGGGAATCACTTTATTTATTTTATGCAGTTCCAGTTTAATTTTTATTATTGAATGCATTGTAAAAAATACATTTCAGGTTTATATGCCTTTTTCTTCGATTTTAAAAGGAGCTGATGGAGTCACAACCGGTTTTACATCCGATATGCTTAAACAGATTTTTCTGGTTTATTTGTGATTGTATTATATTTATTTCCTTCTATTTTATATTGCTTTTTAAGCAAAAAAATATTCGACTTATCAATATAAATGGCCTGCCATTGTAATGAATTTTATTTTGAGTTTGTGTTTATTTATGGTTACCATTCTATTTGCATCCATTGGTTCCAATTCCGGTCGCTATAAATTCCAATTTGAATTTAATACAGCAACTGAAACTTTTGGTTTGTTGACCAGTATGCATCTAAATGGGCATAGAGATGTTTCTTTAGTGGTTGATAGTCAACAGATTGAAGAAATAAAAGAAGAAAAAGAATACGATAAAAATATTTGTGATATAGATTTTAATGAACTGGCTCAAAACGAGACAAATGATCCCTATAAACAAATGAATGAATATATTGCCAGTCTTGCTCCTTCTTCACAAAATGATTATACCGGAATCTTTAAAGGAAAAAACCTGATTATGATTTGTGCAGAAGCTTTTTCAGATGCTGTTATTTCTAAAGAATTAACAGCATCTTTATATCGTTTATCCCGAAAAGGATTTTATTTTTCAGATTATTATCAGTTAACCTGGGGCGGAAGTACTTCTACTGGTGAATTTTCTTTCTTATTTGGACTGGTTCCAACCAATGGAATTCAAACAATTCTGGATACTGCTGCCAATAATAATTATTTTACAGTTGGAAACCAGATGCAGCGTCTGGGATATTATACAAAGGCCTATCATAATAGAAATTATGATTTCTATGATCGAAATCTGACTCATGAAAATTTAGGTTATAACAAATATTGGGTACAGGAAATGGATTAGAAACTATATGTGGAATTGAATATCCAAATGATGAAACTATGATTTCTACGACTTTAGATACTTATATCGATTCACAGCCATTCAGTATCTATTACATGACAGTGAGTGGACATTCTGGATATTATCCAAACACTGCTTTTGTTTCTGAGCATTTGGATAAGGTTTTGGAAGTAACCAGAAATAAATATCAGGGTGTCACAAACTATTATTTATGTTATCAGATGGAACTGGAAGAAGGAGTCTATGGTAATACTGTGAATTATGTTGAGGATTTATATGGACATACCATTATGACACAACCTGACCAGGATCATAATTCTTTAATTATATGGTCTGGCTGTTTAGAAAAAGGAAAACAATATGAAGATTTACAATGTGAAATAGATACTCCTGTATATTCTTTGGATGATCTTCCTACACTATCCAATTTATTTGGCTTTAAATACGATTCAAGATTATTAGTAGGAAGAGATGTTTTTTCAAATCAGACTCCTTTTGTGGTATGGAACAATTACAGCTGGTTAAGTGAAAAAGGATATTACAGCAACTCTACAGGAGAATTCTTTGCCAATGAAGGAATCGAAGTGGATGATGAATATATTTCAAAAATGTGTCAGCTGGCTCAAAACAAAGTAAATTTTTCAAAACAGATTGTAGAAACCAATTATTATGGGTATTTATTTGGAGAAGACGATGTAATTGATTCTACCTCATTATGGGAAGAAAAATACAATTCAGCAAAAAAAAAGAAAGCGAAGTAAAATAAACTATTTCGCTTTTCATTTTATAAAATTAATTTAATTTGTGATAGTGATTTCTGTATCCTTATCAAAGATATGAATCTTTTCTGGATCCAGTGCAAATGTAACTGTATCTCCATTGCGATATGGAGTATCTGCTTCAACACGAGCCGTCATTGTTACACCCATAAAATCAAAATGCAGACAAACTTCAGCTCCTAATAATTCATATACACGAATTTGAGATTGAATCATTGAATTTTTAAATTTTTCAACAGACGAATTGTCTACATATAAATCTTCAGGACGAATTCCTAAAACAACTGTTTTTCCAACGTATCCCTTTTCTTTCAAGATTTTTTGTTTTCTTTCTGGAATTGAAATTGGATAGTCTCCTAATTGAAGAATGATATGTCCATTCTTTTCAATGCATTTAGCATCTAAGAAATTCATTTGAGGAGATCCAATAAATCCAGCCACAAACATATTTTTTGGATAGTTATATAAATTCTGTGGTGTATCAATCTGTTCTACTTTTCCCTTGCTCATAACGACAATACGTGTACCTAAAGTCATGGCTTCCGTCTGATCATGGGTAACATAGATAATTGTGGCTCCCAGTCTTTGATGAAGTCTTGAAATTTCAACACGCATCTGTCCACGTAATTTCGCATCCAGGTTTGATAAAGGTTCATCCATCAAGAATACTTTTGGATGACGAACAATGGCACGTCCCATTGCCACACGCTGTCTTTGTCCACCAGATAAGGCTTTTGGTTTACGATCCATTAATTCTTCCAGATCCAGAATTTTGGCTGCTTCATTTACGGCTTTATCAATTTCATCTTTTGGTGTCTTTTTGATTTTTAAACTGAATGCCATATTTTCTCGAACTGTCATATGTGGATATAAAGCATAGCTCTGGAAAACCATGGCAATGTCACGATCTTTTGGTTCTATATCGTTGACACGTTTTCCATCAATATATAAATCTCCACTGCTTATTTCCTCAAGACCAGCAATCATTCTTAATGTTGTGGATTTACCACAACCTGATGGTCCTACGAAAATAATAAATTCTTTATCTTCAATTTCCAGATTAAAATCCTGAACGGCTTCATAACCATTTGGATACACTTTTTTAATGTGCTGTAATGATAATCCAGACATTTATTATTCCTCCATTCTCTAATCTTTATGGCAGCTTCTGCCATAACGTTTTGTATACTCAGCAATTTTCTTTGCCAATTGTGTTGTATTCTGACCTTTTTTCATTCGCCATTCCCAGTTGTCACTGGCTGTTCCTGGTAAATTGATACGTGCTTCCTGTCCCAATTCCAGATAGTCCTGCATCTGGCAGATAAACAGATCTGCGACACATCCCATACCAGCTCGAATCATACCCCATACATAACCTTCTTCTTCATTCAATCCTAAATATTGTTTTGCGAATAATACGTCCTCTTCTGGCGATTGATCAAAGAATTGTTTACATGTCATATTATCATGTGTTCCAATGTAGCAGACACAGTTTCGATCATATGTATATGGTAAATAATTAACCGATTCTCTAGAATCAAAAGCAAACTGTAAGACTTTCATTCCTGGCAGATGTGAATCTTTAACCAGCTGAATTACCTCTTCCGTCAGGGCTCCTAAATCTTCGGCAATATATTGTTTATTGTAGAACCAGGAAGTTAATACACCAATCAATGACATTCCAGGTCCTTTCTTCCATTGTCCATCTTTAGCGCTTTTCGCTCCATATGGTATTGCCCAATACGATTCAAAACCTCTAAAATGATCGATTCGAACAACATCATACAATTGGAAAGCTCCATCAACTCTGCGAATCCACCATCCATATCCGTCCTGTTTCATCGCATCGTAACGATATAGTGGATTTCCCCAGTATTGTCCATCTGCACTAAAAGAATCCGGTGGACACCCTGCCACTTCAATTGGCACATTGTTTTCATCCAGATAGAACCATTGTGGTTCGCTCCAGACATCACAAGAATCCATAGCTACATAAACAGGTATATCTCCAATAATTTCAATTCCTTTAGAATGAGCATAATTTCTTAATTGATTCCATTGTTTAAAGAATAGATATTGGATGTATTGATAAAATTCTACATCTTCTTTTAATAATTCTCTATATCTTAAACAAGCTTCTTTTTTATGAAGACGAATATCTTCTGGCCAGTTTGACCAGGCTACCATATCAAAATGTTTTTTACATGCCATAAATAAAGCATATTCATGTATCCATTTTGATTTTTCATTCACAAACGATTTAAATTCATCATAATCTTTTTGAATTCCTCGTTTATAAGCTTCAAATAATATATCAAATCGATGTTGATAAATTTTGCCATAATCCACTTTATCCAAAGTTTTCATCCATTTTTTTGATTGTACTTCTTCTTTTTCTAATAGACCATCTTCAATCAATAAATCTAAATCAATAAAATATGGATTACCCGCAAAAGAAGAAAAACTCTGATAAGGTGAATTTCCATAGCTGATAGATCCAGCAGGTAAAATCTGCCAGTATTTCTGATCGGCCTGTTCTAAAAAATCAACAAATTCATATGCCTCTTTTCCTAGTGTACCAATTCCATAATTGGAAGGAAGTGAAAAGATAGGCATTAGTATTCCACTGCTTCGTTCCATATTAACCTTTAACAGCCCCAGCCGCTACACCGGCAATGATATATTTCTGACAAGTTAAATAGAAAATGATAATTGGAATAATACTTAAAGTGATTAAAGCCATAATGGCTCCTAAATCAACAGAACCATAACTTCCCTGCAAATATTGAATATGGATTGGAATGGTCATGTATTTTGTACGGTCCAATACCAGATAAGGCAGTAAATAGTCATTCCAGATCCACATAATTTCAAGAATACCTGTTGAAATCATAGTTGGTTTTAACATTGGAAGCACAACATTAAAAAATGTACGAACCGGTCCACAACCATCAATTGCTGCCGCTTCTTCTATTTCCAGAGGAATGCTCTTAATGAATCCTGAAAACATGAAGACCGCCAGTCCAGCTCCAAATCCCAGATAAATAATTGGTATTGTATATGGTGTATTTAAATGTAAAGTATCAGCTGTCTTTGATAAAGTGAACATCAGCATCTGGAATGGTACAACCATTGAGAATACAAACAAGTAATAACAGATTTTACATAACAGATTATTGACACGAGCAATAAACCAGGCTGCCATAGATGTACACAATAAAATCAGGATCGTAGATACAATTGTGATAATAAATGAATACCAGACAGATTTCATAAATGGAAAGTTACCAAACGTAAATCCTTTGATATAGTTTGACCATCCTACAAATGTTTCTGAATCTGGCCATGCGAAAGTTCTTGTTTTAACAAATGTATTTGCTTTGAAAGAGTTCAGCAATACAAAGAATACTGGTAATACATAAACAATAGAAATAATAGAAAAAGTGATCGTTAAAGTCGTTTTTAACTTTTTATCGTTTCCAACTGATCTTCCATCACCTTTTATTTTTGCCTGTTTTGCCATTATTGCTGCACCTCCTTCTTACGGTTTGCACTTAATTGCGCAATTGAAATTGCTGCAACCAGTACAAAGAATATTACTGCTTTAGCCTGTGCTGTTCCACGAGCCGCCGTATTTTGTCCATAGAATGTATTATAAATATTTAAAGCCAGCATTTCGGTTGTCTTAACAACTGAACCATCCGCTAAGAATTCATACGGTTGACCATTGGTCAAAGCTAAGTTCTGATCAAACAATTTAAACGCATTTGTCAGTGACAGGAACATACAGATTGTAATAGAAGGCATTACATTTGGAATGGTAATATGGAATAGTGTCTGCATACGACTGGCACCATCAATTTTTGCTGCTTCCATCATATCCTGTGGAATAGCCTGTAATCCAGCAATATAAATGATCATCATATAACCAATCTGCTGCCAGCACATCAGAATGATCAAGCCCCAGAATCCAAATCTCGTTTCCATTAAAATAGATGTTCCATAACGAGATAAGATTCCATTAAAAATCATGCTCCAGATATACCCCAGTACGATACCACCAATTAAGTTTGGCATAAAGAATACCGTACGGAAGATATTAGCACCTTTAATTCCCTGAGTTAATACATAGGCAATCACAAAAGCAATAATATTGATCAGCAATAAGGATACAATTGCATATAAGGCAGTGTACCAGAATGCATGTGTAAATGAAGGGTCACCCAAAGCTTTAACATAGTTTCCCAGTCCTATAAAAGTCGCATCGGAAGTTGTTTTAAAACTACAAAAAGATAAATAGAATCCTTTTAGAAATGGATAGACAAATCCGATGGTAAAAGCAGCTAAAGTAGGAGCCAGGAAGATCAAAAAACAACGTTCAATTGGTTTACGGATCAGCTTGGAATTGACCGCCGCACTGTCATTGTTTCGTTTCTTTTTTTTCATAATTTCTCCTCTTATTAAAACAGGGATGAACAATAAATGCGTTCATCCCATAAATTGAACTTTTTAAATCTTATTCGTTAGCAGCTTTATATTGAGTTGCCCATCCATCAACGAATGCAGAAACAACATTATCCCAAGATTCACCATTGTCATATTTATTCATGGCAGCTACCATACCAGAACGCCACTGATCAACATTTGGTGTATAGTTAAATGCCCATGCTACAGAGTATTTACCAGCTTCTAATGCTTCATTTGCAGCTTTAAAGAATACGTTATTGTTTTCAGCTGCATTCTTATAAGGAATTTCACCGAACTGTTCAGACATCATTTTTGTTCCTTCTTCAGAAGTAACTAACCATTTCATGAAATCCAATGTAGCATTAATATCTTCTTCAGAAGCATTTTTATTTACTGCCCAGCAGTTTTCAGTACCAGAACATAATCCCTGGTTTTCTTCTCCTTCAACACCTGTATAAATAGGAATCATAGTCATTTCATCATCCCCATACACTTCAGATAATGCGGAATATTCCCAAGAACCATTCTGATAGAATACAGCTTTTCCATCTTTAAATTCAGCTTCTGCATCGTAACCACCAGTTGCTAAAGTTGTTTTATCAACAGCTGAATCTGTAATATATAAATCCCAGATGTTCTTGAAGTTATCTAAGTAAGTACCTTTTACTTCAGCAGGACATTCAGTCCAGTTGTCATCTACAGATTCATAATACAATGGAAGGTTAGCCAAGTGTCCTGTAAAACGCCATGATGAAGAATCATCCATACCACTTGATGTAAATGCATCAAATCCTAATTCACCAGCACGAGCATGAATATCATCCGCTACAGATTTCAAAGTATTGAAGTTAGTAATATCTTCAACAGAATATCCGGCTTTAGCTAATAATGTTTTATTAACGATAATTCCAAATGTTTCATAACAATAACCGATAGAAGCTACTTCTTCTCCATTGTATAAAGTAAAGTCATCTGTAGTTAATTCTTTATAAACATCTGTATCTTTCAGATCGTAACAATAGTCACCCCAAGTTTTAACCGCAGCCTGGTTACCAACAACAAATAATGTAGGAGCTTCTGATTTGTCCATTTCAGCTGTTAAAGTTTCCTGATATTTACCAGATGCAGCTGTAACGACTTTCACTTCAACACCTGTTTCTTCTTTGTAGTCTTTCGCAATCTGCTGAAGTGCCTCATCTGCTTCTGGTTTAAAGTTTAACCAGTAAACTTTTCCAGCAGAATCCTTAGAACCAGAAGAACATCCTGCCAGTACTGTTCCAGCCATTGCAACTGAAACTGTTAACGATAAAAAATTCTTTTTCATTATTATTTCTCTCCTTTTCTTTTTTATCTGTACGTCCTGATCGACGCATTAACCAATGTAAGCGTTTTCTTATACTTTTAGAATACTCCTTTTACTTTGAAAATCCAACCAAAACATTAAAATTCGTTTCCGAATATTGTTATAAATAATAAAGATCTTTTTATAAAAAAAAGAAAGAGTTTCTCTCTTTCTAAATTTCACAAATTGTCTTTATTTGATGATATCCATCCTGAATGGAACGGATTCCACAAACAATCATAGAATCACAGGCTTCCTTTGTATAAAACGCATAATGTTGTGTATATACCACATTTGGAAACTGTTTTAAGTACAATAAATCTCGATTGTCAATAATACGCACACCAATATGTTCATGCATAACACCATTTTCTTCTTCTAAAGTATCAATTCCCGCCCCAGCAATTTTTTCCTGTTCTAGAGCATCTATCAGATCTTTTGTATGAATCAGCTGCCCTCTTGCAGTATTGATCAAAATAACACCTTTTTTCATTTTATCAATGGTTTTTGCCTGAATCATATGGTAATTCTCTTTAGTCAAAGGAATATGAAGAGTAATTATATCTGATTTTTGATACAATTCATCCAGAGGAACATAACTTGCATATTGTTTCACTTCCTCTTTTTCAAATGGATCATAGGCAATGATCTTACAGCCAAATCCACTTAAATTTTTAATGACTGTAGAACCAATCTTACCTGTACCAATAACCCCTACCGTTAACGATCTGAGTTCTCTTCCCTGTAAGCCATCCAATGAAAAATCATTGACAAGAGATCGGCAGATAGATACTTTCGCCTTGCGAAGCAATATCAGCATCAGCATGATTGTAAAATCCGCAACGTTATTAGGATCATAATAAGCATGGTATACATGAATTCCTTTTGATTTTGCATATGTCACATCAATATGGTCATATCCAATGGTCCTTGTCGATAAATATCGAATCTGTTTTTCACTCATTTTATCTAAAATTGATTCATCCACATAAGAATAACCCAATATAGAAATTCCATCTATAGAATCTTGCTGATCCAGTAACGATAGCGAAAGAGGCTCATTTGTAAGAATTAATTCATCCTCACAATTCTTTTTTATTTCATTTAATTTTTCCTGTTCAAAATCACAAACATCACATACCAGTATTTTCATAATCATTGTTCCTTTTGTATTGAAATATCCACTTTTGCATGAATGGGATGAATATTTTTTCGCAAACTTTCAATAGAAGATTCCAGAATACGATCAAATATATAAAAAGTTGCGATAAAATATATTCCAAATCCTATCCATACTGTAAAAAACCATCCTCTAAAAAATGAAATATGAAAGACCAGTATCAGTATATAAAGAAGAAGAATCATTAAAATCATATCAATTACAGCTAATTTTTTCTTAAACTGATGATATCGAATTTTATATTCATATTTCTTTTCCAGTAAAAAAGATCTTGTATCCGTATCTAATTGATTTGAAAATGTTAAAGAAGGAAATAAAAATTGAAAACGTGTCTTTTTTTTATATTGAATCAATTGCTGAATTCTTAACAGACAGAACAACATTCCCTGTACATTATTTTCCTTCTTATAATAAAGCCAGTATACTTCACATAATTTAATGTAATCGTTATCCGACATTCTGGCATCAATCATTGCCTGAGCCAATTCTGTCAATCTTTCCGTTAAAACATCGGAAAAAATTAAAACATTGTCTTTGCTTCGTCGTTCAATCTCTTTAATGGATTGAAGAAAAATGTCAGCCATTATTGTTTTTCTAAGATTGCTTCCAAACAACGAGCAATCTGATCTGGACAAGAAGTAGGTTTTGCACCACAACGAACACCTTTTAAGTCGGAAATTACTGATTCTATACTACGTCCTTTCACCAGCCTGGAGATTCCTAATAAGTTACCTGGACATCCTCCTCTTATCACAATATTCTGAATAATTCCATCTTCAACTTCTACAATAAATTGAGAAGAACAGACTCCACTTGGAGTATATTTATAAGTTGCCATATTGTATCCTTCCTTTCGTTCGATTTATAATCTGTAAGGTTAAATAACCGATACAGAATCCACTGACATTGGATAATGCCAGTAATAAAGGTAAAAACAGCTGCATAAAAAACTGCTGATAGATCATACATACCGCAAACACCTGTCCTATATTGTGAAAACAGGCACCTGCAATGCTCACTCCATATATTGAAAATTTTTTTAACTTGTATAATATTGCCATAGCCAGCAAAGAAAGAATTCCTCCTGATAAAGATAACCAGAAAGAAATCGAAAACAGAGTCCCCTGCAGTAAAGAAGATAAAAATATGCGCATGATACTGACTATGCACATTTCTTTATATCCCCATAAATAAAGCGCATAGACACTGCATACATTCGCAAAACCAATTTTAAATCCCGGAACGATCCAGGACAGAGATAAAAAGCTTTCAACTATTTGAAACACAATACCAAGCGCAATCAAAAAACTTAAATAAATCATTTTTTTCATTGTATCACCGTATCCATTTCTTCATCCGATCCTTCAATCTGGACAACGGTTTCATTAGGCAGGCAAACAATTGGCACATTGGGACTGGAAACAAACCCTTGTTTTGAGCATAAATGCTGTGGTGAATTTTCCTGAACCACTCTTACTTTACGATCTTTGATTTCTATGGTAACCGTTCCTAAAGTTCCTTTTACATCCCAGGTTCCATCTTTAGACAGATCCAGAGATAGCACTTCCTGATTGGAAACTTTTACGGTCACATAATTTGAATCCATTTTATTCTTAAAAATTGGAATCAAAGTTACAATTGATGCCAGCATAATAATACATATCAAAATTTTATCAGCTCTTGTCATAAACTGATTATAATCTTTTTATAAAACATGTACAACAACTTCGTATTCACTGCCATTTCCAAAACGATCTGCTATTTTTACCATGACCGTATAATCTCCAGGATTGGTTGTATCCAGTACAGGGGAAGTTGAATAAGAAACACCTGAAATATCAGTGGCTGGAAAATAGCTGGACCAGTCAACAAGAGAACCCGATGTTACATTCACTTCATGAACTGTTTTTTGAACCGTAGGTGGTTTGGTATCTTTGATCTTAATTTTAAAAGAAATGTCCTGATTTCCTGTTTCTAAGACAAAATCATATTCCCCTGTAACCAGATAATCCTGATTCCCTGTCACAAAACGATTGTCTTTTTTGTTGACTCCACTTGTTTTACAAATCACTTTCATTTTCGACACATTGACTTTTTCCGCATCTTTTACATATAAAGCAGGATTGGCATATACATCTTCTCCCAATTCAATTGTAAATGTCTGTTTCTGCAATACAATCGATTTTGAACATCCACAACAAATCAGTATACATAGGATTCCTGCCAGCCATTTTTTCTTCACTCTTTTTCCTCCATAAATTCCATTGCCATTTCTTTAATTTTATTTAAACGATGTTTCATACCTGATTTTGAAATCACTTCTCCATATTCCAGATAACATTCATCACACAATTCATTCAAACTGGCTTCTGGATATTTTTTTCGTATTTCCATCACTCTCTGTATTTTTTCACTTACTTTTACTTTTGTTTTATTTTTTTCTAGTGCTTCAATATATTCCAGCTGTTTCTTTCCTGCTTTTATCGTTTTCACTTCATTTGCCAAAGTACAATTATCCAGTCTTGACATACTATTATAAAAATCTCTTAAAGATCTGGTTTCTACAAAATCCATCAAAGCTTTTGATGCATTACATAAGCGTAGAAAATCTTCTATTTTCTCACCTGCCTTGATATAAACAACATAATTGTTTTTACGTATGGTAATTTTTGCAGGAATATAGAATTTTTCCATTGCTTTTACAATCAGATTCGCAAAGTGTTCATCTGAAGTTGACATTTCCAGATGATAATTGGTCGTCTTAGGATCGTTTATGCTTCCACTTCCTAAAAAACACCCCTGAAGAAACGCTCTGGCTTTCTTTTCTGAACGAATCATTTTACTTGGTGGACAGGAATGAAGTCCAGTATCGGTCATAATCTGAAGGTCTTCTAAAATTTCCTGTGCTTTTTCATAAATTTGGATTCGATAAATATTATTTTTTTTCAGTTGCATCTTTTTCAGAATGGATAAACGCGGATTCACATCGTACATAGACTTAAACAGCTTAAATACATGTTTTGAAATGGCTGCATTTTCACTCTGAAACGAAAGATACATCCCCTGCCAGTTGATATGGACCGATCCTTTCATTAAAAACAAAGCACACAATTGAACTTTTGAATCGGAATCGTCTAATTCTTCCTGGCAGATTTGAAATTTTACATCGGCTGTAAAAGACATATTTCCCTCCTACAATTGATTGATCAATTCTTCAATAATTTCTTTTACTGCATTGGCATCATGACGAATGCGTCCCTGTGTATCAAATTTAATAAGATTACGCTTAATAATGGCATAAGAATGAATGGCTTCTTTTAAACGAACGGGACTGGAATTTTCTTTTGCGTATCGTTCCAGTATTGTTTTTGGAATATAAGACTCATTCACAATGGCAACATCTACGCTATTCATAAAAGAATGTTTTTCTATGGCTCGAATATGATCTTCTACAGAATATCCATCCGTTTCTCCTGGCTGTGACATCGCATTGCAGAAATAAATTTTCGGACATGGATTATTCTGTATAGATTTACAAATGGGTTCAATGATCAGATTTGGTAAAATGGAAGTATATAAAGAACCAATTCCATAAATGATCAAATCAGCTTCTTCAATGGCTTTAATTGCCTGAGGATAAGCCACTACTTTATCCTGATAAAACACACGATCGATGGAATTGCACACAATGGGAATGTTTTTTTCTCCTCTGACTTTTGTTCCATCTTTCATCATGGCATACAAAGTCACATTATCCAAAGTACTGGGAACAATACGTCCTTTAATATTTAAAACCTGGCTAAGTGCCTGAATGGCCCCAATAAAAGAACCCGTAATATCAATCAGAGCTAAAAAAATCAGATTTCCTAAGTTATGCCCACCTACATCTTCATTTCCCTGAAAGCGATAATTTAATAATTCCCGGAAAAGATTTTCATTTTCATCCTGAGCCATTGCATATAGAACATGACGAATGTCCCCAACAGCTGGGATATTGTATGTATCTCGAATACGTCCTGTACTTCCTCCATCATCCGCAACGGTAACAATAGCCGTTAAGGCAACATCCTGAATTTTTTTCATTCCCATGAGCATACTGCTCAATCCCGTTCCTCCACCAATCACGACAATCTTTTTCATACTTCATTCACTCCAATATCTCGATGAGATTTAAAACATCGATACGTCAATTTATAAGTATCATATAACCAGTTACAGATAGAAACAGAACGATGACAGCCACCTGTACAGCCAATGGCAACGATTAGCTGTGAACGGTTCTGACTACTGTATTCTTTAAAAGTATAATCCAGAGTATTTTTCAATTTTTCACAGAATTCAATTGTATGACTGTCTTCCATTACATAACGATAGACATCCAGATCGTTTCCTGTTTTATGTTTTAAAGATTCTATATAAAATGGATTTGGTAAAAATCGAACGTCCATAATGATATCGGCATCCAAAGGAATACCCTGTTTAAATCCAAAAGACTGAAATGTAATAGTCAATATAGCTTCCTGATTTTCTTTGAATCGATTGCGGATGCGATTGGACAATTCTGATGTTTTCATCTTTGTGGTATCAATACGAATCAGATGATTGGCTTCAAAACAGGCTTCCTGAAAATATCTTCTTTCTTTTTCAATAGCTTCTTCTAAAGTATCCGCCAGCCCAAAAGCAATTAAGGGATGAACTCTTCTGGTAAATCGATAACGAAGCAGAAGTTCATCATCCTGGGCATCTAAAAATAGAACCCGTAACTGAACATCCATCTGTTCAAAAAAATTATAAAACAGGCCATAATTGATTGCACTGACTGAAAAGGCAATTTTATTGTAAACATCTGAACTCATAATCAGATTTTTTAATTCTGGTAATAATTCTTTTGGATAATTATCAATACAATAATATCCCATATCTTCCAACGCATTCACTGAACTTGTTTTACCAGCTCCTGACATTCCAGTAATCAATACAATGCTTTTCTTCATACACTTCATCCTCTCAAAAAAGATATTTATAATTATATCATGAAATAGGAAAGAATAAATTTATGAACCTTGAAAATACACCAATTTTGTCATAAATTGACAAATTTAAAAAAATTATGATACCATTCAGTTGAATTATCCTCATCTTATATGAAAGGACTTATCTTATGAAATATAAAAACGTGAAATGGCTTCGTTTTATTCAGATTGCCATTCTTGTATCCTGTATTCTAATTTTAGGATTGTTTAGCTGTCTAAAATTATCTGAATTTCTTCATCCAACCAAATACATTGTTTCCAGTGAAAATATCATAGTCGTTAAAATCCCTTATAAAAAAGATGGTGAAATTGTAGAAGATGTTTTAAAACTTCCTAGAGGAACTGAAGTGGAAGTACGTGAAACAGAACAGACTAAAAGTACTGTACGTTATGAAAACAAGATATTTACAATCGATAATCATTATTTAGCCGATTCTTTAGATGAATGTGTTCAGACAGAATATGTTTATCCTAGACGTCTGGTTAACCTTTATTCGGAAAAAAACGGAAAGTTAAGCTCTGTAATCGCAAATAAAGGCGAAGAATTAAAAGTCGTTTCAGTTTCTGGGAAAGATTTAAATTCTCAAACTGGAGTTGTAAACTGGTATAAAGTTGAAAAAGAAGATAAAACGTACTGGATCAATGGAAATTATGTAGAAACCACTGAAAAACTGGCCAATAAAACTTATTCTGGTTCCGTTGTTTATTCTACCTACTGGGACCAGTATTATGGAAAAAATTATTCAAAGAATGCCTATATTACCCAAGTAGACTATAAACCTTTCGCTCAAGTCAGTTATCCAGACAATCCAATTCGTACCGATATCAATTGTGTTCATACCAATTTAGATACTCTGGTTGCTCATAAAGAATATTTTATGGATTTAAAGAAGAAAACTTCTATTAATTCTCTTTGTATAGAATTAAAAGGTGATGAAGGCTATCTATGGTATAAATCCGATGTTCCAGAAAAATATATGAATACATCAAATGTTGTATGTGACTATGCCATTTTAAGTCAGAAAGAACTTAGTAAACTGTTTAAAGAGTTTCAGGATGAAGGTTTTTACATCATTGCCCGTCTGGTAACCTTTAAAGATCCGCTGTTTGCTCAATACGATAAAAACGCTGCATTAACAGATAAACAGGGAAATCTTTTACTTCATAACAATTCCTATTGGCCATCTGCCTATTCGCGTGAAGCCTGGATGTACAATGTGGACATTGCCAAAGAAGTAGCTGCGTGCAATGTCAATGAAATCCAGTTTGACTATGTACGTTTTCCAGATGGAACGCTACAGAATTCACTGGATAAGACCATTGATTTTAAAAATAAATACAACGAGAGCAAAGTCAGTGCTCTGCAGGGATTTTTAATGTATGCAAAAATCTCTTTAATGGATTATCAGGTCTATGTAGCTGCAGATATTTTCGGATGGCCTGTTGTTGCCGAAGATGATCAGGATATTGGACAATTTCTTCCAGCTATGGCTTCGGTTGTAGATGTCATCAGTCCAATGCCCTATCTGGATCATTTCTCAAAAGGTTCTATGGGAATTGAAGATCCAACAGAAAAACCTAGAGAAACATTAAAACAGTTCTCCAGTGTCGTTAAGCGTCAGCTGGATAAAATTGAATCCTCCTGTATTTATCGAACATGGATCCAGGGATATTCATGCAGCAGTGAGGATATTAAAAATGAAATTTATGGAATCAATGATCTAGACTATGAAGGATATATGATCTGGTATGGAAATGGAAATCCAAACGATCTGGATAAAATCAAAGATGGATTCATTGATAGTAAAATTGAAGAAGAATAAAAAGTCAGAAATGAGATCTGACTTTTTATTTTAATACGTTTTGAATGTCCTCCATTGAAATGGGACCTTTACGAAGAATTTTCATATTTATACAATCTAAGATGGTAGAAGCTTCTAATTCTTTACATGTTCCATATACAATTCCATCTAAATCCGGTAACTGTTTCTTTGCATCTTCATAAGTTAAAGATGTATGGCTGCCAGACTGATTGGCACTGGTCACAAATAAAGGAGTTTCCAATGCCTCTATAACTTTTAATAAAAAGGGTTCATCGGGAATGCGAATCGCAATGGTCGAAAGTCCATTGGTAAATTCTTCTGGTAAATCTTTAACAGGCAATACTAAAGTTAAAGCTCCTGGTAAAAAATTCTGGATGATGTTTTTAATATTTTCATTTACACAGGCAATCTGTTCAATCTGTTTGACATTGGCACACATAACCGGTATTGGTTTTGTTTCCATTCGATTTTTTATCTGTTTTAGTCTTTTTAAATTATCGATTCCCATCCTGACTCCGACTCCATATACGGTATCGGTTGGAAATGCCAGTATTTTATTTTCCTTAAACGCTTTTACAATTTTATCGGTTTCATTCTTATTAAATTCAAGCATGTTTTCACTTCCTATCCTAGTTATGTTAAAATAAATAGACGAAAGGAGTCAAGTCTATGTTTGAAAAAACCATTGCAGCTATCTCTACTCCATTACAGGATGGTGCCATTTCAATTATTCGTATTTCTGGAAATGAAGCCATTTCGATTGTGCAAAAACTCTTTTCAGGGAATATCTTTGATGCGAAAAGTCATACCATTCACTATGGTTTTATTATGGATGGCAATCAGCCAGTTGATGAGGTCCTGGTTTCCATTTTCAGAGCCCCTAAAACCTATACACGAGAAGATGTTGTTGAAATCAATTGCCACGGTGGTGTATTCATCACTCGAAAAATATTATCTCTTGTTTTATCCAATGGAGCCACTCTTGCAAGACCAGGCGAATTTTCTATGAGAGCTTTTTATAATGGTCGAATTGATTTATCTCAGGCAGAAGCGATACAGGATATGATATCTGCTTCCAATGATACCGCCAGCAAAATGGCCATATATGGAATTCAGGGAAGCGTTAAAAAATTATTACAGCCTTTGATTGATGGAATCATGGATATCATTGCCCAGATTGAAGTCAATATTGATTATCCAGAATATGAAGATGTTCAACAATTGACAACCAGTGAACTGAAGCCGAAAACAAAAAAATGGCTGGAACAGATTGATCAGATCTTACAGCGTTCGCAAAGTGGGCAGATGTATAAAAAAGGAATCGATACAGTAATCGTAGGAAAACCAAATGTAGGTAAAAGTTCATTATTAAACGCTTTGCTGGATGAAGACAAAGCCATTGTAACCGATATTGCAGGAACAACACGAGATATTGTCGAAGGAAAGATTCATATTGGTTCCCTTCAATTGAATTTAATCGATACAGCTGGTATCCGCCAGTCCGATGATAAAATTGAGCAGATTGGGATTGAAAAAAGCCAGGAAAAATTATCAAAAGCACAGCTTGTGATCTTACTTCTGGATGGAAGTTCTCCATTAGATTCACAAGATCAGATGTTAATGGAAATGACAAAAGATAAACAGCGATTGATTGTTTATAATAAATCGGATCTGAATAAACACGATGGAATCTGCATCAGTGCAAAACAACATGAAATACAGCCTTTACTGGATGCGATACTGAATCTATATGATCAGAATTTATTAATTGAAAATCCCGTTTTATCCAATGAAAGACAGATTGGTTTATTAATGAATGCTAAAGAAGATATGGAAAGAGCTTACCAGGCAATGGAAATAGGAATGGAACCGGATCTAGTTGAAATTGATATTCAAATGGCTCATGACCATTTAAAAGAAATTCTCGGTGAAGTGCACCGAGAAGATCTGCTGGATACTTTATTTTCTAAATTCTGCTTAGGAAAGTGATGTATATTTCTTAAGAGTACGCAATCCTTTTTTAAGGACAATTGAACCATTCTGGATAAATGCCTGAATCATCGCATATTCACTTTGAATGTGCGATTTTTTTAATAAATCTAAATCCGGTAATGTATTACTTTGAATCAATACGGATTGAATTTCTTTTTTATTTCTATCATAACAGATGCATTCAATGGCTTTATCATAATGAAAAGCTTCTTTACAAATCTCTTCCAGTTTTATTATTTGAGAAGAACTTAATTCTTTTTTCAATTGATTGTTTTTTCTTTCAAGCTGATACATTTTTGCTTTTACAACAACATCTTCAAACAACCCTTCATAAATATTGTAGTAATGATTGTTTTCTAAATAAGCATCAAATTCCAATATATCCTTCATTAAGGTTTCATTCATTTCCATTTTTTTGATCTGAATGGCTAATTTATCCAGATATTTTCTTTGTTGACGCTGATTATTAATTTTTTTAAATTCTTCAATCATGCTTTTTCTCCATTTCTAATAATTCTCTTTTAAAAGACAAACCATATGCATATCCTGTTAATTTACCTTTTTTTCCAATCACTCTATGACATGGAATAATAAATGGAATGGGATTTTTATGCACTGCCATTCCTATTGCACGACTTGCCTTGGGATTCCCTATTAATGATGCGATTTCCTGATAAGACTTTGTTTGGCCATATGGAATTTTTAATACTTCATTCCATACTTTTATCTGAAAAGAAGTTCCTGAAACATCAAAAGGAATTTCAAATTCTTTTCTTTTTCCTTCAAAATATTCAATAAGCTGATGTTTACATAATGTACAAATAAAGCTTGTTTCCTTATTTTCTAGACTTCCAGGATAAATCTTAACAATTTTACCATTCTTTTCCTCGAGTATGAAATCGCCATATGGACTATTAAATGAATCATAACTCATAAAAGAAGTATAGGAGAAAGTGTATCATCTGTCAAAGAAAAAGCGGGAGATTAGACGGGGATTCGTAAAACAGTTATTTTGAAAAATACTTGAAAACGACTGTTTTCAAGGGACGGCGTGACTTCAGTCACGCCGTTTCCTTTTTCGAAAGTTCCTCCAAAGGGATAAAGCCGATGCCGTCATATTCAATGTGGATCTTCTGTCTTCGCTTGCCGCTGTACCACCTTTATACAGATACATCACTCGTTCGTCAAGTTTCTGAATGTCTCTCACTATATTCGGAATTTCAAAGTGCGGTTTTCAACGGTGGCGAAAAAAAAAACTCTACTAGTTAGAACATTTAGCGCCGAATTATCGACGGTATTGTAAACACTTTTTGGAACCGCCCTCATATACCGCCAGAAAAAGCTTTCATTTTCGAACCCTGTGCAGGAGATTTCCTTTCAAGTGGTAGCCGACGAGAAAGATATTTTTAGAAGCATTTCAAGAAAAAACTTCAAAATGCACTTCCAACCAAGTTGGGCGAAAGTTAAAAATCCCACTTCTGACCAACTTGGACAGAAGTGGGATTCATCAGTTTTTCTATGCGTTTATTTTTTGAATCTTAATCAAGAGTAGTTTTCCGTGTTCAAAGGACACGGTTGCCATTTCTCCGGGTAACACTTCATTGCTCACACCGTACTGGTATTCACAGGAAATCTCTGTGTCAGACAATGGATACTTTGCTCCGGTAATGGCGATGCCTTTGGCGCAGCCGGTGATATTCAGCAAAGAGAAGAACGCATACTGATCGCAGATGGAAACTGGCTTGTCAGATACGATTCCCATTTCGGAATAATCGTCTATAATGCATCCTTTCTTCCCAAGGGAATCAAGGTACAGCAGGGTAGAAACATTGCCAAGTGTATGGTCAAGCCATGCGCCGACAACGCCAATCAAAAGGAAGTTATCGAAACCTCTCTTAATTGCTTCTTTGACAGCAAACACAGTACCGGTATCGTCCTTCTCACATGGCAGAACGATGGTTTCTACATCAAGGAGGGGATTCTCGTAGGAATCAAAATCTCCGAAGATCAGCCCTGCTTCGCTTGCAACTGCTCCAAATCCCTCAAACCGCTGTCTCAGAAAATGACATAGTCATCGGTACAGAGCTTTTCACGGAAAAAGCCATAATTGTTGATGTCTGCAGCGCCTACAATTACGCAGCGTTTCATTTTCTTCATCCGGCTCATTTCCGTTCTTTTCTTCTCATCTTGCTGACTGCAACACAGAGCGCAATCGTGATAAGCATATCGGGCAGAGTGTTTCCGACAATAATATCTACCCTCATCAGAAGCCTGTAAGCCACAAAGCCTACAAACCAGATAATCAGATTGCAGATGTTGAATGCGCTCGCTTTCTTGTTTTGTTTCAGTACAAAGAAGTCGGCAATTTGGATGGCAATCATTGGTGCGAACACAGAACCAATAAAGTACAGGAAATCGGTTATATCAGTAAGGGGAAGGAAGATTGCAGCAACTATACCGACTACGGTTACTGCCACGGCAAACCACTTTCCGTTTATTTTTGTTGACAGCGATTCACTGGAAATACCGGCAGAATACGCATCAAGGAAGGTAGTTGTAACAGTAGAAAATACGATAATTAAAAGTCCTGAAATGCCAAGACCAGCTTTCACCATGATCTGTGCAATATCAGATTCACCGGTAAAGATAGCAGCACCCATACCGATAATGTACATCCAGCAGCTGACCACACCGTATGTGATAGCACTGACCGCTGTCGCTTTGACGGGCTTCTTTGCTTCTCTGGTATAGTCGCTGATTAGTGGCAGCCAGGATAGCGGCATAGCGACAGAAAGCTCCACGGCAGCACCAAAAGTCATGCCCTCACCGCTGACATTCAATGCACTGCCTTTACCGAAAATCACAATGCTGAGAATGATCGTCAGGACAAACAATGCGCTCATTGCGACAGTGTTTACTTTTCCGAGATTTTTAATACCGATCATGATCCAAAGTACAATCAATGCACCGATAACAATACACCAAATCCATTTTCCAATGTCCAAGATACCGTTTACAGCAAGTGCGCCGTCATAGATCATAATAGCAGTCCAGCCCACAAGCTGAATAATGTTCAGCACCGAGAAAAGCAAAGCGCCTTTTTTTCCGAAGCTCATTTTGGCAGTTTCCATTGCGCTTTTACGTACTTTGCCTCCGATCAGTCCGGCAAAGAAGAGCATTGCACAACCGATAACATGACCGATCAGGATTGCAAGCAAGCCCTTTGTGAACCCGAGAGGGGCAAAATATGTACCGGTCAGGATTTCAGCAACAGAAACAGCGGCTCCGAACCAAATCAGCCCGTTCTCAAAAACAGAAGTGCATCTTTCTTCCATTTTACTGCACCTCCTTTGCGTACACACCCTTCAAATCGAAGGCGTGATTCATCGGACCGGAGCATTTGCCCAAATCAAGCATAGCTGCTAATGCTCCGGAGAGATAGTCCTTTGCTCTTTGCACAGATTCGGCAAGAGTGAATCCCTTGGCAAGATTGGATGCGATGGCCGAAGACAACGTGCATCCTGTACCGTGAGTATTAGGGTTATCAATACGTTTGCCCTCAAACCATGTAAGTTCGCCATTTGCGTAAAGCAGATCATTTGCATCGTTGATACTGTGACCGCCTTTCAGCAAAACGGCACAATGATATCTGTCTCCAATATGCTTTGCCGCTGTCATCATATCCTCTTTCGTTTCAATGGTCAGACCGGAGAGAACCTGCGCTTCCGGAATATTTGGAGTCAAGAGGATAGCAAGAGGCAGCAATTCTTCAATCAAGGTCTGAACTGCATCGTTCTTCATCAAAGCAGAACCGGAAGTTGCCACCATAACAGGGTCAACAACCACATTCTTGGCATCATAATATCGCAATCTGTTCGCAATTACACGGATCAGCTCGCTGGATGCTACCATGCCGATCTTCACGGCATCGGGGTAGATGTCCTCGAATATCGCATCCAATTGTTGTTTCAAGAAATCCGGTGTTGATTCTTGAATTGCTCGCACGCCGGTTGTGTTCTGCGCAGTCAGTGCTGTAATTGCACTCATGGCATAAACACCATTCATGGTCATTGTTTTCATGTCTGCCTGAATACCGGCGCCTCCACTGCAGTCACTTCCTGCAATGGTCAATGCTGTTTTCATTTTCATAGTTTTACTCCTTTCGTTTTTCCGCATCGTTTTATATAGCGGCATAAGGTGGTGCCCCCAATCTGCCGCTTGAAGCTTTCGGCTTATTCAGCCGAAGCGAACTCCCAAAATTCTTCTGTATGTTTAAAATCCTCAATATAGCAATCCGACAGATTGCGGATTTCGGTTTGCCGTTTCTCGCTGTTATCAAACACTGCGACTACTTCAAAGCCATCAGCTTTTGCAGTCTGAATAGCATGGATGGCATCTTCAAAAATAATGGTAGAACTGCGATCCGCACCAAAATATTCCATTGCTTTTTGGAAAATAACCGGCTCGTCCTTTCCGTGTCCGACTTCGCTGCAAGTAAAGATTGCATCAAAATAGTGTTCCATCCCACATCTGCTGAGAGCTGCTTCAATTTGATAGCGGTCAGATGCTGTGGTAATACACATTGGAATCTCATCCATTTGCATCTGCTTAAGAAAATCAATCACACCGGGATTCGGTAAAACCTCGTGGATATAAAAATGCTCGATGGTTTGATTGATGCCTGTCATAATTTCCTCTACGGACAAAGACAAAGCATACTCTTGCTTTAAATAGCAGGCAGATTGATAAAGACTCAATGCTCTGACATCTTCTCGCATGGATGGCTGTGGTTCTTTTCCGAGAGAACGGAGATAAATTTCGCCGACTTGATCCCAAATGAACATAGAATCAAAGAGCGTTCCATCAAAATCGAAAATCGCACACTTTACTTTCATGCGTTCACCATTTCTTCTGACAGCTTGCGAAGCAGGCGGCATTCGTTTTCAATGTCGTCAGCGGAAAAAATGGCACTAACCAAAGCAACACCATCCACACCGGTGCCTGCAAGCCGAGAGATATTTGATTTACCAATACCACCGATGGCAACAACCGGAATATCAACAGCAGCACAAATATCACGGAGTATTTCTTTCGTAAGAACATTTACGTCTGTTTTCGTAGAGGTAGAGAACATAGCTCCAACTCCAAGGCAGTCTGCGCCGTTCTTAACAGCTTCCAGAGCTTCTTCCACGGAGTGTACGGAAACACCAATCATCATATCATCTCCAACTCTCTGACGAACTTGGGATGCTTCCATGTCCTCCTGTCCAACATGGATACCGTCGGCATGACACTTGATGGCGATTTCCACATTGTCATTGATGAAGAACGGAACTCCATATTTCTTGCACAGAGCAGAAATATCGATTGCTTCATTCAGAAAAGCCGCATCATCCAATTCCTTTTCACGAAGCTGGACACAAGTTGCGCCACCTTTCAGAGCAGATTCAACCTGTTCATATAAACTTTGTTTGCCTACCCATGCTCTGTCGGTGACAGCGTAGAGCAGCATCGCTTTTTTATCGCACTTCATATTTTGCACCTTTCTCCAGCATCTCTGGGGTCATATTGTAAATCGCATCAATGATGTAATTTCTGTAGGTAGAGTTACCATCCATTTCGGTGAGTCTGCTGTGAGCCACCTCACCTGCATAACCCATAGCGGCAACAGATGCAGCTGCTGCTTCTAACGAATGGTCAGGATTTGCGGTGACAAAAGCCGCCGTCATGGCAGAAAGCTGGCAACCCGTTCCGGTAATGGAGGACATCATAGGATGTCCGTTGCGGATGCAGTACGCCTTTTTACTGTCTGCTACGATGTCGATAGCACCGGTGATGGCAATGACGGCTCCGGTTTTCTTTGCAAAACCCTTTGCGAAAGCAATTACATCATCAAGGTTATCTTCCGTTACCTTGTCGGCTACATCGGCATCCACACCTTTTGTTGTGCCGCTACCAGAAGCCAAGGTTTTAATTTCAGAAATATTACCACGGATAACGGAGAACTTTACCTCTTGAAGAAGCTGCATAGCCGTTTCGGTTCGGAGTTTAGATGCACCGGCTCCCACGGGGTCTAATACAACCGGATGGTTCAGTTCGTTAGCTCGTTTACCTGCAATCAGCATGGATGCAATGGTGCGGCTATTCAGCGTACCAATGTTAATATTCAGACCGGCACAAATCGTTGTGATGTCAGCTACTTCATCCTTATCGTCAGCCATGATTGGGGATGCACCGCAAGCAATCACGATGTTTGCACAGTCATTGACTGTTACATAGTTGGTAATGTTATGAATGAGTGGACATTTCTTTTGCACATTTTCAAGCATATTCTGAAACATTTTTCTTCCTCCTTATCGGCTAAGAGATTCCTGCATGGTATGCAGAACGCCATTTTTTTTCAAACTGTAAATCAAAACTGCGGATATAATTGCACCACCGGCGGTAGAGATTAGGAACGGAATGATATAGGCATAAAAAGCAAGACCGGCTGCACTTTGCCCCATGAAGAAAATTGCAATCGGGTAAGCACACAGACCGCCAAGAATGGCAGTACCAATTACTTCGCCAATCAAAGTTCCCAAAATGTTCTTGGTTTTAGCATAAACTATGCCGCACACAAATGCGCCGAACATACTGCCCGGGAATGCCATCAGACTGCCAAGACCAAGCAGATTACGAATTAAAGCGGCTGCAAAAGCTGCACCCACCCCATAAGCAGGTCCGAGCATTACTGCACACAGGATGTTGACCATGTGCTGAACAGGTGAGCATTTACTCCCGAAAACAGGAAAAGAAAACAGGCTTCCAACAACAGCAACGGCACAGAAAACACCAGCTATCGCTAATTTTTTTGTATTAGTTTTGTTCATATTCAATTTCTCCTTTGAGTGAATTAGGAAACGTCAGTCATCAGCGGCGATTCCAAAATAGGCGTAGTTATCCCAAAGATAACTGCACGGAAGTTCGGTCGATGCTTACTGGCATCCTCTCACGCCGGAACACGGCTTCCCATCGCTAATATACAAGACTCAGGGCGCTCCCCCTCAGTCCGCCACATAAGTGGGTCTCGTTTCCTCCTTTCTCGAAGATAAAGAAAAACAGGAGAATACCTTTTGTGGTATCCTCCTGTAATAGAGCCAAAACATTTCCTACGGCGGCATTATCCACATCAGGTATAAGGGTCGAAGGTTGCACCTTCCTCTCAGCCTGTCAGCACAAGCTCCCCTGCGTTTTCAGTTGTAAAATAAAAACAGGAGACACCCTTGGGGATGCCTCCTGTAAAAAATCCTTGTGTATGACTTCCTACGGCGGCATTATCCGCATCAGGTTATAGGGTCGAAGTTCGATTACTTCCTCTCAGCCTGCACAAACAAGCTCCCCTGTATTTATTTTGTTTGATATAATACATCTAATTTCATGAAAATACAATAGATTTTCTGAAAAAGACACAAAATGTTTAATTCTAGGATGATTCGATAGGATATTTATAACAGGCATTAACTTCCCGATAAGTTGACGAGAAGTGTCCGTTTCGTAATCTTTATTCCGCTCAACTTCTACGCAACTTGCACCGAAGTCGTAAGAGCCAACTTCTACACAACCTGTGTCGAAGTATAAGGGGATTGCGCCCAATTTAAGCACAAGCCCCCATTTTCGATATATTCGGTTATTCTTCTAGAACTTCTAACATCATTCTTGCACCTAGTTTAAATCCATTCTAAAAAATCAAACAGTCTGTATTGGTTTGATGCTCTCGCACACAATCGGTGTATTTTTCGAATAATTCTTTCTGTTCGTCCGTCATAGTGGCACGGAGCTTTTCTTCGTTTCTGCAAATCAACTCCAACAGTTTCTTGTATTCCCTGTAAGAGGAAGTGTCATACTCGGTTAGTTCAACATTGCCGTACCAAAATTCTTCAAGGATTCTCATACCACATCCTCCTCATAGATTATCTCATACAAAACAATCTCCTCTGCACGATGGCGGATGCTGTTCATGGCTCCAACCCATGCCATCTGATCGTGCTGCTTCATGCGCTCCGTCACGCCCACAGCGGCTTTCATTTGCTCAATGATAAGTTTAAGACGACTCTGCGCCTGCTCGTTCAAATCAGCCAGATACGTCCACAACTCACCGCTAAGGCACAGATCATTGAGTCGGACGGGGTTATGCTCCTTGATGTAATCTCTGTGCATTCGTCCCCACAGACCAATAGGTCTGGTTTCCTTCGTTAAGCGAATATCGGAATATAGTAATCACCACAACGGATATAGTTCAGTTCCTGCATCATATGTACCTCCACAAAAGCATTTTACGGGTAAAAAAAGAAGCGATACTCGGTTATCAAACCAAGTATCGCTAACTTTTGTTTAGCCAACCATGTCTGACAGATGCCGTAAAATAGTTAAATTTTTGGTTTAACTGTTTTACGAGCACCCGCCATTTCCCCGCAATTATTTTTCAATAATAGATTCATTCCAGCTAGGATTTGGTTCTAATCCCAACAAGTCTGTAACAGTAGCCGCTACATTTGATAATCCTAAAGATGGATCTTGTTTACATTTTACATCCGCTCCATATACAATAAATGGAACTGGTGCTAATGTATGACTTGTTTTGCTTTCATCATCTGCATTTCCATGATCCGCACAGATTAATAAGATACCATTTACTTTATCAACGGATTCAATAACACGAGCTAAAGCTAAATCCACAGATTCAACACCAATAATCGTTGCTGGTAAAGATCCTGTGTGTCCAACCATATCTCCATTTGGATAATTTGTACGAATGAAATCGTATTTTCCGCTTTCAATTGCTTCACATAACTGATCGGTAATTTCAGCTGCTTTCATCCAAGGTCTTTGATCAAATGGAACAACATCAGATGGAACTTCTACATATGTTTCTAAAGTTTCATCAAATTTTTCAGAACGGTTTCCATTCCAGAAATATGTAACGTGTCCATATTTTTGTGTTTCACTGATTGCATATTCACGAATACCATGTTTGCACAATTCTTCTGTCAATGTATTTTTAATTTTTGGTGGTTCTGTTAAATAGTTCTTAGGAATCTGTAAATCCGCATCGTATTGTAACATACCTGCAAATTTAACATTCGGAACTTTCACACGATCAAATTTATCAAAAGATTCATCTCCATCAAATGCTAAAGAGATTTCCTGAGCACGGTCCCCTCTAAAGTTAAATAAGATGACACTGTCTCCATCATCGATTGTTCCCACTGGAGTTCCATCTTTTGCGATTACGAATCCTGGCAGATCCTGATCCACAACACCTGTTTCATTACGATATGTTTCAATAGCCTGTGTAGCGGATTCAAATTGTCTACCTTCACCCATTACATGAATTTTCCATCCTGCTTCTACCATTGCCCAGTTCGCTTCATAACGGTCCATAGTAATCTGCATACGTCCACCACCAGAAGCAATCAATGAATTGAATGAATCGTCATTTAATTCTTTCATGAAATCTTCAATTTCATCAATATACTGTAAAGCACTTGTAGCTGGAACATCACGTCCATCTAATAAAGCGTGTACACGTACTTCTTTTACACCTTCTTTTTTAGCCTGTGCAATCAAAGCTTTTAAATGATTGATGTGAGAATGTACATTTCCATCCGATAACAGTCCCAAGAAATGCATTTTTGAATTCTGTGCATTTGCGACCAGTTCTTTCCATGTTTTTGAATTGAATAATTCTCCACTTTCAATATTTTCATTTACTAATTTTGCACCTTGTGAATAAACCTGACCACAACCTAAAGCATTGTGTCCTACTTCACTGTTTCCCATGTCCCCATCTGTTGGAAGACCAACAGCCAAACCATGAGCTCTTAATTGTGTATGTGGACATTCATTCCATAATTTGTCCAATGTTGGTTTGTTGGCAAGTGCAACTGCATTGTTCTTTTTGTCTTCACGGATTCCAATACCATCCATTACGACCAGTACAACAGGTCTTTTTGTCATTCCTATATCCTCCATTTTTTACATAAAAATAGTATCACTAATTTTCTTTGAATTCAATCTTTGACTGATTTGGTGTATACTTAATCTACAGAAATGAGGATTTATATGCATCGATTTCAATATTATAAAGTCGCAAGCTGTACTCCTGATGTTTTTATCGGAGATCCAGATGCCAATAAAAAAGAAATTCTAAATATTATTCATTCTTTAGATTCCGATACACAACTGGCCGTATTCCCAGAATTGTGTATATCTGGATATACTTGTCAGGATTTATTCTATGAAGATATTTTATTAAAACGCTCAAAACAAGTATTGATTGAACTGTCTTATGAAATTCCTGAGAATTTAGCGGTTGTCTTAGGACTGCCTTTGGTGATTCAAAATAAATTATACAATTGTGCTGCTTTTGTTTTTAATCATAAAATCTTAGGAATCTATGTAAAAACTTATATTCCTATGTACAATGAATTTTATGAAAAAAGATGGTTTTCTTCCAGTAAAGATTTAGATACCGATTCAATTTGTCTGGATGGACAGATTGTTCCAGTATCGAATAAAATATTATTTAAAGATACAACCACAGATGCAGTTACTGGAATTGAAATCTGTGAAGATTTATGGGTAACCATTCCAATGAGCTCTTACCATGCATTAGCAGGAGCAAATATTCTTGTCAATCCAAGTGCTTCAAATGATGTGATTGCGAAAAAAGAATATCGCACTGGTCTGATTTTAAATCAAAGTGCAAGAAGCTATGCTGCTTATATTTATTCTTCCTGTGGAAAAGAAGAAAGTACTTCAGATCTGGTTTTTTCAGGACATGATCTGATTTGCGAAAATGGTTCTTTATTGAAAGAAGGAGTCAATGAAAAATTTATTATTGGTGAAATTGATATTCAGCATTTAATGCACGATCGAATTCATTTTAAAACCAGTATGGAAGAGTGTATGGAAGATTATATTATAGTTGAATATGAATCCAAACCTTATTCTTCCATTCAATGTACAAGATCTTTCAATCCTTACCCTTTTGTACCAAAAGATACCAAGAAAAGAATCGAACGCTGTATGGACATTTTACACATTCAGGCGCAGGGCTTAGCCACTCGCTTAAAGAAAATTCATTGTGATCAGGTCGTAATTGGAATATCCGGCGGTTTAGACTCTACTTTAGCCCTGTTAGTATGCAACGAAGCTTATAAAATCAATGGATACGATAATTCTGGTATACATGCCATTACCATGCCTGGTTTTGGAACAACCAATAGAACCCGCTCAAATGCACAGATATTGATGGATCTTCTTCATGTCAGCTCTGAAGAAATAAGTATCGTATCTGGAGTGAATCAGCATTTCAAAGACATTCATCACGATCCTTGTGTGCATGACATTACTTATGAAAATGCTCAGGCTCGACAAAGAACATACATTCTTATGGATCTGGCCAATAAATACAATGGTATTGTAGTGGGTACCGGGGATCTAAGTGAATTGGCATTGGGCTGGTGTACCTATAATGGAGATCATATGAGCATGTATGCGGTCAATGCATCGGTACCTAAAACTCTGGTTCGTTTTATTGTGGAAAGCTATGCTTTGAAAGACGAAACTTTATCTGAAGTATTGCTGGATATTTGTGATACTCCTGTTTCTCCAGAACTTCTTCCTCCGGATGCATCTGGTAAAATTGCTCAGAAAACAGAAGAAGTCCTTGGCTCTTATGATTTACATGATTTCTTCCTGTATCATATGCTTCGTTATCATGAAGAACCTTTAAAAATTTATGAAAGCTGCTTACTAGCCTTTAAAGACATAAAAAAAGAAACCATTCAAAAAGCCATCCATACTTTCTATCATCGTTTCTTTACACAGCAGTTTAAACGAAACTGTATGCCAGATGGCATAAAAGTTGGTAGCATCTGTTTTTCTCCTAGAGGAGACTGGCGTATGCCAAGTGATGCTTCCAGTAATTTATGGAAACAACAGCTTAAAGACATTTAAAGCAGCATTGAGCTGCTTTTTTATCTATGAATACAATCAACAAAATTATTTAAAATTTTTCTTGAAGTTTCCCTATGAAATATATTTAATAAAATGTTATCCTTTTTATAGGAGGTACATATTATGACACGTTTAAATGGAAAAGTTGCGATTATTACAGGTGGAAATTCAGGAGTAGGGGCTGCCACTGCTTTATTATTTGCCAAAGAAGGAGCAAAAGTTGTTATTACAGCTCGTCGTGAAGAAAAATTAAAAGAAGTTGCTGCTCAAATTGAGGCGGCTGGAGGAATTGTATATCCTTTAAGTGCTGATATTTCTAAAGCAGAGGATGCCGTTAATATCATAGAAAAAACGGTTGAAAAATTTGGCCAAGTGGATATTCTAGTTAACAACGCTGGTATTCTAGAACAGGGATTAAAGCCGATTGATCGTTTTGAAGATGAAGATTTAGATCGTATTTTAAATACAAATACAAAAGGAACAATGTATTGTATGAAAGAAGCAGCTAAAGAAATGACAAAAACCGGAAAAGGATCTATCATAAATGTTGCCAGTGTAGCTGGAAGAGAGTGTAATATAAACCGTGTAAGTTGAGAGCGTACGGATCAACTTCACGGTTTTTATTATTATCTATGCTATGATATAGGAGAAAAAAGGAAATGAATGAAATGGCAAGACAAAAAAGAGACCCT
>NZ_VUMM01000011.1 GCF_009696175.1 Floccifex porci
TATTACTATAACAACAAAAGAATTCAATCCAAAACAAAATGGATGCCTCCTGTTGTATACAGAGAAACATCCATGTGTTAAACTCAATTCAAATTAACGTATGTCCAGAATATTGGGTACATATCAATAATATTCTATACAGGAGGTTTTTTTATTATGGCTGGAATAGAAAATAATGCGACTTTTTGGCAAAAACTAGATACGATTTTATTATCAAGCAATATTACCATTGATCGACCAAAAGGAACTTGTCATTTTAAATATAAAAATCTAATTTATCCAGTGGATTATGGTTTTTTGACAGACACACTCGGATCGGATCAGGCACCGATTGATATTTTTGTAGGAAGCAAAGAATCAAATTCAGTGGCAGCTTTAGCAATCAGTGCGGATGTATTAAAGAAAGACTGTGAAGTAAAATTATTATTAGGGTGTACAGAGGAAGAAACACTTTCCATTCTGGAATTTTTAAATCAGACTGAATTTCAGAAAGCGATACTGATTTATCGTGGAAATGAAATTCCATCATGGGCTAATGAGGATTAACGGTGTTTTGACACCGTTTTATTATGGATATTTTTGATATTGATCAGGCACTTCCTTATTTAAAACAGAATTATGTTTTATATTGTCTGGATTCAAAAGTAATTTTATATTTACAGGATTCTATGATTGTTTTATATAATGAACAATGGCATAGTCGAATAAAACTGGAAGATTTTCTTACTTCTTTTTCAAGCTGTCATTTTCAGCTGATTGAGCAATCCGATTCATCCATTTCAAAAGAAAAAGATGATGAATATTACCAGTGGCGATATCATCATCAGTAAATCATTCAATAACATGCATCCATACCGGGTTTTCTAAACTCTGATAGTATTGGGATGCATTTTTTATTTCTTTTCCGCTCCATTGAGAAAACAATCGGGCGTGATTTAAACGAACCAGAAGTTCTCCTTCCAAACGGGGATAGTCTAATAAGAACAGTTTTTCCATTCTTTCATATTCACTGACAATAAAAGTAATGGAAGTGGTTCTAAGGCTTAAATAACGAAACGCATCATAGATGGAAGAAGAGTTTAAATAAACCATATAATCCACTTTTATATGCGTTTTTAAATCTTTATAGACAAGGAATCCATCGATATCATTGTCTTTTTTCATTACCAGTATTTTTTTCTGACTATTTAACTGATAGGCAAGCTGATTTTCAAATTCCTGTTTTGTGTATTGGATGCTCCCATCAAAACAGGACATAAACTGTTTATAGATGGGATAAAGATCCATTGTTTCATTATAGAAAGATACATTTTTTTCATTTCCTTTATCACATCGATAGGAAGAAATCGAATATTTTAATGTTTTTGAAACAGGTAGAAAGGAGCGTGTTTCAAATAATTTGGGAAACGTTGTATAAACAACAGAAACTAAATCATTGGCATTGCTTCTGGATAAAGCGGCTTCCAGTAAAGCAGAAAAATAACGTCTTTGACGATAATCCGGTAAAGTAGCTGCCATTGTAAAAACAGTGGCCATACATTTTGATTCTCCATTATAAAACGTTCTTCTTTTTGTCTGAAGACAGGATACAACTTTATTATCAATAATCATACAAAACATACTGGAAGGATCAAATTCATATTTCATCCAGGCACGAATCTGATTTTTATCCATATGAAGGATGGATTTTTCCAGTAAAGATAAAATATCGGATTGAAGTCCAATCGCATTATGAACGATCATTGTCCATCGTCCTCATATTCATGATATTCTGCATCTATAATATTACTGTCTGTAGAATTTGATGACTCATGTTTGCTTCGATATAGTTTGATCAGATAATTGATGATCCATAAAATAATCAGAAAAGGAAGAACATAAGCTAATATTGGAAGAAAAATACTGATGATCAAAACAACAATAAAAATAAGTAATATAAGTTCCATTTCTATCTCCTTTTAAATATTTTTTTCTTTTGTGATATCCTGAATCCATTCGGGCTGAATGCTTCCATTGGAAAGCTCCAGCAGATCTTTTGAAATATCCTGTTCTACAATATAATGATAATGAACTTGTTCATCATATTCAACTGAGGCAATTTCAATTTCATATTTTCTGAAATAAGCATCTACTTTTCCTATTAAATCATAACTGAAACTGATTTTATATTCATGAAATAAAGTGCTTTGTGTCAATACTGCATTTTCTAAAGCTTTTTGAACGCTAGAACTATAAGCGCGAACCAGACCACCTGTTCCCAGTTTAATGCCTCCAAAATAACGAACCACAACCGCAAATACATCTTCTAACTGTTCATGTAAGAGTACATTCAACATAGGATGTCCAGCACTTTGAGCGGGTTCTCCATCGTCATTGGAACGAACGATGTTTTTTATGATCATTGCGGTACAATGATGCGTGGCATCGGGATGTCTTTTTTTAATGATTTTTAGAAATTCTTTGGCATCTTCTTCACTTTCACAACGATGTAAATAGGTAATAAATTTACTTTTTTTAATTTCAATAGTATTGGTTACATCTTCTTTGAGTTTTGGCATATTTGTATTATATATGAAACTTTTCAAATTGAAAACATGACATATTTCAAATACAATAGAAGAAAGTGAGGATTACGGTATGGAAAAAGATTTAACTCAGATTTCTTTTGAAATCATTGCATATGCAGGGGATGCCAGATCGTATGCGTTTAAGGCTTTACAGGAAGCAAAAAATAAGAATTTTGAACTTGCACAACAATATTTACAAAAATCAAAAGATGCAGGTGTTAAGGCGCATCAGGCACAAACGGATTTATTATTTGATGAAATGAATGGAAATACCAGTGAAATGAGTTTACTGCTGGTTCATTCACAGGATCATTTGATGACATCTATGCTGGCACAGGAATTAATTGAAGAAATGATAGAACTTTATAAAAAAGTGGAATTGTAAAATTATTTATTCATCAATAATGATAAACCCTTTATCACTGTTGATAAAGGGTTTTTCTTTTAGAAAGGAGAGCTATGACAAAGAAACAAAGAAAAAGAAGTGTCCTGATCATACTTTTACTGGCTATATTCTTTTTGGTTCTTTCCATAATATGTAAGGGACCTGAAAATGCGGAAAGCATACAGGAAGTCATGAAAGATGGTGTTTTACATGAAGCCAATAAAATTTCTTTGTTTGGAATCATGGAAGTGAACCCATCGGTAGTTTCGGGAATCATTGTGACCGGTATTTTATTAGGACTTGCCTTATGCATTCGTTTATTTCTGATTCCAAAATTTAAAATGGTTCCAACCAAACCTCAAATAGTGATCGAGACGGCTGTAGGATATTTTTATAATTTAGCAAAGACAAACAGTCCCCATCGAAATCGATTTCTAGGGGCCTACTTATTTGCTGCAGGTGTTTATATCTTTTTTGGAACGCTGTCGGAATTGTTTGGAATCCAGATTTTTACCACAAGTGGAACCAGTATGGCCAGTGTTGCCCCACTGTCGGATATTAATGGAGCTTTATCGTTAGGCTGTTTATCCTATCTGGTTATTTTATCGGGAGGAATTGCTGGAAATGGTTTAAAAGGAGTGGGAAAGACATTAAAAGATTTTTCACTTCCCATTTCAATGAGCTTTCGATTGTTTGGAGCTTTATTAAGTGGATTGTTAGTAACGGAACTTGTGTACTATTATATTACTTTAAGTTTTGTATTGCCGATTATTGTCGGAATCTTATTTACCCTTCTTCATGCATTGATTCAGGCCTATGTATTAACGATGCTGACGGCCCTATTCTATGGAGAAGTCAGTGAACCAAGTCATAAAAAGGCAGAAGCCTAGAGAGGAATTATATATGAAATCATTAATGAAAAGTGCATTTTCCAGTGTATGTGGATGCAGTATTCTATTTTTAAATACTCTTTCCTGTTTTGCATCAGAATCTTCAATTGTAGCGGATAAAGCAATGCCAGCGGCTATTGTGATTGGAATTGCAGCAGCAGCCGGTGCCATTTCTATGGGATGGGCCATTAGTAAGGCAAGTGAAGGAGTATCCAGACAGCCAGAAGCCTCTGGTAAAATTCAGACCATTTTAATGTTAGGACTTGTTTTTATTGAAACAGCGATTATTTACGCATTGATTGTTGCGATTTTAATTATCTTTGTATTATAGGAGGGTGTTATGCCTTTAAATATTAATTTTCAACAAATCTTTCTTCATCTATTTAATTTTGTGATTTTAGGTGGAGGGCTTTATTTGCTTCTATATAAGCCAGTTGTTGATTTTATGAATAAAAGAGAACAATATTTTTCGAATTTAGAAAAAGAAACACAGCAGGCTTTAGAGCAGGCAAAAGAAAAAGAGGCACAATACAATGAAAAGCTGAATCAGTTTAATGATGAAATGGCGATTAAAAAAGTAGAGGCCATTAAAGAATGTGAAAAACTGGTGGATGCACGTATTCAAAGTGCAAAAGAGGAAGCCAGTCATATCTTAGAAGATGCACATATTAAGGCAAAGATGCATCATGACAAGATGGTAGAACAGGCAAAAGAAGAAATTACGGATCTGGCACTGGATACCGCAAAGAAAATGATGACCGATCAGGATATCTATTCTCAGTTTGTTCAGGCCTGCAATCAGGGTGATTTAGATGAATAGTTCAAAAGTAGCTTATTTATACAGTGCAAAAAAGCCAGATGATAGCCAGAAAGATCAGATTATTGAATTTCTGGATCGAAAATACGATTGTGAAGTTTTATTAAAATATGTATACGATGCATCTCTAGTTAATGGATTTCGAATCGCAATTGGAGATGATTTCTATGACTGGTCTCTGGAAAGTCGAATGCAGCAGCTGCAGGATCGATGGATGAATTCCATCAAGAAAGCCAATGAAGACATCATTCCTCTGCTGCAGGATTCTTTACAGACCTGGATACCTAAGGCTATGGCCTCTCAGGTGGGACACGTGCTTCGAGTTTGTGATGGAATTGTGTTTGTCAGTGGATTAAAGAAAGCAGAATATGGCGAAATCCTGATTTTTACAGGTGGAATTCGAGGAATGATCCAGGATCTAAGAAAGGATGAAATTGGCTGTATCCTGTTTGGAGATGAAAGTGAAATTGTAGAAGGAAGCATTGTCAAACGTACAGGTAAACAGGCTGGAATCCCGGTTGGTGAAGCTTTTATTGGAAGAGTGGTGGATGCCTTAGGAAATCCAATCGATGATCTTCCGGAAATTGAAGCGGAAGACTACTATCCAATCGAAAGAGCAGCCCCAGGAATCATTTATCGTCAGCCGGTAAATACACCATTGGAAACAGGGCTTTTAGCCATTGATTCTATGTTTCCGATTGGAAGAGGGCAAAGAGAACTGATTATTGGTGATCGTCAGACGGGAAAAACGTCGGTGGCTATCGATACCATTGTGAATCAGAAAGATAAAAATGTGATCTGTGTCTATGTGGCCATTGGCCAGAAAGCCAGTTCTGTGGCGCAGCTTTGTGAAAATCTGAAATCAAAAGGAGCTATGAATTATACCATTGTCGTATGTGCGACAGCCAGTGACAGTGCTCCTTTACAGTATATTGCTCCCTATGCGGGAACTTCTTTAGCAGAATATTTCATGCATCAGGGAAAAGATGTTCTCATTGTTTACGATGATCTGTCGAAACATGCGATTGCCTATCGTGCTTTAAGTCTATTGCTGGAACGATCACCGGGAAGAGAAGCATATCCTGGAGATGTATTCTATCTTCATTCGCGTTTGCTGGAAAGATCGGCTCATTTAAGTGAAGACCTGAATGGTGGAAGTTTAACGGCTCTACCAATTGTGGAAACACAGGCAGGAGATGTGTCCGCTTATATTCCTACCAATATCATATCCATTACCGATGGACAGATTTTTTTAGAAAGCAATCTGTTCTTCTCTGGACAAAGACCTGCAGTAAATGTTGGATTGTCGGTTTCTCGTGTGGGAGGAGATGCCCAGACAAAAGCTATGAAACAGGCAACAGGTTCTTTACGTCTGGATTTAGCACAATATCGCGAGATGGAAGTGTTTACGCAATTTTCATCGGACCTGGATGAAGGAACAAGGAATCAATTGATTTATGGACAAGGACTGATGCGTTTATTAAGACAGCCACAATATTCTCCATTGTCTTTACAGGAACAGATCTATTTATTAGTAGCGGGATTGAATCGTTTATTTATGGATGTACCGGTTAAAGAACTGGATCATATTAAATTGAGTCTTGTGAAATATATAAAAGCCAGTGCACCGGATTTAGATGTTGAAATTAAACAGACAAAAGTTTTATCACAGGAAAATAAAGATCGCATTGTTTCTTTATCAAATGAATTTTTAGATAAGGTAAAAGAATATGGCTTCCACCAAAGAAATCAAGAATCATATTAACAGTGTAAAAGATACACAGAAAATCACCAATGCGATGTATTTAATTTCTTCCACAAAACTTCAAAAGGCAAAAAGAGAATTAGATCATACTCGTCCTTTTTTCAATTATACACAAAAAGAAATCAAACGAATTTTTCGAAGAGCTCCCGATCTGCAGTCTCATTATTTTTATCCTTCAAAAGAAGAGGAACCATTAAATGGGACTTATGGCTGTTTACTGATTACAGCGGATAAAGGACTGGCAGGGGCCTATAATTTAAATGTGATCAAAAAAGCAGAAGAACTGTTAGAAAAACATAAAGATACAAAATTATTTGTAGTGGGAGAATATGGTCGTCGATATTTTATGAAACGAAATATACCCATTGAACAATCCTTTCTGTATACTGCAGTCAATCCAACTATGGATCGAGCCAGAGAAATTAGTTCGATTTTATTAAATTTATATGATAAAGGAGAACTGGAAAAAATATATGTAGTGTATACAGATATGGAAAATAGCATTGAAGAAGAAGCAAGAGTGTTTCGACTTCTTCCGTTTCATCGCTTTGAATTTATGAAAGAAGATGAAATTGAAACGGATTTTGAATTTGCTCCTTCTTTAAAAGAAGTTCTGGAAAGTCTGATGCCCAGTTATATTGCTGGTTTCATTTATAGTGCTTTAGTGGATAGTTTCTGTTCCGAACAGAACGCAAGAATGAGCGCAATGAATTCAGCCAATCAGAATGCGGAAAAAATATTATCCCAACTGAAAATGGAATACAATCGGGTCCGACAGGCGCAGATTACCCAGGAAATTACGGAAATCAGTGCGGGAGCAAAAGCACAAAGAGACAAACGAAAGAAAAAGGAGGCCCAGAATGAACATAGGTAAGATTGTAGAAATCTCAGGCCCAGTTGTGGATGTCTTTTTTGAAAATGGACCTCTGCCAAAAATCAAAGAAGCTTTAAAAGTAAAAGTCGGCAATGAAACTCGTATTATGGAAGTGGCTTCTCACATTGGACAAAAGATTGTACGCTGCATTATGCTGGCTCCAAGTGAAAATTTATCCAGAGAAATGGAAGTGTATGCGGATGGAAAAACCATTGAAGTACCAGTTGGGAATTGCACATTGGGACGGATGTTCAATGTATTAGGACAGCCAATTGATGGAAAAGAGGAAATATCCGCTTTGGAAACGAGATGGCCAATTCATCGAAAACCACCTGTATTTTCACAACAGAAACCAAGTATTGAGATTTTAGAGACAGGGATTAAAGTCATTGACTTACTGGAACCTTATCCAAAAGGTGGAAAAATTGGTTTATTTGGAGGAGCTGGAGTGGGAAAAACCGTTTTGATTCAGGAATTGATTCATAATATCGCAATGGAACACGGTGGATATTCAATTTTTACAGGAGTTGGAGAAAGAAGTCGTGAAGGAAACGATTTATGGAAAGAAATGAATGAAAGCGGAGTTTCCAGTAAGACAGCTTTAGTCTTTGGACAGATGAATGAATCCCCAGGTGTGCGTATGAGAGTGGCCTTATCTGGACTTACCATGGCGGAATATTTCAGAGACCATGAAAATAAAGACGTTTTGTTGTTCATCGATAATATATTTCGATTTGTACAGGCAGGAAGTGAAGTTTCCACTTTACTGGGACGAATGCCTTCTGCGGTTGGATACCAGCCCACTCTTGCCAGCGAAATGGGTGCTTTGCAGGAAAGAATTACTTCTACAAAAAATGGTTCCGTTACTTCGGTACAAGCTGTCTATGTACCAGCCGATGATCTGACCGATCCGGCACCGGCAACTACTTTTACGCATCTGGATGCGACAACGGTTTTATCCAGAAAAGTAGCCGAACAGGGAATTTATCCAGCGGTTGACCCACTAGAATCGTCTTCACGTATTCTGGAAGCGGATATTGTAGGACAGACGCATTACGAAATCAGTCGAAAAGTACAGGAAACTTTGCAGAAGTATAATGATCTGCAGGATATCATTGCGATTTTAGGAATGGATGAATTAAGCGATGAAGATAAAATTACGGTCAATCGAGCTCGTAAGATTCAGCGTTTTTTATCACAGCCATTCCATGTAGCGGAAAAATTTACAGGAATCAAAGGTGTATACGTTCCTTTATCAAAAACAATAGAAGGATTTAAAATGATACTGGATGGAAAACTGGACGATTATCCAGAAAGTGCCTTTTTTAATGCAGGAACCATTGATGAAGTGATTCAAAGAGTTAAAGGAGAGCCTCATGAATTTTAATCTGCATATCGTCAGCAGCGACCGCATCTTTTATCAGGGAGAGTGTGAATCTTTGATTGTACCAACCAATGATGGACTGGTAGGAATCTTAGCCAATCACAGCAATGTGATCATGGCATTAATACCAGGACAGCTTCAATATCGTAGACCTAATCAGAAAGATGAATACTGTTCCATTGGATCGGGTATGATCAAAGTGGAAAACAATGATGTACTTGTATTGATCGATACAATTGAAAGACCCGATGAAATTGATGAAAAAAGAGCCCGGCTTGCCGTTGCCAAAGCAAAAGAAGAACTGCTTCAAAAAAGAAGTATGCAGGAATACCATATGGCTCAAGCTCATCTTCAAAGAGCTTTATCCAGATTAAAAGTAAAATCTCACTAATCATTACACAAAGGAGGTCAAATAGACCTTCTTTTTTCATATACAGATTGACATAAATTAGAAATAAATAGATAATATAAATGATTGCTTATAAATGATTAGGAGGATAAAATATGAAGAAGATCCTGAGTATATTTTTATCGATATGTACCTTATGTCTTCTAATGCCAACCGTAGTATTTGCCCAAGTACCAAGTGGTCTTCACTACAGTGAATCTGGTGATACAGTTAAAATTACAGAATATGTAGGTGATGCAACTGAAGTTGAAATTCCAGACACAATCGATGGGAAAACCGTAACAGAGATTGGAGAATATGCTTTTCTGAGCACTAATGTTGAAAGTGTAAAGATACCAGATGGTGTTACTTCAATTGGAATGTATGCCTTTAGAAATTGTGGTGCTCTTAAAAATATAAACATTCCGGAAAGCGTTACATCGATTGGACAAGGGGCTTTTTTTTCTTGCTGGAATCTTGAAAATATAAAGCTTCCTTCAGGGATAACATCAATTAGTCCTGAGACTTTTGTTTCATGTTCTAAACTTACAAACATAACAATTCCGGAAAATGTCGTATCCATTGGAAATGCTGCATTTTATCAATGTATGTCTTTATCAAGTATAGAAATCCCAAAAAATGTTACATCCATTGGGATAAGTGCATTAGCAGAATGTGATAAACTTGCAGATATTACAGTGGATGAAGGAAATCTTTATTATTGTTGCGAAGATGGAATCCTGTTTAATATAGATAAAACAGAGCTGATACAATATCCTATTAATAAATCTTGTGAATCCTATAACATTCCAGAAAGTGTTACATCAATTCGAGTAGCTGCATTTTCTTTATGCAAAAATCTTACAAGTATAAGTATTCCAGCCAGTGTTGCATCGATTGGAGATAATGCGTTTTTTTCGTGTAGTAATCTTAAAAATGTATCCTTTGGCATGAATTCTCAGCTTGAATCCATTAATAGAAGAACTTTTGAGAGTTGTGGTTCTTTAGAAAGCATAGTAATTCCAGAAAGCGTAAATTCAATTCAGGATATGGCTTTTTATGGTTGTTCAAATCTGAAAAGTATATTCCTTCCTGACAAGGAACTGTCAATTGGTACAGAACATGCCATTTTGGATACGACATCAAAAATAAGATACAAGATTGAAAATGGTAAAGTAATCATTACCAGCATTGATTTAGGAAGTGGAAAAACAGATGTTGAAATTCCTGCAAAGATTGGTGGATATCCGGTAACTGGAGTTGCCGATGGATTGTTGGATAAAATCAGTTCTCATACGCATTATTATAACTGGACTGAGATAAATGGAAAATATAAGGGTGAATGTGGTATTTGTAAAGAAAAAACACAAGAACAAACTGTTCCAACTATTGTAATCAATGCACCGGATCAGGTATGTAGAACACATGATACGGTAGTATCTGTATCTTTACCGGAAGGTCTTAAAAATGCTACACTGTATCATGAATTCAGTCATAGTGGCGGTGAAATTGATCTAGAGGCTTCGGATGGATTAAATGGAAAAGTATCTCATGAAAGTTATCCAGGAGAAGAAAATAGTTTAAAATTTGTTGTATATGCGAAAACTTCAGATGGATTTGAATTTACAGTCACAAAAACAGTAGAAATTTTAGATAATCATATTCTTGAGCATATTTCAGCTAAGGATGCAACGGCATCAAAAGAAGGAAATATTGAATACTGGACATGTAAAGGTTGTGAAAAATATTTTTCAGATAAAGATGGAGAAAATGAAATCGAATTAAAAGATACTGTTGTATCCAGAAAAGCACCTGAAATTATTGAAGGAAAAGGACAAAGCGTAAATCAGGGAGAAAAGAAATCATTATCTTTTACTTCCAGTGCTCCTTTTAATGAATTTAAATATGTAAAATTGGATGGAAAGGTATTAGATTCTAAAAATTATACAGTCAAAGAAGGAAGTACAATTGTCACATTGAATAAAGATTTTGTATCCACATTAAAGGCTGGAAAACATATCCTTACCATTGTTTCTGAAACAGGAGAAGCTTCGGTTGAATTTACCGTGAATAAAACATCTACGGTTAAACCTTCTAAGAATACAACCAATACCGGATTGGGTTCTAATATTGGTTTATGGATCTCTTTAATGTTCACGAGTCTGGAAGCCATGGGAATTGGATTGATCTGTAGAAAAAGAAAAATGAAATAGTAAAAAAAGCTGTTATGGAAACGTAACAGCTTTTAACATACCTGAAAAATATAAAATTTTAAATAATCGCTTTCTTCTTCGTTCCAGGATATTGGATGGTCACAGGCTTGTTGTCTGGCTTCAATCTGTCGTAAAGTGACATTGGCATCTTTAGCCGCCTCTTTTAACATTTTTCGAAAGTTTTCATCGCTCATAAAGTGAGAACAGGAACAAGTCGCAAGATAACCTCCTCTTGGTAAGATCTTCATGGCTTTATAATTGATTTCTTTATAGCCAGAAGTGGCATTTTTAATGGTGTTGCGACTTTTTGTGAAAGCAGGTGGATCTAAGATAATAAAATCATAGGGATGTTTTTTCTGATTGTATAAATCAGTCAACAATTGGAATACATCACATACTTCAAAAGAAATATTTTCAATATGATTTCGTTTCGCGTTTTCTTTTGCCATTTCTATGGCAGTACTGGAAATATCAACACTGGTTACGTGTCTGGCTTTTCCTTTTGCGGCATTTAAACCAAAAGAACCTGTATGGGTAAAACAATCCAGAACTTCTTTATCTTTAGATATACGAGAAATAGCTTTTCGATTGTATTTCTGGTCTAAAAAGAATCCGGTTTTCTGTCCATTTTCTACATCTACAAGATAAGAAATTCCATTTTCTACAATTTCAACTTTGGTCTGGTTGGGATGTTCAATTTTTTCATACCAGCCTTTTTCTTCTTTTAAGCCTTCCAGTTTACGAACCGATAAATCGTTTCTTAAATAAATTCCCTGGATGTCTTCTCCCATTTCTTTTAATATTGTATAAAATGCGTTTAAAATTATGTCTTTGATCTGATCCATTCCCAGACAGGCAATCTGTACGGATAAAATCGTATTAAAACGATCTATGGTCAAACCTGGGAAATCATCGGCTTGGCCATGTACCAGTCGACAACATTTAAAATCTTCTTCTGGCATAACGGTTTTACGATAGTCAATGGCATATTTTGCCCGACGCATCCAGAAAGCTTCATCAAAGGTATCATTGGCATTTCTGGAAACTAAACGAACACGAATTTTTGAATGTGAATTGTAGAAACCCGTTCCTAAATAAGTCTTTTGACAAAGAACATCCACTAAGGCTCCATCTTCAATTGCTTCACTTAATTCTAGAACTTCTCCTTCATAAACCCAGCTGTGTCCACTTTGAAGATATTTTTTTCCTTTTTGCGTAATTTGTACAATTGGATAGTCTCTTTTCATTTTCATTTTCTTTTCCTCTTTTTCTTTTTTACAGAATAACCAAAAGTTCCCAGAAGCTGATTCAGATCATAATATTCTCCGTGAGAATACACAATGGGTTCACTTTTTTCCAATGCCAGCCTTCCATTTTCTTCCAAGCACGAGTCATCGACCTGAACATTCAGAACATCGGCAATAAACATATGATGCGATCCTAATTTTAATATGTCTTTTACTTTACATTCAATATTCACTGGACTGTCCTTTAAAACAGGACAATCTATTTTGATGGCTGGAGTGGTTTCCAGATTCATTTCTTTAAATTTATCGACATTTCTTCCTGAACGAACACCGCAGTAATCGGTAGCCTTTACCAGTTTTTTAGTGGTCAGATTGATGGTAAAGACTTTACTTTTTTCAATTAATTCATAAGAATATCTCTCGGGTCTGACTGATATATAAACCATTGGTGGATTGGTACAGATCGTACCTGTCCAGGCAACGGTAAATACATTTATGTTATCCTGATATTTACAGGTAACCAGTACAGCGGGTAAGGGATAGAGCATATTCCCTGGTTTCCATGATTGTTTCATTTTTTCATTTCCTTTCTGAGTTTTCTTCGAACACGATTGATATGGCGTTCAAAATCTCCATTGTTTAAGATTTCTGCCAGTACATACTGATCAATCGTTGGAACAGTACAAGAATAAAAGCTTATCTTATCACAAAATGTTTTTGTGTACTGTTTTGGTAATACCATATAGGCAATACGAATGGAAGGAGCAATCGTCTTTGAAAATGAATTCATATAGATGACACAGGTATCGGGTTCTAAAGAATAAATGGTATCGACAATTTTTGTGGACAAACAGAATTCAGAATCAAAGTCATCTTCAATCACAAAGCCTTTTCTTTCTTTGGCAAAACGTACATATTCATTTCGCTTGGATATGCTGGCACTGATTCCGGAAGGAAAACTGTTGTAGGGAGTGACATGCAGTACTTTTGCCTTTGTGTTTTTTAAAGCTTCGCTTTGAATGCCATCGCTTCCCATTTTCAGAAGATCGATTTCAATATGATTGGACTGATACACTTTTTTGATTTTGTCATAACATGGATTTTCAAGTGCATAGATCACATCGTTTCCAATCATTTGACCAATTAGTCCATATAAATATTCCGCACCTGAACCAATAATGATCTGATTGTTTTCTACCTGGATGCCTCGATTTCTTTTTAAATAATTTCCTATCGCGCTTTTTAATTCAACACAGCCGAAATTTGGCGATTTTACCATGATCTGTTCCTGGTATTCCTGTAATACTTTTCGCATGGCTTTTCCATATAAATGATAGGAAAAGGTTTCCTGGCTGTAATGATTTAAGGGATGATGGATCATTGGACGATTCTCATTGGATGCACTAAACCACCGACTGTTTTGATAAATCACAAAATATCCACTGCGTTCTCTGGATTCAATATATCCTTCATCTATAAGAATCGAATAGGCATGTTCTATAGTAATGACACTGGTCTGGGTGTCCAGAGCCAATTGTCTTTTGGAGGGAAGTTTATCCTGGTAATGGATAATATTTTTTATGATATCGTTTTTTATCTGGGTATAGATCTGCATATAGGCAGATACTTTACTTTCTTTATCAATTGTATATTTCATCTGGTCTTATTATTCCTTTAATATATAATAAAATTATAGTATCAAACTCTAATAAATTTTCAAGAGAATGTGTATCTTTTATGATACAATAATTCTGAGGTATGTATGGCAAAGAAAAGAAAGAAGAAAAAAGTAAAAAGAAATTATACCCGGTTAAAACGAATGTTGTTCGGGTTAATTGTGATTGCGGTTTTTATAAATATTTTTATATTTAAGAAAACAAGCATTGATCTGTATAGAAAAGGATATTCTTCAGAAGAAAGAAAAATATTATTGGATTGTACAGAAGAAGAAATTTTAGAATATTTATCTCTGGATGAAAAAATTGATTTAGAGAAATGGAATGAATATTCCAATTCACATCATTATTATGATTATGAATTGTATCAAAGAGCCAATACAGAATTAACAGAAATGACAGTAATTAAAAATGTGGATCGACTTTATGAAATTTATGAAGAACTGGTTAATTTAGGTTATTCCAGAGACTATTGTCGAAAACATTATTCGGATTACCGCATTGAAGATTTTGAAGTATTTGCGAAAAATCAGATTGATTATGATACCGCAAAACAATATTTAAAAGTAAATGGAGCCGTTATTGATGATCTGCCTCAATATGTGAACAGTGGATCCAGTGCAATCAAAGCGGTTATGAAATATTCCTATGGATTTATCGATTCATCTGTGGATTGTTCGGATATTTATCAGATTGATCCAGAAGATAGTTTGACGGCAATTGTGAAAGATCGTTTTGTACTGTCAAAAAATTATAAACCAGAAAATCTTGTGAAAGTGGATGTATCCAGAACAGAAGACTGTACAAATTATAAACTGGTGGAAGAAGCAGCCATTGCCTTAGAAGATATGGTCAGTGATGCCAAAGAGAAAGATCTGGAAATTGTGTTGACCAGTGGATATGAATCGTATTCTTACCAGAAAAAACAATATGATGAATATGCCAATATTTATGGAACGTGGGCTGCATCTGTATATCTGATTGAACCAGGAATCAATGAACACCAGTTGGGAACTTGTGTGGATCTGGAAAGCCAGAAAGTACTGGATGGGGAAGAATTGGTTTTTGAAGATACAAATGAGTATGCATGGCTGGTAAAACATGCATATGAGTATGGATTTATTCTTCGTTATCCTGAAAATCAGGAAGATGTGACAGGAACTGCTTATAAACCTTGTCATTTTCGATATGTAGGGAAAGAAGCTGCCAAAGAAATCAAAGAAAATGGATGGACTTTAGAAGAATATGTACTGGCACATGGTTTGGATTATTCAATGAAAAAGTTAGAAGATGCAGGCTAGACTGTATCTTTTTTTGGAGGATTTTAATGGAAAAAATATATGTTTGTGGACATCGGCATCCGGATACCGATTCCATTGTTTCATCCATTGCGTATAGTTATCTAAAACAGCAGACGGATGAATATGCGATTGCCTGTCGATTGGGACCTTGTAATGAAGAAACGAAATATTTATTAAATCGGTTTGATTTTGATGAACCGATTTTACTGGAAGATGCCAGAGTTCGGTTATCGGAAATTTCTTTAGAACCAGCAATTTCAGTACACAAAGATGAAACAATTTTTGAAACATTGGCTAAAATGAAACAGCACAATCAGCCTTTTATCAGTGTTGTGAATCACCAGAATAAAGTTACTGGAATGATTACACGAAACGATTTAGCGGATATTGGTTTAGGGGATACCGCTTTTGGCATTGATTTATTAAAAAATGTTTCACTGGATAATATATGTAAAACTTTACAGGGAAAAATTATTGTTCGAGACGATCAGATGAAATTAAATGGAAAAGTCAGTATTGTGGCTTTATCTAAGCGATTGAGTGCGGATTATGAAGTTAAAAATCGTATTGTGATTATTGGAGATGATCCCATTTCTCAGAAACATCTGATTCAAAAAGGTGCAGGTTTATTAATTATAGTATGGGCCAATTCCGTAGAAGAAGATGTAATAGAACTGGCAAAGGAATATCATTGTCCAATATTAATTTCTGGATATGGAAGTATGAATACTTCACGTTATTTATTCTTTTCTCCAGAAATTCAGACTGTTATGAAAGAAAATGTGATGTGCTTTTATGAAGATGAATTTCTGGAAGATGTCGCAAAGAAGATGAGCAAAAAAAGATATCGTGCTTATCCAGTCATTGACAGTGAAAATTATTTAACGGGATATATATTAAAAGATCATGCGATGAGTTATAAGAATAAATCCATTATTCTTGTGGATCATAATGAGTTTTCTCAATCGGTTCCTTATATTGAAAGAGCAACGGTATTAGAAGTGATCGATCATCATCGAATTTATGATTTTTATAGTAAAGAACCCATTTTATTTCGAAATGAAATTGTAGGAAGCAGTTCAACAATTATTGCCTCACTATTTAAAGAAAAAAATGTAAACATACCGAAAAAATTGGCAGGTTTAATGTTGGGAGCCATTATATCGGATACTTTGAATTTTCAGTCTCCTACAACTACTCAAAAAGATTTGGATATGGCTGAAATGTTAGAAGAGATTTCACAATTAAATATGGATGAATTTGCGTATGATATATTGTTTATCAATTCGGAATCGGAAACAAAAAGTGTATCAGATTTTTTAAAAGAAGATGTAAAATCATTTGATATTGAAGGCTATAAAGTGATTATTGCTCAGGCAGTGATTCCTTCTTTTGAAAGATTAAATATTATTAAAGAATCCATTCATGATGAACTGATTCGATATGTCAGAAAAAAGAATTGTGATCTGGTTTGTCTGGTGTTTACCAGTATAGCGGAAAATGGATCGTATTTCTATAATGAAGGAAAAATTGCGGAATGGATTGAAAATGAATTTCCACTTGTGAATGGGCAGCCTCCTTATATGGAAAAAATCATTTCCAGAAAAAAACAGATCGTACCGATCATTACGCAAATCATTCAAAAAAATGTATAGAAAGGATTGAATTATGTTTTTCTTTATATTAAAAACTTTATTCTTTATTTTACTGATTTCCATTCTGGTCAGTGCCATTCGTATTGTTCCTCAAGGAAGCTGTTATATTGTAGAGTTTCTGGGAAAATACAAAGAAACGTGGCAGGCTGGAATTCATGTACTGATTCCATTTTTATCCAGAGTGGCTCGTAAAGTATCTTTAAAAGAACAGGTGGCGGATTTTCCACCGCAATCGGTTATCACCAAAGACAATGTTACGATGGAAATTGATACGGTTGTCTATTATAAAGTCTTTGATGCGGCTTTATTTACATATGGAGTAGAACAGCCTGTTCTGGCATTAGAAAATTTAACGGCTACAACGTTAAGAAATATCATAGGGGATCTGGAGCTGGATCAGACATTGACATCTCGAGATAAAGTGAATACCGAAATGAAAATCATCATTGATGAAGCAACCGATGCCTGGGGAATTCGAGTCAATCGAGTGGAATTAAAGAATATCATTCCTCCTAGAGAAATACGAGATGCGATGGAAAAACAGATGAAAGCCGAACGTGAAAAAAGACAGACAATTTTAGAAGCCCAGGCCCATAAAGAAAGTTCCATCACCAGAGCGCAGGGAGATAAAGAAGCTTTGATCATACGAGCTCAGGCAGACAAAGAAGCTCGTATTGCCAAAGCCAGTGGAGAGGCAGAGGCAATCCGTCTGGTTTATGAAGCCCAGGCAAAGGGGCTGGAATTGTTGAAAGAGGCCCATGTGGATGCCAATGTATTGACATTAAAAAAATTAGAGGCTTTAAAAGAATTGGGCGATGGAAGAGCCACAAAAATTATTGTTCCGACCGATCTGGCACAATCAGCCAGTGATTTAAGTTATATTTCGGAAATGTTAGGAATGCCTTCCAGCAAGGAAGTGGATATTGAAGAAAAGATAAAGAAAGTAGAAGTGAAAGAAGATGCATGCTGTGATAGTGATGAAAGAAGTCCCATCACAAAGGAGGTAAAAGGGAATTTACCTCCTTTACCGGGGGAAAACGAATGAAAAATATAGTCATTATCGCAACTGGAGGAACCATTGCAGGAAAAGGACAGAATGGAAAAACAGTGGTTTACCGGGCAGGAGAAATCGATATGCAGGAAATACTGGAATCGCTTCCTGAAATCAATAAGCTTGCTCATTTAAAAGCCATTCAGTTGTATAATATTGATTCCAATGAAATGGATGAACAGAAGTGGATGACTTTATCCAACCTGATCAATACTTTAGTTTTAGAAGAAGATGTGGATGGCATTGTGGTAACCCATGGAACGGATTGCATTGAAGAAACGTCTTATTATCTAACATTAACGATCAATACCAATAAGCCGGTAGTTCTAACTGGTGCTATGAGACCAGCAACAGCTACCAGTGCCGATGGACCTTTTAATTTATACCAGGCAGTTTCTTTAGCCTGTCATAATGAAGCTTATGGAAAAGGTGTTATGGTTTTGTTTTCTAATACCATTTATTCGGGTAGAGATGTACAGAAAGTCAATAATTTTAAGGTTGATGCCTTTGGCCAGAAAACATTTGGATGTTTAGGCTATATGCAGGATGAAAAAGCATATTTTTTCTCTGATACGTTTAAAAAACATACCGTACAGTCTTTATTTGCTGGAAACTATAGTTCTCTTCCTAAAGTATCCATTGCCTTATTCTATGCAGGAGCTACAGAAGACATCCTGTATCATCTGGCAGAAGAAAATGAAGGAATTGTACTGGTTGGTTCAGGATCTGGAAACTATAATGAAAGATGGAAAAGGGCAATTGAGGATTTATCTAAGGAAGGTATTATATTTGTACGTTCTTCCAGAGTACAGGAAGGAATCGTTTTTGACGATGATATCTTTGATCCCAATCATTACTGTATTCCATCCAACACATTAAGTGGGCAAAAGGCACGAGTGTTATTGATGCTGGCTTTGAAAAAAACGAAAAATCGAGAACAGATACGACAAATTTTTAATTTATATTAAAATTTCATTTGATTTTTATTAAAAAAAGCGTTAGTATTCTATCAAACACGAAGAACAGGACTGTGAATTTCAACCGATTTTTAAGAAGCGAGCTATGTTTGGTGAAAGGTAGCAGAAATTCGAGATTCAGTATCACCTGTGAGTGGCTTGGATGAAAGAAGAGTAATTCAAGACGGCATTCCCGTTAAAAGATAAGATATTGTTGGATATCTGAGTGTGAGGAATCTCGAAGAAGAGTGGTACCGCGGATTATATTCGTCTCTTTGTTTATACAAAGAGACTTTTTTTTATTTATTACAGGAGGAGAAATATGAACCAGACACTTGAAATTAGATGGCATGGTCGTGGTGGACAAGGTGCGAAAACTGCGGCTCTATTGTTGGCGGATGTGGCTTTTAAAACTGGAAAATATGTACAGGGATTTCCTGAATATGGTCCAGAAAGAATGGGAGCTCCCATTACTGCATACAATCGAATCAGTAATAATGTGATTCGCGTTCATTCTAATATATATACACCCGATTTAGTGGTTGTTGTAGATGAAACGTTACTGGATGCGGTAAATGTAACCGCTGGATTAAAAGAAAATGGCTCTATTATTGTGAATACAGATAAAGACAAAGAAGAAATCCTTCCAAAATTAAAAGGATACAAAGGAAATGTATATACAGTCGATGCTCGTAAAATTTCAGTGGATGCATTAGGTAAATATTTTCCCAATTCACCAATGTTAGCGGCAGCCGTAGCGGTAAGTAAAGTAATGGATAAAGATACTTTTATCAATGAAATGAGAGCATCTTATCAGCATAAATTTGCGAAAAAACCAGAGGTCATTGATGGAAATATGAAAGCTTTGACAATGACATTTGAAGCATTGGGATTATAAGGAGGAACGCTATGAGATCAGATGTAAATAAAATCAATGAACAGACACCTTATCAGGATTTAACAGAAGGACTTCAAATGTTTGCCAGTGCGACTTCTGTTGAATTCAATACAGGAGAATGGAGAACGGATACACCAGTTTATTTAAAAGATAAATGTAAACAGTGTTTATTATGTGTACCAACTTGTCCAGATTCAAGTATTCCGGTTGTGAATAAAAAACGTTTGGATTTTGATTATGACCACTGTAAAGGATGTGGAATTTGTGCAAAAAACTGTCCTTTTGGAGCTATTGTTATGAGGGAGGGAAGATAATATGGCAAGAAAAGATCGAATGTCTGGAAATGAAGCAACGGCTTATGCGATTCGTCAGGTGAATCCAGATGTTATGCCGGCTTTTCCAATCACTCCTTCTACGGAAATTCCACAAATGGTTTCCAACTATATTGCCAATGGACAGATGGACACCGAATTTATTCCTGTTGAAAGTGAACATTCCAGTATGTCAGCTACCATTGGAGCCCAGGCAGCCGGAGCTCGCAGTTTAACCGCAACATCTTCCGCGGGTCTGGCTTTGATGTGGGAAGAATTGTTGCTGGCAGCCAGCAACCGTATGCCTTGTGTACTGACACTGGTAAACCGTACCTTATCAGGTCCAATCAATATCAACTGCGATCATACCGATGGTATGGGAGCTCGTGATACAGGATGGATTCAGATTTATGCGGAAAACAATCAGGAAGCATATGACAATTTCATTATGGCTTATCCAATTGCGGAAAATAAAGAAGTACGATTACCGGTTATGGTATGTCAGGATGGATTTATTACCAGTCATGCGGTAGAAAATATTGAATTGCTGGAAGATGAGCAGGTTAAAAATTTTGTAGGAGAATATGAACCAGAAGAATATTTATTAAATCCGGGTAAACCAATTGCGGTAGGACCTTATGCGATTTCAAATTATGTAATGGAAGCTCGTAAAGCACAGGAAATGGCTCTGGAAAAATCCAAAGAAGTGATTTTACAGGTAGCTGCAGATTTTGAAAAAATGGCAGGACGTCATTATGGTTTATTTGAAGAATATCGCTGTGAAGATGCCGACTATATTATGATGATCATGGGATCGGCTGCAGGAACGGCAAAAGAAGCTGTGGATGCCTTAAGAGAACAGGGAAAAAAAGTAGGAATCTTAAAACTTCGTGTATTCCGTCCTTTCCCGGCAAAAGAAATCGCAATGGCATTGAAGAATTGTAAAGCGGCTGCCATTATGGATCGTTGTGAAAGCTACAATACAAATGGAGGTCCTTTGGCAAGTGAAGTCAATGCGGCTTTATTCAGAAATAAAGTGATGATTGAAACGGTAAATTATGTCTATGGATTAGGAGGACGTGATTTTACAGTAAATCATGTATTTGATGTATTTAATGAATTGGAACAGCTGATTGAAAATGGAATTGAACCAGAACAGTATCAGTACATTGGACTGCGTAAATAGGAGGAAGAATCATGGCAAAATACAATTTTAAAGAAACCGTATCAAAACCCGATCGTTTGGCTCCTGGTCATCGTATGTGTGCTGGTTGTGGGGCAACCATTGGAGTCAGAGCGGTATTAAGAGGACTGCATGAAGGAGATCATGCGGTCATTGGAAATGCGACAGGATGTCTGGAAGTTTCTTCCTTTACGTATCCTTATACCGCATGGACAGACAGTTATATCCACAATGCGTTTGAAAATGCAGGAGCTACTTTAAGTGGAGTGGAAACGGCTTATAAGGCATTGAAGAAACGTGGAAAAATAGCAGAAGATGTAAACTATAAATTCATTACTTTTGGTGGAGATGGAGGAACGTATGATATTGGTTTCCAGTCTTTGTCAGGAGCCATGGAAAGAGGACACGATCTGACCTATGTATGTTACGACAATGGAGCGTATATGAATACAGGGATTCAGCGTTCCAGTGCCACTCCTAAATATGCCGATACTACAACTACACCGGTTGGATCCCAGTCCAATGGTAAGATGCAAAGCCGTAAAGATCTGGCTTCTATTATTGCCGATCACAATGTAGCTTATGTGGCACAAACGACATTAACACGTGATTTTAAAGACATTCATACAAAATCAGAAAAAGCTATTTATACACCAGGCGCTTCTTTTCTGAATGTATTGACACCATGTCCAAGAGGATGGCGTTATGATGCCAGCGATGTAATGGAAATTTGCCGTTTAGCAGTTGAAACGTGTTACTGGCCACTGTTTGAAGTGGATCATGGGCAATGGCATTTAAACTATATGCCAAAAGAAAAACTTCCAATTGAAGAATTTTTAAAAACACAAGGACGTTTTAAACATTTGTTCAAACCAGGAAATGAACACCTGATTCAGGAAATCCAGGAAGAAGTGGATCGCAGATGGGAAGATCTGCTTTATAAATGCAATCGATAGTTCTCATCTTTGAGAACTTTTTTCTTTATGATATACTCTGAATATGAGAAAAGATTATTTAAAATATACCGATATAGAACTTTATCAGGACGAAGACATGTTTAAATACAATTCCGATACTACGGCTTTAGGAATGAGTCTGGAGCCTATGAAAAATCGCAGTGTTCTGGATATGGGATGCAACAATGGTTCTTTATTATTGTATGCCTATTTAAAAGGAGCTACACAGTTTATCGGATGTGATATTTTTCAGAAAGCACTGGACTTAGCAAAGCTGAATTTAGAAAAATACACGGATAATATTGAACTGCATTGCTGCAGAGTACAGGATCTTGAAATTGATCCAGTGGATGTGGTAATCTGCAATCCACCTTATTTTAAAATGACAAGAGATATAAAAGAAAATGAATATTATAAAAGAGCAATGTTTGAAGAATCGATGCCATTGGAAGATATGTTTAAATGTTTTCGTAAATTCTGTAAAGACAATGGAGTGGTCTATACATTATATCCAGCCAATCGATTTATGGAATTTTATCAGATGGCCATACAATATAAAATGAAATTTATGTCTTTACGTTTTGTCTATGATAAAAAGAAAAAATTTGCGCTTCGTTTTATTGTGAAAATGAAAATAGGACCGATGAAAGATATTAATATATTAAAACCAGTTTATATAGATGCAGGGGATGTGATTTTTGATGAAGATTAATATTTTACAATTATTACAGGGAGCCAAAAAGGCAACAGGAATCGTAGTAATCATTGATGTATTTCGTGCTTTTAGCTTAGAAGCTTATTTGATCCATCAAAACGCAAAAGAAATCATTCCAGTTGGAAAAAAAGAAATTGCGTATGAATATAAAGAAAAAGATCCTTCTATTGTACTGATTGGAGAACGACATGGTATAAAATTACCGGGTTTTGATTTTGGAAATTCTCCCAGTGAAATACAGGGGATTTCTTTTAAAAATAAAACCATTGTACATACCACCAGTGCTGGAACACAGGGTTTGACCAATGCGATTCATGCGGATGAGATTTTAACAGGAAGTTTTGTGAATGCCAAAGCGATTGCACAATATATTAAGACAAAAAATCCAGAAGAAGTATCTTTGGTCTGTATGGGATGGGAAGGAAAAGAATCAACCGAAGAAGATACAATGTGTGCGGAATATATCAAAAGTCTACTGGAAGAAAAACCCTATACAATTGATACAGATTTATTAAAAAGAACAAGTGGAGCTAAATTTTTTGATGTGAAACAGAATGAAATCTTTCCACAACAGGATTTTTATTTATGTGTAGATACAGACAGATTTCCATTTGTATTAAAATATGAAAAAGGAAAAATTCAAAAAATAGAGGTAGTTACGAAATAACCATCGTAACTACCTCTATTTTCTTAATATTGTTTCTTTTGAAGCACAAATTTTATCAGCTATACATAAGACCCAGCTTTCTTTATATTTGGGTGGAATGGGAATTAATGGAAACATATGTTTTACAATCATATCTTCTAAAACAGGATCCAGTTCATATTCTTTTCGGGCATTTTCTAAAGCAAAATAAGGATGTCTAAATCCATGCAGACGATGGCTTTTATCTTTTACATGCCAGTCATATAGAAAATAATCATGTAATAAAGCACCACGAATCAATCGTCTTTCATTTAATTTTAAATGCAGAAATTCATTAATCGTTAAACACATCAAAGCAACTGCTAATGAATGTTCAAAAACAGTTCTTTTTCCATGTTGAAGACATTGTTTTTGAATCTGTATGGATTTAGAATCTAAAATATCTTTACCATAGTATCTGATTTTTTCTTTTTTTGTCATTAAAACGCCCTGTTAAATATTTCTACAATATCTTTTTGCGTTAATGGAACAAAACTTCCAGCACATTTTGAAGCAGCTTTTTTAGCCATAATTTCAAAATTGTCTTTTTCACAAATTCCTACTTCCCGTAAAGTTTTAGGAAGTTTCATTGTATCAAAGAAGAATTGTTTTAATGCCTGAATACCTTTCTGAGCAGCTTTTAGATCATCCAATTCCTGAATCATAAATACATTGCGGGCCATCTGGGCAAAACGAGAAGCGGTTTTTTCATTTAAAACATATTCCATCCAGACAGGAGTCAAAATGGCAAGACCCTGTCCATGCGTGATATCATAAAAAGCCGATAATTCATGTTCCATAGGATGGATGCACCATTTGACTTCACAGCCACATTTGATGGTTCCATTGATTGCAAAGCTGGAACACCACATTAAACTGGCACGAGCATCGTAATTGTCAGGTTCTTTTAATGCGATTGGACCATATTTGATGCAGCATCGTAAAATGGATTCACTGAATCCAGCCTGCATTTCACTTCCGGAAACATTGTTGAAATAGTTTTCAAGTGTATGAGACATCATATCAGCCACTCCAGCAGAAGTCTGTTTAGCGGGAACGCTGAAAGTATAAGTTGGATCTAAAATGGACATGGTTGGATTTAAACAGGGAGCACGAGTTCCCAGTTTTTCATTTAAGGTAAGATCACTGATTACCGCAAAAGGATCCATTTCTGAACCTGTGGCAGATAATGTCAGTACGACATAAACTGGTAATGCACCTTTAATTTTTTCTGGATGAATGACAAGATCCCAGGCATCCTGTTCATACAGACTGGCTGCAGCAATGACTTTAGAACAGTCAATAGTACTACCTCCACCAATTGCTAAAACCATATCAATCTGATTGTCTTTGCAGATTTGAACTCCTTTACGAACCGTTTCAATTCGTGGATTGGGTTCGACTCCTGACAATTCAAAGACTTTGATTTGATTGTCTTTTAATATTTCAAGAGCCTGATCATAAATTCCGGCTCTTTTAATGCTTCCAGAACCATATACAAGCAATACTTTATTTCCGTTTTCTTTTAATTCATTTAAATGTTTAATTTGACCTTTTCCAAAATGTATTTTGGTAGGAATGGAATATGTAAAGTTATTCATAATTAACCTCCTCAATTATTATAATACTTTTTGTTCAGAAAAATCATTTGATTTTCATTTTAAATTTACCTATAATCGTGATTATGAGCAAACAAATTCGTAATTCATTTTTATTAACATTTGCCGCTTTGCTTTGGGGAATCAGTTTTGTGTTTCAAAGTGAAGGAGGAGATGCGATAGGTCCCTATTCTTTTAACAGCATTCGTTGTTTTATTGGAACTGCAGTATTGATTCCTGTGATTTTTTTACTGGATCGAATGGGTTTATCCAGAAAACCAGAAACAAAACAAGATTATAAGACATTGATAACTGGAGGAATCTGTTCAGGATCTTTGATCTTTGTCGCAACCAACCTTCAGCAGTTAGGTTTATATTTTGGAACCCCTTCTTCAAAAGCTGGCTTTCTAACAGCCTGTTACATTGTACTGGTACCTGTATTTGGTCTGTTTCTGAAGAAAAAATGTGGAATCAATATCTGGATCAGTGTATTGCTGGCAGTACTGGGTCTATATTTTTTATGCATTCATGGAGAATTTAAAATTGAATTCTATGACATTCTGACAATTATCTGTGCTCCAGTATTTGCACTTCAGATACTGGTTATTGATTATTTTTCTCCAAAAGTGGATGGTGTCCGGTTGTCCTGCATACAGTTTTTTGTCTGTGGACTATTAACAGCCATTCCTATGATTTTTAAAGAAATCGATTCACAATGGATTTACCAGTTTAATCTTTCTGCCTGGGGTTCTCTTTTATATGCGGGAGTCTGTTCCTGTGGGATTGCCTATACACTACAGATCATTGGACAAAGAGATCTGAATCCAACAATTGCCTCATTGATCATGTCTCTGGAATCGGTATTTTGCGTTCTGGCTTCCTGGATATTACTGGGACAGAAATTAACACAAAGAGAAAGCTTAGGCTGTGTTTTGATTTTTATTGCGATCCTTTTAGCACAGCTTCCAAAAGATTTTCTGATCAAACAAAAAATGAAAGTTAAGGCGTGAATTCACGTCTTTTTATTTAGATTTGAATAAATGTAAATTCTGTATTATATACATATTTCTTAAAAAAACAGTTCGATTTTTAATTAAATAATAACGATCAGGAATGGATTGTGAACATTCCATTGTATGCTCTATGTAATTTATGATGTACTCTTATTATTTTTGATGTATAATATCTCTACAAGTGAATATTTGTCATGACAGGGGTGCCTTTGGCTGAGATGGTTTACCAATCCCTTATGACCTGATCTAGTTAATACTAGCGTAGGGAGTCATATCAATACATATATGGCGTCTACCGACGTCTTTTTTTATGAAAGGAGGTACAATTTGAAAACCAAACAAAAAGTTATGATGCCCATTCTTGTATTTATTCTTGTCATTTCAATCTGGGAAATGAGTGTAAGAGCCTTTCATATCAGTTTATATGTTTTACCGGCTCCTTCTAAAATTGTAATGGCAATACTAGATAACTTTGACATTTTATGGATGCATTCAATGGTCACATTAAAAGAAGCCTTGATTGGTTTGGTAATCAGTACACTTCTTGCGATCTGGATTGCCATTGGAATGGATCTTTCAAAAGTGTTTAAAACCAGTATATACCCTTATCTGATTGTGACACAGACCGTTCCCATTATGGTATTAGGACCTCTTTTTTCCATCTGGTTGGGATTTGGTCTGGCCCCAAAAGTATTGATCGTTATTTTCATGTGTTTCTTTCCCGTTGCGATTTCTTTTTGCGATGCGTTAGGACAAGTAGATGAAAAACAGGTGAATCTATTAAAAAGTTTTGGGGCCAGTACATTTCAAATATATAAAATGATCAAAATTCCATCTGGAGCTCTGGGTTTATTTTCAGGATTAAAGGTGGCAGCTACCTACTGTATAGGAGGAGCCATTGTTGGAGAATGGTTATCGAGCAGTGCTGGATTGGGATATTATATGCTGCGAGTAAAGAATGGCTATATGCTGGATAAAGTATTTGCTTGTGTGGTAATGATTATTATCTGGAGTATTTTATTGAATCTTGCGGTAACCTTTATCGAATATATGGTTTTTCCGCATTTAAAGAAAGGAAAAAGAAAATGAAAAAAATTATATCTGCCCTTTTATCAGGGGCAATGGCTTTAACAATGGTTGCCTGTTCCAATAAACAGGATAATTCATCTAACGATTTAACAAAAGTAACTTTAATGCTGGATTATACACCCAATACAAATCATACCGGATTCTATGTAGCTTTAGAAAAAGGATATTATGAAGAAGCTGGTTTAGATGTTGAAATCATTGAACCAGGAGACAATGCGACAACAAGTATGGTTGCCACTGGAAAAGCGGATTTTGGAGTGTCTTATCAGGAAGATGTGACATATGCTTTAACAGCACAAGAAGCTTTACCAATTAAAGCCATCGCAACCATCATTCAACATAACACATCTGGTTTTGTTTCTTTAAAAGATGCCAATATTACTTGTGCTAAAGATTTTGAAGGAAAAACATATGCTGGATGGGGAGCACCAAGTGAAGAAGCAGTCATTCAGGCGGTTATGAAAAAAGAAGGAGCCGACTATTCAAAATTAAGAATTGTTGGTGCTGATGGTTCTGGAATTGGTGGATTGTCAGCTGAAACAGGAGAAGATAAAGTCAATCTTCACTGGGAATTCTATGGATGGGCTGTATTAAGAGCAATCATGGATGGATATGATGTCAATTATTTACCATTAAATGAATTGGATTCACGTCTGGATTACTATACACCTGTTATTATCACAAATGATGATATGATCGAAAACAACAGTGAAATCTGTGAAAAATTCATGGAAGCAACTAAAAAAGGATATGAATATGCGATCGAAAATCCAGATGAATCGGCTGAAATTCTGCATGATAAAGCATTAAGTGATCTAGACTTAGAATTCTTAAAGAAATCACAGGAATATTTAAGTCAGCAATATGCATTGGATGCCGATAGTTGGGGTGTAATGAAAGATGAAGTCTGGGATAACTATACGGATTTTATGTTCGAATATGGATTGATCGATCATAAAATTGAAGCTAGCCAGCAATATACAAACGAATTTTTAGGATAGGAAACATATGAAGCTTTGTGTAGAGAATTTATCAATTTCTTTTGATAAACAGTTAATATTAAATCATATCGATTTTCAGATTCGACAGGGAGAATTTGTGGCTTTGTTAGGGCCAAGCGGATGTGGAAAATCGACTATATTAAATATATTAGCGGGTTTACTTTCAAAAGAAACAGGAATTATTAAAGTAGACAATCAGGAAATTAAAGGATTAAGCGATCATTTTGCTTATATGCCACAAAGTGATTTATTATTGCCATGGAAAACGATACTGGATAATGTGACTTTATATGGACAGATCAATCACGATTCAAAGGCGAAAGAAAACGCATTAAAAGAATTCAAAACATTTGGATTGGATGGATACCAGAATTCTTATCCGGATCAGTTATCGGGTGGTATGAGACAAAGAGCTGCTTTTTTAAGAACCGCTTTATGCAAAGCAGATATTTTATTACTGGATGAACCTTTTGGAGCCCTGGATGTGATTACTCGAAATGATATGCAGGACTGGCTGCTGGATCTAAGAAAACAATACAATCGAACCACTTTACTGGTTACACATGATATAGATGAGGCTTTATTTTTAGCGGATCGGATTTTGATTTTAAGTCATCGTCCGGCTTCGATTCTAAAAGAAATAGATTTATCCAATGTATCAAAAAGTAGAGACTGGCTGTTTGAACAGGGGACTCTAAAAAAAGAAATATTTGAATTATTAAAAGGGGAAAACAATGCATGATGCACATTTTCATATATCCGATGAATTGTTTAAAGACTTTCAATTGTATTCTTTAAAAGGAATCTGTAATATCAGCAGTATTGAAGAATATCATAAAGTACAGAATTATCTGAAACAGTATTCTTTTTGTACAAGCATTGGAATTCATCCATGGAAAGCCGATTCGATTGATTTTAAAGAAATGGAACCTTATTTAAGAAAAGCACAGTTTATTGGAGAAATTGGTCTGGATAATACATGGTGTGATGTAGATACTAAGATTCAGATGGATGTATTTGAAAAACAGCTGAAGCTGGCGAATCAATTAAAAAAACCAGTAATACTTCATATTAAAGGTATGGAAAAAGAAGCTTTACCTTTATTAAAGAAATATGAGAATTGTTATGTATCTCACTGGTATTCCTGTATGGATCATCTGGAAGAGTATGATGAAGTTATTGATTATTTTACCATTGGTCCTTCTGTTGGGAAAGATGAAGCAGTCACTCGGGTCGCAAAGAAAATAGATGCCAGTAAATTATTGATTGAAAGCGATGGAATCAGTGCCATTGAATGGGCGACTGGTTCAAAAGAATACATCCCAACATTGTTTCATTCGATTCAAATGATTCAAGCAATCAAAGGAAAAGAAATTGATTTTGATTTAAATTTTGAACAGTTATTGAAAAGAGCGTAAGCTCTTTTTATATTATATATATGATTTTAAATGTAAGTGGAAGATGTGATATAGTAGCCTTTTATATGGAATGGTTTATGAATCGATACAAAGAAGGGTATGTAGATGTAAGAAATCCATTTTATAAAAAACAGATTTCTCGAATTGACTTTAAAAATGTAGATTTAATCGTGTTCTGTACCAAAAATCCCATTCCTTTGATTCCTTATCTGAATCAGATTAACATTCCCATCTATTTGCAGGTAACAGTTACAGGATATCATAAAGATATTGAAAAAAATGTATTGGATAAGACAGAAATTATTAAAGCAATACAAACCTGCAGTAAACAATTAGGAAAAGATAAGGTGGTTTTACGATACGATCCCATCTTTTTGAATGAAAAGTATACGTTGGATTATCATATAAAAGCATTTGATCGTTTATGTACGTTACTGGATGGATATATAGATGAAATTGTGATTTCTTTTTTAGATGAATATAAAAATGTAAAGAAACATAAACAGGAACTGCACTATATAAAATGTACTGAAGAAGATTATAAAAAAATAGGACTGAATTTTTCACAGATTGCCCATAGTCATCAAATGAAAGTCTATACATGTTTTGAAGAAAACAATTTAGTGGAATTTGGATTGGACAGAGATGTATGTTTGTCCAGTAAAAAAGCATTTGAATTAACCAACAAAGTCTTTAAAAAATGGAAAGCAAGAGATTGTGGATGTGTAGAAATGGTGGATATTGGATATTATAACAGCTGTCCTCATTTCTGCAGATACTGTTATGCGAATTATGATGAAGAAAAAGTAAAATATAATTATTCAAAACACGATCCAGATTCTTCTTTATGCGTTGGACAAATACAGAAAGAAGATGAAATCAAAGAAAGATTGAAATAATAAAAACTTTAATTATAATAAATTTCATGAAGTATATAATGATATTTATTTTAGTATTTTTAGCAGGTTTAGTGGATGCCATTGCAGGTGGTGGAGGTCTGATTTCTTTGCCTGCTTATTTAATGGGAGGAATACCTGTACATCAGGCAATTGCGACCAATAAATTATCCAGTTCAATGGGAACAACAATTACAACGATACGATATGGAAAAGCTGGATATATACGATGGGATATTGCTTTGGTCTGTGTTATCTTTGCGATGGCTGGTTCTTCTTTAGGAGCCAATTTAGCTTTATCGATCAGTGATTATTTCTTTAAAAGGATCATGTTGATACTTTTACCCTTGATTGCGATATATGTTATGTATCCTAAATCTTTTAAAGAAAAAGAAGAATTGAGCTATATAAAAACCGTATGGATCAGTTGTACGGTTGCCTTTTTTATTGGAGTTTATGATGGATTTTATGGACCTGGAACAGGAACGTTTCTTTTAATTTGTTTAACAGGTTTTGCCCATTTAAATTTAAAACAGGCTAATGGAATCACAAAAGTGATTAATTTAACGACTAATTATGCAGCATTAATTGTATATATATTAAATGGAAAAGTATTGTTCATATTAGGACTGATAGCTGGAATCTTTAATATGTTGGGAAACTATATAGGTTCTTCTTATTTTAAGAAAAAATCATTATCGGTAAAACCAATAATGATTCTTGTACTTATTCTATTTTTTATAAAAACAATAATAGAAATTATCGGTACTTAACCGATGATTGAATAAAATTGATCATACGATTCATCCAGTAATTCAAAAATATCATCTTTGAATTTAAAACAGATATAATCATATAATCTGGAATCAATCTGTTCTTGAATAACAAACCTTTCGATCATTTTTTTATCTTTTAAAAATTGAGATTTAGGAACTTCTCCATCTTTAAATTTTAAAGGTTCATTATCCTGTTCAATTAATTGTTGAAATAATTTCTTATCCTTTTTAGACATAGAAGTCATATAGTGCCATAAATTTGCGATTTTTTCCTGTTTAACGGCTTCTGGATTTTTCTTTATAAAAAACATAATATCACCTATATTATTGTATCATAGAATTTTATAAAATGTTAACTCCTGATAAAATCAGGATTTTTTTGTTTTATAAGCAATAAATTACTATAAAAACGATATAAAGAACATATAAAAGTATATAAATAATACAAATAAATGTACAAATAAACTAGATATATGTAATAAAATACATTTTTGACTGTAAAATTATCGTTTATTCATTTATAATACGTATGTAAGGCTCATTATGGGTCTGAAAGAAAGGAGGAGAAGTATGAAAAGATTATTAAAAACATTAATTCCATGCCTGGTAGCTTGTTTTATGGTTATCGGTTTATGTCATACCTCTTCATTTACTTCTGCTGAAGAAAGTAGCAACACACCCGTTCCGGCTCATGAAAAATCCATAAGTGGGGATGAAGAAAATGGTTATACTTTAACACTTAATGTTAAGGGACAGAAAGAAACCATTCCTGGACAGAAACCAAAGGTAGACGTTGTTCTGGTTGTTGACCAATCTGGAAGTATGGATAACAATGATTCTTATGATATGACAGATCCAGATACAGGTGCAAAAGTTACAAGAATGGCTGCATTAAAGAAAATTGTTACAGGCAAAAATGGATTAAGTCAAACAATTTTAGGAAATGAGAATTTAGATGCCCAAATAGCCGTTGTAGCTTATAGTGGATCTGAAGATGCTTATGGTGATTTACAGCCACCTTCATCTAACGAAGATACAGCTTACAACGATGCAGTAACAATTTCTAATTGGGTTGGAAATTATTCAGGAAGTTCTTTTACAGGAGAAAGTGCAGTTTCATCCATTAATGCAAGCGTAAATGGAATTGATGGAGATGGAGGAACAAACTGTGAAGCCGGTTTGATTAAAGCCTCTGAAGTATTTAGTACATCAAGAAGCGATGCACAAAAATATTTAATTTTCTTATCCGATGGAACACCAACTTATTATTATGCAAATGGTGAGGATTATTATCCAACCACTAATTGGTCTTTGTCTTTTACTGAACAGGAAATTCCTGAAGGTACATTAAATCCTAATGAAGAAGGAATTACTGTAGAACAGTATGGAACGGATGTTATTTATGGGAAACATATTGTTTGGGAAGGCTTGAGACCAGTCACAAAAACCGAATGGTATTCTATTAGACAACGGGATACTGGCTGGCATTATTTTGAAGAAGAAGGTGTTGGTGTCTGGAAATATGGTAAGTATTCACAAGGATGGGTAACTACAGAAGAAAAATATGATGAAGGTATAACACTTGGAAATGGAAATAGTGATACAACTGCTTCAGAAATACCGGTTCCAGAAGGAGAAGATTACAATGGTATTTGTTCTAAACGTGCAAATGAAGCTGTAGGAACTTATCTTAATGGTTATGGATTGGATGGATTCTATACAGTAGGTGTTGCAGGAAATGCAAATGAAACTTTCTTAAAGGGATTGTTAACGTATTCAAATGCAGGTATTAAAGCCTATTATAAAGGAACGAATACAGCCAGTCTAAAAAATGCATTTACGGAAATATCCAATTCAATAATGGATCGTTCATTAACAGTATCAAACGTTACGATTACCGATTCTTTAAGTGATTATGTCAATTTAAGCAGCAGTGTTGTAGATGGAACTGTAACAGGTGCGACAATATTGATTACAGATGCAAATGGAATCGATGTAACTTCAACAGAAAATGCACAAGCAGGTATGAGTGTTTCCTTTAGTGGAAATAATGTGATTTGTGATTTTAATGATGGATATTCATTGAAAGAAAATTACACGTATTCTGTTTCATTTGGAGTGACTCCAAGTCAAAAAGCTTATACTGAATTTTCAAAAAACAATGGATCTTATGGTGTAGATGAGTCTGAAAATGCCTTAACTGGATTTGAATCCAATGGATTGGCTACATTGACTTATACATATGGAGATAGTGAAAGTTCAGAAACGAAAACAGTACCATATGAACAAAAACCAGAAATTCAAGTATCGGCTAATAAATTGTCTGTGACAAAAGAAGTTAAAGGCGCTTATGCAAATGTAAACGATGAATTTAAATTCACTTTAACTTTAAAGGATGAAGAAGGAAATCCAGTGAACGATACTTTAGGTGGCATAAAGTTTGTAGATGGAAAATACGAATTTACTTTAAAAGATAATGAAAAAGTTGAATTCAATAATTTACCAAGAAACTACAGCTATAAAGTTGAAGAAGATTCTTATGATGGATATGAAACAACCTATTTGACAGGTACAGAATCGGATTCAAATAAACCATCTAGTACAGTACCTAGTGATACTTTTACTTATGGAAATAAAGATGGAGTTTCTGTAACAGTTACTAACACTGCAGAAGCCGTACCACTAACAGGTATCACAGATAACACTCCAAAAGGACTTGGATTGATTGGTTCAATCGTAGTTGAAATTGCAGCTATCGCATTCGTTCTAAAGAAAAAAAGACAATTAAAAATGTAGAGTAAGTAGATAACCTGAGAAATTATATGACTTACTCTACATTGAGTACGAAATATTTAAGACAAGAATACCTTGTATATAAATATTTCAATTCAATTCTATCAGTATTGTTTATGTGAATAAACAAGAAAAATATAAAGGAAAAGATTCATGAATCAAAGGTTAGCTTTGAAACAGGAAATAAAGGAACTGGGTATAAAGATTGGACTTCTTATCATTGTATTTTCTGTATTGTTTGGATTCTGCTTTGGATTTATAGCAAATCCAGATGACTCGATGTCCCCTGCCTTCTGTGAAGGGGACCTGGTCCTGTATTACAGGCTGGACAGGACCTATGTATCCAATGATACGGTTGTGATGAAATACAAAGATCGAACGATCGTAAGAAGAGTCGTTGCTGTTGAAGGTGATACAGTGGATATCAATGAGGATGGACAGCTAATGGTAAACGGCTTCGTTCAACAGGAAAGTCATGTATTTACCAAAACGTATCCTTATAAGGAGGGAATCGAATTTCCGGTAACGCTGAAGAAAGATGAAGTGTTTCTGATGGCGGACAATCGGGACAATGCCCAGGATGGAAGAATATTTGGACCTGTAAAAAGGTCAGATATCAAAGGTTCCGTAATGCTGATATGCAGAAGAAGGAACCTTTAAAAAGAAAGGAAAGAATTAATTATGTTTAAGAAAAATATTAAACCGATATTAATGGCTGGTGCTTTAGCTTTAGCTACAGCAGTCAGTCCGGTATTGGCCGAAGATTATAATGAAGATGCAAATGGAAAAACATATATTGATGGAAACACAGTAACTTTAACTAAAACTTTTACAATTGAATCAGCAGTTGATAACTTTAGATCTGAAACTTTTGGATATACAATCACTGCAAATCAAGATAATGCACCATTGGCAACAATTGCTTCAAGTGGGTCACTAACATTTACTGGGTCAGGTACCCAAACTTTAGCAGTTACATTTGATGCAACTCAACCATCTACTGAAGGTAAAACCGTTGTTCCTGGAACTTATACTTATGTATTGTCAGAAACAAATAAAGGAACTAATAATGTTACAACTGAAGGAGCTACTTCATATACTATTACTGTACGTGTAGTTAACAGTGACTCTGCTGTACCAGGTGCTTTGGAAGTTGACCAGATTACAGTGGTGGCTACAGGAGACAATACAAATACAAAAACCACTCCTAATTTTTTGAACCACTACAATGAATACGCTGATTTAACAGTTGGAAAAGAAGTAACTGGAAAAGGTGCAAATGTTGCAGATGCTTTTGATTTCACAATTGAAATTACTTTACCAGCAACTTATTATGGAACAAATGAAAATGTAACAAAAGAATTTACAGTAACTGGATCAGGAGAACAAGCTGTAACTAATGATGCAGATATTGTAAATGGAAAAATATCATTTGCTAGTAGTAATACTGTAACTTTATCTGGAAAAATGAAAGATAATGCACGTGTTGTAATTGCTGATTTACCTGCGGGTACTACATATACAGTTTCTGAAGCGGATACTGACTATACAGAAACATACACTTTAAATGGAAGTAATTCTGCAACAACAGGAACTTCAACAGGAAGTCAAACATTAAGAAATGCAGATGCCAGTGTTATCTTCACAAACAACAAAGATTCATCTCCATTAACAGGTGTCATCGTAAACAATATGCCATATATCGCATTGTTAGGAGCATCTGGAGCTGGATTGGTCGTATTGGCAGCCAGTAAAAAACGTTCTAAGAAATAATGAAGAGAAAAGATAGAAAGATATCTTTACCAAGAAAGATTGTTTCTATGATAGATAGTACCGTGAATATCGCGGTACTACTCTTTTTTATATTGTGTGTTCTGTTCAGTGGGTATTCGATATGGGACAACAATCATATCTATACAAAGGCCAGTCCAAGTGTATATGAAACGTATAAGCCTGAAAAGGAAGATACGAAATCATTTGAAGAATTAATAAGGATCAATCCAGATGTATATGGATGGATCAGTATTTATGGAACTCAAATTGATTATCCTTTAGTACAGGGAGAAGACAATGACAAATATGTCAATACAGACTATGAAGGAAACTTTTCTTTATCTGGGGCATTGTTTTTGGACTGTAATAATGCAAGGAATATGAGTGATACGGTCAATATAATCTATGGACATCATATGGAAAAGGATAAGATGTTTGGAGGACTGGATCATTATGAGAAAGAGGACTATTTTAATAAACATCGATATGGAAATCTGTATGTAGATGGAAAGAATTATGGACTTGAATTCTTTATGCTGATAAAAGCGGATGCGTATGATTCCAAAGTCTATAACACAAATGAAAGAGATATAAATCAATATATTGAGTATATATCTTCTTATAATCTACAGAAATTGGATATACCAGAATGTGAAAGATTGATTTGTTTAAGTACTTGTTCTTCCGATTCAACCAATGGACGAGTGATATTAGTTGGTTCAATTACATCTGAAACATTTGAAGATCCTTATCTTGAAAAAGAAGAAATAGAAGAAGAGTCTTCAATTGACTGGTATCATATGTTTCTATATGGAATTATGATTTTATTGATACTATGTATTCTGATTGTACTGGTATGGTCTAAAAAGAAATAACTGTAATGATTGAATTTCGTTACAGTTTTTTTATGTGCCAGTCATGGTCTATGAAACAATTATAACTTTAAAGGTGGTTTATGTCACAGCATTATCTGCCAAAAAAATATACAATCGGTAATGTATCTAAAAATGATATAATACGACAACTTTTATCATAAAATAAAAAATATAGATTCTAAACAGAATGATCAAAACCATTACATTGCATTCTGACTTGTACTTTTACAGTGTTTATACATTGCAGGATTCCCTTCTGCCAGTATGTAATGAATAGAATGGCTTTCATTTTTTACTATTGTATTTTCTTCTTATTTTTTGATACACTTTACATATGAAAATAGAAGATGTATTAAAAATACAGGATAAAATTATAGTGGATATAAGAGATTCTGTAGCTTATCAAAGAGATCATATTGAGGGTTCTCTTCATTTAAAAGAAAATGAATTATTTTCTTTACCTAAAGATAAACCGGTATTTATTCTGGATTACACAGGGTATAAAAGTGAACGTCTTTCAAAAGAATTAAATCAGAATGGATATGAATCGTATGCCATAGATAATGGATATTATGGTTACATAGATTCTATTCAATCTTTTGATTGTAAAGAAGTGGAAAGAAGTATCATTAAAAAATTCAGAAAAGAAATATGGCGAAAATTTACCAAAGCCATTACGGAATATCAACTGGTGAATGAAGGAGATAAAATTGCAGTCTGTATTTCTGGAGGAAAAGATTCCATTCTTTTAGCAAAGCTGTTTCAGGAATTAAAAAAACATGGACAGATACAATTTGATCTGGTCTTTCTTGTGATGAATCCAGGATACAATGAAATGAATTCACAATTGATTGAAATCAATGCGAAACGTTTAAATATACCCATTCATATGTTTCATACCGATATATTTGAATATGTTTCTACACAAAATGGAGCCCCTTGTTACTTGTGTGCCAGAATGAGAAGAGGCCATTTATATAATGCTGCAAAAGAATTAGGATGTAATAAAATCGCTTTAGGTCATCATTATGATGATGTGATTGAAACGATTTTAATGAGCATGTTATATGGAGCACAGATTCAAACTATGATGCCTAAATTATATAGTGCAAATTTTAAAGGAATGGAGTTGATTCGTCCTTTATATTTAGTAAGAGAAGAATCCATTATTCATTGGATTGCATACAATCATGTACAATGTTTACGTTGTGCCTGTAAATTAACGGAAATGAGTGAAGAAATTGAAGGGGTTTCTAAGCGTAAAGAAATCAAACAATTGATTCAGAAACTGCATGAAGTCAATCCTTATGTAGAAGCCAATATTTTTAAATCGGTAGAAAATGTAAACTTAGATACAGTGATTGCGTACAAAAAAGAGGGAAAGAAAATTCACTTTTTAGATACATATCAGGAGGAATTATGAATTTATTATCGAAACAATTGGAATGTTTAATTGAAGATGACAAATATGAAGTAACTATTTTATCCAATATGTCCAGTTTTATTTATCATTCATTAGAAGATGTTTCCTGGGCAGGGTTTTATTTATTTAAAGACAAACAATTGATTTTAGGACCTTTTCAGGGAAAGGTTGCCTGTACAGTTATTCCATTAGGAAAAGGAGTCTGTGGAACATCGGCTTTAAATCAGGAAACATTGGTAGTTGAAAATGTTCATGAATTTAAAGGACATATTGCCTGTGATAGTGCCAGCAATAGTGAAATTGTAGTTCCAATTACCATTCAGGATACATTATATGGTGTTTTAGATTTGGACAGTACTTCATTTGATCGATTTGAAAAAGATAAAGAATGTATTGTGGAAATGGTAAAAGTATTAGAAAAAAAATTAACGGATTTATTATAAATCTGTTTTTTTTAAAATAAAGATAGAATAAATTGACATTTCCCTTAGGGAATGGTTTATAAAAGGAACAAAGGAGGTCTTATGTTAATCAATGATGTAGAAAGTATTGTAGGTTTATCTAAAAAAAGCATTCGATATTATGAGGAAATGGGATTGATTGCTCCTGAAAGAAATTCAAATAATGGATATCGTTTCTATAATGAAATGAATTTAAGACAATTAAAAATTATTAAATTTTTAAGAGAATTGGGAGTTCCTGTACAGGAATTAAAAAAAGTGATGAAAAATGAAATCAGTTTAAGAGAGTGTATAGAATCTCGTTTAATCAAAATTGCACAGGAAAGAAGAAATTATGAAAGAGTCACCTTACTTTGTCAAAAAATACTGGATGCCAATGAATCTTTAGATACGATTGAAATAGATCAATACTTTCAAAGCATGAATGTTTTAAATAAAGAGGGGTTTACAATGAGAAAGAACGAACAGGAACATAAGAAACAGATAAATGGAGCCATTTTTTCAAGCATTGGATTTTGTGCCTTTTTTGGATTGTTGGCGAGTTTATTGATATTTGCTCAAACTCAGGAACCAATGCCCTGGATACTTTTTGTGTTTTTAGAATCCTTTTTTGTAGTTCCTATTTTAATCGTACCAAAAATATTAATCAATCGAATTAAAGAAATTAAGAAAGGAGAAATCGATGAAGCTAGTAAATATTGATTATTTGCCTGGATATGAAATTGTTGAGGCACTTGGAATTGTAAAGGGACAAACGGTTCAATCGAAAAATATTGGAAAAGATATTGGAGCTGGATTTAAGACCATTGTAGGTGGAGAATTGGCTGGTTATACGGATATGTTAAAAGAAGCTCGCCAGATAGCGACAAAACGAATGGTGGATGAAGCAGAATCTTTAGGAGCAGATGCAATCATTAATATTCGATATGGTTCTTCTTCTGTGATGTCTGGAGCAGCGGAAATTATAGCGTATGGAACCGCTGTAAAAATTAAATAGTCTTTATTTGTTAATAAATTAACAAAGTGTTATACTGTTTATAGATAAATCATTACATTAAAAGGAGGAAATAGTATAATGCAGAGATTTACATTACCACGTGATTTATATCATGGTCCAGGAGCTTTGGAAGCTTTAAAAACATTAAAAGGAAACAAAGCTATTGTATGTGTTGGTGGTGGATCCATGAAACGAGGAGGGTTCTTACAAAAAGTTCAGGCTTATCTGGAAGAAGCAGGAATGGAAGTTAAATTGTTTGAAGGAATTGAACCCGATCCATCTGTAACAACAGTTATGAAAGGAGCTCAGGTGATGCAGGAATTCCAGCCTGACTGGATTGTAGCCATCGGTGGAGGATCTCCTATTGATGCTGCAAAAGCAATGTGGATCAAATATGAATATCCTGAAACAACATTTGAACAGATGATCGTTCCATTTGGTTTACCTGAATTACGTCAGAAAGCAAAATTTGTTGCCATTCCTTCAACTTCAGGAACAGCTACAGAAGTTACAGCTTTCTCTGTTATTACCGATTATGACAAAGGAATCAAATATCCACTGGCTGATTTTAATATTACACCAGATATTGCCATCGTAGATCCATCTTTGGCTGAAACAATGCCAGTAAAATTAGTAGCTCATACAGGTATGGATGCGATGACACATGCTATTGAAGCTTACGTTTCAACTTGTCATTGTGATTATACAGATGCTCTTGCGATTCATGCCATTGAAATGATTCAGGAAAATCTTGTGAAGTCTTATAATGGAGATATGGAAGCTCGTGCTTCTATGCATAATGCACAATGTCTGGCAGGTCAGGCGTTCTCAAATGCATTATTAGGAATTGTTCACTCTATGGCTCATAAAACAGGAGCTGTATTTGCCGATCAGGGTGCGCATATCATTCATGGGGCTGCCAATGCGATGTATCTTCCTAAAGTAATTCAATACAATGCGAAAAATGAAGAAGCGAAAAAACGTTATGCTGTTATTGCCGACTATATGCATTTAGAAGGTAATACAGAAGATGAAAAAGTAAATAGTCTTGTAGCTTATTTAAGAAAGATGAATGACGATCTGAATATTCCTCAATCCATTAATCATTATGGAGCCAATGGATTACCTGCAGAAAATGGATTTGTATCTGAAGAAGTATTCTTAGAAAGATTGGATTCCATTGCGGCAAATGCCATTTTAGATGCTTGTACAGGATCCAATCCACGTCAGCCAAATCAGGAAGAAATGGTTAAATTATTAAAAGCTGTTTACTATGATTTAGATGTAGATTTCTAAAAGATAAAAAAATCGTTGATTTTAATCAACGATTTTTTTTGTTCAAATTTCTTTCCTTTTTTAAAAATATGCGATAAAAATTAAATATGAAAACCAATATTAAAACAGGATTGATTCATATTGAAAATCATAAAAAGAATCAGACTGAATATAAAGTATCAAAAAGTTATAAAGAAATCTTATTTCAGCATTTATTTACTTTATTTAATGGAATCAATTTATTTTTAGCCATTATTGTATTCTTTACCGGATCACAAAGAAATATGTTGTTCATGGGGACGGTCACTTTAAATACGATCATTGGGTTAGTACAGGAGATTCGTTCAAAACATAAACTGGATCAGTTATCTATATTAAATCAGACTAAAATACAAGTATTAAGAAATTCAAAAATTCAATGGATCGGTTTAGAAGATATTGTGGTTGATGACATTCTAATTTTAAAAACAGGGATTCAAATTCCTTGTGATGGAATTGTTGTAGAAGGAAATATTGAATGCGATGAATCCATTTTAACAGGAGAAAGTATTTCAATTTTAAAAAATGTAAAGGATTCTGTTTATGCAGGAAGCATTGTGACTTCTGGAATGGCCAAGATGCAGGTTTTAAAAGTTGCAGAGGATATGTATGTTTTTTCAATTATTAAAGATGCCAAACGTTATAAACGATATCCATCGCAATTAAGAGATTCCTTAAATTTTATCATAAAGTGGTGTACTTACATTTTATGTCCATTAGGAACGATATTATTTGTGGTTCAATATAATTTATTTGGATATACACAGGCGGTTTTATCTACAGTTGCTGCAGTTGTAGGAATGATTCCAGAAGGACTGGTATTTTTGACCAGTGTAGCTTTATCCATAGGGGCACAGAAAATGGCGAGAGCGAATGTACTGGTACAGGAATTGTATTGTTTAGAAACGTTGGCTCGTGTAGATACTTTATGTTTAGATAAAACAGGAACGCTCACAAAAGGAAATTTAAAAGTAATTAAAATCGATTCACAGATGGATGTGATTCCTATTTTACAGGATATGATGTATGCTCTTCCGGATGACAATGCCACAGCTAAAGCAATTCGAGAATATGTGGGAGATAATCATTTTAAAGAAGCTATTCAAGTTCTTCCTTTTTCAAGTGAAAGAAAATACAGTCAGGTTATTTTTTCAGATGGGGATTATAAATTAGGGGCTTATGAGTTCATTGTGAATGAAATCGATGAAACGGTAAAAGACAAAATTTTTTCTTATACATCAAAAGGATATCGAGTTCTAGTTCTCTATTCTAATGAAGTTTTAGCTTATATCTGTATACAGGATGAATTAAAAGAAGATGTAAAAGAAATTCTATCCTATTTTAAAGAACAGGGAGTAATGATTAAAGTTATTTCTGGGGATGACACAAATACAGTACGATCCATTTGTGAACAAGCCAATTTAAATGGACTCTCTTTTGATATGAGACAATCAAAGAATATTCCAAATGAAATCAGTCAATATTCATTTTTTGGAAGAGTTGCTCCCAAACAGAAAAAAGAAATGATTGCTTCCTTAAAACAACAAGGTCACATAGTGGCAATGATTGGAGATGGAGTTAATGACATTATGGCTTTAAAAGAAGCCGATTGTTCGATTTCTATGGGATCTGGAAGTGAAGCCTGTAAAAATATAGCTTCTTTAATTTTATTAAATAATCAGTTTTCTTCTTTACCGGAATTATTAAAACAGGGAAGATGTGTTATCAATAACATTCAAAAAAGTGCTTCTTTATTTTTAGTTAAAAATATATTTTCTATGGGACTGGCCATACTTGCTTTATTGATTATTAAGGAGTATCCATTTAAACCTATACAATTGACATTGATTTCTGCTTTATCTACAGGAATTCCAAGCTTTGTATTAACTTTAGAACCCAATGAAAATCGTATAGAAGGAAACCTTTTAAAGAATGTTGTATCAAAAGCGATACCAGGTGCATTTTGTGTAATTTTAAGTGTTTTAGGATGTTTTTTCTATCGTCAATTTATAGAGATGACAAATGAACAATATTCAACAATCTGTACCATATTAGCTGGATGTAATGCTTTATTTGTTTTAAAAGGAGTCTGTAAACCATTCACGAAAATAAGACAGTTGTTGATAGGTTCTATGAGCGTATGTTTTCTATTTTCAATCCTTTTTTTCCCTTCATTTTTTTATCTAGTTCCTTTACAATGGAATCATATACTTTATATACTTATAAGTGTATGTTTAATGCCGGCGGTATTAAAAATTTTATCAAATATATGTAGTCGAATCGCTGGTTTTTAATAGAAAGGATCATAGAATGAATCAGAATGATATTATTTATGAATTTGAAGAAGGAATAGTTGTTAAAGATGAATGTGAATGTAAAAAAGGATGCATAAGATATTCAGATTGTACTTTTTTACCGGTTGAAAAAATAAGACATCCTGAAAAACTGATTTCTTATCAGAGGTGCTGGGAAGTTATCAATGAACTCAGATATGGAACGTTATGTATAAATACCGACACATATCCACATGCAGTTGGAATGAATCATATTGTATTGGATGGACATATTTATTTTCACTGTGCGCAGAAAGGATATAAATTGAAAGGATTAGATCATAAAGTAAACTATAATCTGATTCAGGATCTGGGAATCAATACAGAAATTGGAACACATAATCATAGAAGTGTTTCGGTGTATGGAATTTTAAAGGAAGTAAAGGATCTATCTATAAAGAAAGATGTATTGTTGAAACTGATAGAAGGGACAAAACATCCTTATCATGATCGTATGTTACAGACAACGAAAATACTGGAAATTGAAATCGATTTTATTCAAGGAAAAGAACACATTTATTAGTAAATTTATTTTTGTTGGAGTAAAATAAAATTAACAAGTCATAAAGGAGGAATTATAAAATATGGCAAATCGTTTTATCTTGAATGAAACATCCTATCATGGAAAAGGTGCAATTAAAGAAATCCCAAATGAAATAAAGGCAAGAGGATTTAAAAAAGCCTTTGTTGCATCCGATCCAGATCTGATTAAGTTTGGAGTGACTAAAAAAGTAACGGATTTATTAGATGAAGCTGGAATTGAATATGTAATTTACAGCAACATTCAGCCAAATCCAACAATTGAAAACGTTCAGACAGGGGTAAAAGCTTATGCAGAAGCTGGAGCAGATGTAATTGTTGCCATTGGTGGTGGATCTAGTATGGATACTTCAAAAGCAATTGGTATCATTAATACAAACCCAGAATTTGCAGATGTTCGTTCATTGGAAGGAGCTTCTGAAACTACTAAACCTTGTACACCTATTTTAGCTGTACCTACAACAGCTGGAACAGCTGCTGAAGTTACAATTAACTACGTTATTACAGATCCAGAAAACAAACGTAAATTCGTTTGCTGTGATCCTCATGATATCCCAGTGGTTGCATTCGTTGACCCAGATATGATGTCAAGTATGCCAGCAGGATTAACTGCAGCAACAGGTATGGATGCTTTAACACATGCCATTGAAGGTTATATTACAGCAGGTGCATGGGAATTAAGTGATATGTTCCATATTAAAGCCATTCAGCTGATCGCAAAAAATTTACGTGCTGCTGTTAAAAACGATCCAGTGGGTCGTGAACAGATGGCTCTGGCTCAATACATTGCGGGTATGGGATTCTCAAATGTAGGTTTAGGTGTTGACCATGCAATGGCTCATACATTATCAGCTTATTATGGAATGCCTCATGGTAAAGCTTGTGCGACTTTACTTCCAACTGTAATGGCATACAATGCAGATGCAACTGGAGAAAAATATCGTGATATCGCAGCTGCTTTTGATGTAGAAGGTGCTTATACAAAACCATTGGAAGAAGTACGTGAATTAGCGGTTGCAGCAGTTAAACAATTAGGAGAAGATGTAGGAATCCAGATGTCTTTAAAAGGAGTCGTTCCTATGGAAGATATCGATGCTTTAAGTGCAGATGCAGCTAAAGATGCATGTGCTCCTGGAAATCCTAAACCAGCTTCAATTGAAGACATCAAAGCAATGTTCTTATCATTAATGTAAAAAAAAGCCTTCGGGCTTTTTTTTGAATCATCATTTGCTTTAGCTGTTTATTTTTTTAGATAATGGAATGAATATAGCTCCTATGCCATTTCCTAAGGTAATGATGAGTATATCTATAAAAGAAGTGAGTGACCATGCATTGGCCATTGAAAAATAAAACATATCCGCAATACAGTGTTCAAATCCACATAAAATAAAGACGGCGACACAAATAAATAATAAGATTGGATTTTGACATTTCTTATAGCCGTCTACGGCAATAAACATCAGTAAACCACAGAAAATTGCCAGGATAAATAAACTGATGAAAGTATCATTCATTTTGATTTCACAAATTGTTTTTGCGGTATCTGAAATGGATAAGCGAGTAAACGAAATCAGAAAAGCACATAACCATGTTCCAGCCAGATTTCCAGCCCAGATCAAAAATAAATCCAGACAATAAGATAGTTTCTGTTCGATCACATAGCCAATTTTTCCAGTAAACAGGTTTAATCCATGCACACAGATCGCATATAAACCAACCGCAAAAAATAAAGCACCGATGACTTTATTATCTAAAGATAAATAAATGGTTCCACCAATTCCAATGGCAATACCGGCTAAAACGGCTAAATAAAATGTTTTAAAATGTTTCATAACAACCTTTCTAGTCCATAAAAAAAGCTGGACAAATACATTGCCCAGACGGTCGGCTCATTTAAAATCATACTTCATGTAGTTAATTCTACTTCCGTCAGTCGTATGATGGTTCAATTATATTATTTTATTTTTGCTTTTTCAATAAATGATGTAAAATAAGTATATAAGATATATGGAGGTATTAAGATGGCAGAAACAAAAGTGAAGGAGACACAAGTCGCTGCAGAAGAAGTTGTAGAAAAGAAAACAACAAAGAAGCGTACTAAAAAAGCTGCAGATGAAACAAAAGCAGTGAAGAAGACAACAAAAAAAGCGACTAAGAAACCATCCGAAAAAGAAGAAAAACCAAAGAAAACAACAAAGAAAGCGGAAAAGAAAGAAAAAGATGAAGTAAAAGCAGTAAAGAAAACTCGTAAAAAAGCTGTGAAAAAAGATAATGTTGAAAAAACCGCTAAAGAAGAAAAACCAGTTGAAGAAGTAAAAGTGGAAGAAACAAAACCAGTTGTAGAAGTAACACCTGAAGTTGTTGAAGAAGCCAAAGAGATGGCAGAACAGGTAGTTGAAACTTATGGTCCAAGAAAGAGTGTGGCTTTTATTGGTTCTGAATGTTTCCCATTTGTGAAAACAGGTGGTTTAGGGGATGTAATGTATGCACTTCCAAAAGCACTGGTAGACTTGAATTGTGATGTCCGTGTACTGATTCCAAACTATAAATGCATTCCTTATAAATATAAAGAAAAAATGGTTTATAGAGGATCTTTCTATATGGATCTGTGTTCCGATGGTAGAAAATTCTATGTAGGAATTATGGAATATATTAACGATGGTGTAATTTATGATTTTATTGACAATGAAGAATTCTTCTCTTCAGGAAATCCTTATACAAGCATTGTAGGAGATATTCCTAAATTCTGTTATTTCGCAAAAGCTGCTTTAGCTGCTTTAAATTACATGAACTGGTCACCAGATGTCATTCATTGCCATGACTGGCAGGCTGCATTGATCCCAGTATATGTGAAAACTGTATTTGCTCCAACTCCAGTAGGTCGTGCGAAAACTATTTTAACAGTGCATAATTTACGTTTCCAGGGAATTTATAATGTTCCAACGATTCAATACTGGACAAATCTTCCTTATCATGTATTTAATGTAGATGGTTTAGGACAGGGAAATAACGATGCCAATATGTTAAAAGGTGGATTGGCTTATGCGGATATGATTACCACTGTAAGTCATACATATGCTAATGAAATTCAGACATGGGAATATGGAGAAAAACTGGATGCTCATTTACGTTATCACAATCCAAAATTACATGGAATTGTAAATGGAATCGATATTGATATCTGGAATCCAGCTACAGATGAATATTTAGCTTCTAATTATGATGTTACCAATGTTGTATCTAATAAAGTTGGAAATAAAATGGCATTACAGACAAAATTAGGACTGGATCAGGATCATTCTAAATTTGTGATTGGTCTGATTTCTCGTTTAACCGATCAGAAAGGATTGGATCTGATTAATGCGGTATTACCAGAAATTGTGGATGACTTTACTCAGGTTGTGATTTTAGGAACAGGAGATAAAGTATACGAAGATGCATTCAGAAAATTTGAAAATGATTATAGAGGAAATGTATCAAGCAGTATCATGTATGATGAAGCTCGTTCTCATGAAATTTATGCAGGGGTTGATGCATTATTAGTTCCTAGTCGTTTTGAACCATGTGGTTTAACACAATTGATTGCGATGCGCTATGGAACTGTACCAATCGTTCGTGAAACAGGTGGATTAAAAGATACAGTTGCACCATATAACAAAAATACAAATGATGGAAATGGATTCACATTTGATCGTTATGATGCTGGATTATTACTGGATGCCATCAATCGTGCAAAAACTTTATATTTCAACAATCGCTGGTGCTGGGATGAAATGGTACAAAGAGATATGGCCAAAGATGTATCCTGGGAAAATTCCGCAAAACAATATAAAGATTTATATGTAGATGTTACAAAATAGAGATTCATTTTGAATCTCTTTTTTAAGGAGATACAATGAACAAACCAAAATATTATTGTTTCAGTGATAAAAAATACAATGAAGATGCGTATTCCTTTTCTTCTTCTCATATTATGGTATTGGATGGAGCAACAGGTTTATCGAAAAAAAACTATATGTCAGAAGATGATGCGATGTGGTTTGTACAAATGTTAAAAAAAGAAATTGAAATGCATATAAAGGATCCTTTCTCTTTATCAAAAATTATTGACAATGCGATTACAGAAATTCAGAATCTATATTCGGATATTGATTCAATGGATTCGATTGATTTACCAAATGCCTGTATTTCTTTATTTCGTTTTAAAGAAGATAAACTGGAATATTTTGGATTGGGAGACAGTGTTGGCATTATACAGATGAAAGATGGAAGCATTGAGTCTTTTGAAGATAAAAAAATAGATGAATTGGATCAAAGTGTCATTCAACATATGATTTCTTTATCAAAAGAAAAACAGATTCCTTTTTTACAGACAAGAGAAGAAATAGAAATTAAAGAACATTTAATTCGAAATCGAAAATTATCCAATCAATATTATTATATTTTAGACCCTTCAAAAAAAGGAATTTCTCATGCCCTCATAAAAGAATGGAATCTAAAAGATATAGACAGGATCTGTTGTATGAGTGATGGATTTAGTCAGATCTTAATGTATCCAGGTTATTCAGACATTAAACAGATATTGGATGCCATTGAAACAAATGAACCCATTGAAAAGCAGTTGTATCAATACCAGGAAATGGATGCGGATTGTATTTTATATCCCAGATTGAAAAAAAGAGACGATACAACCTATATTTATTTAAATTTTGGATTATAATAGATTCTATGAAAAAAAGATTTAAAAGAGAATTGGGACAATTAAATGATATTTATCGATGGATTGATGTGAAAACAGAAAATATAGATTCAAATAGTTTAGATGATATCAAATTATGTATAGAAGAAGTGTTTGTGAATCTTGTGAAATATTCAAATTGCAGCTACATTGATTTATTCATTAATCGAATAGACTCTTTAATTGAATTGACTTTTATGGATGATGGAGTACAATTTGATCCTTTGGCAAAAGAAAATGAAATTTTATCGGATTCTTTAAATCGCAGTAAATCCGGTATAGGATTGTATATTTTAGAGAATCGAATGGATTCTTTAGATTATCAATATTTAAATGGGAAAAATGTGTTTACAATGAGAAAACATATATAGGCGACAAAATCGCCTTTTTTTACTATAATGAATATATGAAAAAGAATAAATCATTTGAATATCCTGTAAATCCATACGATCCATTTTATGATGCCTATTTCAGTCCATTGATCAAAGATACACCGGTGAATCGATGGGCTATATATTATGCTTTAAGAAATTCACATCCGGAATTGGAAGAGAAAAAAACGATTTATAGAAAATCAAAAGAAAAATTTGATACAGAAGAAGCCATTGATAAATTAACGAAAAATCTTCAAAAGAGCTTATTTACTCATGCCCGTGAAAAACCATATTCCAAAATGGCTTTGATAAAAAAAGCATCTTTAACTCGTTTTCAATATAAATCGACTGAAAAATTGATTGATCCTTTAAATATAGACTGGAATTTACAGGCAAAAAGAAGAGCTTTGGAATGTTTAAAAGAAAATATGAATTTTGAACAGATTAAAGTACAGTTACAAAAAGATTTATTTGAGGATTCTCAAATTGCTTGTGCGATTTCTTTTTTAGAGAATAAAAATAATTTAAAGGCTTTACGAAAGGCTCAGAAGTGTTTAGAGGAGGGTTATGATCTGGAAGAAATGGTAGAGGAACTGGTATGGGATGATTATAGTGAAGATGAAATCTTATATGCATTAAGTGGAATAAAAGAGGAATAAAAGAGGGTTTTATGAAAGATATAAAATTAATCGTCAGTGATATAGATGGAACATTAATTGATAAAAAACATGAATGTCCGAATCGAAATATTGAAGGAATTGAATATGCGAAAAGAAAAGGAATCCCTTTTGCGATAGGAACGGGAAGACCTTATGCGATGGTAAAAAAGAATTTAAAGAGATGGAATTTAGAAAATCATTGTGATTATCTGGTTTGTAACAATGGTGCGACAATTATTGATTGTAAAACTGGACAACAGAAAAGTCAGAATTATTTACCAAAAGATGTGATTCATCAGATTATTGATACGTATCAGGATCTTAATGTATCTTTATGTGTATTTGAAAACGATACGCTGGTCACAAATAAAATAACAGAGGCTTATCTGTATCGTTGTAAAGAAGCCAATATAAATAAAAGACAGACAGATTTAAAAGAATATGTCGTTTGTGATCATCCTAAAATGTTACTGGTATCCGATCATGAAGTTCAAGTGGAAATATTAAAACGATTTGAATCTTTAAACCCCTGTTCTTATCGTATGTTTGCCAGTTCACCGATATTAACAGAAGTTGTCCATCCAGATTTAAGCAAAGTGGCAGGAATAGATGTATTGTGTCAAATGCTTAATATTCAAAGAGAAAATGTATTGTGTTTTGGGGATGAAATGAATGATTTTGAAATGTTGTCTTCTTTTAATGGAGTCGCAATGGAAAATGCAGTGGATCAAATAAAAGAAATTTGTGAATATCAGACTTTATCTTGTGATGAAGGTGGAGTGGGAGACTTTTTATTGAAATATTTTTAAGATTCCATAAGGAATCTTTTTTGAAATGACTTAAATATTTTCGTTAAACAAAAAATATTTATTGTTTTTGAAGGAATTCATAAAAATAATTTTGTTTATAAAGGAAATTCGTTTATAGTAAATGAGCGTAAAGATTATAAGAATGATTCCTGCAAATAGTGCAAAATTTGCACAATCTTGTTATAATGGAAAGGCAAAAAGGAGACGGACAGAATTATGGAAAATAAAGAATTGTCTTTGCATGCAAAGAATATTCGTAGAAACATAGTAAAGGAAGTATACAGTGCTCAAAGTGGTCATCCAGGAGGATCTTTGGGAGCAGCGGATATCATTACATTTTTGTATTTTGAAGAAATGAATATCAATTCTGAAAATTTAAACAGTATTGATCGAGATCGATTTGTATTGAGTAAAGGACATGCAAGTCCTGCATTATATGCCGTACTGGCTGAAAAAGGATTTATGGAAGAAGAAGAATTATTGACTTTCCGTGCCATTAATTCACGTTTACAGGGACATCCAAATATGAATTATGTTCCAGGTGTAGATATGTCAACGGGATCATTGGGACAAGGAATTTCTTGTGCAGTAGGTATGGCTTTGGCAAATCGTCTGGATAAAAGTTCAAATCGTATCTATGCCCTGTTAGGAGATGGAGAATGTCAGGAAGGGCAAGTCTGGGAAGCGGCTATGGCTGCAGCTCATTATCAGCTGGATAATTTATGCATTATTGTTGATGAAAACAATCTTCAGATTGATGGTCGTGTCAGTGAGGTAATGAATGTATTCTCTTTAGAAGAAAAATTTAAAGCATTTAATTTTCATACAATTTCTGTAGACGGTCATGATTTTGATCAGCTTCGTAAAGCATTTGAGGAAGCCAGAAATACAAAAGGAAAACCAACAGCTATTATCGCAAAGACAATTAAGGGAAAAGGCGTTTCCTTTATGGAAGATCAGCAAGGATGGCATGGAGTGGCTCCAAATGAAGAACAGTACCATGCAGCTATGAAAGAATTGGAGGCATAGATATGGCAAAGATTGCGACTCGTATTGCATATGGTGATGCATTAAAAGAATTATTGAAAGAGGATAAAAATATTGTTGTATTGGATGCGGATTTAGCAGGAAGTACAAAAAGTGGAGAAGCAAAAAAAGTAGATCCTTCTCGTCATTTTGACATGGGAATTGCGGAAGGAAATATGATGAGTGTTGCAGCTGGACTGGCTGCCAGTGGTAAAATTGCTTTTGCGTCTTCTTTTGCGATGTTTGCCACAGGTCGTGCATTTGAACAGATTCGTAACAGCATTGGATATACGCATTTAAATGTTAAAGTCTGTGCATCTCATGCTGGAATCAGTGTAGGAGAAGATGGAGCTTCTCATCAATGTATTGAAGACATTAGTCTAATGCGTGGAATTCCAGGTATGAAAGTAATTGTTCCATGTGATTATAATGAAGCAAAACAAGCTATTAAAACGGTAGCTTATACAGAAGGTCCATGTTATGTCCGTTTAGGAAGAAGTGGAGTGGAAACGGTCACTCCAGAAGATTATAAATTTGAATTGGGTAAAGGAGTCATCTTAAAAGAAGGAAAGAAAGTTGCACTGGTTGCTACTGGATTAATGGTTCAGGAAGCATTAAAAGCCAGTGAAATGATGAAAGAGACTCCAACCGTTGTGAATATTCATACGATCAAACCAATTGATGTACAATTGATTCAACAATTGGCACAAACTCATGATACAATTGTAACATGTGAAGAACATTCCATCATTGGAGGTTTGGGTAGTGCCGTTGCCGAAGTTTTAGCAGAAACTGGGTCTTCCTGTAAACTTGTTCGAGTGGGGGTACAGGATGTATTTGGGGAAAGTGGAAAACCAGCTGAATTATTCGCAAAATATAAAATTGATGCTCAGGCAATTGCCAAAATCGCCAGTAAGTAGGGTGGAAGGATTCCACTCTTTTTTAGGAGGATTTATGGCATATTTAACTTGTAATTTCTTTTCAAAATCTTTGATGAGAACAGTCAATATAAATGTTGTATTACCAACGGATAAAGAAAATGAAATAAAAGAATATAAAACTTTATATTTATTACATGGAATTTATGGAAGTCAGAATGACTGGGTTCATGGAACTCGTATTGAAGCATGGGCGCAAGACCATAATTTAGCAGTTGTAATGCCTTCTGGTGAAAATAAATTTTATGTGGATCATCCTCAATCCAATGCGTATTTTTCAAAATTTATTGGAGAGGAGCTGGTTTCCTTTACAAGACGTTCTTTTCCATTATCCACTAAAAGAGAAGATACATTTATTGGAGGATTATCTATGGGAGGCTATGGAGCCATGGTCAATGGATTAAAATATCATGAGACATTTGGTTCCATCATAGCTTTATCTTCTGCTTTTATTCTGGATCTGATTGTAAGATCAAACGATAACAGTTCAAATCCTCTTCATAGAAGATCTTATTATGAATTTATATTTGGAAATTTAGATGAAATTAAAGGAAGCGATAAAGATTATATAGCTCTAGTGAATCGTTTAGAAAATTCACAGATTCCAGATATCTATATGGCATGTGGAACAGAAGATTCATTATTGTATCGATTTAATGTGAAATTTCATCAATATTTAGATCAGAAACAAATTCCTCATACTTTTGAAACAGGTCCAGGAGGACATGATTGGACTTTCTGGGATACGTATATAAAAAGAGCTTTAGACTGGCTGGAGTTAGAAGAAGAAAAAGGAATCAGTAGTGGAAATGTAAATTTATAAAGAAAAATGGAGACAAAATGAGTCTCCATCTTTTTTATCCATCACGTAGAATGAAATGATTATGAGTAAAATTGATGTTTGTCATGTTGATTTATAAAGAATTTTAGAAAAGAGGAGTATCAAATAAAGACTTAGACAAAAGGAAAATAGATTATCAACTACAAAGGAAGATGGTTGGTGGTTTATATAAAAGATAGGTTAATTTTGCATCATTTAAGAAAAAATTAGGCTGGAATTGATGATTCGCTATTTGTGGGGTGTTCAATTAACGTTAAAAGTTTTAACATTTTCTTTGAAAGGAGATTGAACTATGGATAGTAAAAAGATAGGATCTTTTATTGCGAAAAATCGTAAGAAAAAAGGATTAACACAGGAGCAGCTTGGGGAACGATTAGGTGTAACCAATAAAACTATATCCCGATGGGAAAATGGAAATTATATGCCAGATTTATCTTTACTTGAACCACTTAGTAAAGAACTGGGAATTACGATAAATGAATTATTGGTAGGAGAATTCATTGAAGAAGAAAAGACGGTTGAATATTTAGAACAAAACTTGCTTAGTACCATTGTGTACACAGATAATAAGATTAAGAATGAACAAAAGAAAATATCTTCTTTTATTATAGGAACAGGCATCCTGATATGTATTTGTTCTTTTACCATTTTTCCTTCAGAAAGCAGCTGGTCAGAAATATATTCCATTGCAGGACTTCTAGTGATGGTTATTGGTATTTATAGAGAACTGCCTTTTTCATCCAGGTGGAAAAGAGGATTGATTTCATCGGGTATATTTATTCTGATTGCAGGTATTTTCTTTGTCATAGACTATATTGGTGTAACACAATTTGAACGTCCGCCGATTTATAGATATAAGACAACAACTGTTTTTGATGATATGGGTAACAAATTAATAGAATACCAGAATCTATTTTACAATGTGTACCGAATCAATGCAGATACTGTAAACGAATATTATCTCATTGATAGTAAGAAGCAATACGGTATTGATACCGTTCCTGTAAGTCCTTTTAATCTGAATATCAGTGCAATTGAACATATTTTACAGTACGAAAACAAATATATAGGGGATAACAGCAACATAGGTCAGCTAATTCAGGCATTGCCTCTTTCAGAATATGGATATGTATATGAAATCGATTCTAAGGATTATGGACTGATAATAGATTATCATTTTACAGACTGGTATGATAACGTGGATTTGTATACGGAAAGAGCCTTGATATATAATTCTGTTTCAGCTTTTGTTTTGATTGAAAATCTTGAATATATTACTTTTAATTTTAGTGGGAGCAGTTATATAGTTACCCGTGATTCGATTGAGAAAAATTATCCAAATTATACAGAAATTTTCACAGATGGTTCGATTTCTACAAAGAATTTCAGGAAGTATGTAGAAGAAAAAATAAAGGATCCGACATTTGTATCAAATGTCATGAAGATATTTGAGAAAAGGGAAAGTCAGGATCTTGAATAATAGAGACCACCAACATATGAAAAGCTGAAAAAATCAATAATTCACTTTAAAATTTAATCTAGTATTTTACACATATCTTAATAAAAAGGGAGACACTGTGAAGTGAACCCAAAAGTTTGGACTCATTAATATTTATTCTAATTTACTCATTTATACTTAATTGTATAGATGAGTTTTTTATTATTCATTACGTCGGTCGCTATATAAATCGTTGCACATCATGTA
>NZ_VUMM01000012.1 GCF_009696175.1 Floccifex porci
TTCAGGTACAGGTGTAGTAATGCCTTTCTTATAATTCTTTACACATTCAAGTTTAAACTGCCATGTATACTTCATATAAAAACCCTCCTTACTGGCTTATTGTCCAGTTTGGAGGGTACATATCATTCACATGGTTTATTTCTTCATACAGTAAAAGATGGAAATCATTCTCTGGAAACAGGAAATATAATAGAAGATATTGAAAATATGAAAAAAATAATGATAAAAGTAAAACAATTTATTGAGGAAAGATAATGTGTGGCAGATATTACATTGATTTATATACGATTCGAAAAGTGACAAGAAATAAAAAAATCGATTTTCCAGTTTCGGATATTTATCCTGGACAGTTTCCGCTTGTCTTAAATAAAGATTTGAAATGTATGCAGATGGAATGGGGAATGGCTGCCTTTGGTAAGAGGATTATCAATGCCAGAGAAGAAACGGTGGATCAGAAACCATTCTTTAAAGAAGACTGGCAAAAAAGAAAATGTGTGATTCCTGCAAAAGGTTTTTATGAATGGGATCCTCATTCAAATAAATATTATTTTTATACCGATGATATTTTATATATGGCTGGTGTTTATAATGAAAAGAATCAGTTTGTGATTCTGACAACCAAAGCCAATGATTCTATAAAAGAAATACACAATCGAATGCCATGGATCTTAAAAGAAGAGGAACTGAAAAACTGGTTTAATCAGAATACAAAAATGAATGTTTCAGATTCAATAGAATTAAAATCCATATGTCCTTATAAACAGGAGACATTATTTTAATTTATTTTGTTTCATAAAAAATATACCTGTTAATAATTTTTAAACAAAAATAATTTTATTTGTTTTAAATAAATTAAACAAAAAAATATTTTCTTCTGTTGAATATGATATATAGTTTAGTCATCGAAATAAATATTTCGTGTGATTCGGTATATAAAACTTATAAAAATGGGCCCGTAATCATTCTCTCACTCACAATTTGAATTATCCGCATAAAATTCAAAGCCTGTTTTTATATCCTCCGTATACATGAGAATCAAATATAAAAAAGGAAGTGCTGGGCACTTCTTTTTTTATGCACTTTATAATTGCATGAAAAATCAATAGGAATCATGTATACTAAAGTTGTTAAACATCTGCTATACAAAAATTCTAAATGTGATCAAAAACAATTTTGTTTAATTTAATTGTTTAATATTCATTTTTTTTCTTAATATTTTTTCTAAATTAAACAGGACAGATCTGGTTTATGGGAATCACACTCTTGAATTTCCAGCTGTCGGTATAGCAGTATTGTATTAGAAAAGAGGAAATATGAATTATAAAACAGTGGATCTGAAAAAGACAGGAACCCAGATTGAAACGATCTGCAGGGAAAATGGATACAATGCCATAGAGATTGCTTCTTCACTCAACGTATCTCATCAGTCCGTTTATAAATGGTTTTCAGGTAAAAGTTTACCGACTTTAGATAATGTTTTATTTTTGAGTCAATTGTTGAAAGTGAGAGTTGAAGATTTTATTGTATATGAGGAAGTGACGTATCCGTCCTTTCATATTAAAGAATTTGTGGACTATGTGTATGCATAGTCTTTTTTTACGCGAAAAATACATGGCCTTTTACGCACAGCAGGTGCATAAAAACGGACTAAGGGTATTGATATAACGATAACGTGATGGAATATACTCGAAGTTACGGGAAAGGTTAAAGGTCAATGAAAATAAGTGAAGCAAGTAAAATTGCTGGAGTGAGTAAACGTACGTTGCAGTATTATGATGATGAAGGGTTGTTGTCTGTGAAAAGAATGGAAAATAATCATAGGGATTATGATTTAGAATCGCTGCAGATTATCTGGAAAATACTGAATTTGAAGGAAATGGGGTTTGAATTAGAAGAAATCAGAAGATTGCTGGTGCAGGATAGAATTTCTTTTGATGAAAAGAAAGAGGAAATTAGAAAGAAGATCAAAGATTATCAGATACAATATAAATATATAGAGTATATTGAAAGAAATGGATATCCAGAAATTAATAAGAAAGAGTCTTATATTGAACAGATTGAAAAGATGAAAAAAGAAATTGATAATAATATAATAAAATAGAGGAGGTCTTTATGAAAGTGTTACTGGTAAATGGAAGTTCAAGGGAAAATGGATGTACTTCTATGGCTTTGAAAGAAATAAAAAAATCGTTGGAAGAAGAAGGAATCGAAACAGAAGTTATTTTTATTGGCAATGAGCCTTTAGCGGATTGCCTGGCCTGTCGAAAGTGTAAGTCAACAGGAGAGTGTATTATGAACGATTGTGTCAATGAATTTGTGCATAAGGCAAAAGTGGCAGATGGATTTGTGTTTGGGTCACCGGTTTATTATGCACATCCCAGTGGAAGACTATTGACATTTTTAGATCGGGCTTTTTATTCCAATGCGAATGCGTTTAAATATAAACCAGCTGCCTGCGTTTTATCCGCAAGAAGAGCGGGAACGACAGCCAGTTTTGATGTCATCAACAAATATTTTTCAATCAGTTCTATGCCAATTGTTTCTTCGACATACTGGAATCATGTATATGGATCTCAGCCAGAGGATGTATTAGAAGATAAAGAAGGTTTGATGACAATGTATAATTTAGGAAAAAATATGGCATGGCTGTTAAAATGTATTGAACTGGGAAAAGACAATGGCATTGATCATCCAGAGAATCAGAAAGTATTAACGAACTTTGTAAGGTGAAAAATGATACAGTATAAAAAATGTGAAGCAGGAGATGAAAAATGGGTAATTGAAATTGTAAAACAGTTTCGAAATCAGACCATTTCGACTCAGAAAGCAAAAGACTTAGTAAATAATAAAAATATATGGATCTACATTGCTTATGATAACGATATAGTTTGTGGATATACTTTATCTTATGTACTGGAAAGAATGGATTGTGATTCAAATATGCTGATGATATACCATTGTTTTGTGAACGATTCGTATTGGCATCAGCATATTGGACAGACATTAATGGAAATGGTTTTAGAACAGGCTCATCAGATGCATTATACTTTTCTAATAACCCAGGATACCAATGAAGCAGCCAATGGGTTGTATCAGAAATTAGGTGGACAGCTTCATAATGAAAATAAAAATGTTTATTACTGGTATGGTTTATCAAAACCTAAAATATGAGGAGAATGTATGAATACAACAAGCAGGAATCCAATTGAAATCGTAAAAGAGATGATGAAACAGAACGATGTTCCTATGCGGTCGCTGTCATAAATGAAATCATTGTAGTAATTTCTGCGAAAAAAGGATTTGAATGGGCAAAAGAAATCAGGATGCATGAAAATGCATCTTTTTTAGTATGAAAATCATCAAAATGTAAAATATTTACATTTTATGAAAAATAATAAAAAATAACTTAAAAACGCTATGAAAAAATTTATTTTTTTGTTCGTTGCGGGTCTTATGTCTTTGTCACTTGTCGCATGTGGAAGCAGTTCGGATAACACATACGTTTATTCAAGTGAATTGGATATTAAGAACCTGGATTCTTCGGATGCTGATGATGGATGTTCCTTTACAGCAATGCATGCCATTATTGATGGTCTGATGACATTGGATGTAGATGGAAATGTTGTTTATGGTATTGCAGAAGATTCAAGTGTAAGTGAAGATGGTTTAACACACACTTACGTAATGAAAAAGTATATGAAATGTTAGAACTGGTTGGATTATCAAGAGAATTTGCTTCTCGATATCCGCATCAGTTTTCAGGTGGACAAAGACAGAGAATCGGAATTGCTCGTGCTTTAATTATGAATCCGGATCTGATCATTGCCGATGAAGCTATCAGTGCACTGGATGTATCCATTCAGGCTCAGGTAGTTAACTTAATGAAGAAAATTCAGAAGGAAACAGGAGTATCCATTCTATTTATTGCGCATGATTTGTCCATGGTTAAATATATCAGTGATCGTATTGGTGTTCTTCATTTAGGTCACTTAGTCGAAGCAGGAACAAGTGAAGAAATATTTGCGAATCCTTTACATCCATATACGAAATCATTATTATCTGCCATTCCTCAACCAAATCCAAGAGTTGAGAAAAAGCGAAAATCGTATACGTATAATTATGAAACAAGCGGAATTGATTATAATAAAGGAACACAGCATTATGTATCGGATTCTCATTATGTTTTAGCAACCGATGAAGAATTTGAAAAATGGAGTTATTAGAAGTTGGTTTTTATATCAGCTTCTTTTATTATTTATAGGGTGATACTTATGAAATATAAATTATTTTTATATGACTGTTTTGAAAAAAGTCAGTTTGAAGAAGAATTAAATCAATTATCAAAACAAGGATTCAATGCGTTAGAAATAGGATGGATATCAAAATTTGAAAAAAAGGATACATCTTGTTTTTATAAAGTTGATATATTAAAAGGGAATAAATTAAAACAGACAAAAGAATTAATGGATTATTACGATCGTTATTCATATTCTTATTGTGGAAAAAGAGGAAGACTTATATTTTTTAAAGGGGATTCAAAACGAAATTTTAAAGAAAGAGAAAAAGAATACACAGAATATTTAAAAAATCAGCTGTTTTATAATAGCTGTCTATTCTTTCTGACTGGATTGATTTCTGTACTTTATTTCTCTTTTCTATTAAAAAAAGAATTGTCGCATGTCATCACAAATGGACAGATCGTATTGTTTCTGATTCCTGTTATTATATTGATTTCCAGTATTTTATTTGTCTTTTCAAAAATAATGCATGCCTTACAGTTTAAAGCCAATCAGAAACTGCAAAAATCCATATTAAATCCAATAGCTGTTCTTTTACTGATCTTTTCCTTGTGCCTGATTCCATTTGGATGCATTCTTGATTCCATTTCAAGAGGAAAGCAGGAAGTGAAAGATGTATTGACCTTAAAAGATTTTGATAAAGAATCTTATGGAAAAACAATGTCTTTTGCACATAGTTTTATAGTGGACACAAAGACATTTGTAGATGAAAATGAACAGGGAGATGTATTATATGAAACAGTATATGATATTTCTAACGATACAGATCAATATTATGAATCATTTGTTCAATCTCATGTGACAGAAGATAAAATAGAAATGAAAGATGGTTATCTATATACAAGTGAAGTAAAAAACGACAGCCTGGTTCTTAAAATAGATCATAAAATCATTGATATTACCGCATCTTTTGATTTAGAGCCTTATTATCAGAAAATCGTATTGTATTATAAAGGGGAATAAATATGGAAGAAATTATAATCGATCCAATTCTTAAAAGAGGAATTGAAAGTATGGGATATAAAGAATGGACACCTATACAAAAAGAAGTGATTCCTTTATTAAAAGAAGGAAAAGATATTATTGGACAGGCCAAAACAGGAACGGGAAAGACAGCAACTTTTGGTCTTCCTATCTTAGAAAAAATTGATTGTGAATGTAAAAAAGTACAGGCATTGATTATATGTCCAACTAGAGAACTGGCAATGCAGATTGTTGAAGAATTAAGAATGTATGCCAGGTATATGCAGGGAATCCGCATTCTTCCCGTTTATGGAGGATGTGATATCAATCAGCAGATTCGAAATCTGAAAGGAGTACAGATTGTTGTGGGAACACCTGGAAGACTGCTGGATCATATAAGAAGGCATACAATTAAACCTAAGCAGCTTCAGATGGTTGTATTAGATGAAGCCGATGAAATGCTGGATATGGGTTTTCGAGAAGATATAGAAACAATATTAAAGTCTATGAATCCTGAAATACAGACGTGTCTGTTTTCCGCAACAATGCCAGAAGAAATCATACAGATCGCAAAAAACTATCAGAACAATCCACAATTTATAAAGATAGAAAGCGATACTTTAACAATTGATTTAATAAAACAATACTATTCCATTGTTTCAAAAGAAATGAAATACAATTCATTGATTCAAATTTTAAATCAGAATTATTTTAATAAATGCATTCTATTCTGTAATACGAAGAAACGAGTTTCTTTATTAGTAGAACAACTTTTAAAAGATGGTTACAATGTGGATGGACTTCATGGAGATTTAAATCAGAAACAAAGAAATCTGGTGATGAATAAGTTTAGAAAAGGTCAGATACGAATACTGGTCTGTACGGATATTGCAGCCAGAGGAATTGATGTAAAGGAAGTTCAAATGGTGATCAATTATGATATTCCTGATGAACTGGAATTTTATATTCATCGTATAGGAAGAACAGGAAGAGCGGGTAAAAAAGGAGTTTCTTATACTTTATGTACAAAAAAAGAAATTTCTAAGATTCATCAGATTGAAAAATTATGTCATATACATATGATTGAAAAAAAGCTTTTTGATAAAGAGGAATATAGAAAGTACCAGCAAAGACAATTGTTTGAACAGATTTTAAAAGTAACACAGGAAGAAAATCTTCAGTCTTATATTTCACCTGTATATCGTTTCTGTAAATCAAATTCAATATCACCAGAACAGTTTATGGCAGCAAGTGTAAAATTGTTGTTAGAAAGGAATCGTTATGAAAAAAGCAATTCAGGAAATAAGAAAATTTAACAAGGAAAGAGAATGGGAAGTTTTTCATACACCAGAAAATCTGGCAAAATCCATATCCATTGAAGCAGGGGAATTGCTGGAATGTTTTCAATGGAATAATGATTATAATAAACAAAATGTTTGTGAAGAATTAGCAGATGTCATCAATTATTGTATTTTAATGGCGGATGCACTTGATGTAGATTTAGAAGAAATTGTATTAAGTAAATTAGAAAAGAATAAAGAAAAATATCCAGTTGATAAAGCGAAAGGAAATTCAAAGAAATATACAGAATTATAAAATAAAAACAGCCTTTTGGGCTGTCTTTATTTTTAATTTAGAGAAGAGAGAATTATGAAGATTATTATTATCTTTATCTGTAAAAGCCTTTATCTTTTACGCTTATATAATAATAAAAGAATACAAAATATTTATCTGAAAACTATGGAAAATTATGTGAGTTTTTATAAGAATTTTGGGAATAATGGTATAATAAACGAAACAAATTGGGAGTGATTGTATATGAAGTTTTATATGCCGGTTTCTTATTATTTAGAAGAAAACTGTATTAAGAATCATAAGAAAGAAATCTTGGAATGTGGTAAAAAACCATTGATTGTGACAGGGAAACATTCTTCTAAATTGAATGGGTCTTTGTATGATCTGATTTCTATTTTAGAAGACTATGTATTGTTTGATCAGGTAAATGAAAATCCCACTGTTAATCTTTGCGAAAAAGGAGCTAGGATGGGATTGGAACAGAAAGTGGATTATGTGATTGGTTTAGGAGGAGGATCCAGTATGGATGCTGCTAAAGCAATTGCTTTATTGATTAAAAATCCAGATGAAAATAAAGACTGTTTTTATCAGAAAAAAGAATTGTCTCATTTAGATGTCATCTGTATTCCAACTACATGTGGAACAGGATCAGAAGTAACTTCTAAAGCGGTATTATCACGTCCTGAACTTCATGAAAAAGGAAGTATTTCTCATGATATATGGCCTAAATATGCCTTTGTGGATGAAACGTATTTAACTTCTGCATCTGATTCTTTAATTGTTTCAACTGCAGTTGATGCATTGGCTCATTTGATTGAAAGTCATCTCAATAAAAATAAAAATAGCTTTTCGTTAATGTGCACTACTTATGGATTGTCTTTGTTTAAAGAAATGAAAGAAGAGCTGATTCATAAAGAATTTAATTATAAAAAATTAATGATGACTTCTTCCATTGCGGGTTTAGCTATTGCACAGACAGGGACTTCCATTCCTCATGCGATGAGCTATGACCTGACCAATTATTTTCATATCAGTCATGGATTGGCCTGTGGATATTATCTGGTTTCTTTTGTGGAAGTGGTGATGAAAAAATCACAGGAAGGTAAAGAAATATTATCACTTTTAGGATTCTCTGATTTTGATGAATTTAGAAATTGGATGGAATCTTTAATTGGAAAACCAGGTCTGAATCAAAAAGAGTTTTTAATTGAATTGATGAATCAAAAGAAGGCAAAATGGTCCACAGCCTGTGTAAATATCACAAAAGAAGATATTTGTTTTATTGTACATTCTTCTTTATAGTGTATAATCTAATTACTAAAAAGGAGAAACTATGGAGTATACAAAACATACAATTAATGAATTGCTGGTGGGTATGTTTAACTACATACTTTATATAGAAGAAAGAAATCTGAAAAAGAAAAATGTGAAATTATCGATGAGTGAAGTTCATTTATTAGAAAGCATTGATAAAGCCAGTGACAATACGATGTCTCATATCGCAAAGCGCTCTATGATTACGCAGGGAACGCTTACTACCAATGTGAAAAGTCTGGTCGCAAAAGGATATGTAGAGCGATATAAAGATGAAAAAGATGGACGTATTGTACGTTTAAAAGTTACCGAAGCCGCAAAAAAGATATTAAAGATTCATGATGAATTTCATGAACAGATGATTGATAAAGCCATTGCGGATCTGAAATTGGATGAAAATAAGGTATTAATTGATTCTTTAAAGAATATACTGGATTATTTTAGTGAACAATATGGAGACTGAAAGCGTTTAACTCACCTGGAAACGGGTGAGTTTTTAAATATCTATATACTTTGAATATCAAATTATATATAATGTAGATATTTTTAGATTCAAAGTATAGGAGGAAACGTTATGTTAGAAAAAATTAAAGATGTCTTAGTAGATGCGATTAATGTAGATAGAGAATTAGTAAAACCTGAAGCCAATTTAAGTGAAGACTTAGATATAGATTCATTGGCTGCCGTTGAATTGGTCCTTGAACTGGAAACGGAATTTGATATTCGTATTGAAGATGAAGAACTGGCAAATTTAAAAACCGTACAGGATATTATGGATTTAATTGCTTCTAAACAATAGGAAGAGGAAAACCAAATGGATACAGAAAATAAGAGAAATTGTTGAGATTTTTGAAAACAGTCAGATTTCAAGAATGGATGTAGAACAGGATTTATTTAAGATTCGTCTTGAAAAGAAAGAAGTTATAACTGTATCTAATGCGGTTGTAACAGAAAAAAGAAAGAAGAACCAGAGAAAAAGACATTGAATTCTCCTTTAGTGGGAACATTTTATGTCGCAATCAAACCAGGAGAGAAGCCTCTTGTACAAGTGGGACAAAGAGTAAAAACAGGAGATGTCATTTGTATTATTGAAGCAATGAAATCAATGAATGAATTAAAAGCCAATCAAGAAGGAGAAATACTGGAAATTCTAGTGAAAGATGGACAAATGATGGAATACGATCAGCTTTTGTTTGTATTAGGAGATTGATATGATTCAAAAAATTTGTATTGCCAATCGTGGAGAAATTGCGGTTCGTATCATTTGTGAAACTCCTTTATCTTTTATATCAAAAATTGAAAACGAATCCATTCCATTATTAGGAATGTGGGCTGTCAATATAGGAACCATTCATTTTGATCGAGAAACCAGAGAAGGAAATGTACATATGTTAAGAGAAACCATTCGCGCTTTAAAAAAGAAAAGAAATCTATTGATTTTTCCAGAAGGTACCCGATCAAAAGGGGATGAAATGAATGAATTTAAAGATAAAGCGTTTCAGCCTGCCATTATGGTAAAATCCATCATTGTACCCGTTACTTTAAATGGAGCATATTGCCTGGATCGAAAAGATATCCATATTAAAGAATTAAAGATCACCTTTGGTAAACCAATATATTATGAACAATATTCTAAAATGAATCGAGAAGAGTTAAGTGAATATGTTTATCAGAAAATAAAAAGTCATTTAAATAATTGATTTTATGTTAGAAAAAGTTAAGCTGAGAGAAATCTCAATTTTTTGTTTGACTTTCAAACTAAAATGGTTCACAATATGAACAGTTTATAAAATGAACTAAAGGAGGGTGTATGGAAGTATCGGAAGAATTAATTAAAATATGGAATCAGATTTCTTATGCTTTAAAACCATCGCGTATGTTTTCTAAATTATCTTATAATGAACAGACAATCTGTTCGATATTAATACATAGTGAAAAAAAATGTACGGCTACCGATCTAATTCAGAAAACAGGTTTATTAAAATCACAGATGAATAAAATTATAAGCCAGCTGGAAGAAAAAAATGTGGTTCAAAGAAATCGGAATTTAGAAGATAAACGAAAAATTACGATTTTCATTACGGATTATGGAAAAGAACTTTATCAAAAAGAACACCAGTCAGTATTGGAAATTGGTAAACTTGTCACAAATTCACTGGGAGAAGAAAAGACAAGACAACTGGTGGATTTAATGAACGAAACGTTACATATAATAGAAAAAGGAGAAGAAAATGAGTATTAGAATTATTACAGATTCAGGATGTGATATTAGTCAAAAAGAAGCAAAAGAAAAAGGAATTGTTGTCCTTCCTTTGACAACAATTATCAATCAGAAAGAATATAGAGATGGCATAGATATTCAGGCCGATGAATTTTATGAACAATTGATTTCCACGGATATTATGCCAACCACTTCACAAGTGACAATTGGAGCGTTCTTAGATGCGTTTGAACAATATAAAGACGATGAAATTTTATGTATGACCATTTCATCTCAATTATCTGGATGTTTTCAAAGTGCGAGTGTTGCCGCTCAAGATTATGAGAAGGTCAGAATTGTGGACACAATGAATGTATCTTTAGGATCTCGTAATTTAATTGAACTGGCTTTATCTTATATTGAAAAAGGAATGGATATAGATTCGATTGTAGAACAATTGGAAATGGATAAGACAAAATGTAAAGTGTATGCCTATTTTGATACATTAGAATTTTTAAAAAGAGGAGGAAGAATTTCTTCAGCGGTTGCGGCAGCAGGATCGATTTTAAATATTAAACCAGTATTAACGTTAAAAGAAGGTGTTATTGAAATGTCTGGAAAAGCCAGAGGATTAAAGAAAGCCGGTTCCTGTATGGCAAAATGTGTGATGGAAGATGGAATGGATTTCTCAAAGCCATATCATTTAGCTTATTCTGGATGTTCTAAGGAAGGTGTTTTATCTTTTTTAGACAATAATAAAGAATTGAATCTGGATTCTGGTAAAATTGTACAGATTGGACCGACAATTGGTACCCATGCAGGACCTGGTGCAGTTGCGATTTCTTATTTTGTAAAGTAGAAGTGACATTCACTTCTTTTTTATTTATAATGGTCATATGTCTATATCATTATCAGATCATTTTACATATAAAAAATTAATTGCCTTTGTGTTTCCGTCCATTGTGATGATGATCTTCACTTCTATTTACAGCATTGTGGATGGATTTTTTGTGTCCAACTATGTCGGAAAAACCGCTTTAGCGGCATTAAATCTGATTACTCCAGCACTTATGATCGTTTCTGCAATTGGATTTATGATGGGAACGGGAGGATCTGCCATTATTGCCAAAACATTAGGAGAAGGAAGAAAAAAAGAAGCCAATGGTTATTTTTCCTGTCTTATGGCATTTATTATTCTATTTGGAGCTTTTGTTTCATGTTTTGGAATCCTATTCATGTCCCAGATTGCTTCCTTTTTAAAAGCAACCGAAGAAATGATGCCTTTGGCAGTTTTATATGGACGAATTATGATGGTTTCTCTTCCGTTTTTTATGTTACAGACATCGTATCAGACATTATTTGTGACGGCAGAAAAACCCAAATATGGACTGTATGTGACTTTAGGAGCTGGAATCTGTAATATGATTCTGGATTTTTTACTGGTAGGTGTACTAAAATGGGGCCTGGCAGGAGCAGCCATTGCTACGGCAAGCTGTGAAATAACAGGGGGATTGGTTCCAACTTTATATTTTTTAAGAAAAAACAATTCTTCTTTATTATGTTTATCCAAACCTATATGGGACTTCAAAATACTTTTAAAATCGGCTTTTAATGGCTCCAGTGAATTTGTCAGTCAAATTTCAAGTTCCCTGGTGGCAATGATCTATAATTTTCAGCTTCTTCATTTTGCTCAAGAAAATGGAGTGGCGGCTTATGGAGCCATCATGTATGTGAATTTTATATTCTGTGCCATTTTTATTGGGTATTCTACAGGAAGTGCTCCTTTAATAGGATACAATTTAGGAGCACAAAATGAAAAAGAATTAAAAAATGTATTTAAAAAATCAATTGTTTCCATTCTTTGTTTAGAAATAATAGTCACAGTATTATCTTTCCTTTTATCAGAATGGATCATGGGAATCTTTGTAGGGTATGATCGTACTTTATTTGAAATCACAGTGGCTGGCTTTCATATTTATTGTATTCATTATTTATTATGTGGAATCAATATTTATGCCTCTTCCTTTTTTACCGCTTTAAATAATGGAAAAATATCAGCGGTAATCTCGTTTATGCGAAGCTTTATCTTTCAAATGGGAAGCCTGATTCTACTTCCATTTTTCTTTGGATTAAATGGAATCTGGTGGGCTATCGTTGTTGCGGAAAGCTTTACTTTTCTTTTAACTTTGTTCTGTTTGAAGAAATATAAAAAAGTATATCATTATTAAAAATAGGGTTTGTCTGTTCCTTTGTGAAAATAAACCAGAATCAATAAGAAGAAGGCGATTGCCTTCTTCTTTACGGTTCTATGGTTTTTGGCTGATAATTGACTTGAGCTACTTTATAAACGGTAATAAATGCCTTTGGATCGGTTGTTTGAATAAAATTCATTAATTTCTGGTATTCGCTTTTATTCACGATCACAATGATTTCCTGTCGCTTGGACATAGAATAAGCACCATAGGCTTCATAAATGGTTGCACCGGAATGAAGATCATCTAAAATGAAATGTTTAATGGTATCCATTTTGGAAGATACGATACAGACTCTTCGTTTTAGATTCTGATCAAAAATAAACTGATCCAGTACCAGTCCATTCAGATACGTTCCCAATACACTGATCACAACGGTTTTTGAATCATAGGCTAAGCAGGATGAAAGGGCAATACACATTCCAGAATAGGTCATGGCTTTACCTAAATCAATGCGAAAATATTTATTAAGAATTTTCGCCACAATGTCCAAACCTCCAGAGGAGGCATTCATATTGAATAAGATACATTGTCCTAAACTGACTACAAAAATATAGGCAGCTACATCCAGTATGGGATCGTGTGTTAATGATTGGAAATTGGGAAATAGAATTTCATACATTTTTAGAAAAGCTGGTAATAATAAAGATGTATAAATCGTTTTGGCGCCAAATTCATTTCCAATCAAAAGAAAACCAACAATCAGTAATAAAATATTTAAGGCCATTGTGATGGTCGCAATAGAAAAGGGAATAAAATTCGATAACACAATGGATAATCCAGAAATACTGCTGACCGAAGCATGACTGGGATACAAAAAGAAAAAGACAGCACTGGAAATAATAAGAGTTGCTACTGTCATCTGAACAAATTCTTTAATCGTTTTCATTTTGTATCCTCTTATAGAAATGAACCATAGAGATTCCATATTTTTTCTGTTTCACTTTCTTTAGATTATAAAATACATCGGCTAATTCTTTTTCTTTTTTTGTACGAATGGCTAAGATTCCATCTTCTTTTAAAAGACTGGTTTTTCCTATTGTTTCCATAACAGGAATAAATATTTCATCAACGGTATATGGTGGGTCTAAATAAATAATATCAAAGGGCTCATTCATTTGATCTAAAGAAGGAAGAGCCTGAAAGATATCTTTCTGAAAGATGGAATAGGAATGAGAATCAAAATGACATCCCTTAATATTTTCCTGTATTGTCTGTATCGCATTGGAATCGTTATCGATAAAAACAGTATAAGATGCATTTCTTGAAATGGCTTCAATACCCATGCTTCCACTTCCCGCAAAACAATCTAAGAAACGACATCCATTGATTTTGAATTGCCAGCTGTTAAATAATGCTTCTTTGATCTGATCGGTAACCGGTCTTGTATGTAAACCCTGAGGGGCTATGAGTTTTTTTCCTCTTGCTTTTCCTGAAATTACGCGCATAGTATTCTCCTTGTCGTATATTTCATTATACATAAATTTAAGAAAAAGAGTATTAAAATTGTTTCCTAAAAGATTTGAAAAAATACATTTCTAAATCAGCAAGATGTGATATTATGAATATACGTAAACAGGAGGAATACTATATGTTAAAAATTATTCGTGCTCGTGACTACAAAGACATGTCAAGAAAAGCAGCTAACATTATTTCAGCACAGATTATTTTGAAAAATGACTCTGTATTAGGATTGGCTACAGGTTCTACACCAATTGGAATCTATAATACATTGGCTCATTGGTGTGATAAAGGGGATCTGGATTTTTCTCAGGTAAAAACAGTCAATTTGGATGAATATGTAGGTTTACCGGCTTATCATGATCAGAGTTATTATTATTTTATGAGAGAAAATTTATTTAAAAAAGTAAACATTGACATCAATAATACACATTTACCTGATGGTACAGCAGAAAATGCAGAAGAAGAATGTGAAAGATACCACAATGTGATCGAATCAATGGGTGGAATCGATCTTCAATTGCTGGGTATTGGAAACAATGGTCATATTGGTTTCAATGAACCATCTGATATTTTTGAAACAAAAGTACATAAAGTAGAATTGACAGAAAGTACAATTCAGGCAAACTCTCGTTTATTCGATTCCATTGATGATGTTCCTAGATACGCTTATACAATGGGAATTGGTGAAATCATGAGCGCAAAACAGATTTTAATTGTTGCTTCAGGAAAAGCCAAAGCTCCAATTGTGAAAGAATTAATTGAAGGACCTGTTACTCCAAAAGTACCAGCTTCCATCTTAAAATTCCATGGAAATGTAACACTGATTGCTGATGAAGATGCGATGAGTTTAGTAAAATAGAAACAAAAAAACTTCGAATGTGATTATTCGAAGTTTTTTATATATTCGATTGCTTCTTTTACTCCATCGTGATCGTTATCCGAAACCACGATATCCGCCTGTTTTTTTACTTCTTCTTCTGCATTTCCCATCGCAAAACTTATATTAGCTGTTTTAAACATAGAAAGATCGTTAAAACTATCTCCAATGGATGCAATCTGCTTGGAATCGATGTTTAAATAAGAACTCAATTTCTGAAGTCCAATTCCTTTATTCACATGATTGGCTGTACATTCTAACGCACAGCTTTCGGCATATGTTAAACATAAATCAAATTGGGAAAGAAAAGTAATAGATTCCTGTCGATCTTCTTTATTTTTATGATATAGATTGATTTTTTGAATGGTTTTTTCATTTTCCTTAAAATAAGAATCAATGGAATCGACGCATTTTGCGATTTTTGTATACATTTCTCTATAAGAAGCCATTTTATAAGTTTCTACATGTTCTAATTTATCTTTTTCTATGATACATTCAAAATCTAAAATATGAAGCATAAGATCCTTACGATGAGAAGCTTCTATGATTTTATAAACCAGAGGAATCGAAATACTGTTTTCATAAATGACCTTATCTTCTTTGGCATCGTAAACCAAAGCTCCATTGGTTGTGATAAAATATCGAATTTCCGGTAACTTTTCATATATATCATATAATTCTTTTAAACAGCGACCCGTACTGATGACGATTTCACATCCTTGTTTCATCACTTCTTTTAAAATGGAAATGGTTGATTCAGAAAGCGTCTTATCGGATCGAAGCAAGGTTCCATCCATATCAATGGCAATTAACTTATAGTTCATTTTCTTCCTCCATAATCTTACGTATCTGTTCTTCACTGGCAATTACACTGCCCTGAATGGCTTCTTTGTTTCCTCCACCTTTCACTATAAAATGATCTTTTAATTTTTTTAAATGATTTAAAGCATTTTCATGATCAAATAGAAGAAAACGATATCCATCTTTATCTTTGACAAAAACAGCGGCATATTTTAAAACATACGTATGAAGCTTAGACACAAAATATTTCTGTATTGAAAAATCCATATTTTCTTCAAATAATAAAATCGAATCACAAGGTTCTAATGTTTCTAGATACATATCCACTTTTTCTTTTTTAAATTTAGAACATTCCTGTTTTAAAATCTGATTTTCTTTTGACAGCTGAAGAATACGATTGTATGTATCATTAATATTCGCTTTTAATAAAACGGAAGTTTTCTGTGCTTCTTTAAATTTTATCTGATAATCTAAAATGGCTTTTTGTCCACATAAAAAATAGATTCGTGTTCCTCTTTTAAATTTCATTGTTTTTATGATTTTAAACAATTGAATCTCAATGGTAGATTTCACATGAGGTGCACAACAGGCACAAATATCAATTCCTTCGATTTCAACAATACGAATGGCTTCTTTTATTTCTTTTTTTGATCGATAAGAAAGCTGTTCTACATGATCTGGATATCCATATTTGATTTCAATATTTTTGATAATGGCTTCATTGACTTTCTGTTCTAGAATATCAATCTGTGCTTCATTAAATAAACCATTGTAGTCTGCTGTTACTTCATCGATTCCTAAATGAAAACCAACATTGTCGTATCCAAACAACTGATGAACCATTCCCGATAAAATATGTTCAGCACTGTGGTGCTGCATATTATAGTAGCGATGATCAAAATCAATTTTTCCTTCTACTTTCGTTTCAATTTTCTCTTTTGTGTAATGATGAATTTCTCCATTTTTAATCTGTACATCGAATACATTTATACCATTTAAAGTTCCCTTATCACAGCTTTGTCCTCCTTCTTCTGGAAAGAATAGAGTTCGATCTAAGACAATATCATATCCCTTATCACAAGGAGTACAGGATACTATCGTTGCCTGAAAGGTTCTTTGATAAGGATTTGTATCATAAAGTTTTTCAGTCATATGCCTTTCCTTTTTTTTATCTATTATACTATAATTTTTTCATGAAATATCAATTTTACTATAAAGAGAAAAAAGATGGTTCTTTATGTTTAATGAAAGTATATGGACAATATGGAATGGTTGAAATACCGGAAACAATCAATGGGAAACAAGTAAGTGAAATAGGACCTTATTGTTTTTCTTATTCAAAAGTAGAAGATTCTTTTTTTTATACAGAATCTATTGATGGAATTGAACTATCTTGTGATGAAATCGAAGAAGTTTATTTACCAAGATCCATTCAGAAAATAAATTCCTATGCGTTCTACAATTGTCGGAATTTAAAGAAATTAAAAATATATGAAATTAAAGAATTAGGAAGCGATGTATTTATGAATTGTTTGTCTTTACATACCATTCAAATGGATTCTTTTTCCCATCTTAAAAATATTCTTAAACAGATTTCATGGAATATTGTGATCCAAACGCCTTCTTTTTCCCTTTTCTTTCCTGAATATTATGAAATATATGATGAAATAGGGCCTGCTCATATATTTGGGATCCATATTGAAGGAGAAGGATATCGAATGCGTCAATGTTTTCAAACAAATCGTTTTCTGTTTGAGGAATATGATAAATGTTTTGATAAATTAAAAAATGAAGAAAAAGAAGAAATAGTTTGTCAGGTTGCGTATTATCGTCTTTATTATCCATATCATTTAAATGATAAAGAGGTGTATGAACAATATATAATGAAACATCTACCATCGTTCAGTAAATTATTAAATGTAGAAAATTTATTCTATTTTGAAAAGTATTTAAATATAGAAACTATAGATTCTCTTATTCAAAAAGGAATAGAATCAGAGAATCCATTATTTGTGACAAAATGTATGGAACTAAAACGAAAGAAATTTAAAAAGAGAACCTATGATTTTGAGGATTTTATATGAAATATATCAGTGAAATTGAATGGCAACAACAAGTTTGTGTACAGATCATGGAACATGTGAAAAGTGAATTGTTTCTGGATTTTCCCTTTATGGCACTTCCTTTAAATGGATTACAGATGCAGATGAGTGATTCGTTAAAAAGTGCGGGATGTGATGGAAAGACTTTTTATTTTTCAAATGAATTTGTGATACGTATCTTTAAGAAAAATCCGGTTTATTTAAATCGTATCTATTTACATTCAATTCTTCATTGTGTATTTTCTCATTTGTGGATTTCATCCAGTCGAAATATGAATCTATGGCATATTGCCTGTGATATTTGTGTGGAATACACATTGGATCATTTAGAGAAAAAGAGTGTAAAAAGAATCTTATCGTATATTCGAAAGAAGACGTATCAGATATTAGAAAACGAATACAATTTATCGGCTTCCGGTATTTATTTATATTTATTGAATCTGGATTCAAAACAATTACTGGAATTAAAAAATGAATTTATATGTGATGATCATCGATATTGGCCAAAATCAAAAGAAGAGTCACAATCCATTGGAAATCAGAATTTAAAGAACAGCTGGAAACAGAAAGCTATACAGTCTTCTTTACAGAATAAAAATAAGATGGATGGAAAAGAAGAGGGTAGCTACAGTTGGCAAATCAAAATGGCGGAATCAAAACGTAGTTATCGTGAATTCTTAAAAAAATTTATGGTTTTAAAAGAAGAAGTAAAAATAAATGAAGATGAATACGATTTATCTTATTATACGTATGGTTTACGTTTATATAAGAATCTTCCTTTAATTGAACCTATAGAAACAAAAGAAGAAAGAAAAATACCGGAACTGGTGATTGTTTTAGATACATCGTATTCAACAAGTGGAAATTTAATAAAAAACTTTTTGAAGGAAACATCTGCGATTTTAAAATCAAATGTGTTTTTTTCAAACAGTAAAATTCATATTATACAATGTGACAATCGAGTACAGGATCATAAAATACTGACTTCTTTTGATCAGATGGATGAATTTTTAGAATCTTTTACGGTAATTGGAGGAAATGGGACTGATTTTCGCCCTGTTTTTGATTATGTGAATGAGTGTATGGAACAGGGGATTTGCAAAGAAGTATCGGCTTTACTTTATTTTACAGATGGAAAAGGGATATATCCAAAAAGAAGACCCAATTATAAATGTGCATTTTTATTCTTAGAGGATTATGATAGAAATTTAGTTCCGACATGGGCGATTTCGCAGAGAATGGATCCCATTGAAATATTAGGAGGGTAACATGAATATTAAACAGGCAAAAGAAGAAATAAAAAATACAATTAAAGTCTATCTTGAAAAAGATGAATACAACCAATATAAGATTCCTTCCATACGTCAAAGACCTATATTATTGATTGGTCCTCCTGGCATTGGAAAGACACAGATCATGGAACAGATTTCCAAAGAATGTAAGATTGGACTGGTAAGCTATACAATCACGCATCACACAAGACAAAGTGCAGTGGGTCTTCCATTTATTGTGGAAAAAGAATTTGATGGAAAAAAAGTATCGGTAACGGAATATACAATGAGTGAAATCATTGCCAGTATTTATCAGAAGATGGAAGAAACGGGTGTAAAAGAAGGAATTTTATTCATTGATGAAATCAATTGTGTTTCCGAAACTTTAGCGCCTACTATGCTTCAGTTTTTACAGGGAAAAACATTTGGAAATCAGGCAATACCGGAAGGATGGATCATTGCAGGAGCTGGAAATCCAATGGAATATAATAAATCCGTTCGTGAATTTGATATGGTGACTTTAGATCGAGTTCGCTATCTGAATGTCGAACAGGATTTGAATGTATGGAAAGAATACGCATTGTCCAATCAGATACATCCTTGTATATTAAGTTATCTGGATTTAAAACCTTCTCATTTTTATCATGTGGAAAATGATGTGGATGGGCTTCGCTTTGTGACGGCTCGAGGATGGGAAGATCTGTCGTATTTAATGAAACGATATGAAGCTTTACAGATACAGATTACAGAAGATGTGATCTATGAATATTTACACGATCGGGATATCAGTGAAGATATGGCTTCGTATTATACGTTATATCGAAAATATAAAGAAGATTATGGTATTGAAAATATATTAAATGGAAAGATATCGACTTCTTTATATGCACGGGGATTTAATGCTTCTTTTGATGAAAGATTATCGGTCATTCATTTATTGCTGGATGGTTTATTTCAGCGGATTCAAACTTTATATGAAAAGAAAGATCAATTGGATTATCGATATGAATTTTTAAAAAATTATTTTAAAAATAAAGATACAAAAAGCTATTCTTTATGTATTCAGGAAGCTTTATTGGAAAATCAGAATCAGTATAAATCGGAATTTATCACAAAAAATAGATATTGTATGGTGAATCAATGGATACAGAATTTAAAAGAAAAGGAATTAAACGCAAAAGAATCTTTCTTAAAATATAAAGAAGAAGTGGAAAAGACAGAAGAAAACTGTATACAGTCTATGAATTCCTGTTTTGAATATCTGGATTCTTTGTATTCAAATGGACAGGAGATGGTTATTTTTGTGACAGGTTTATCTCTACAGAGTCAATGTGCAATCTTTTTATCTGAAAATGAAATTCCTTTGTATGAAAAATATAAACAGGAATTATTGATTGGTACAAAGAGAAAAGAAATAATGGATATATTGAATTCATAAGTTATGATAAAATGAAATCATGTATAAAGTAATGATTGTAGAAGATGATTATATAATTGCCTCTAAATTAAAAGAATTTTTAATGTCCTGGAATTATGACGTTTGTCTGATTCAAGATTTTTCAAATGTATATAATGAATTTATACAGGAAAATCCTCATATTGTCTTAATGGATATATCTTTACCATTCTTTAATGGATATTATTGGACGCAGAAAATAAGAGAAACGTCGAATTGTCCCATTCTTTTTATCAGTTCGGCTTCAGATAATATGAATATGGTTATGGCTTTGGATCAAGGTGGAGATGATTATGTCATAAAGCCGTTTGATCTTCAGATCCTGGCTTATCGTATCAAAGCTTTATTAAGACGCTGTTATGATTTTAGTGAAGCGATGACATTGGAACATAAAGGTGTTTTATTTTCAGTGGATTCATTGGAAGTTTCTTATCAGGGACAAACCATTGAATTAACAAAAAACGAAGCCCGTATTTTAACGTGTTTATTGGAACATAAAAATAAAGTAGTAAAAAGAGAAGAATTAATGGAATATTTATGGAAAACGGATTTTTATGTGGATGAAAATACATTAAATGTCAATGTGAATCGATTACGGAAAAAACTGGAAAAGATTGGAATTGTTGATTTTATTTCAACAAAAAAAGGATTAGGGTATAGTATATGAAATATATAAAAGATCGAAAAGAAATTATAATCTTATTTATAGTTATTATTATGGCTTTCTTTTTGATTTTTTATTTATATTCTTTACCATTTGATGCATTATTATATGGTTATCTATTGATCAGTATATGTTTTATCTGTATTCTTTTGATTGATTTTTATTTTTATAATAAAAAATTAAAACAGATAGAATATTTAAAAAGAGAAGATAAAATTGAATTTGAAGGTTCTTTACTGGAAATGAATCTGGTACAGGCATTTGAACAAAGAGAAAAGAATCTTATTGGACAGAATGATTCTTTAGAAGAACAGATTCGTAATATTGAAGATTATTTTTCCATCTGGGTTCATCAGATGAAGCTTCCCATTGCAGCTATGAAACTGCTGTTAGAAAGTGATACGATTGATGTGAAGGCATGTAAAAGCCAATTGTTTCGTATGAACCAGAATACCGATATGACTTTGGCTTATATTCGAATGAACAGTAAACAGACGGATTATCTTTTTCAATTTTATGATTTGGATACTATGATTCGAAAATCCATTCATTATTTTGCGTATGAATTTGTTTCAATGAATCTTTCGATGAACTTTGAACAGACAAATAAAAAGATATTAACCGATGAAAAATGGTTTGTGTTCATCCTTCAGCAGATTTTATCCAATGCGATCAAATATTCAAAAAAAGGAGGAAGCATTCATATTTATTTTAAAGCGTCTTCTTTAGTTATTGAAGATCATGGCTGTGGAATTGAACAGGGAGATCTGCATCGTATATTTGAAAAGGGATTTACAGGATACAATGGAAGAATGGACCATAAAGCCAGTGGGCTGGGATTGTATTTATGTAAAGGAATATGTAAGTCTTTAAATCATGAAATATCTATAGAATCAAAATTAAATGAAGGAACAAAAGTGTATATTACATTTTTGTTAGAAACATGTAAGGAAAATCGATAGTTAAACAGACTATCTTTTTTTAAACTGTAATTGTCAAAAAAAGGAGAAAGTTTATGAATATTTTAGAAACAAAGAATTTAAAGAAAATATATTCTTCTCGATTTTCAAATGTACAGGTACAGGCATTAGAAAATGTCAATTTCAGTGTTGAAAAAGGAGAATTTGTTGCGATCATGGGAGAATCTGGATCGGGTAAGACCACTTTGTTGAATTTACTGGCAACTTTAGATAAACCAACCAGTGGAAAAGTCATTTTAAATGGAAAAGACATTACGCATCTTTCTTCAAAAGAAGTGTCTTCCTTTCGAAGAAATCATTTAGGATTTGTGTTCCAGGATTTCAATTTACTGGATACATTTTCCAATCGAGATAATATTTTACTTCCTCTGGTTTTAAATGGAACCAGCGTATCGGAAATGGAACAAAGATTAAATCCGATTGCCACTTCTTTAGGAATCATTTCTTTATTAAATAAATTTCCTTATGAAATATCAGGAGGACAGAAACAGAGGGTGGCTTTGGCTAGAGCTTTGATTACGCATCCCGAACTGATTCTTGCAGATGAACCAACGGGAGCTTTAGACTCAAAGTCCACAAAAGATCTATTGGATCTGTTGACACAGATTCATGAAAATGGACAGACAATATTGATGGTTACTCATTCCACTTTAGCAGCCAGCTATGCGTCTCGTGTCTTGTTTATCCGAGATGGTGTGGTATTCCATCAGATTTATAAAGGAAAGAAAACAAAAGAAGAAATGTATCAGCAGATATCGGATACGTTAACAGTTATGAGTACAGGTGGTGCTTTCCATGTATAGAAAACTGGCCTTACAGAATATACAAAATAATAAACAGTATTATTTACCTTATATGATTTCCTGTATCTTCATGGTTATGACTTTTTATACCATTTATTCATTGGCAATGAATCCCAATATACAGGAAATGATGGGTGGGGATGAAATGCAGCTGATGCTTCGCTTTGGAGTGATCGTGATTGCTTTATTTTCTATTGTTTTTATCTTTTATATAAATGGATTTTTAATGAAACAAAGAACAAGGGAGTTTGGCTTATATAATATTCTGGGAATGGAGAAGAAACATATCAATCTGATTGTCTTTTATGAAACCTTTATTGTATCTATCCTTTGTTTAATAATTGGAATTGGATTGGGTATATTATTGGATAAAGGTCTGTATTTACTGATCCTAAAAGTTTTTTCTCTTGAGATTCAATTTGGATTTTATATTTCGATAGATGGAATCTATTTTAGTCTTTTATTATTTGGAATCATTTTCATATGTGCTTATTTGTTTTCCATTTTACGAATTCAAATCTTAAATCCGATTGAATTACTGCATCAAGATCAGAAAGGACAGAAAGAACCAAAAAATAAATGGGTTTTCGCTTTAATTGGTTTTGTATGTTTGATAGCAGGTTATGTACTGTCTATTACTGTAAAAGATCCTATTTCCGCTTTTATATTCTTTTTTGTAGCGGTTATTTTAGTTGTGATTGGAACCTATTTTCTATTCACCTATGGAAGCATTACCTTATTAAAGTTTCTTCAAAAAAACAAATCGTATTATTATAAAACCAGTCACTTTATCAATGTATCCAATATGAAATATAGAATGAGTCAAAATGGAATTGGACTGGCAAATATCTGTATTTTATCCACTATGATCTTAGTGGCTTTATCTTCTACTGTCAGTTTATGGATCGGATTTAAAGAAAATCTATATGCGATGTATCCTTATGATATATGTATACGACAATATATTGATAACGATGAGCTGCAGAATGTATTAAAAGATTATTCAAAATATTATGAAAGCAAACAGGAAGTGGATGTTCTAATTTTTTCTGCGTATCGTTTAGATAATTCCTTTATCTTGGATCAGGATAAAGTAGATGACATAGATTATTCCAATTTATTCAACCTGAATTTTATGGATCTGGAAACGTATGAGAAATATACAGGTGAAAAGATTAAACTAGATAAAGATGAAGTATTGATAAGTGAGAAAGATTTAAAAGAATTAAAAATTGAAAACATGAGCTTTAAAGTAAAAGGTAAGATTTCAGCTGAAATGAAACCAATCACGGTGATGACAGGCTTAGATACGTACGATGTGGTTGTTGATTCAAGAGAAACATTGGAGGCATTGGAAAAATTAAATCAGGACTATTATGGAAATCAGGCTTCTTACATTGGGAAAAGCATTTGTATCAATTTAAAAGAGGGTGTCAATAAACTGGAAGTGGAAAATGAAATTTATGAAACTTTACGTGCAAAAGATATTATCACAAGTTATGAAGGAAAAGACATTGCGGCAAAATTTATGTTGTCCATTTATGCAGGTTTCTTATTTATTGGTATCTTTGTCAGTATACTGTTTTTGATAGCGACTGTATTGATCATGTATTATAAACAGATCAGTGAAGGATTGCAGGATAAATCAAGATTTGAAGTGATGCGAAAAGTGGGATTGGATGAAATGGATATTAAAAGAACCGTTAATTCACAGGTTTTAACTTTATTTTTCCTTCCTTTGGTTATGACAGGAATTCATCTGGCATTTGCCTTTCCGATGATTCGTAAATTACTGGTTTTATTACAGCTTACCAATACAAATCTATATATCATAGTAACTTGTATTTCTTTTATGATTTTTGCGATGGTTTATATATTTATGTATATACAGACATCTAGAGTTTATTATCGAATTGTGAATTCTTAGAAGTGAGTCAATCACTTCTATTTTTTTATTGGTGGTTAGACCTAAAATGAGTATAATATATTTGGAAAAAATATGAGGAGGACAATATGAGTGGTTTTTTTGGGGTAGCTTCAAAAGAAAGCTGTTTATTTGATCTTTATTTTGGGACAGACTATCATTCACATTTAGGAACCAGACGTGCGGGTTTGGCAACTTATGGAGACAAAGGGTTTAGAAAATCAATACATAATATTGAGAATTCACCATTCCGTACTAAATTTGAACACGATTTAGATGGATTGGAAGGAAGAATGGGAATTGGGTGTATTTCAGATTTTGAAGCACAGCCTATATTAATACGATCCATTCATGGAACTTACGCGATTACAACAACCAGTAAAATTAATAATGCTCAGGAAATTATTGACAATATATTAAAAAATCGAGCTCATTTTTTTGAAATGAGCAATGGAGAAATCAATTCAACAGAATTGGTGGCAGCTTTGATCAATCAGAAAGACAATCTTATTGAAGGAATTCAATACGCATTGGATACAATTGAAGGATCTTTATCTTTAATGATCTTAACAAAAAAAGGAATCTATGCGGCAAGAGATAAATTGGGAAGAACACCAGTTATTTTAGGAAAGAAAGAAGATTCTCGCTGTGCCACTTTTGAAAGCTTTGCGTTTTTGAATTTGGGATATGAACTGGATCGTGAATTGGGTCCAGGAGAAATTGTTTTCTTTGATGAAAATCAATGTAAAACACTGGTTCAGCCAGGTAAAGATATGAAAATCTGTACGTTCTTATGGGTATATTATGGATATCCTTCTGCGACTTATGAAGGAGTTAACGTAGAAGAAATGCGTTACAACTGTGGAAAGCTTTTGGCAAGAAGAGATAAAGGAATTGATGTAGATGTCATTGCGGGTGTACCAGATTCGGGTACTGCTCATGCAGTGGGATATGCCAATGAAATTGGAATTCCTTTCTCAAGACCTTTCATTAAATATACACCAACATGGCCTCGTTCCTTTATGCCAACGATTCAGACAAAGCGTAATCTGATTGCCAAGATGAAGCTGATTCCAGTGCATGAACTGATTGAAGGAAAGAAACTGCTTTTGATTGATGATTCCATTGTACGTGGAACTCAATTAAGAGAAACAACCGAATTCTTATATGAAAGTGGAGCTAAAGAAGTACATATTCGACCAGCTTGTCCACCTTTATTATTCGGATGTAAATATCTGAATTTCTCTCGTTCTTCATCGGAAACAGAACTGATTGCCCGTCGTGTTATCAATGAGCTGGAAGGAGAAGAAAATGTCACAAAAGAATTGTTACAGGAATATGCCGATCCAGACAGTGAAAAATATCAGAAGATGATCGATAAGATCTGTGAAAAATTAAATTTCACTTCTTTAAGATACCATCGTTTAGATGATATGCTGGATTCGGTTGGAATGGAACATTGTAAAATGTGTACATATTGCTGGAATGGAAAAGAATAAAAGGCAGAAATTCTGCCTTTTTTTAAATGATAGGAGCAATTATAAAATGTGTTAAAATCAGAAAAATGAAGATTGCGAACAATATAGAAGGAAGTAAAGCATGAGATGTTTCTAAAGGTTCTAATGAACTTTTCACAATAGCCCATTTTGGATGATCTTTATTATAATAGATATCAACGATTTCAGGAATCTGTGTTTTTTCATCACTCTGACTGATTTCATACTGTATTGTAATCAAATAGATTTTCTTATTAACTTTATACTGATATTTCGCGTTGTAAACTGTAAATGTATCTTCTTCTTTAATCGCATGTTTTTTGACTAAACAGGTTTTTAATTTTCCTTTTGTACAATAATCAGAAGTAATATTTTTTTCTATCTTTTCTTCTTTTTTCGTTAAGAAGATCAGACTGATAAAAAAGGAAAGAACGGATAAAAATAAAACAATAAAAGCTTTCATATAAACTCCTATTCGATATATAAATTTAAATCTACATTTGTACTGATTCCATCAATCTGACCAGAATTGGAATACTGCCACATTTTAAAATGAGCATTTAATTCAGGTTTTTCAATATAAGCGGCATACCATAAATCATATTTTTTGATTTTTTCCAGATCAAATTCATTTTCCAGCCAATGTTTATTTCCATAAATTAAAGTTCGATATCCTTCTTTTTCCATGGCTTTACAGAAATCTAAAGCAAACTGGGTTTTCTTTTCTTTGGATAAACTGGCAAGGCGGTCGTTCTCATTAAAATATTCCATGTCATAACATACAGGAAATTCTAAAGAATAATCCTGAATCAATTCCAGTACAAAATCAATTTCTTCCTGTAATTCTTTTTCTGTAGTGGCTGTACTGTAAAAATAGACTCCCACATCAATATTATTTTTAAGAGCTCCTTCTATATTTTCTTTAAACATAGTATCTTCATGCAGTTTACCTTCAGTAGCACCTCTATATCCACAGCGGATGATCGCAAAGTCAATACCGCTTTCTTTTACCTGTTTCCAGTCAATTTCTCTTTGAAAAGAAGAAACATCAATTCCTGTTTTGGTGCTATAGAGATTGTTGTCAAATGTCATCCTTCCATCTTTGTTGACAATAAACTGATCTGGATTATACAGAACGGAATTTTTTGTTAATAAACGATAGATTCCAAACAATAGAAAAATGGATATCCAGACAATAATCAAAAAAATCAGAATCAGGATCAAATAACGATGCAGTACATTTTTTCTTTTCTTTTTCTTCATAAATTATATTCTAACAAAAAAAAGATTATCATTAAAGATAATCTTAATGGTGGAATAAACGAATCTTTGTAAAGGCCATTGCCATACCATATTTGTTGCAGACATCAATGACATTGTCATCACGAACGGAACCACCTGGCTGAGCAATGTATTTTACTCCAGATTTATGAGCTCTTTCGATATTGTCTCCAAATGGGAAGAATGCATCGGAACCTAAAGCGACATCCTGCATCTGATCCAGCCAGGCTCTTTTTTCTTCTTTTGTGAAGACTTCTGGTTTTTCGGTAAAGACTTTTTCCCAGGCACCATCGGCCAATACATCCATATATTCTTCTCCGATATATAAATCAATGGCATTGTCTCGATCGGCTCTACGAATGTTTTCTTTGAATGGAAGATTCAATACTTTTGGACATTGACGTAAGAACCAGTTATCCGCTTTCTGACCCGCTAAACGAGTACAGTGAACACGAGACTGCTGTCCGGCTCCAATTCCAATGGCTTGTCCACCTTTGGCAAAACATACGGAATTGGATTGTGTATATTTTAATGTGATCAAAGCAATCATCAAATCAATTTTGGCACTGTCTGGAATGTCCTTGTTTTCGGTAACCACTTCATTTAATAATTCTTTATTAATGACTAAATTGTTTCGACCTTGTTCAAATGTAATTCCAAATACCTGTTTGTGTTCAATTGGATCAGGAATGTAGTTTTCATCGATTTGAAGAACACAATAATTTCCATTTTTCTTCTGTTTTAAAATTTCTAAAGCTTCTGGGCTGTAACCTGGAGCGATAACTCCATCGGATACTTCACGTTTGATTAAACGAGCGGTATCTACATCACATGGATCGGATAAAGAAATAAAGTCTCCAAAAGAGGACATACGGTCTGCACCACGAGCACGAGCATAAGCACAAGCCAAAGGGGATAGGTCACCTAAGTCATCTACCCAATATATTTTCTTTAAAACATCATCCATTTCCAGACCTACAGCGGCTCCAGCTGGAGAAACGTGTTTAAAAGAAGTGGCAGCTGCCAGACCTGTCGCCTGTTTTAATTCTTTTACCAATTGCCAACCATTTAATCCATCTAATAAGTTGATGTATCCTGGTTTTCCATTTAATACGGTAATAGGAAGTTCACTTCCATCCTGCATATAAACTTTGGATGGTTTCTGATTTGGATTGCATCCATATTTTAATTGTAGTTCTTTCATGTTTGTCTCCTTTTTCGCAAGCAAATTATAAACCATATTGATATTAAAGTCGACTTAAATGTCGAATTCGAGAAAAAATCAATAGAAAGATTCCTGTATTCAACAATCCTTTTATAAAAGTAAAAGGAACATTAAATACCAATAAAGCCTGAGAAAGATTTGAAATAGATGGTACAATCAGCTGATACATGGACAATATAGCGGATTGAGAAAATCCAACTTTATAATATAAAGGATAAATTAAATAATAATTGGAATAATAGCTCATAAAAGCCATAAAAATACAAGCCAGTAGAATTCCTGCTTTTTTTGAATGAGGCCATATATAACCAAATATCAGACAGAAAGAAGCACCTAATATAAAATTGGATAATTCTCCGATAAATCCACTTTGAGAAATAAATAAATGAATTCCATTTTTACAAAGAGAAACCAGAATTCCCATCCAGGGTCCTAATAGAGCCGTTGTAAGAATTTGAGGAACATCGGAAAAATCCAACTTTAAAAAAGAAGGTAAAAATGGAATCGATATTTCTATATATTGTAAAATCACAGAGATGGAAATCATGAAAGAAAGAAAAGTAATGACTTTAGTTCTGGTCATACTGTTTAACTTCAATTTCCTTTGTATCAAAATGAATAAAAATCTGATAAGCATAGTTATCACTGCTTGTATCCCAGATTTCAACAAATTTTGGAGTTACTTCAATTAAGATTTCACTGTCTTCATGGGAATATTTATTATAGCTTCCCCATAAATATTTCTTATAAAGTTTTTCAAATCGACGATCGGGTTCATCGATGACCAATCCTTTATTTTCACAGATTCCTTCAACCTGTACCCCTGACCAGCATAAAGCTACATGAGGATTTTGAAACAATTGTTGCGTTTTTCGAAAATTTTTATCGGTTTTAAAATAAATTTTCTGATCGTAGAATAAGCAGGATACGTTACGAACCATTGGATAGTTATCCACACAACTGGCCAAGGCCATGATTTTCCAATTTTCCAGTTTTTCAAATAAGATGTCTACAGCTTGTTCAAACGTTAAATTTTTATCAATACTAAATTTCATAAATTACTCCTGTATAAAATGTTTAATTGGTTTTGATATTTTTTTGTATAATAAGAAAGTGATAATGGATGTTGTACATCTGGAAATTAAATTAAATGGAATCACTGAGAAAGCAACAAAGGATATCTTTGTGGAAATATATGGATTAACAGCCGCACAGATTCCTAAAATCTGATCCCAGCTCATACCGTATAAATAAATATAGGCTGGAAAGATCAAATATAAATTTGTGAAGATGGCAATCACGACGCTTATAATAATTCCCAGTAATAAACCTGTAATGGCTCCTTTTTTCGTACGATTTTTACGATAATAAAGAATGGCTGGTAAAACATAGGCACAACTTAAAATAAAATTCTGAATTTCACCAGTAAACAGGGAAGTAGTTCCTTTAAAAGCTAAAATCAGTCCTAATTTGATCACAATAATTTCAATTGCACCAATTGGACCAAGAATAAATCCTCCCATGATTTCTGGTAAAGCAGAGAAATCAAAATTTGCGAAAGGAGATAAAAAAGGAACATTAAAACTAAAAAATTGTAGAATAAAAGCCACAGCTCCCATAATAGCTGCCATAGTGATTGTGCGAACACGTGAATTCTTCATTTCTTTTCCTCCTTGAATTCATAAAAGCTAAAGAACGCCTTGAAATCAAAAAAGTGTGCAACAGGGCACACAAAAAATCAGAAGAATTTCTGTCTTTTCTCATCCGGACTTTAACCGTCGGTATCTGAATTTCACAGATTCGGCCTATAAAAGGTTCATGGACTATACCATCGGTAGAGACTTTCACTCTGCCCCAAAGACGTTGTATTAACTTTACATTTGATAGTGTAAAACAATAAATAGGGAATGTAAAGCCTATTTGGACAATTTAAAGACTAAGTTTTCCGTTTTTCTTTTCTTCTTTTATTTATAATTTATAATGAAATCAGAAATAAACAAAAGAAAGAAGGGAAAGAAGATGGTTCCACCATAGGATGTAAGAGGATGCGCAAATAAAAAGGAGATAGAAACAGAATAAAGAAAAAATATGTAAGTGAACAAATCACAGATGTTTCTAAAATAAAGAAAAAATAATAATAATATACAAGTGAATATGGACAAGGCAATCCTTGTCTTTTTTTTATGGAATTTGATATACTTTTTCTATGAATGGTTTAATTGGAAAAATACAAAGATATTCCACTAAAGATGGACCTGGGATTCGAACAACGGTATTTATGGTGGGTTGTAATTTAAGATGTAAATGGTGTGCAAACCCAGAATTATTAAAAGCGGATCAGGTTATGTATCATAAAGAAAAATGTCATCGTTGTGGTTCCTGTTTAGCTTATGAAGGGATACAGTGGGATACGACAGGAGTTAAAATCAATCGAAGTCAATGTATAAAAATAAAAGAACTGGAAGAAATCTGTCCTTTTGAAGCGTATGAAAATGTAGGAAAATGGATGGATAGCGATGAATTGGTTCAAATTTTATTAAAAGATAAAGAATATTACAGTCAAAGCAATGGTGGAGTTACATTTTCAGGAGGGGAAGCTTTATTACAGGCGGATTTTGTGTATGAATGCACAAAAAAACTGCATAAATATGGAATTCATGTCACTTTAGATACAGCCTGTGCTTTACCTTATCATCCTGTATTGGATGAAGTGGATCTGATTTTACTGGATATCAAGGCATATGATGCACTTCTTCATAAAAAATGCACAGGAATAAAAAATGATCAGATTTTAGAGAATGCGAAAAAGATAAGAAAACCAGTGATTGTTCGAATGGTATTGGTTCCAGAGTTCAATGATGAGTTAGAAGATATAAAAAAGCGAATTGATTTTGCCAGTACAATTCACTGTATTCAGATTGATTTTTTAAAATATCATATTTTAGGAGTCAGTAAATATGAACAATTAGGACTTAGCTATGAATGCAGCTTAAAAGAATTGGATGAAACGATACTTCAAAGCGCAATAAAATATGCAGAAGAAAAACATATAGAATATACCATTGGAGGATAAAGAAAAGGGGAGCGATCCCCTTTTAATTTTATAATTCTTTTCCAGTTAACATTTTATATACCTGAAGATATTTATCAATTGTTTTTTGAGTGACATCTTCTGGTAAAGTCCAGTTGTGATCTTTGTTGGATTTTAACCAATCACGAGCAAACTGTTTATCAAATGATGGCTGTGAATGACCTGGTTCATATACATCTGCTGGCCAGAAACGAGAAGAATCCGGTGTCAACATTTCATCTGCCAGTACCAGTTCTCCATTTTCATCCAATCCAAATTCGAATTTTGTATCCGCAATGATGATTCCACGAGTTAAGGCATAATCGGCACATTTTTTATATAAAGCAATGGTTGCCTCTTTAATCTTTGTGGCATATTCTTCTCCTTTTCCAGGAAAAGCTTTTTCTAAATGAACGATGCTTTGTTCAAAAGAGATATTTTCATCATGGTCTCCAATTTCCGCTTTTGTGCTTGGTGTATAAATCGGTTCTGGTAATTTATCCGATTCTTTTAAACCTTCTGGAAGTTTAATTCCACAAACGGTTCCATCTTTTTGATAGCTGGCCCATCCACTTCCTGTGATATAACCACGAACAATGCATTCCACTGGAATCATTTCGAGCTTTTTGCACATCATTGAATTTCCATCGTATTTTTCCTGCTGGAAAAATGCAGGCATATCTTTTACATCAACGCTGATCATATGATTTGGGATAATATCTTTTGTCATATCAAACCAGAATTTAGACATTTGTGTTAAAACGGTTCCTTTTTTTGAAATGGTATTGTTCAAGATGACATCAAAACAGCTGATGCGATCGGTCGCAACCATGATCAGGCTTTCTCCGTTATCATAGATTTCACGTACTTTTCCTTCTTTAACAGGTTTCATAGTAATTTCCTCCTATACCGTATTTATTATATAAGATAAATTGAAAAATAGTAGAAAAAAAGTGTAAAATAGAAAAGAATGAGAGGGTAGATATGAAAAAAGAAGAATTGGAAGCGACTTCCTTAGTGGAATTAAGAATAATCGCAAAAGGAAAAGGATTGAAAAATGTTACAGCTTTACGAAAAGCGGAATTAATAGATTTATTGTTGTCAGTGGAAGAAAAAGAAGAAAAAAAAGATGAAAAGATGGCCTATGGAATCTTAGAAGTGATGGATGGCTATGGTTTTATTCGATGTGACAATTATTTAACAGGGGAAGATGATGTATATGTATCCGCCAGTCAGATTCGGCGGTTTCGTTTAAAAACAGGAGATGTGTTGTTAGGGAAGATGCGGGAAAAAACCGCAACGGAAAAATATGGGGCCTTACTTCGGATCAGTTCAGTCAATGGAGTGGATCCGGAAATTGCGAAAAACAGAAGAGCTTTTGAAGATCTGACACCGATTTTTCCCAATCAAAGAATTAAACTGGATGTGAATTCAAAGGTATCTATGCGCATTGTAGATTTATTGTCTCCTATTGGAAAAGGACAAAGAGGAATGATTGTTTCTCCTCCAAAAGCAGGAAAAACAACTTTACTTAAAGATATAGCCTTAAGTGTTCAAAAGTCCAACCCAGAAATGCATCTGATTATATTATTAATTGATGAAAGACCAGAAGAAGTAACCGATATTAAAGAAACGGTTATGGGAAAGAATGTAGAAGTTATTTATTCCACATTTGATGAACAGCCAGAACGTCATAAGAAAGTATCTGAAATGGTAATTGAAAGAGCAAAACGACTGGTGGAATTAAATGAAGATGTCATGATTCTTCTGGATTCCATCACAAGACTGGCCAGAGCCTACAATTTAACGGTGACTGGAAGCGGTAGAACGTTAAGTGGAGGACTAGATCCAGCTTCATTATATATGCCAAAACGTTTTTTTGGGGCAGCTCGAAACACTCGAGAAGCGGGAAGTCTGACAATACTGGCAACGGCACTGGTCGATACAGGTTCCAAAATGGATGATGTCGTATATGAAGAATTTAAAGGAACGGGAAATATGGAACTGGTATTAAGTCGAAAATTACAGGAACGAAGAGTATTCCCGGCTATCGATGTTGTCAAATCCAGTACACGTAGAGAAGATCTTCTTCTGACAAAAGAAGAACTGGAAGCGATCAATGTCATTCGTAAAAGCTTAAATGGATTAAAACAGGAAGAAGCAGTGGAAAATCTGATTGATTTATTCACTCGTACTCGAAGCAATGAGGAATTGGTTTCATTTATAAAATATAAAAATTCATTAACAATTTAAGGCGATAGAAGGATATCATCCCACTGAAGTAAATACACGAAATAATTAAATCTATCCCATCGATGTGAAACCACAAAGGTGGGATTTTTTATATAGGAAGAAAAGCGAAATATACAAAAGTACAATAAAGACAGTGATAGGAAACACAAAATAATTTAGGAATTACAATACCGGTTTGTGTTTTGTCCTTTTTAATTTTTCATCCAATCCCCATTGTTTTAGCTATCTGTCAGCCACAGAAAACATAATGTATATTTGGCTGCATTCAAAAGATGTCAAGGCATATGTTGAGGGGTTTTATTTTAGTAATACAAATATCAACAGTATCTTGATTGAGATTTAAAATAAAAAAGAGAAAGAAGTTTCATAAATGACAAGGATAAGTTATACCATGGTCTTACTTTACTTCAAAAGGAATATCGAATTATTGAAGAGAATCTAAAGTCTAAAAACCTGGTTGGATCAATATAAAATTAAATAAGAGACTATAAATGAAGTGTGGTTTCCAATATCGGAATGGTCATTACAAACCGATATCATAAACCACATTTTTCTTTTAAGGGGATCATCCCTTATTAGAATAGACTAGAGGATCAATCTCGAATAAAAAACGATAATTTCTTATCGTTTTAATCCAAAATAGGCACCACAGAAGCCTCCTGCGATATGAGTTAATTGAGAGATGGAATCTTGTTCAAATAGAGCACTGTATATTTCTTTGCCAACAAAAATCACAAAGACAAGAATCAAAGTTAATGGAATTTCTTTCTGTTTGACACTGGTGATACTGGAGACGATCATCATCATAAAGACAATGCCACTGGCTCCACACAACGCGGTGTTGGAAAACAGTAAACTGTTTAATAGAGCTCCGATAATACCGGTAATTCCTATCATGATACATAGTTTTCTTGATCCATATTTTTCTTCGATCATAGGTCCCAACAATAAAATAAAAGTCATATTGCTGGTAAAATGAGACCAGTCAGAGTGTCCAAATATATAGGTAATCCATCTTATATATGTCATTGGATTTCTTAAAGAATCTCTATAGGTCACAAAATAAGACAATGTATTAAAATCTGTACTCATATTGATAAACAATACAAATAAACAGATACATACAAATCCAATGGTAACAGGAGCATTGATCTTAATTTTCATGAATTAATTCCTCTAATTGATGTACATATTGTTTAAAGACTTCTAAAGATTGTTCTATGGCATCTGGTTTAGACATATCAATTCCACATTGTTTTAATAAAGAAATTGGATCTTTTGAACAACCTCCTTTTAAGAATGTTTTATATTTATCGACAATTCCTTCTTCCTGATTTAATATCTTTGTACTTATGGCTATCGCTGCCGCAAAGCTGGTTGCGTACTGGTATACGTAAAATGGTGTATAAAAATGAGGAATACGACTCCATTCATATTGAATTTGAGAATCAATGAAAATGGCATCTCCATAATATTTTTTATTCAGATCGTAATAAATCTGATTTAGTGTATCACTAGTTAAAACTTCATTTTGATTGACTAAATCATGCGTGATCTTTTCAAATTCCGCAAACATGGTCTGTCGATACATTGTAGACTTAAATTGATCCAGTAAATAATTCAGTAAATATATTTTTTCTTCTTTATCTTCTGTATTTTTCAGTAAATACTGAATCAGTAAACTTTCATTACAGGTAGAAGCTACTTCCGCTACAAAGATGCGATAATCACTGTCTAAAATAAACTGGCTGGAATTTGAATAATATGTATGTAGAGCATGTCCCATTTCATGGGCAAGAGTAAAGACATCATTTAAAGTTTCATTGTAGTTTAATAAAACAAATGGATGACATCCATAACATCCCCAGGAATAGGCACCAGTACGTTTTCCTTTATTTTCATAAACATCGATCCATCGATTGTTGAATCCTTCTTCTAATAAATTAATATAATCTTGACCTAATGGTTTTAATCCTTCTTTTACAATTTCTTTTGCCTGTTCAAACGTATATTTTTTATTTATAGATGGAGTTAAAGGGACATATAGATCGTACATATGTAAAGATTCGTATCCTAATATTTCTTTTCTTAATTGTACATATTCATACATAGTATTTAAATGATCATGTACAGTCTGAATTAAATTATCATAGACTTCTAAAGGAATTTCATTTGAAAACAATTCACATTCCAATGTACTGTTGTATAAATGTTCTTTACTGAAAAATAAAGCCTGTTTACAATTGGCATAATACATTGCGGATAAAGAATGATTAAACTGTTCATATTCTTTATAGAGCTTTTCAAAAGCACTTTTTCTTAATGTACGATCTTTACTTTCCATATAAGAAATATAATTTCCATGAGTTAAAGGATGAGGGTTTCCCATTTCATCCATACAGTCTTCAAATTGAAGATCGGCATCATTAAACATAGAATAAATGGAATCTGCGGTATTGGATAGATCGGAAGCTCTGGCCAGAAGGGCTTCTGTTTTTTCATCCAGTACATGTTCTTTTCTTCGAAAGATCATTTCCAGAAAGCGATGATATTTTTTTAATTCAGGATGATCAATGGAATCCAGTTTTAATATTTCCACTTCAAACCAGGAAGTTTTCTGACTGACTTTAACCGCCATTAACTGGGCTTTTCCACTTAAATTCTGGTAGGTACTGTTTGTGGCATCCTGATGATTTCTCTGATTGGCATAGACATAAATTCTTCCAAAATAGTAATTAATGGTTTCATAAGCCTGTAAAGCTTCTAATAGAATACGATTCTGTTCTAATTTTCCTTTATAATTCTGAAAGTGATCCAGTTCTTTTTCTAACAATTCATATTCTTTTTCAAACTGACTGTCATCACTATAGATATCTTCCAGTTTCCATGTGTTTTCAATCTTTTGTTCTTGTCGTGTAATCATAATTTCCTCCTTATGTTATAATGAGTCCATGAAATGTTTAGCAGTGGATTTAGATGGTACAACTTTAAATAGATGGAATAAAATATCAGATAAAAATTTAAATGCTTTAAAACAGGCACACAATCAGGGAATTCTTATCGTTCCTGTTACAGGAAGAAGCTTAGATATGATTCCAGAATCGTTAAATAATTGTGATTTTATTGATTATGTGATCTGTTCAAATGGAGCGGTAATCTACAATTTTAAAACAAAAGAAAAAATGTATGAAGCTACCATTCCAAATCAGGAATGCATCTCTTTTTTAGAAGAACTTCCTTCTTTTTATTTAAGTGCCAACATCGATGGACATATTGTTTTACAATCCGGATGGATTGGAACTTTATATCAATTCCTTAGAAAAAATAATAAGACAAAGTTTTTAAAAGTCAATAAAATAAAATCGTATTTAAAGGATACAAAAAAAGATGTGGAATGTTTTCAGATGTATACATTAAGAAAATCCATTCATTATCAGATGATGAATATATTAAAGAAATATCCTTCTTTAATAGAAGCCAATACCAATGCGCCTGAAAATCGATATACAGAAATCTTTTCTTATTTTTCTTCAAAAGGAAAAGCTTTATTGTTTTTAAAGGAACATCTTCAATTGGAATGGGTATATAGTATAGGAGATGGACAGAACGATCTTTCTTTATTTGAAGTTTCCGATTTTTCAATGGCTATGGGAAATGGACATAAAGACTGTAAAGAAAAAGCCAATGTGATCCTTCCATCTAATAATAAAGATGGCCTTTCTTTTGGAATCGAAAAATATGTTTTAAAGGGATGAAAATCCTTTTTTATTTTGACTTTTCATTCAACAAATTTATAATAAATATGTCTTACTGGAGGTGAAAAAGAATGGACAATTGTGATAGTTGTGGGCCGAGTTCATGTTTAGAAATTCCGTTGTCTGTTCTTTTCAGATAACGAAATAAAGATGAATTGCCCCTGTTAAAAAAGTGAATAAAGGAGGCAAATATGGAAGAAAAAGAAGTATTAGAAGAACGTAATCATTATGTTCAGGAAATTATTGAGTTATTAAATAGCGACCTCGAAAAGGAAGAAATCAAAGAAAAACTGGAAGATTATCATGATAATGATATTGCCCAGGCTTTTGAGGAAGTAACTCCGGATGTACGTAAGAAACTGATTTCTTTGATGGATGAAGAACAGATTTCCGATATATTTTCCTATATTGAAGATCTAGATCTTTATCTGGAAGAAATGGATATGCATAGTGTTGCCAGAATCATTGAAAACATGGATGCCGATGATGCCGTGGACTTACTGGAAGACATGGATGAAGAGGTTCAGAATCAGTTGATTGAAATGATTGATGATGAATCGAAAGAAGACATTCGTCTGATTCAGTCTTATGAAGATGATGAAATTGGAAGCTATATGACCACAAACTTTGTGTCAATCAAAGAAGACAGTACCATTCGCCAGGCTATGAAATCTGTAGTGGAACAGGCGGGGGAAAACGATAATATTATGACCATTTATGTTTTATCTAAGGAAGATACTTTCTGTGGGGCCATTGCGCTAAAAGATTTAATATGTGCTCGTCAGAATGATGCATTAGAAGATCTGATTGTGACTTCTTATCCTTATGTAAGCGATCGTGAAAAAATATCCGACTGCATTGAATGGATCAAAGATTATGCAGAAGATTCTTATCCGGTATTAAATTCAGAAATGAAGATTTTAGGAATCATTACCGCTCAGGATATCATCGAAGTTGTCGATGATGAAATGGGTGATGATTATGCGAAATTAGCGGGTTTAACAGCCGAAGAAGATTTAAACGAAACGACAAAACAAAGTATGAAAAAAAGATTGCCATGGTTAGTGGCTCTGCTGTTTTTAGGAATGCTGGTCAGCAGTGTGGTTGGTGTCTTTGAAGGAGTTGTTTCAAAAGTTGCGATCATTGTCTGTTTTCAGTCCTTGATTCTGGATATGGCTGGAAATGTAGGGACCCAGTCTCTGGCGGTAACTATTCGTGTATTAATGGATGAAAATTTAAGTGGAAAACAGAAAATTGGACTGATTTTTAAAGAATCAAGAGTCGGATTGTGCAACGGATTCTTACTGGGATCTTTATCTTTCTTATTTATTGGTATCTATTTAATAGTTTTAAAAGGATACGATGTATTTCATGGATTCTGTATCAGTGGATGTGTAGGGATTGCTTTACTGGTTGCGATGATCATTTCAAGTATAGTGGGAACCATTGTCCCTATGTTTTTTCATCGAATCAAAGTGGATCCAGCCGTTGCTTCTGGACCATTGATCACAACGGTAAATGATCTGGTAGCCGTCATTACATATTATGGAATGGCATGGATCTTATTGATTGAATTGTTTAAGTTTTATTAGGAGGGTTTATGAAAGCACTGGCAAGTGATTTTGATGGAACTTTATATGTAAATGGAAAAATTGATTCAAAAGATGTAGAAGCAATCAACCAGTTTCAGAAAGATAATCTTTTTGGAATCTGTACCGGCCGTCCTATTAAACATATGCTTTATTTTTTAAACGATCATTTTAAAAGTGATTTTTATATCACATCAACAGGATCTTATATATTAGATAAAGAATTAAATGTACTGTATGAAAGTGAAATCCCTTATAAAATTGCCTGTGAACTGATAAAACAATTTAATGAACTGCATCCTATGTATCTTCATGTAGGGGGTGAGGATATATATGTGATTCATGAAGAAATTGAAGAATTACATTCACCTCAGATTATAGTGGATTATGACACAATTCCCCAAAGACATATTTTAAATATTTCAACACGTGCAAATTGCATCGAGGAAGCTATTCAGATTCAGAATGAAATAAAAAAACGTTTTGGTCAGTGGATAGATGTATATCGAAATGATATTTATGTAGATATTGTGAATAAAGGAGTATCAAAAGGAAAAGCGTGTCAATGGATCAAAAACCATTATAATATAGATACTTTATATGGAATCGGAGATAACTATAATGACATTCCTATGTTTGAATCGTGTGATTATTCCTTTTCTTTTACTTATTCACCAGAAGATGTACAAAACCAGTCTACATATGTGGTAGACAGTATAAATCAGGCAATACAGAACTGTCAGACAAATGATTGATTCATTTGTCTTTTTTTTGTGGGTAATTCACTTATCATTCGTTTAAAGTTGCGTTATACTATGTATTACTTATAAAGATTTAAAGTCAGGAGGACGGATATGACAAAAATAGATATTTTTTCTGGTTTTTTAGGAGCTGGAAAAACAACTTTGATTAAGAAATGTTTAAAAGAAGCTTTTCAGGATGAACAGATTGTATTGATTGAAAATGAATTTGGAGAGATTGGAATCGATGGTGGATTTTTACAGGAAGCAGGTGTACAGATTCGTGAAATGAATTCAGGATGTATCTGCTGTTCTCTGGTTGGAGATTTTTCCAGTGCTTTGACAAAAGTAGTGGAAGATTATCATCCCGATCGTATTTTGATTGAACCATCAGGTGTAGGAAAATTATCCGATATTATTGGAGCCATTGAAAGAATTAAAGAAGATGTACAGCTTCAAATGAATAGCTTTGTCTGTGTAGCGGATGCCAAAAAAGTAAAAATGTATTCAAAGAATTTTGGAGAATTTTACAATAACCAGATTGAATCAGCAAATGTGATTGTATTATCACGTACACAAGATGTCAGTGAAGAAAAATTAAAGGAAGTTATTCATATTTTAAGAACGTTAAACGATCATGCTTCAATCATTACAACGGACTGGGATAAGATTTCAGGAAAAGAAATTCTGGATGTAATGGAATCCAGAGAAAGTTTAGATCAGCTAATGATGGAAGAAAAGAAAGTACTAGAATCTATTCATCATAATGAAGAATGTGAATGTGGACATCATCACCACCATGATGAAGAATGTGAATGTGGACATCATCATCACCATGATGAAGAATGCGGATGTGGACATCATCATCACCATGATGAAGAATGCGGATGTGGACATCATCATCACCATGATGAAGAATGTGAATGTGGACATCACCACCACCATGAAGAAGAATGCGGATGTGGACATCATCACCATGATGAAGAATGTGAATGTGGACATCACCACCACCATCATGATGAAGAAGGTGAATGTGGCCATCATCACCATCATGATGCCGATGAAGTCTTTACCAGCTGGGGAAGTGAAACCATTCATAAATACAGCAAGGAACAGTTGAATTCGATATTAAATACACTTTCACAGAGTGAAGAATATGGTGTAATCTTACGATGTAAAGGAATTGTGGCTTCCAGTGAAGAAGAGTGGTTCTATTTTGATATGGTTCCACAGGAAAGTGAAATTCGAAAAGGGAATCCACAATATACAGGACGTATCTGTGTCATTGGTTCAAATTTAAATGAAGAAAAACTGGCTTCTTTATTTGAAATTTAGGTGATATTATGACAGTTCCAGTTTATTTATTTACCGGATTTTTAGAAAGTGGAAAGACCACTTTAATTAAAGACACATTATCTTCTCCTGATTTTACGGAAAATGAAAAATCTTTACTGATTTGTTGTGAAGAAGGAATGGAAGAATATTCAAAAGAAGAATTGAAAAAATGGAAAACTGATATTGTTTATGTGGATTCTTTTGAAGATATTACTTATGAATGGTTCATACAATTAAATAAACAGTATAAACCCGATCGCATATTGATAGAATTTAATGGTACATGGGATACCAAACCATTTATGGATACTGAAATGCCGATTGGCTGGATTACTGTGCAGATTGTATCCTGTGTGGATGCATCGACTTTTGAAATGTATGCACAAAATATGAAACAGATGATTTTCAATCAGCTGGTTTATTCGGATCTGATTATTTTTAATCGATGTTCCGATGCGACCAATAAACGCTTTATCCGTAATAATGTAAAAGCCATCAATAAAAATGCTCAGATTATTTATGAATCTTTAGATGGAACCGTTACAGATCAGCTGGCACCTGAAGAATTGCCATTTGATCTGAATGCGGATGTGATTGAAGTATTAGATGATGATTATGGTCTATTTTATATGGATGCATTGGACAATCCAGATAAATATAAAAACAAAACGGTACAGATCAAAGGAATTGCCATCAGTGCCGTACAAGGGGATAAAAAGGCAATGGTTATGGGACGATATGCGATGGTATGCTGTGCCGATGATCTGTCTTTATGTGGAATACTGGTACGGAATGTAGATCGTTCTTCATTTAATCAGAATGACTGGGTGCTTTTAAAAGGAGTGATCCATGTATTGTATAATTCGGAATACAATCGTAATTTTATAGTTATTGATGCTTTGGAGGTTTCTAAAGTGGATGCATTGTCAGATCCGTATGTTTATTTCAGCTAAGAGTTTTTCTTAGCTTTTTTTTTAGTATAATAAAGGTAATGGAGATGAAAATTATGAATGTAACATTAATTGGAATTGCAGGGGGATCTGGATCAGGAAAATCAACTTTTTCAAATCGATTAAAATCCTATTTTAAAGATCAGATATCAATTGTTTACCATGATAATTATTATAAGAAACAGATTGATACAACTTTTGAAGAAAGAGTGAAAGTGAATTACGATCATCCATCATCTTTAGAAACAGATTTACTGATTCAGCATTTAAAATTATTAAAACAGGGGAAAACCATTGAATGTCCGGTTTATGATTTCAGTAATCATAATCGAAGTGAAGAAACTATATGCATTGAAAGTAAACCGGTTATTCTGGTAGAAGGAATTCTATTATTTGAAAATGAGGAATTGAGAAATTTATTTGATATTAAAATTTATGTGGATTCCGATGCGGATGAAAGAATTTTAAGACGTATTTTAAGAGATGTTGAACAAAGAGGCAGAGATTTAAATGGAGTCATTACACAATATTTAAATACAGTGAAGCCTATGCATGCTTTATACGTAGAGCCAACAAGACAAATGGCGGATTTAGTGATCAATAGTGGATTTAATGATGTGGCGTTTGATTTAATTTGTAATCAAATTAAAAAAATATTAAAAGAATCCAGATAAGTATAGTAAAATAATACATATAGAAAAGAGGAAAGAGAATGGCAGAGCAATATGCGATCGAGATGCTCAATATCACAAAGCGATTTCCTGGAATCATTGCGAATGATAATATAACTTTGCAGCTGAAAAAAGGAGAAATACATGCCTTGTTAGGAGAAAATGGGGCTGGGAAATCCACTTTAATGAGTGTATTATTTGGGCTTTATCAGGCCGAAGAAGGAATCATAAAAAAAGATGGTGTACAGGTGGATATTAAAGATCCGAACGATGCCAATGCCTTAGGAATTGGTATGGTGCATCAGCATTTTAAACTTGTGGATTGCTTCTCTGTTCTTGATAACATTATTTTAGGTGTAGAACCAACAAAAAATGGTTTTTTACAGAAGAAAGAAGCACGTAAGAAAATTGTAGATTTATCCAATCGATATGGATTGATGGTAGATCCAGATGCGATTGTGGAAGACATTACTGTAGGTATGCAGCAGCGTACAGAAATCTTAAAAATGTTATATCGTGACAGTGAAATTCTGATTTTTGATGAACCAACAGCGGTATTGACACCACAGGAAATTCATGAATTGATGAAAATTATGAAGAATCTGGCAAAAGAAGGAAAATCAATTTTGTTTATTTCTCATAAATTACAGGAAATCATGGAAGTTTCCGATCGATGTACGGTTTTAAGAAAAGGGAAGTATGTAGGTACAGTCAATACAAATGAAACTACAATGGAACAGCTGTCGGCAATGATGGTTGGAAGAAATGTAAATTTCCATGTTGAAAAAGAAGAAAAAGAGGCTGGAGAAGTCATTCTGGAAGTAAAAGATATTTCAGTGGCTTCGAAAACAAAAGGAAAAGATGCTGTTAATCATGTTTCCTTTAATGTACGTGCAGGAGAAATTGTATGTATTGCAGGAATTGATGGAAATGGACAGACGGAACTGGTTTATGGAATTACAGGATTGGAACCTTTATCCAATGGGTCTTTGATTTATAAAGGAGAAGACATCACAAAACAGTCTATCCGATATCGAAGCGTTCATGGAATGAGTCATATCCCAGAAGACCGTCATAAACATGGCTTGGTCCTGGATTATTCTCTGGAATACAATTTAGTTTTACAGAGATATTTTGAATCGCAGTTTACGACAAAATATGGTTTCTTGAAACGTAAGGAAATTCGTGAATATTCCGATGGTCTGATTGAAGAACACGATATTCGTTCAGGACAGGGATCGATTACCGTTGCCCGGTCTATGTCAGGAGGAAATCAGCAAAAGGCAATCATTGCTCGTGAAATTGATCGAGATCCAGATTTACTGATTGCGGTACAGCCAACACGTGGAGTGGATGTAGGAGCCATTGAGGCCATTCATAAACAGCTGATTGAACAAAGAGACCAGGGAAAAGCAGTGTTGCTTGTTTCTCTGGAACTGGATGAAGTAATGGATGTTCCAGATCGTATCTTAGTGATGTTTGAAGGTGAAATTGTAGGAGAACTGGATCCGAAGAAGACAACACAGGAAGAATTGGGTCTGTATATGGCTGGAGCGAAAAAAGATGAGGTGAAGAGTGTATGAAATCAAAGAAGAACTGGTTAAGAAATGATTCTGTACAGGCTTTGCTTTGTTCACTGATCTGTGTTTGTATTGGAATTATTATAGGATATCTTGTGCTGCTGGCTATTGATCCTTCAGGGGCTGGACAGGCTATTACTGCCATTTTGAAAAACTGGATGAATTCCAGTATGGCAAATTTACGTTTAAAAAATTTAGGTTCAACTTTAGTGAATACAGCTCCTTTATTATTATGTTCTTTATCGGTACTGTTTGCCTATAAAGTTGGTTTATTTAACATCGGGGCTTCGGGACAGTATTGTGCAGGAATGACGGTTGCCTTATATGCAGCTTTAGCCTGGCATATGAACTGGGTTATCTGTATGATCCTTGCGATTTTGGCAGGAGCTGTAGTAGGAGCTATATCAGGGGCTTTAAAAGCATATCGAAATGTAAGTGAAGTTATTTCAGGGATTATGTTAAACTGGATCATTTTATATATTGCCAACATGGTATTGTCTAATGTAAAAGAATCCACTTCGACATATACTTTAAAAATGGCACAGAATGCGCCACAGGCGATATTGCCAACATTGGGAATTGATAAATTATTTAATAATTTTCAATATGCGACTATCGCAATACCTTTAGCAATCATCGTTGCGATCCTGATTTGGATTTTACTGGAAAAAACAAAATTAGGATATGAATTAAAAGCGACTGGATTGAATAAAAACGCAGCCAAATATGCAGGAATGAAAGAAAATCAGAATATCATTCTGACAATGGCTATTTCTGGAGCCTTGGCTGGACTGGCTGCTGCCTGTTTATATTTAACAGGAATTACACAGTGGTCTACTGGAACAACCAGTGTTCCGGGTATGGGATTCAATGGAATTGCAGCTGCGTTCTTAGGTGGATTAAGTCCGATTGGATCAATTATTTCATCTTATTTTATTCAGCATATTACATTAGGTGGAACATCAATCAATTTATCCGTTTATCCATCTCAGGTTGCCGATCTGATGTCTGCTATTATTATTTATCTATGTGGATTTGTCGCATTCTTTAAACTGATGTTGAATAAATGGCTGGACAAAAGAGAATCGAAAGGAGGTAAATAAAGTATGACAACGTTTGTATTATTGCTTCAATATACTTTAATTTTTGCCTCTGTATTGACCCTGGTCGCATTGGGTGGATGTTATTCAGAACATTCTGGTGTTATTAATATTGGTTTAGAAGGAATCATGGTTATGGGAGCTTTAGGTGGGGCTATGGTCATGCGCTTTGCACCTTTCACTGGATTTACATTGGTTATTGCCAGTATGTTAGGAGCCATGATTTCAGGAATGATCTATTCCATTTTACTGGCTTTCTCAGCAGTTAATTTGCAGGCTGACCAGACCATTATTGGTACCGCGATGAATATGTTAGGACTGGCTTTGGCGACTGTAATTGTAAAAGCGGTCAATATGGCAGAAAACACAAGCAATGTTTCCAGTACGATGGTTTATGTCGAACAGAAAAAGAGCTTTATCATTCGTTTTGGACATTTTGAATTCAACTGGTTTATGCTGATTGCACTTATTATTCTTGTTATTGCCTTTATTGTATTGTATAAAACCAGATTTGGACTTCGTCTACAGTCTTGTGGGGAACATCCACAGGCTGCTGCTTCAGTGGGAATTGATGTTTATAAAATGCGCTGGTCTGGAGTTCTGATTTCCGGTGCTTTAGGAGGACTGGGAGGATTGGTTTATATCCTGGCTGGTGTATCTGAATGGAAATTTGAAAATGGAGTGGCTGGATTTGGATTCCTGGCAATGGCAGTAATGATCTTTGGACAATATAAACCACTACGAATTGGGGTTTCTGCTGTATTGTTTGGATTGTTTAGAGCATTAGGATCGGTTTATACAGGATTCCCATTACTAGTGGCTTTACATCTTCCTTCAACCGTATATAATATGCTTCCATATATTGTATGTCTGATCATTTTGACCTTTACTTCTAAAAATTCAAGGGCTCCAAAAGCCGATGGTATACCATACGATAAATCAAGTCGATAAAGAGAATCTGAAAGGATTCTCTTTCTTCTATTTAAATTTAAAAGAAATGTAAAGACATTACAAAAATAATTAAAGAAATATATTGACATATTTAAAATAAAAGAATAACATATAATCGAATAAGAAATGTACGTACATTACAAAAATATTTAAGAGACATCAGGAGGAATATAAAATGAGATTGGAAAAAATTGCAGATGTAAAAAATGGGCAAATTTTAACACGAATTTGCGATAAAGGTTTGAAGGATGGAACTCGTATTAAAGTCATTACTCCAAAATCAATAAATAATGGATTTATTTATCATAAAGATTTAGGAGAAAACATTTTGAAAGAAGGAATGGATTGTTCGAAATTAATGTATACGGAAAAAGGAGATATTGTAATAAAGTTATCAACACCATATGATTCAGCAATTATTAGAGAGAAAGATGAAGGTCTGGTTGTTCCATCTTTTTGTGCATTAATTCGATGTAATGAAAAGATAAATAGAAATTATGTTCTTGCGATATTAAATAACAAAAAGACAATTGAAAAATTAATCAATGAAATAAGTGGATTAGGAATGAGAATTATAAAGATTGGATCTATCAAAAATATAGATATTCCAGATATAGAAACACAAAAACAAGAAACCATAGGTAATTTGTATATAGAATCATTAATAGAAATTGAACTGGTAAGAAATTTTCTGGAGAACCAGAAAAATTTGATAGAAGGATTCATTGAGCAGGAATTAAAGGAGGAATAAGAATATGGAAAGAGAAAAAATTGAACAGATTAGAGCTTTTATTAAAATCATTCCTGAAAACTTAGATTTTGTGAATATCACTTTATTGTTAGAAAATTTAGATCAAATTGATAAAAATCATGAATTTTTTAATCCATTATTTGAATTGAAAACACTATCTTTGGTTTATGATGTGAGTGTAGCAAAGGAAGATTTAATACGTTATACGGATTTAACATTAGGAAAAGAAATAGCAGATTATTTTGAATCTAATTTGCGTATTGTATCGGAAAAGGTTATCCAAAGAGTGATAAAAGAAGTATATAATGATGGAAATCTGTTAATAAAAAATATAGATGATTATAGTGATCTATGTAAACTTGTAGCAGAGTACGAAAGACCAAAAGCAGAAAGTGGGACACCTAAAAGTTTGAATCTACTGATGTCTCATTTACTGGATTTAAAAGAGAATGAATCAATATATGATTGTGCATCAGGAAATGGATCATCATTGCTATATGCTATAAAGAAAACAAATAATGTTTATTCACAAGAAATAAATTATGAATCTTATATACGCCAGATTTTAATTTTCAAATTGTTAGATTTTAAAAATGTAACTATAGTAAACGAAAATACATTAACAAATCCTATTTTTATCAATGAAAGTGTCGATAAAATCATATGTAACCCTCCATTTGTACAAAGAATTATGGATAATATGGAAATCAATGATTGTATAACATCGATTTCAGGTGAACAGTATAAGACAAATAGAGAAGCGGACATATATTTTTATAATTTGATTTCAAAAATTGTAAAAAAGAAGGCTGTTTTTGTAGCTCCTTCAGGCTTATCTTTTAAACAAACAAAAATAGCTGTGGCATATAAGAAATGGTTAGTTGATAATAAATATCTAGATACAGTTGTTCAATTGCCAAGTGGTTTATTTGGACCTAACACAAATGTATCTACTGTGTTGTTTGTTATTAATAAAGAAAAGATCAACGAAGATGTATATATGATTGATATTTCTGAAAGTGACTTTATAAATAAAGAGAGAGTATTTACGGAAATAAAAGAGGATAAGATGAATGAGCTGGTATCAATGATACAGAATAAAAAAGAAGTAAATGGATTATCGGTTTGTGTTTCTTCGAAAACGATTGAAGAGGCAGAGTGGGATTTGATTCCTAAAAGATTTATACCGTTTGAGGAATTATCGGAAAATAAAGATTTAGATTGTTTATTAGATGAGAGAAAAAGGATTCTGGATCAATTAAAAATACAAATTGATAAAGTAAATGAATGCCTGGTGAAAGTACAAAGTTTAAAATAAAGTGATAAAATAATGATTAAAGGAGATAGCGAAATATGGCAAATAAAAGTGATGCAAATTTAGGCTTTGAGAAACAAATATGGGATGCGGCTTGTGTATTGTGGGGACATATACCAGCTGCTGATTATAGAAAAGTAATAGTGGGCTTAATATTTTTGAAATATATTTCAACAGCATTTGAAAAAAGATATCAGGAGTTAGTTGAAGAAGGGGACGGATTCGAAGATGATATTGATGCATATACAATGGAAAATATTTTCTTTGTTCCAGAAAAAGCGCGGTGGGAATATATAGCTCAAAATGCGCATAAACCAGAAATTGGAATAATTATAGATGATGCGATGAGAGCAATTGAAGAACAAAATGGTTCTTTAAAAAATGTTTTACCTAAAAATTATGCAAATCCTGATTTAAATAAAAATGTTTTAGGGGATGTTGTGGATATTTTTACAAATATGGATATGAGTGATGCGAATGAAAGTAAAGATTTATTGGGTAGAACTTATGAATATTGTATTCAACAATTTGCAGCAAAAGAAGGGCAATCAGGTGGTGAGTTCTATACTCCAAAAAGTATTGTTAAAACATTGGTAGAAGTGTTAAGACCGTTTGATAATTGTCGAGTATATGATCCATGTTGTGGATCGGGTGGAATGTTTGTTCAAAGTGCGAAATTCATTGAAGCACATAGTGGAAATAGAGGACACATATCTGTATATGGACAAGAGGCACAAGCTGATACATGGAAAATGGCAAAAATGAACATGGCAATTCGAGGAATTGAAGCAAATTTTGGACCCTATCATGCAGATACTTTTTCAGAAGATTTATTTCCTCATTTAAAAGTGGATTTTATTTTAGCCAATCCTCCATTCAATTATCATCCATGGGGACAAGAAAAACTAACAGATGATATAAGATGGAAATTTGGTTTGCCTCCAGCAAGTAATGCCAACTTTGCATGGATTCAACATATGATTCATCATTTGGCTCCTAATGGAAAGATTGGACTTGTTTTAGCGAATGGAGCTTTATCAAGCCAGACAGGTGGAGAAGGTCAGATTCGACAAAAGATAATAGAAGCAGATTTAGTTGAAGCAATTGTTGCGATGCCAACTCAATTATTCTATTCAGTGACAATTCCGGTAACATTGTGGTTTATTTCAAAAAACAAAAAACAAAAAGGAAAGACTGTTTTCATAGATGCCAGAAAAATGGGAAACTTGGTTGATCGAAAACATAGAGATTTATCTGATGAAGAAATTAAACGTATTGCAGATACGGTGGAACAGTATCAAAATGGTACATTAGAAGATGTAAAAGGTTTTTGTGCTGTAAAAGATATTGCTGAAATAGAAAAACAGGATTTTATTCTTACACCAGGAAGATATGTGGGAATAGAAGATGTAGAAGATGATGGAGAACCATTTGAAGAAAAGATGGCAAGATTAACAAGCGAATTGTCTGATATGTTTGCAAAGTCCCACGAATTAGAGGACGAAATCCGTAAGAAACTGGGGGCGATTGGGTATGAAATATAGACGATATGCGCTCAGTGAACTTGTTTCAATTAAATATGGTAAAAATCAGAAGAAAGTGTTATCTGTGGACGGCACGATTCCTATTTATGGTACAGGTGGTTTAATGGGATATGCAACAGAAGCATTATATTCTCAGCCATCAGTTTTAATCGGAAGAAAAGGCAGTATTGGAAAAGTTAAATATGTTGATCATCCGTTTTGGACAGTTGATACATTGTTTTACACTGTTGTGAATCGTGACATTGTAATTCCTAAGTATTTGTATTATATTATGTCTCAAATTGATCTTAATACATATAATGAAGGAACAACAATTCCAAGTTTAAGAACAGAAACACTCAATAGGTTAGAATTTGATATACCATCAATTGATCGACAAAAAGAGATACTGTCATACTTAGAGCCTATTGATGAGAAAATTGTGCTGAATTCTGCTATAAATAATAATTTAGTGGCTTAAAGATCAATGTCCGAAACATCAAGCTCACCGGACATCAACTTTGGCAAAAGAGTATCACGTAAAAGGGCTAATGATATATTTTGCTTTTCATTAGCAAAAATTGTTTCATGCAAAGGCGTGCATATATTTATAAAAGACCTAATTTCCTGAGTTGATGGTTCATTGACAGGAATAGCATTTAATATTGCCTGTGTCATCAGTGGCTGACCTGTACCAATGTGTCGTGAAGGCAGTGAAGCATTCCTTAACAAATAATAAATAAACAATGGGGAATCTTCATTCTTACTTTTAGCCTGTATTGCATTATCACTTGTCCAACACTTTTCAGGACAAAGAAAAGTATTTCCGCAGTATGCTCCAACTCTGCCGATAATGACGCAATTCTCTGCATTTGATTGATTGGTATATGCTAAGACTCCATTACCACCATATACGGGGATATTCCCGATTGTTTCAGGCCGCTTCTTTCCATTTGAAAACTCGATTAAATTTTGGAAAGAAGAGGATGCCGAGGCTGAAAATATATCTGGAAACATTTTCAGAAAAATTGCCTGAGCTTGCTGCTCTAAATTATTGTTTATATTAATAACTTCTACCAGTGGCAGAAGTTAATCAAAAGAGAAGCCACTGAAAAGTAATTCTCTCTATATTATAGGAGGATTACATGAAAGAAAAATTAATTATTAGTATTATGCAAGGTATGTTAAGTTCCTTGGATAACAAACAATTAGATATGTTAAGAGATGTTTTAACAACATCTCTTGATAAATATGATGTTGTTGAGAATAATTCTCACGCAAGTAGTGATTTAACTAATTCTGATATTTTGAATGCGTTTATAAATGCTAAAAGAATAGAAGGTTGTTCTGAAAAGTCTTTAAACTATTACGAAGTGACAATCAACAAAATGTTATTAAATATTAATAAAGAGTTGTTACATATAACAACAGATGATCTTAGAGAATATTTAATGACATACCAGAATGAGAAGAAACTAAGCAAAGTTACAGTAGATAATGTTCGTAGAATCTTATCTAGTTTCTTTTCTTGGCTTGAAACTGAAGATTATATTATTAAAAGTCCTATTAGAAGAATACATAAAATTAAAACGAGTAAAACCGTTAAGGAAACTTATACTGATGAAGATCTCGAAAAGATGCGTGATAGTTGTAAAGAATTAAGAAATCTTGCAATTATTGATTTATTGGCTTCAACAGGTATGCGTGTAGGTGAAATGGTATTACTTAATAGGAATGATATAGATTTTAATGAGCGAGAGTGCATTGTTTTAGGTAAAGGTGATAAAGAACGTATAGTATATTTTGACGCACAATCAAAATTACATTTAAAACATTATCTAGACTCAAGAAATGATAACAATGAAGCATTATTTGTAAGCTTAAGAGAACCACATAATCGTTTAAGTATTGGTGGTGTAGAAGTAATGCTTCGTAATATTGGACATGAACTTAATATACATAAAGTTCATCCTCATAAGTTTAGAAGAACATTAGCTACTATGGCTATAGATAAAGGAATGCCTATAGAGCAGTTACAACATCTATTAGGACATCAAAAAATAGATACTACCTTGCAATATGCAATGGTAAAACAAAGTAATGTTAAAATAGCACATAAAAAGTATATAAGTTAGGGGGAGAAGATTATGGCAATTTGGAAAGAATGTACATTAAGTGAGATAGGAAAAATAGTTGGAGGTGCGACACCATCCACAAAGAAAGAAGAAAATTATGGTGGGGACATCCCATGGATTACACCTAAAGATTTATCAAATTTTTCTGGTAGATATATCTCAAGAGGAGAAAGAAATATAACAGAAAAAGGACTTAAGAGTGATATAATCCCACTGAAGTAGACACACGAAATAATTAAAATTATCCCATTGATGTGAAACTACAAATGATATGTACCCAATATTCTGGACATACGTTAATTTGAATTGAGTTTAACACATGGATGTTTCTCTGTATACAACAGGAGGCATCCATTTTGTTTTGGATTGAATTCTTTTGTTGTTATAGTAATAG
>NZ_VUMM01000013.1 GCF_009696175.1 Floccifex porci
GCTCTCTAGATGTTCTGACACATCTTTCTTCCTTCTTTTAAATTGACGTTGCTGTTCTTTTCCTTGTACTTTCGTACTTCTTTCAGGTTTTCTTGTTCAGTTTTCAAAGATCGTTTCGCTGCTCTCTTTCGAGCGCCCACTTATACTACCAAATCCTTCCCCTTCAGTCAACTCTTTTTTTGAAAAAAAAGGAACTTTTCTTTAAAAATAAGAAAGTTCCCTTAAAAATCAATCGTAAACTTCAAATTCCCAATCAAATTCATGTGGATAAGCATTATTATAAAATTCATAATAATTATGATATGTTATTGTTTTATCAATTTTTATTTTTATCCCATTAGCTAAAGACACACCGCCTGTCACAACTAAACAAATCGATAAAATAAGTGCAACCAGGGTTTTTTTCTCTTCCTGGCAATTCTGATAGGCAACCACAAAACTTATAATTGCTAATACACATGCGATTACATTTACAAAAACAATAAACTGTCCAATTAAAATCCCAATAAAAGATAAAATGCTTAAAATGATTGAAATTAATATTCTATTGTCTTTATTCTTTTTTCTGTTTGGATTTTCCGGTGGGCTATTATAATTCATTTTTATCTTCATTACCTCCTGATGCATTTAAATATTCTTTCAGATTCTGTTTTAACATTTCTGGTACATCTAAATCATACGGACATCGAATTCTACAAAGATTACAATGTACACATTCTTTTATTTTCATCATCTCATTTTTTATATCTGGTTCAATTTCATTCGCTCTTTTATAACTTAGCATAGATCTTAAACACGTATCAATTTTTATATTTTTTGGGCATGGCAAACACTCTTTACATCCATGACAAAAATGATTGGTAAATTTTATGACCTCTTTATGAATTCTATCTTTTTTATCATCATCTAATACCGGGATTTTTTTCGTAAGATCAAGTAACGTATTCAGTTCACTCTCTCTTTGAATATCCCATACACACAATACATTGTCAAATTGAGACATATATGCGATTGATAGATCCATTTGAGGAAGCAGACCATCATTCCGAATCTTTGTTGCGATAAAACCTACATTATAATTTTTGCATAATGATATAAGTTCTAATTCTTCTTTTCCTGATAGATAGCTTAGCGGATACTGTATGGTTTCATACAAACCAGAAATTATTGCATTCTTTGCGATTTTTAAATTATGTGTGCTAAGTCCAATATGATGGATAAAACCATCATCTTTTGCTTTCATCATACATTCATACATGCCCGTTCCATCATTAGGCTTGTATATTTTATTTGTACACTGAAACTGGTATAGATCCACATAATCTGTCTTAAGATAATTTAAGGATGTATTTAAATCTTTCCAGAAAGCAGCTGGAGTTTCTGCTTTCGTTTTAGTTGCGATATAAAAACTTTTTCTTTTAATGTTTTTCAAAGCAATTCCTATTTTTTCTTCACTGTCTGTATAAAATCTAGCTGTGTTAAAAAAGCAGAATCCATTATTATACGCCTGCTGAATCAAATCAATTGCGTCCTGCATTAAAAGTCTTTGAATTTCAAGGGCGCCAAATGCATTCTGATCACATTTTATATTGGAAGTTCCTAATACGATTGTTTTCAAATTAACACCCCCTTTTATTATATCATAAAGAAAAAAGAGGCAATTGCCTCTTTACTTTAAAATGGTGACGCGTACGGGATTCGAACCCGTGAATGTATGCGTGAAAGGCATATGAGTTAACCGTTTCTCCAACGCGCCATATATTTTAACTTGCTCTTGCAAGTGCTTAAGTATATTATCATATGAATAATATGAATGCAAGTATAAATTATAAAAAAAAGAGATTTTTATCTCTTTCTACTCAATATGGTGACGCGTACGGGATTCGAACCCGTGAATGTATGCGTGAAAGGCATATGAGTTAACCGTTTCTCCAACGCGCCATGTATGTGAAACTTGTCTTTGACAAGTGCTCACATATATTATCATACTCAAGATTCGCTTGCAAGCATTTCTTTAAAAAGTTTAATTTGTTGTAGAAATTGTATATTTATATAAATCTCCACGATAATAACAATACGATAATTCTATAATATCTCCTTTTTCATTATAAGAAACTCTTTCTCTTAATAATACAGGCATATGCATTGAAATTTTTAATGCATTGCTTACTTCTTTATCTGGAAGAATGGCAGAAATTTTCTCTTCTATTTTTTTAGGAATTCCTGTTCCAGAATAATCTAACATAGTATAAATTGACTGACTGTACTGGTTCGAATCCAAAGGCAAATTTGTTGAAAGTGGAAAATAGGAAACAAAAAATACCATTTTTACTTCATCTGCCGTGCGCACACGCTTGACACAATATACCTCTTCATTTTCTTTCAGACCAAAAATATTTGATACCACTTTATCGGGAATCAACTTTTTCACACGCAAAGAAGCAGTTCCTGGCACACGATTCATGGACTTCATTTCTTCTGTAAAACTCTTTATATGTGTCAGTTCTTCTTCAATTCCTGGCTGCCAGATCACAAAAGTCCCTTTTCCTCTCCCTCTTTTGACCATACCTTCCTGTTCAAGTTCCAGAATGGCTTGTCTTGCAGTGATTCGAGATACACCAAATTCTTTCTGTATTTCCATTTCGCTGGGAATTTTCTGACCTCTCTTGATTTCCCCATTAACAATCCGGTTTTTATATATTTCCTTTATTTGAAGATACATTGATTTTGAGCCTTTTCCTGTTTGTAACTGTTTCATCTTCCACCTCTTATAATTTCATTCTCCTTTTTTGATCAATTTTAATCCATTCATCCAATGTCATTGGAATATAATCTGAATACATACAAAAACAATTCAAGAACTGGCACGGGACATTTTCTTCGTTTCCAGATATAGAAATATGTTTCTGATTCTGTACATAATTCTGATAATCATCAAGATAAATCTGATCTTGAGTTTTATGAATATGACCATGCAGCATAAATGTTTTTGGAATTCCTTCTTCATTTCTTCGATATTGCCCATTGTAGCAGGCAATCGGATAATGACAAAGAATTACTTTTCTATGATTATCGTTTAATTCTTCATAATCCCTGATCCATTTAAAATAAGACGCATCGAATTCTTTATCTTCAATAAACCGATCATGATTCCCTTTAATTAAATATTTTTTCCCTTTTAACTGATCCAGTACAGACTTGGTATCTTTCCAGGATCCCCATGAGAAATCACCCAGAAGAATGACTTCATCATTTTTTTTTACTTTCAGATTCCATTGTTGAATCATATAATCATTCATCTCTTCAACGCTTTTAAAGCCTCTTTTATCCATTTTGGTATTTAAAGCTCGATGAAAAAAATGATTATCGGCAATATAATATCTCATATCTGATCTCCTATTGATTTTCACAGGCATAGCCATTGTTCTGATAAGCCTCTTTTGTTTTCTTTAATGAAATATATTGCGATTCCACTTCACCGGAATTTAATAATCCATTTTCAACAAGCTGATCAAAATCTGCCTCATCAAAATCAATCATGATTGTATATTGTATTTTATCTTCTAAAATTTCTCCTATAGCTGAAACACCTTTTATATCTTTATATTTCTCAGATAAAGAGGAATTTATATATTTTGATATTTCCTCATTTGAAAGAGTTCCACTTATATTTAACGATTGAATGAATTCTTCAAGTTCCTGAAAGAAAACAAATTGCATGGCATACAATTCATCTCCTTTTGAAAAAAAAGTAATTGTTTTATTATCTTCACCATCACATTTCACAATGGATTCTTTTTCTTCTTTCTTTGTTTCTACAGTTTCATTTCCAATAGAAAGTCGAGTACATCCAGACAAAACCAGAATAAGCAATAATGTCATAACTTTTTTCATAGAAAAATTGTACACAATTCCGTTTCTAATTTCAATAAAAAACTAGTTTGTGTAAAAAAAAGAGAAGAAATGAATCTTCTCTTTGTAAACATTAGTTTTTCAATGCCTGTAATGGAGAAGGAATTCTACCTCCTCTATTGATCATGACATCGTTTGGTGTCTGGTTGATTTCCATAACAGGTCCATATCCCAGTAAACCACCAAAGTCTAATATATCTCCAACCTGTTTCCCTATTGCTGGAATGACACGGACCGCCGTTGTTTTTGAATTTACCATTCCAATGGCAGCTTCATCCGCAATGATTCCAGAAATCACACTTTCACTTGTTTCACCTGGAATAATGATCATATCCAGACCAACCGAACATACAGCCGTCATAGCTTCCAGTTTTTCCAGTGTCAGCACTCCAGTTTCTGTCGCATGAATCATCCCCGCATCTTCGCTGACAGGAATAAACGCTCCAGACAGACCTCCTACATGACTGGTTGCCATTACACCACCTTTTTTAACAGCATCGTTTAACATTGCCAGACAAGCTGTGGTTCCATAAGCGCCACAAGTTTCCAGTCCCATTTCTTCTAGTATATAAGCCACACTGTCTCCAATAGCTGGAGTTGGTGCCAAAGACAAATCTACAATTCCAAATGGAACATTTAATCGTTTTGATGCTTCATTTCCTACCAGCTGTCCCATTCTGGTGATTTTGAAAGCTGTTCGTTTGATCAGATCCGCAATTTCATCCATTCGTAAATTCTTATCCGCTTTTGCTAAAGTAGCACGAACCACTCCTGGCCCTGAGACACCTACATTAATTATACAATCGGCTTCCCCAACTCCATGAAAAGCTCCCGCCATAAATGGATTATCTTCAGGTGCATTACAGAAAACAACCAGTTTAGCAGCTCCCAGACAGTTGTTGTCAATCGTTAATTCGGAACATTTCTTTACGATGCTTCCCATTTTCTTAACTGCATCCATATTGATTCCAGCTTTAGTGGATCCCACATTTACACTTGCACAGACATGAGAAGTTTTTGCTAAAGCTTCTGGTATAGATTCTATTAATTCTAAATCCCCATGAGCATATCCTTTTTGAACCAGTGCCGAATACCCACCAATAAAATCCACACCTAATTTCTGAGCGCATCTTTCTAAAGTCAGCGCATATTCAACCGGATTTCCCTTCGAACAGGCTACCAGCATAGAAATAGGAGTCACACTGATTCTTTTATTCACGACTGGGATTCCATACGTTTTAGAAATATCATTTCCAACTTTAACTAAATCTTTTGCCAACGTACAGATTTTCTTTTCAATTTTTTCACATGATTTATGAATATCTGGATCCATACAATCCATCAATGAAATTCCCATTGTAATGGTACGTATATCCAGACACTCTTCATCAATCATCTTTATGGTTTCTAATATTTCTTTTGTCTGCATGAAAACCTCCTAAATTTTATGCATAGAATCAAATATATCCTGGTGCATAACACGAATAACCAATTCTTTTTCTTTACCAAATTCCTCCATATGTGTCGCAAATTGTGAAATTGTTTCGCTCGCATTCGTAAAATCTGTACTCATCGTCATTGTAAAGAAACCATCTACAATGGTTTGAGAAACATCCAGGATATTAATATTTCCTTTCATACATTCATTCGCTATTATAGCTAATATACCTACTTTATCTTTTCCAATTACGGTAATAATTGCTTTCATGTTATCCTCCTAAAATTTAATCGTAAGTTTTGAATACCTGTTCAATTCATATGGGTCATATGAACTTTGAATTCCCATGACATTCACTTCATATTCATCTGGCATAAACTGCACTTCATTCTGTAATTTCAAACAATTTAAAATTATGGAACTATCTTTACTGTTCAATGTTTTTCTTCGTTTAAAACAAACTTCATTTTTCGTATTAATCAAATAAAGTTCAATGTCAATCAATGATGAATTCAGTAACTGTTCTTTCCAGTCACAATCCTGAATATTAAAATAAAAATCGCTTGAATCGATATCCCCTCCTTCTACAACAAAAATAGCTGTATTTTGTGTATAACAGAAATTCAATTCAAGTGGACTATTTAATAATCTCAACTCCTCATCTGTCCAATATTCATCTTTGATTACCAGCATAAAACGACCATCCACATAATCCATGATGGTTCCCATTTCTACTTCATAAGGAAAAATTTCTTTTTTCATGCAATCAATATAACATAAAAAGTCATTCAATCCAAAGACTGAATGACTTTTTGCTTACATAAATTTTTGTGCAGCGGTTAAAATGGCCATTTTATAGATTTCCTGCCATGTACATCCACGCGACAAATCATTAATCGGAGCATTTAAACCTTGTAATAATGGTCCAACAGCTTCATATCCACCTAAACGGGCTGCAATCTTATATCCAATATTTCCACTGGAAAGGTTTGGGAAAATAAACGTATTCGCATGTCCTGCTACTTTTGAGTCTGGTGCTTTTAATGCAGCAACATCTTCATTTACTGCACAGTCAAACTGCATTTCTCCATCTACATCAAAATCTAAAGGCATACGTTTCAAACGAATCGTAGCTTCTGTCATTTTTGCAACGCAATCTCCTTTAGCACTTCCAAAAGAAGAATAAGACAACAAAGCAATTTTTGGTTCAATTCCAAATTGACGGGCTGATTTTGCGGTTTGCAATGTAATTTCAACTAAGTCATCTGGATTTGGATTGATATTAACAGCACAGTCAGCCATTATATACTGGCTATCTTCTTTCAACAACAAGAAACAAGAAGAAACAAGAGCATTTCCTGGAGCTGTTTTCACCAGTTGAAGAGCTGGACGAATTGTATCGGCTGTTGAATAGGTTGCACCACCCAGCAATCCATCGGCATATCCCATTTCAACTAACATAGTTCCAAAATAGTTTGTACTATGAATCAGTTTACGACATTTTTCTTCATCCAATTTACCACGACGCAATTCGATCATCCGAGTAATCATTTCTTCTTTTTTATCGAATTGACTAGGAGCCAGCTGTTCAATTCCATTTAAATCATTATTTTCATTCTTTGCACATTCTTCAATCTGTTCTTTTTCTCCTAATAAAACAGGTTCAACTATATCATTCTTTTTTAATTCTATGGCCGCTTTTTGAACACGAGGATCCCATCCTTCTGTCAAGACGATTCGTATCCCTTTTCCTTTAATTTTTTCTTCCAATTGTTCAATAATCATTATAAATTACCTCTTTTCCAATTTAGTATAGAACAGAAGAATTTTATTGTCCATATTAAAAAAAAATTCACAAATAAAAAAAGATGCTATGCATCTTTCAGGAGCAATACCAGGATCGCCTTTTGAATATGGAGACGATTTTCCGCATCATCAAAGATTTCCTGAGCATGTGCTTCAAAAACTTCTTCACTGATTTCCTGCCCTCTGAATGCAGGTAAAGGATGAAGAACCATCACATCTTTTGAAGCTTTTGAAAGCAATGTTTTATCGATCGTAAATCCTTTAAAATCTTGCATACGCATCGCAATTTCATCTTCTGAACCCATTGAAGCCCATGTATCTGTCACAACTATATCCGCATTTGTGATTGCCTGTACAGGATCATTATAAATATGAAAATGGGAAGGATATTGGCTGGCAAATTCCAGAACTTCTTTATCTGGCTCATATCCTTCTGGAGTGGCAACGGATACATTCATATTCATTGTTAATCCACCCACAATTAAAGAATTGGCTACATTGGACCCATCTCCAATAAAACACAGATTCAGGTTTTCCAAAGAGCCATATTTTTCTTTCATTGTTAATAGATCCGATAAAATCTGACACGGATGCGAAAATTGAGTCAATCCATTGATAACTGGAATTGAACCATATTTCACATAATCTTCTACATCCTGCTGCTTTGCTGTTCGCACAATCAGACAATCTAAGTATCTTGATAACACACGTGCTGTATCCTGGATTGGTTCTCCTCTTTTCAGCTGCAGTTCTTTACCGGAAAGGAACAGAGGCTGCCCACCCAACTGATAAACACCTGTTTCAAAAGAAACTCTGGTTCGTGTGGAAGTTTTATCAAAAATCATACCAATGGATTTCCCCTGTAAAATTCTATGTTCTATATGATGCTGTTTTTCATATTTCAGCTGATCTGCCAGATCTAATATCTGAAAAATTTCTTTTCTGTTCAGATCCATCATTTTCAATATATTCTTCATAGGAAAACTCCTTTCATCTTTTCAACGGCTTCATTGATCTGTTCATATGTGATAATCAAAGGAGGCAATAGACGAATCACGTCTTTTCCTGCACTTAATACCAGAAGTCCATCTTTTAATAACTGATTGATCAATGACATTCTCTGATTCTCATCCACCACAATTCCAATCATTAATCCTTTTCCTCTTACTTCTTTAATGATTTTAGAATCTATTTTTTGAATCTGTTCCATAAAATATTCACCCTTCTTTTTCACATCCTGTAAAAAAGAAGGATCTGAAACAATGGATAAAACGGTTTTAGCCACTGCACAGGATAATGGATTTCCTCCAAAAGTTGTTCCATGGTCTCCTTTTGATAATACATCTTTACACTTCTCAGATGCCATAAAAGCTCCAACAGGAATTCCAGATCCCAAGCCTTTTGCCAATGAGACCAGATCCGGCTGTATATCATATTGTTCATACACAAATAAAGTCCCGCAACGACCTATTCCTGTCTGAACTTCATCGACCATCAGTAAAATGTCCTTTTCTTTACATAAACAAGCCACTTTCGATACATAGTCATAATCAAGTGGAATAACTCCACTTTCCCCCTGTACCAGTTCCATCATAATTCCACAGACACTATCATCCAAATGATCATAAAGATCACCAATATCATTTGCCTTTATATAATCAAAACCATCCATAAATGGATAAAAATAGTTATGAAATTTATCTTGTCCTGTAGCCGTTAATGTTGCCATAGTACGTCCATGAAAGGATTGTTTTAAAGTCAGAATTTTATTACGATTCTTTCCATATTTATCAAATGAATATTTACGAGCAACCTTGATCATTCCTTCATTGGCTTCAGCCCCTGAATTAGCAAAAAATACTTTTTTCATATTTCCTTTTTCTACTAGAAATTTTGCCACTTCGATCATAGGCTGTGTATAGTATAAATTGCTGACATGTAAACATTTCTTTGCCTGGCTTTCAATTGTCTTTACAATTTCAGGATGATTATGTCCTAAACTATTGACTCCGATTCCAGAAGTCAGATCTAAATATTTTTTATTTTGAATATCTGTTAAAGTACATCCTTGTCCACTTTCTAAAACAACTGGAAAACGTCCATAGGTTGACATCAGATATTGATTCTCTTCTGCTACAATTTCATCAAAATTCATAGATTCTCCTAATAAAACATAGTTCCAATTCCTTCATCGCTCAATAATTCAATTAAAATCGAATGAGGAATTCGACCATCCTGAATATTTACCGTTTCTACTCCTCTTCGAACAGCTTCTACGGCACATTGAACTTTAGGAATCATCCCACCTTTAATAATACCTTCTCTTTCATAAACAGAAGCCTGGGACACTTTTAATTTTGAAATCAATGTGGACTCATCCTGTGGATCTTTCATCAGTCCCATTACATCCGTTAATAAAATCAGCTTTTTCGCTTTTAAAGCCACTGCTAATTTTTCGGCAGCTGTATCCGCATTGATGTTATAGTTTGTCAATTGATCCAATCCAGCTGCTACCGAAGATACTACAGGAATGTATCCTTTTTCCAGTACATCCAGAACAATAGAAGGATCCACTTCTACAATTGTACCCACATTCTGATGGATATCATCATATCGAACAGACTGGAATAAATTGCCATCCATTCCAGCCAGGCCCACGCCTTTTCCTCCTTGTTTGATCAGCAGTGAAACCAGATTCTTATTGACTTTTCCGCATAAAACCTGCTGAACGACATCCATTGTTTCATCATCTGTAACACGAAGTCCATTCACAAAAGTAGATTCTTTATGAATTTTTTCAAGCATTTCTTTAATTTCAGGTCCACCTCCATGGACAAGAACCACTTTAATTCCAATCAGATTCAATAACACAACATCCTGTATGACTGCTGCTTTTAATTCTTCATTTATCATGGCATTCCCGCCATATTTGATAACTACAATTTTACCAGTAAATTCCTGTATATAAGGAAGCGCTTCAACAAGAATTTTTGCTTTTATATTGGGAGAAATATTTGTCATGTTCGATAATCTCCATTGATTTTTACATAATCGTAGGTCAGATCACAACCCCAGCAGGAAACTTGCTGATCTCCCTGTTTTAAATCTGATATGATTTCAATTTCATTCTGAGATAAAATATCTTTTGCCTTTTCTTCATCAAAATCTAATGCTTTTCCATCTTTACAGCACTGAATTACCTGGTCTTTATATTTAAAATATATATCAACCATTTCTGGATCAAAATCAACACCAGCATATCCTAACGCACACATGACACGTCCCCAATTGGCATCAGACCCAAACATAGCGGCTTTTAATAAAGAAGATGAACAGACAGACATTGCCAATGTCTGGGCATCCTGTTCCGTCTTTGCTCCCTTAACGGTACAAGTCAGAAATTTTCCAGCTCCTTCACCATCCGCTGCAATTTTTTTCGCAAGTTCTTCCATCACAAAACGAAGAGCCTGTTTAAATACTGTAAACGAATCCGTTTTTTTGGTAACCGGTGCATTTAAGGCCATTCCATTGGCCATAACAACACACATATCATTTGTAGATGTATCTCCATCTACACTGATACGATTAAATGTCTTCTTCACATTTTCTTTTAAACATTCTTCTAACAGATTAGAACTGATGTTACAGTCTGTTGTGATAAAAGCTAACATTGTTCCCATATTGGGATGAATCATACCCGATCCTTTACAGATTCCTCCCATATGACAAACAACCCCATTGATTTCAAATTCGACGGCAATGCTTTTTTCAATGGTATCCGTTGTAAGAATCGCCTGAGATGCCTTAAAAGACTGGTCATTTCCCAATTTGATCTGTTGAATATTTTCTTCTATACATGAAATGGGTAAAGGCTGACCAATTACACCAGTAGATGCAACAATTACATTTTCCTTTTCACATTTCAGAAAATCAGCAGCACACTGTGCTTCACGATTGGCACTTTCCATTTCTGTTTCATTACATGCGTTCGCATTCCCAGAATTTACAATAATCGCCTGAGCCATGCCATTTTCCAAATGTTTTTTTGTCACTTTCAATGGAGCTGCCTTTACTTTATTACTTGTATATACAGCTGCGCATTGACAAAGAGACTGCGAATAAATCAAAGCCAGATCATCTTTGCTCTGATTTTTTCGTATACCACAATGACAAGCTCCAGCTAAAAATCCTTTGGCTGCACACACTCCTTGATCGATTACTTTCATGTTGTTTCCTTCCTAAAGATTCAATCCTTCCCATTCATTAAAACCCAGCATTAAATTCATATTCTGGATAGCTGCTCCACAGGCACCTTTTCCCAGATTATCAAATAATACTGTTACTCCCACTCTTGTATCATTTCCATATACAATAAGTTCTACACTATCTTTTTTTGCCATTTCATTACCGGAAATCATTCCTTCATTTCTTTGTGATACGTGTATTAAGGAAGAATCCTTATACCAATTATTTAATATATCATAAATTTCCTGTTTTCTGTGATTTTCAATAGAAATTGTTGTTGCCATTCCTCGATAATAATCACTGACAACAGGATAAAATACTGGGGTTCCCTCTAAACCACAAATTTTTTTCATTTCTGGCAAATGTTTATGCATCTGGTTTAAACCATATATTCGTGGAGCCATTAAATCCGATGTTTTGTTCTTTTCATACTGCTCAATCATCTTTTTTCCACCACCGGAATATCCAGTTAATGAAAAGCATACAATGCTTTGATTCGCTTTGATTGCTCCATTTTGAACCAGAGGATATACACCCAATATGAATCCTGTAGCATGACAGCCAGGATTAGCAATCCATCTTTGTGTTTTAATTTTCTGCCTTTGTTCTTCATTTAATTCTGGCATTCCATAAACCCAGCTATCCAGTGTACGATGAGCCGTAGATGCATCTATGACTTTAGTATGTTCATTTTCAATCAAAGAAACGGCTTTTATGGCTGCATCATCAGGTAAACAAAGAAAAACAAGATCGGCTTCATTCATTAGCTTTTTTCTTTCCTGTTCATCTTTTCTTTTTCCTGGATCAATTTCTAATATTTCAATATCTTCTCTTAAAGACAGTCTCTGATAAATTTCCAGACCAGTAGTTCCCGCCTGTCCATCTATATAAATTTTAGGTTTCATCTGATTCACATCCTTTAATAAAATCCTGAATGACTTCAATCTGGCGCTGCACTTCTTCAGGTGATGGTCCTCCCAAAACATTTCTTTGAAGTACACAAGTCTTAAGATCTAAAGCCTGATATACATCTTCTTTGAAATAAGGATGGAAAGATTTCAGTTCTTCTAATGTACAATCATTGATTGCTTTGTTTTCTTTTGAACAATACCCTACCAGTTTTCCAATCACATGATACGCATCTCTAAATGGAAGTCCCTGTTTTACAAGATAATCTGCACAATCTGTCGCATTGATATATCCATGTAAAGCTGCATTTGCCATTCTTTCTTTACAGACTGTCAATGTATCAAACATTGGATCAATAATATCCAGACACTGTTTTACAGTATCAATAGCATCAAATAAAGCTTCTTTATCTTCCTGCATATCTTTATTATAGGCAAGAGGAAGTCCTTTCAGCATACTTAATAAAGACAGTAAAGAACCAAATACACGTCCGCTTTTCCCCCGTATCAATTCACAGATATCCGGATTCTTTTTCTGTGGCATAATGGAAGATCCAGTTGAATATGCATCATCCAATTCAAAATAATGAAATTCTAAAGAGCACCATGATATGATTTCTTCACTTAATCTTGAAAGATGCATCATTAATATACTTAAATCACTGCACAGTTCCACACAATAATCCCGATCGCTGACTCCATCCAGTGAATTGTCAACTGGGTTTTTAAAACCTAATAATTCAGCTGTCATGTTTCGATCGATTGGATAGGTGGTTGTAGCCAAAGCTCCACATCCTAAAGGACATTCATCCATTAGATCATAGGTATTTTCCAGTCGTCTTATATCTCTTTTAAACATATTCGCATAAGCCATCATCCAATGCCCTAAAGTAATAGGCTGAGCTCTTTGGAGATGTGTATAACCTGGCATGAATGTATCCAGATTTTCTTTTGCATGAATGCATAATGTATTCATAAATTTTAAAAGCAATTTTTCAATTTCTTTTATTTCTTTTTTTACATAAAGACGCATATCCACAGCAACCTGATCGTTTCTGGATCTTGCTGTATGAAGCCTTTTCCCCGCATCTCCTATTCGATTGGTCAATGTTTCTTCAATAAACATATGAATATCTTCATACGAAGATGAAAAGGTTAATTCATTCGATTCTATATCGGTTAATATTTCCTTCAAACCTTTATGAATCGCTTCTTTATCTTCTTTTGAAATAATTCCCTGTTTTTCAAGCATTTCACTATGAGCCAGGGATCCCTGAATGTCTTGTGCATACATTCGACAATCAAATGGAAGGGAAGTATTAAAACTATCTAATTTCGCATCGGCTTCTTTTGAAAAACGCCCTGCCCACATTTTCGCCATATCGTTCTCCTTATTCTACACTTGGAAAATGAATTCCTTCTTTTTCAAATAATTCTTTATCGTTTAATGCTCTTACTTTTAATGGTAAACCAAATAAATTGATGAAACCTTCACTATCGGATTGGTTGTAACAGTCATCTTCATCAAAAGTTGCCATTCCACTTGAATATAAACTGAATGGACTTGTTACCGAACATGGAATAATATTTCCTTTATACAATTTCAAAGTAACATCTCCTGTTACTGTTTCCTGTGTAGAATCCACAAAAGCAGATAAAGCTTTTCTTAGTGGTGTATACCATTGTCCATTGTATACAAGATCGGCAAATTTTAATGCGACCTGCTGTTTATAATGCGCTGTTTCTTTATCCAGTGTAATTTCTTCCAGTTTCTCATGAGCCGCATATAAAATCGTACCCCCTGGTGTTTCATATACTCCACGTGATTTCATACCTACCAGACGATTTTCCACTACATCCAGTAAACCGATTCCATTGGCTCCTCCTAATTCATTTAATTTTAAAATGATATCCAATGGTTTCATTTCTTCTCCATTTAAGGAAACAGGAATTCCTTTTTCAAAATGTAAAGAAATTTTTGTAGGTGTATCTGGAGCATCATAAGGAGAAACACCTAGTTCTAAGAAACCTGGTTTTTGAATTGGTGCCTCATTGGCTGGATCTTCCAGATCCAATCCTTCATGAGACAAATGCCATAAGTTTTTGTCTTTTGAATAATTTGTTTCTTTATTGATTTTTAGAGGTATATTATGTTTTTCAGCATATTCAATTTCTTTTTCTCTTGAGTTCAATTCCCAGAAACGCCATGGAGCAATGATGTCCATTTCTGGTGCAAATGCTTTAATAGCCAGTTCAAAACGAACCTGATCGTTTCCTTTTCCGGTACAACCATGACAAATCGCATCCGCTCCTTCTTTTTTCGCAATTTCAACAATACGTTTGGCAATAATTGGTCTGGCAAAAGAAGTACCCAATAAATATTTTTCATAAGCTGCTCCTGCTTTAACAGTTGGAATGACATAATCATTCACAAATTCTTCCTGCAGGTCTTCAATATACAATTTAGAAGCCCCTGTTTTTAAAGCTTTTTCTTCCAGTCCTTCCAGTTCACTTGCCTGTCCTACATTTCCAGATACAGCGATAATTTCGGCTCCATAATTTTCTTTCAGCCAAGGAATCAATACCGATGTATCCAATCCTCCAGAATAAGCCAATACAATTTTTTTATACTGTTTTTTCATATACTTTTTCCTCCCTTATATGAAATAAAATTTCGGTTAAAAAAAACGTCCTTTTTTAATAAAAGGACGTAATTATACGCGGTACCACCTAATTTCCATTCATCTATTATGAATGACACCTTTTTCTTAACGCGAAATAACGATCATTGCCTCACCTAGTTTCGACAATGCGGTTCCAAGACACGTTCCAGAATATTTCTTTAATAACTTTCACCAGCTGTTATCTCTCTAAAAAAGAAATCTTTCTGTACTTCTTCTTTTCATAACCTTTATGCAAAGATTATAACCCTATGAAAATATTTTTCAAGTTTTTTTTGAAACTTTTTGAAACTTTTTAAAACTTTTTACATCAACAATCGAATCACATCATTATATGTCGCAAAAATCAAAAGTCCAAACAACAATACAAAACTTCCTAAAATAATACCTTCGATTATTTTTGGACTGATCTTTCTGTGAATGAATTTTTCAATCAGAAGAATTAAAATTCTTCCCCCATCCAATGCCGGTATTGGTATCAGATTAAAAATACCAATATTTAAAGAAATCATCGCAAATAATGTTAAATAAGACAGTAATCCATAGCTTGTACTTTGAGCCGTTACGCTATAAATACCCACTGGTCCTGATAAATTTTCCAGACCTTTACCCTGTAATAACATACCCAAAGAACGATAAATAGAAGCTGTAAGATCTATACACTGATCTGTTCCATATTTAAATGCTTCAATCCAGTGAATTTTGCGCGTCTGCACACTGGATACGATTCCAATTGTATATCCTTTCATTTCTTCATTATAGCTTGCCTGAAGATCGATACGTACTTTTTTATTATCTCGAATCACTTCCAGCTGGAAATTCTCATGATAATACTGAATGAATTCCGACAGATCCGATTGAGAATCAATATCCATCTCTTTACCGGATGCATACGCTTTTACAATTCGATCCCCTTCTTGCAGACCCGCTTTGGCCGCGTCGGAGCCTTCCTGTACTTCGTATATAACTGGCTGCTGTGAAACCACGACTTTTCCCTGCACCATAGTAATGGAAACCATCATTATCCATGCCAGCAATAGATTCATGATAACTCCTGCTGCCATCACACAAATCTGCTGCCAGACAGGTTTATGATTTAATTTTTCTTCTTCTTTTACATTTTTCAGCCAGTCATCCTCTTCTTCATCCTGCGATCCATCCTGTTCACCAGCCATCATTACATAGCCTCCAAAAGGAATGGCTCGAATGGAAAAAATGGTTTGCTTCCCCTGTCTTTGATAAATACAAGGACCCATTCCAATTGAAAATTCATGACAATGTATCCCAAAATGACGAGCTACCAGAAAATGTCCCAGCTCATGAATGATAACAATAAAGCTAAGCATAAAAAGAAATGCCAGCAATCCTATCATTTTTTCACCCCTTATCCAATTAATGTAACTAAAATACCAAACAACAATACATTCATCAATAAAGAATCCACACGATCCAAGATTCCACCATGTCCAGGCAAAAGATTAGAGTAATCTTTCTTTCCTGTACTTCTTTTAATCACTGAAAAAGCCAGATCTCCTATTTCGGCAACAATCGGACACATAATACATAAACTGATGGTCAATAAAAGATCCAACTGTTTTATATAAAGTAAAGAAATCAGTAAGCTTAAAAGGAATCCTCCAATGACTCCACCAAAAAAACCTTCCCAGCTTTTTTTAGGAGACACTCTGGGAGCCATTTTATGTTTCCCTATTTTTCTTCCTACAAAATAAGCAAACGTATCTGAACCATAAGTCGCAAAACAGATTGTCCATAAATAACGATGCTGAATTTCAATATATCCAATTGCCTGATAGATCAGGGAAAAAATCATAAAATAAGCAATTGTCATAAAAGAATCCTGAGAGGATATGGATTTAAAAAAAATAGGCAATGACCACAATAAAGCCACTACAAATCCATAATACGCATACATGAATGCAGACGGAATAAACCGTGATATAAGTACCGTCAATGCACATAAAGGAATATACCATACCGGCCATTCTTTTACATTCTTATGTACACTCATCCATTCATAAGCTCCTGCGCCTACAATAAAAAGAGCCAGAATCTCTAAAGGAATTCCTCCAAAATAAACAGGTATAAAGACAATTGCTATTATGACAACTGCTGTAATGATTCTTTGTTTCACGAATTCAATCCTCCATATCTACGATCTCTTTCATTAAATTCTTTGATACAGTCAATCAGACACTGCCGATCAAATTCAGGCCATGGAACAGGTGTAAAAATAAATTCCGAATAAGCCACCTGCCACAATAAGAAATTTGACAGACGTACTTCTCCACTTGTTCGTATCATCAGATCCACTTCTTCTTTCACAAAAAGATAATCCGAAAATTCTTCAATCGTCAGATCGTTTTCTCTTTTCTGTTCTTTAACCTGTTGGGCATATTTCTGTATTCCCAGTACCATTTCTCTTCGAGCACCATAATTAATAGCCAAACACAAATTCAATCCCGTATTGTTCTGGCTTAATTGAACCGCTTTCTGAATTACTTTCTGGGTATCTGAAGGAAATCTTTCCAGTTCTCCAATAAAAGTCACACGTATATTATTAGCCATTAATTCTTTCATATAACGATCAAAGAACATACCAGGTAATTTACATAAATATCCCACTTCATCTTCTGGACGCTTCCAGTTTTCTGTTGAAAAAGCATAAAGTATACATTTTTTTATTCCCAGTTCATTGGCAGCCAATCCAATTTCACGAATCATATCCGCTCCCTTTTTATGACCGGCACTTCTAGGCAATCCTCTTTTTTTGGCCCATCGACCATTTCCATCCATAATAATCGCAACTGTTTCAGGTATTTTCATAATATAGACCTTTCTAAAATATAAGAAATTATATCACATATAAAAATAAAAGCCCACTTAGGGCTTATACATTTAAGATTTCTTTCTTTTTCTTATTTACGGTATCTTCAACCGTTTTAATATAAGAATCTGTTAATTCCTGTGAATCTTCCAGTAAACCATCACGATCGTCTTCTGTAATTGTTTTATCTTTTTTGATGGATTCATTACAGTTACGACGAATATTACGGATTGCCACTTTGGCTTCTTCTCCATATTTTTGTGCTTCTTTGGCCAATTGTTCACGACGTTCCTGTGTTAATTGTGGAACGTTAATACGAACCAAATCTGCTTCTGTTAAAGGATTCAATCCTAAATTAGCAGCAGCAATCGCATGTCCAATGGCCTTTGTAATGGAACGATCGTATGGTTTAACAACCAGTTGTGTTCCTTCTAAAACCTGAATTCTTGCCAGCTGATTGATTGGCATCATAGATCCATAATATTCTACCTGAACTCTTTCTAACAAAGAAGCACTTGCACGTCCTGTTCGAAGTACACGCAAGTTGCTTTCTAAATTATCCACTGTATCCATCATTTTTTCTTCTGCGATTTCTAAATATTCTGCCATAATTATTATCCTTTCTTAGTAATTAATGTACCATTTACCTGCTGATTAACCGCTTTGACAATATTTCCTGGTTCATTCATATTAAATACGACCAGATCAATATCATTATCCATACACATTGAAATTGCGGTAGAATCCATAACCTGTAATCCTTCATTCAATACATCCATGTAATTTAATTTATCGTATTTTTTCGCATCTGGATTCTTTTTCGGATCACTGTCATATACTCCATCTACCCCATTTTTTGCCATTAAAATTACATCCGCATCAATTTCAGAAGCACGAAGAGCGGCTGTTGTATCAGTTGAAAAATAAGGAGATCCTGTACCAGCTCCAAAAATAACAATTCTGCCTTTTTCCAAATGACGTACAGCTCTTCTTAAAATAAAAGGCTCCGCCACTTTCTGCATTTCTACAGCTGTTTGAACTCTTGTCTGAACACCAATCTGTTCCAATGCATTTTGAACAGCCAATGCGTTAATAACTGTCCCCAGCATTCCCATATAGTCTCCCTGTGTTCTTTTTACACCCAGTTCTGCCATTTCTTTTCCACGGATGATATTTCCTCCACCAACAACAATTGCCAGCTGAACTCCCTGTTCCTGAATCTGTTTTAATTCTTTGGCTAACCGGGCCAATACATCCTGATTTAATAATTTTCCTTCACCAGATAGAGCTTCTCCACTTAACTTCAATAATACACGCTTATACATAAATCTTTTGCTCTCCTTTTTATTCCATGACAATTATACACTATAATCGCAGATAGAAAAAGAATGAAATCCATTGGATTTCATTCTCTTTAATTACCCTTTAATTTGTGCCATTACTTCTTCAGCAAAGTTTTCTTCGCGTTTTTCGATTCCTTCACCGGCTGCATAACGTACAAATGAAACAACGTCTGCCTGGCTTTCTTTCAGGAATTGAGATACTTTTTGTTTTTCTCCAAAAATGTATTCCTGTTCAACTAAGCACTGATCTTTAAAGTGTTTGTCAACTTTTCCTTTTAAGATTCCTTCTAATACTTTTTCAGGTTTATTTGCCATTTTAGGATCTTGCTGCATCATAGATAATTGAAGCTGACGTTCATGTTCAACAATTTCAGCTGGAATATCTTTTTGAGACACATAAGATGGAGACATAGAAGCCACCTGCATAGCTAAGTTTTTCGCAACTGTAGCATCTTCTTTTCCACTTAATACAACCAATGCAGAAATTTTTCCACCCATATGCATATAGCTTCCAAAGAACTGATTGTCTTCTTTAGTTACAACCTGTACACGACGTAAAGAAATTTTTTCTCCGATTGTAGCTGTAGCATTTGTGATCAGATCAGAAATTGTTCCTTCTTCTGTTGATAATTCTAAAGCTGCTTTTTCATCAGCTGGTTTGTTTGCCAGAACCGCTGCCTGAATTTTATCTAATAAAGATAAGAATTGTTCATTTTTGCTGACAAAGTCTGTTTCTGAGTTTACTTCAAATAATACAGCTGTATTTCCAGAAACAGCAACACGAGTCAAACCTTCTGCAGCAATACGACCTTCTTTTTTAGCTGCTTTTGCAATTCCTTTTTCACGTAACCAGTCAATGGCTTTAGCGATATCTCCATCATTGGCAGTTAACGCTTTTTTGCAATCCATCATTCCGGCACCTGTTTTTTCACGTAATTCTTTTACTTGTTTTGCAGTGATTGCCATACTTGTTTCCTCCTGTTTATTCTGCTTTTTCTTCTACTTTTTCAGCTGGTTTTTCTTCTTCCGCTTTAGGAGCTCTGTTGAAACGACGATTTGTGTTATTTTTACGTTCAAAGTTACGTTTTCTACGTTCTTCATTACGCTGACGACGACGTCTTTCATTTTCAGCAATTTGAGCCTCTACATTTTTGATAACATCTTCCATTGTTACATCGTCTTCTGTTTCATCTAAATAAGCAATTTCTAACAATCCACCTTTAGCATCTACGATTGCATCTGCTAAAATTGTTAATACTAAACGAACAGAACGATTTGCATCGTCATTAGAAGCGATTGGATAATCTGCATCATCAGGATCACAGTTTGTATCTAACATCGCAAATACAGGGATTCCTAATTTTTTAGCTTCTGCAACAGCATTGTGTTCTTCTTTTGGATCGATAATAACGATCGCATCTGGAAGTTTCTTCATTTCTTTGATTCCACCTAATGAAGTTTCCAGTTTTTCTTTTTCTTTACGTAAGCTTGCCTGTTCTTTCTTTGTATAAACTTCAATTTTTCCACTGGCTTCCATTTCTTCAATTTCAATTAAACGTTTAATACGTTTCTGAATTGTACGGAAGTTTGTTAATAAACCACCTAACCAGCGTTTGTTTACATAGAATGAACCTGAACGTAAAGCCTGTTCTTCTACAACATCAGCAGCCTGTTTCTTTGTTCCTACAAATAATACTTTTCCACCACGTTCTGAGATTGCTTTTAATTCTAAATATGCATCTTCAATCTGCTGTTGTGTTTGTGCTAAGTCTACAATATAGACTCCATTACGGCTGGTATAGATGTATGGTTTCATCTTAGGGTTCCAGCGACGAGTCTGATGTCCAAAATGTACACCATTCTCTAAAAGTTTTTTCATTGATACAATTGACATAATAGTCCTACCTTTCCGTTTCTCCTCCATCATTTCAAACGAAAGCAACACTTTGTGCACGGGCAATCGAATCCATGATGTGTGTAATAAGCGCACTCGCGCCTATGTATTATACCAAGTCAAATATCATCATTCAAGATATTTTATATATTTTGAAATCATTTTTTCGTTCATTTCCACTTCCATACAGATTCCATCTTCTTTATATTCCTGCTTTAATACTTTACATTTCTGATTGATTTCATTTACTAGATTTCCATAAGGTATCTTTATTTTTAAAATCTGATTGGAAAATAATAATTCATCGATTGTTTTTAATAATAAAGAAATGTCTTCTTTGGCACTGATATAAACCTGATTCGAATTTAAAAGTGGATATGGATGATCAGTTTTATCGCATTTATTATATACATTTAATACTGGAATCGAATCAGCATGTATCTGTTGTAAGGTTTCCAAAGTTACCTTCTTCTGATTCTCTAAAGAATTGGAGCTCATGTCCATCACATGTACCAGCAAATCGGCTTCTTTTACTTCTTCCAGAGTGGAATGAAACGCTTCAATTAAAGTATGTGGTAAACTGGATACAAATCCTACCGTATCCGAACATAAAAATTCATGACGATTGTATTCAATTTTTCGAGTACTTGTATTTAAGGTCGCAAACAGCATATCTTTTTCAAACACCTGTTTTTGTGACATCGCATTTAAAATGGATGACTTTCCCGTATTTGTATATCCAACCAGACATACTTTCTTTATTTCATTTTTATTTCTCTTCCTTCTTTGAAGACTTCTTTGTCCCTCCAGATTTTTCAGTTCTTTTTTTGCTCTTTGAATCTGTTTTGAAATCGTTCTGGAATCAATTTCAATTTTTTTCTCTCCTAGTCCCTTATTGCGATTTCCACCTTTCTGACGATCCATATGCGTATAGCTTCCTTTCAAACGAGGTAAGAAATACTGTAAAGTTGCCACTTCAACCTGTAAGAAGGCTTCTTTTGTCTTTGCTCGTTTTTGAAAAATCTGTAAAATCAGATAGGTACGATCCAGAACTTCACAATTCCATATCGATTCCAGTGTCTGCTGCATTGAGGGAGATAAATCACAGTTAAACACAACCGTCGAAAGATCTTTAATGATCAGTCTTTGACGGATTTCTTCAATTTTTCCACTGTTTATACACGTTTTTTTATTGATGGAACGCAAGTTTTGGATCCATACTTCTTCCACTTCCATTTCACATGCATAAATCAGTTGTTTCATTTCTTCTAATTCTTCTTCAAAATCCATTTGTTCAGGCAAATGAACTCCAGCCAGTAATACTTTTTCCATAATTTTTTCCTTTTAAAAAACGAAAATCAATCTGATTTTCGTATCTGTTCAAGCGGATGAGCCTGTGAATAAGCTTCTTTTAATCGATTCATTGAAACATGAGTATAGATTTGTGTGGTCGACAAAGACGAATGCCCTAATAATTCCTGCACAACTCGAATATCTGCTCCATTATCCAGTAAATGTGTCGCAAAGCTATGACGAAACATATGAGGATGAATTTTCATATTCATACCGATATCATCCGCATGTTTCTGCATTAAATATTGGACACCACGACTGGTAAGCGTATTTCCATGATTTGAAATAAAAACCGAATCACATTTTGATTTTTTTTGCCAGTAACTTTCTTTATACTGTTTTAACTGTTTTTCAAACCCTTTAAAAAAAGGAACGATTCTTTCTTTATTTCCTTTTCCGATGACTCTTATATATCTTTGATTCAAAGAAATATTCTTCCATGTCAGCTGAGTAAGTTCACTTACACGAAGTCCGCAGGCATATAATAGAGTAAACATCGTTTTATCTCTTAACTGGGTTAAATCCTGTACATCATATGTATTTAAAAATTCTTTAATTTCTGAGACAAACAGAAATTCCGGAATATTTTTCTTTTTATTCATAGAAGGAAGGGTCTGTAAAGGAGATACATTCATTCCAACATATTCGTTAAGATAACGAAAAAAAGAACGAATGGAAGACAATTTACGAGCAATGGTGGAATCCTTTGCCTGTGTACCATCTTTTAATATGCGAATGGAAACCACATAGTTCAGCATAAGAAGCCTGTCCACCTGTTCAAAAGAATCGATGGACTGACTTTGAAGATAATCTTTGAACTGATATAAATCTCTTCTATAAGCTTCTATTGTTTTTTCGGATTGTGAATTCTTGCGATAAATATAATTTAAAAATCGCTCAATATATTCATCCATACATTTCCTCAATTTCACGAATACGATTTAAAGCCTGCACAGCCATTTTTTCTTTACGTTCTTTCTTTTTGCACTTTTCTTTTAAATGCATAATTCCAAAATTCGCATTCATTGGCTGAAAATGTTTTGGATCACAATGTGTAATGTAATAAGCCTGTGAACCCATCACACAGGTATTTCCAAAACAGACAGGTTCTTTTCCCTGCAGATACAAAGCCATATTGATTCCAGCAATCAGCCCGCTGGCACAGGATTCTACATATCCTTCCACACCTGTTAACTGACCGGCAAAAAACAGATCTTCTCTTTTTCTTGACTGATAGGTTTCTTTTAATACCACAGGAGAAGAAATGTAAGAATTTCGATGCATGACACCATAACGTACGATCTTACAATTTTCCAGTCCTGGAATCATTGAAAAAACACGTTTCTGTTCTGGCCATGTCAGATGCGTCTGAAATCCTACTATATTATATAGAGAAGCTGCAACATTATCCTGTCTTAACTGTACGACCGCATAAGGATGCTGACCTTCTAATTCCAGTCCTACTGGTTTTAAAGGTCCAAACAACATCGTTTTCGGTCCTCGTTTTGCCATTTCTTCAATAGGCATACAGCCTTCAAATACATTTATATCTTCTACTCCTTCATGCATAATAGCACATTGTGCATGAATCAGTTCCTGATAGAAAGCTTCAAATTCTTCCTTGCTCATTGGACAATTGATATAGCTGGCCTCTCCTTTATCATAGCGCGATTTATAATACGCTCTGGAAAAATCTATGGAATCTTTTTCAATGATTGGTGCTGCAGCATCATAAAAATGAAACGTTTCCTGTTCTAAAAAAGAAACAATATTTTTCGCAAAGTCATCACTTGTCAAAGGTCCTGTGGCAATAATACAAGGTCCTTCTGGTATTTCTTTTACTTCTTTGTATTCAATTTCAATATTTGGATGATTCTTTATCGTATCCGTAATCATCTTTGAAAATCCCATCCTGTCCACAGCCAGTGCACTTCCGGCAGGAACAGCATTTAAATCTGCTGCTTTTATAATCAGAGAATCCATTATTCGTAATTCTTCTTTTAATATCCCCACCGCATTGTTCAAACTGTTAGATCGTAAAGAATTCGAGCACACCAGTTCTCCAAATAAATCTGTATGAAAAGCAGGTGGATATTTTTTAGGACGCATTTCAATCAGATGTACCTTAATTCCTCTTTTTGCGCATTGCCATGCTGCCTCACAACCAGCAAGTCCTGCCCCTATGATTGTTACCTGTTTCATTTCTGTTTTTCCTTTTTTGGTTCTTTTTTTATATATTTACATTTTGGGTAATTCGAACATCCAATAAAAGTTGTACCAAAACGTGATTTTCTTTTCACAAGTTCTTTGCCACACTCTGGACAGAATTCTCCAGTTGGTTCTGGTTTTGCCTTTTCTTTTAAAGATACAATGGTCTTACATTCCGGATATTTCGAACATGCCCAGAAAGGTCCATATCGTCCTTTTTTGATTACCATATAAGACCCGCACACTGGACAGACTTTCTCCTGCCCATTGGCATCCACTTTGATTTCTTCCTGTTCTTTAGATTCTGTGTATTTACATTTAGGAAAATTTTCACACGATACAAATTTCCCAAAACGCCCATTTCGATATACAAGTTCTCCCTGGCACTGCGGACATTTTCTTCCTACTTTTTCCAGTTCTACTTCCTGCATACTGCCATAGGCTTTCTGCACCAGAGGCACAAAACCATCATAGAAATTATGTAAATACTGAATATTATCAATTTCCCCATCCGCAATCAGGTCCAGAGACTTTTCCATATCTGCTGTATATTTCACATTAATAATAGAAGAGAAATATTCCTGCAGTTTTTCATCGGTCAAAAATCCCTGATCACTTGGCACAAAGACTTTATTTTTCGAAGACTGTGAACTCTTTTCCATCGTGACATATCCACGTTTCTGTAATGTATCAATAATCAAAGCATACGTGCTTGGTCGTCCAATGCTTCTTTCTTCCAGCTCTTTGATCAGTCTGGCTTCCGTATAGCGAGCCGGTGGTTCCGTAAAATGCTGACTGGCTTTCACTGGCACATTGGAATATACTTTTCCAGCTTCCAGTTCTGGCAACAATTCTTCGGATGTCTTTTCATATTTTCCAAATACTTTATGATATCCATCAAAAGTCATTACCTGACCACTGGCTTTAAATTCCATATGATCACAATCAAATGTTAAAGTCGTTACATCAAAATGACTGGGCGCCATCAAAGAAGCCAAGGTACGATAATAAATCATTTCATATAATCGATTTTCATCATTTGTCAAATATGGTTTTACCGATTCTGGCGTATGAAGGATATTGGTTGGACGAATGGCTTCATGTGCATCCTGTGCATTTTTATTGTTTTTTTCATGTACTTTTCCAATATATTTTTTTCCATACGTCTGTTCAATATAATCTTTCGCATCTTTCACAAACAAATCTGACAATCTGGTAGAATCCGAACGCATATAGGTAATTAAACCTTCCATATGATCTTCCAGTTTAACTCCTTCGTACAATTTTTGCGCAATGCTCATTGTCTTTTTTGCCCCAAATCCTAACTTTGTACTGGCATCCTGCTGTAAAGTAGATGTGATATAAGGTAACTTAGGCTGTTTTTTCTTAGCCTTCTTGGTAACATCCACTAATACAAAATCATTTTTGCATCGTTCTACGATTTCATTTGCTTCTTCCTGATTCTTTAATTGTGGTTTTTTACCATCAATTTTAGTCAATGCCACATCAAAAGACTTTCTACCTTCTTTTATTGTCGCATTTATATCCCAGTATTCTTCCGAAACAAACTTCTGAATCTCTTTTTCACGCAATACAATCAGATGTAAAGCAACCGACTGCACTCTTCCTGCAGATTTGGAATGAATCTTGTTCTGTAATAATTTACTAAGTTTAAATCCGATAATACGATCTAAAAAGCGTCGTGTTTCCTGTGACTTAACCAGTCTCATATCAATTTTACGAGGATGTTCTAAAGCATCTAAAACGGCTGGTTTTGTGACTTCGTGAAACACAATACGCTGTGTATTTTCCATATCCAGATCCAGTACACGAGCCAAATGCCAGGCAATGGCCTCCCCTTCACGATCCGGGTCACTTGCCAGATACACCGATCCAGACTTTTTAACCAAAGCCTGTAATTCTTCTACCGTTTCTTTTTTATCTTTGCTTATTTTATAAGTTGGCTTAAAATCATTTTCTACATCTATACCAAGTCTTTCCTTCCCGGTTGTCGCAAGATCACACACATGTCCTTTACTTGAAACAACTTTATAATCCGATCCCAAATATTTCTCAATTGTTTTCGATTTAGAAGGAGACTCCACAATAATCAAATTCTTTTTCATGTTATTCCCCCATGTTTCTTTATAAAACAATAAAAATTTCCATTTGTCAAATGTCATCTAACATTTTTTCATCAAATAGAATATAAGCTCCATTATAAATTAAAGAATTACATCCTAAATATTCACGATTTTCAAATGCCGTAGGCAAACAATATACCGGTATAGAAAGTTCCAGACATTCATTTACAGTAAGCATCGTTCCACTTTTTTCTTTTGCCTCAATGACAACTAAAGCTTTTGAACAGGCAGCAATCAATCGATTGCGCCATGGAAAGTTTTTAGCATAAGGAGGAACTCCCATTGGATATTCACTTACGATCAGCTGTTTTTCTTTCATCTGAGCAAATAAACTTTCATTACATTTTGGATAAATACGATCAATACCACATCCAATAATTCCAATCGTATAACAATCTAATGCACACTGATGTGCCATCGCATCTACACCTTTTGCCAGACCGGAAACAACACAGTAATTTGATTTAATATGATTCACAACTCTTTTTGTATTGATCAAAGCCTGATTTGAACATTGTCTGGAGCCTACAATGCCTATGCTTTCCTGATTGAGTAAAGACAGATTTCCCTGATAAAATAAAATCCAGGGTGGATATCTTAATTTTTTGAATGCTTCAGGATATTCTTTATCTATAATGGTGATATAGGGAAATGGATACTCAATTGTTTTAAAAGTTTCTTTATTATGAATGGCTTTTGCGATTTTAGACCAGTCTCCCATAGATTGAATGGAATAATATAAAATAGCTTCTCTTAAATGGTTCATATTATATATATTCGTATAAAATAAAAAAAAGACAAAAAATGTCTTTTAAAATAAATGAATCTGCAACTGTTTTAGCACTGGACCATAGCTTTTACGATGACAATCCAGAACTCCATATCTTTCCAATGCTTCCAGATGTTTTCTGGTAGGATATCCCTTATGAGATTTAAATCCATATTCAGGATATAATTCATCCAGTTTATACATATAACGATCTCTGGATACTTTTGCCAGAATGGAAGCCGCTGCAATACAGATGGATTTCTGATCCCCTTTTACAATCGCATGGATTTCTTTATTCAGATTTGGCAATGGCATCGCATCACTTAACGCATATTGACAAGGTGCTTCACTGGCAATTTGAAACATTGCATCCTGACAGGCTCTGTAAATGTTTTTCTGATCAATTGTTTTTTCATCCACAAATACAATTTTGTACCATAAAGCTTTTTCTATGATTTCAGTATATAGTTTTTCTCTTTTCTTTTCCGTTAGTTTTTTTGAATCATAGATTTCCATATGATCAAAGCCTTTTTCGAAAATCACACCTGCAATCACAACCGGTCCAGCAATCGGTCCTCTTCCTGCTTCATCTAAGCCTACACACAAACCATCATAATCCCATTCCAAAGGATGTTCTATATGATTTCCCATGTAATAGCCCCCAGTTTATTGTCACGGATCTCTCGAACAAAGCTGTGCATCAATCGATTTTCATCAATTGTTCCTTTTGATATATATCCTCTTTTATTCGCAATCTCACATAAAGTCTCATAAGGTGTCGATAAAATTGAAATTCCATATGTATTTTCAATGGCTTCTTTTTTATGTTCCATCAGCCATTGACAGGCATATAAAGCCAATTCATCCATCGTCACAATTTCATCTTTAATAGACCCCAGCAAAGCCAGCTTATATCCTGTATCTGTATCTTCAAATTTTGGCCATAATACCCCTGGAGTATCCAGCAATTCCAGATCCGAAGCCAATTTGATCCATTGAAGACTTTTTGTCACCCCTGGTCGATCCGCAGTCTGTGCTGCTTTTCGTTTGGCAAGAGAATTGATGAACGTACTTTTCCCGACATTAGGAATTCCACAGACCATAGCTCGTAAAGCTCTAGGCTTGATTCCTCTGCGCTTCTGTTTTTCAATAAATGAAGAACAGATTTCTTTGCTGGCCTGGATTAGCTGATTTTTATAATTGTCTTTAATTAAATCTAAAGCCAGCACTTTATTTCCCTGTGATTCTAAATAAGAAATCCATTTCTTTGTATAAACTGGATCTGCCTTATCTTTTTTAGACAATAGGATCAGACGTGGTTTTTGTCCAATCAATTCGGACAACATAGGATTTTTACTGGCTTGTGGAATGCGAGCATCTCTAATTTCTATGACAAAATCCACTTTTTTTAAATTTTCTTCCATTTGGCGTCTGGCTTTTGCCATATGACCTGGATACCATTGAATAATTTTTTTCTGTTCCATATTAATTTATTCCAATCTCATTAAACGGAAACAATACCAGAACTCCTTTTCCAAAAATCTGACTTTTATGAATCGGACCTACTGACAGATCTCGACTGTCTTTTGAATATGGACGATTGTCTCCCATAAGAAAATATTCATCTTCCTCTAAAGTAACACTTTCAAAATCCATAGATTCTACAACTGTAATTCCATCTTCATTCACATGATCCCTCATAACCTGATTGAAATAGCCAAATTCATTGATCATTTCCTGTTTATATTCTTCATCAATATAGGTGGATTCATCCAGTTTTTCCCCATTGATATAGACTTCATCATTCGAACAGGAAACTGTTTCACCAGGCAAACCAATCACACGTTTTACCCAGTGTGTTTCTTTTTCAGAACCTTCTTCCTGCATTTTAATGACAACTATATCACCTCTTTGAATCGAACCAGCATATGTTGAAATAATATTCGTAAACCCAAATTCTCCATCTTTCAAAGTCGGATGCATACTTCTTCCTTTAACGCTGACTGGATGAGCAATAAAATTCACAAACAACAAGAAAACCAAAGCGGTAATCGCAAAAACCTTAATAAAATCAAGAATGTCTTCAAATATACTTCTTTCATCTTCTTCATTGTATTTTAATTCATCTTTTTTCATAATCTTACCTTCCATAAAAACAAAAAGGCGAAAACTTCGCCTTTATTGAATTAACGTACTTCTTTTAAACGAGCTGCTTTACCAGAACGTCCACGTAAATAGTGAAGTTTATTACGACGTACTTTACCGTTACGAACGACTTCAATTTTATCAATGATTGGTGAATGCAATGGGAATTTACGTTCAACTCCTACACCACTTGACATTTTACGTACAGTGAATGTTTCAGAAATTCCTCCACCTACACGTTCAATGACAACACCTTCAAATACCTGAATACGGCTTTTGTCACCTTCTTTGATTCTAACATGTACTCGTACTGTACTTCCTGAACGGAATTCAGGAATGTCTGTTTTTAATTGTGATTTTGTTACTTCATTTACTAAATTTAAATTCATTCTGTTTCCTCCTCTATCTATTCTATACAAATTGTTCATTCACAATATGCCAGCGGAACAATCGTGCATAAATGCTTACATATTCTATCATTTAATCTTTTAAATCGCAATTCTTTTTTAAACGATCTAAATAAATTTTATCTTCCTTTGATAAATCCAGAGTTTCCAATAGATCTGGACGATGATAAAACGTATTTTCCAATGATTTCTGATGACGCCATTTTTTAATATTGGCATGATGCCCGCTCAATAAAACATCCGGCACTTTTTTTCCATCATAGATTTCAGGTCTTGTGTATTGAGGATATTCCAGTAACCCATTGGAAAAGGAATCATCCTGACTGGAATCCTGTTTGATCACACCCGGAAGAAGTCGCAAAATACAGTCACACATCACCATACAGGCACTTTCTCCACCCGTTAGTACAAAATCACCCAAAGACATCTGTATATCTACATACTCTCGAATTCTTTCATCAAATCCTTCATAATGTCCACAAATGAATATTAAGTGCTCTTTTAAAGACAGATCCATTGCGATTTTCTGATTGAATGTCTTTCCTTGAGGGGTAAGCAGGATGACTGTACTGTTTTCTGTTTTAATAGAGGCTAAGGCATCCAGAAGTGGCTGACACATCAAAACCATTCCCGCGCCTCCTCCATAAGGGGTATCATCCACATGTCCATGTTTTTCTTTTGTGAACATACGAAAATCAATCACCTCAAATTCAAACAGATTTTTTTCTTTTGCTCTTTTTATAATACTTGTATTTAGTAATGGATCGAAATATTCAGGAAATAAAGATAAAACACTTATTTTCATCTTAATCCTTCCATTTCTATAATCTGAATTTTTTTATTTTCTATATCAACATTTTCTATAAAAGCCGATACAAAAGGAACTAAAAAAGAATGATTCTCTTTTTTCACACGTAAAACAAGATTGGCACCTGTTTCTAATATATCCACCACTGTACCCAATTCTTCATTCTTCTGATTAAAAACCATACAATTCATTAATTCATGATAATAAAATGTATCTTCATCCAATTCAGGTAAGTCTTTTTTATGAATCCACAAATCTTCATTTTTCAGTTTTTCTGCTTTTTCAATCGAATCAATGCCTTCAAAAAAACAATATCCAAATCCTTTCTGAATTCTAAATTGTTTTACCGTTAAACTGGATCCATCTTTTAAATACAATTTCTTTCCTTTTTCAAATCTTTCAAAGGCTTCATCTGTAACCAGATAAATTTTACATTCTCCTTTTAAAGCATGTGTATTTATAATCTTTCCAACTTTTATCATCTTTTACTCCAAAAAAAGGATGTATTTCACATCCTAATACGCTTCAAATTTAACTGAAATTTTTTTATGTGCTTCCTTTGAAGCAATCGTCATCATCTGACGTATACTGCTGGCCATTGTTCCTTTACGACCAATTAAACGAGCTACATCATCACTATTCGCATAAACATAAAGCAGAACTTCATTTTCATTTGTTGAAGTCATCGTTTTAACGGATAAAGATGCTTTATCTTCAACTAATGGCTCGCATAAATCAAATAATGTTTTTTCTAATCCTGTCATGATTACTTAGATTCATGAAATTCTTTCATGATTCCTTCTTTAGATAAAATGTTACGAACTGTATCTGTTGGCTTTGCACCATTCTTTAACCATTTTAAAGCCAATTCTTTATTAACAGTTACATTTCCTTCTTCTTTAATTGGATTGTATGTTCCAATTTCTTCAATAATACGTCCATCACGAGGACTACGAGAATCTGCAGCTACAATACGATAGTAAGGAGCGTGTTTTTTTCCCATTCTTTTTAAACGTAATTTAACCATATAAATAACCTTCCATTTCTTTTCGCTTTGATAGAATACCATGGCAAAAATAAAGTGTCAAGCTTTTTTACTTGACATTTAATAAAACCAGAGAAAGTAAAAATCCGATCCATATCCATATGTGTTTTTTTGAAATCTTCTCTTTAAAAAGAAAGATTCCAAAGAAAGAAACAACCAGAATGGTAAAAACACTATAGGATGGATATACGATCAATGCAGGTAATGAATATAAAGATTTCAAAAGGAAACGAGCAGAGAAATAATTGGGAATTCCAATCAGAATTCCAAAAACAATCTCTTTTTTTGTGATTTTTGTCTTCTGGATGATCATTGAACCTGAACAAAGAATAAAGGCAATCACAAATGTAATACATAAATATACATCTTCATTCTGTCCCACTCTTTCAAAGATCTTAGCCATGGCATCTGCACTTCCATTAAAAATCAATAGAAAACATAGTAATAAAAGAGATTGTATTTCCTGTTTCTCATTGGATTTCTGCAATAAGCCAATACAGAAGATAGAAAGCATCACTCCAGTCAATTGTATATAAGAAGTATATTCTTTCAATATAAATATTGTGAATAAAGTGGGTATAAGAATTCCTAACTTCTGAAAAGTTGAACTCAATATCAATCCATTTTTCTGAATATTCTTCTGAAACAATACAAAACTGATCCAGTAGAAAAAACCATTGGCGATTCCTAAATAATCGGATGTATAAATCGTAAAGTCCTGAATATAAAATAAGGAACACAGAATACAAATAAAATAATTTACAGCCAGTAATGCCATTTCATTTTCTGTATAAGTCTTTGACAATCTCATAAAGATAGAAATCAAGGCACTGGATACGATCGCCAGAAATAAATAAATCATAATATAGCTTCCACGGCCCAATCAAAATCTATGCGTACATCCTGTTTCAGATTTGGATACTGTTTAGAAACCTGTTCATATAAAGAATCCTCAAAAGGAATGCTTCCCTGTTTAAAACCCTGATAATAAAATTGAATTTCATTGTCTTTATATCGTATCGCATCTACCTGAAATTCATTCTGAATCTGTTTATAAAAGAATACTTTAATAATTTCAATAATTCGATCATCTCTTCCTGAATTAAAAATATTTATCTTTTCAATCAGATCTTCCTGTGAACATACAACACGGCAAATATACCCTTTTGTTTCACAGATTACAGTTTCATCTTCTAACAGATCCATAACTTCATTTAATTCTTCTGGATTGGTTACATAATAAATCACAATCTTTTTATCATCATCCTGGTACTGTAAAGAATAATCCAGTAATGCCTCATATCCACATTGTCTGCATTTAAATTTGAACAATGACTGATTCAATATCTTTTCTAAATGATCCACTGTCACCTGTTTAAATATTTTATTTGTATTTTTATGCTGACACTTTGGACATACAATTTTTGTCAACTCCATTCTTTTATTCCTTTCTTTTAGAAAGAATCATTGGCCAACCATCACAATGAAGAGTATTTGAAACCACAAATACTGGCTGCTGATCAATTTCATTGATATAAACACCATTTTCCAGATCTACAAAAACATCTTTGGCATTTCCTTTTAAACTAAAAATTCCTACTTTCTTAGCCTGCTTATTTTCTCGTGTACATACCATAATATCAGAATCATATACTTTTGCTTCAAAGAAATCATCATAAGATAAAACATTATGTTTTATTTCACTCAATCTAGCCAGTAATCCACTGATATCTTTATTCGTATTTCTTTCTATAACATCTTTTTCAAATAAACTTGGTGTATGATCCGCTACAAATTCCTGACCCGCATTCAATAATGTACTTCCTTTTAAAAAATACAGTAACGCCGTATGATTGATCAATGGTCCTTCTTCTTTTACATATTCAATGATTCGTTTTGTGTCATGATTTTCTAAAAATCTCATTTTATTATAAGGATAAGGATAAAAATTTTCCTGGAAATTTAAAGCATTTGCATAATTTGTACAATCCCATTTTCCTTCTAAAACCATTTCAAATGTTTCACGAATATCATATTCGTATTCTATATCAAATGCTTCAAATAAATTCACATCGTATTCAGAATAGATACCCTTTTTTCTAGCTTCCTGTCCAAATCCTGCATGAACGCTTTCAGCTAACCATATACAATCTGGATTGATTGTTTTTACCTGTTTAACCGCTTCTTTCCAGAAAGCCAAAGGAACAAAAGAGGCTACATCACAACGGAATCCATCCACAATACCAGCCCATTGTTTCAGTGTCTCAATCTGATAATCCCATAAAGAACGATTGTTATAATCTAAATCATAGACATCGCTCCAGTCATCTATTTTATTCCCAAACTCATTCTTTTCATTTTTATAAAAATAATCTGGATGTTCTTTCAATAGTTTTGAATCTCTAGATGTATGATTATAGACAACATCAATAATGCATTTCATGTTACGCTTATGAATTTCATTCACCAGATGTTTAAAATCTTCCAATGTTCCATAATCCGGATTCACTTTACGATAATCCTGAATGGAATAAGGACATCCTAAACTTCCCTTTTTTCCTTTGTTTCCAATCAGATGAATTGGTAAAAACCATAAAATATCAACACCTAAAGAACGAATTCGATCCAAATCTTTCTCAATGGACTGAAACGTTCCTTCTTTCGTATGATTTCTGACATAAATAGAATAAATAATCTGATTTTCAAGTTTTGGATTCATAATACCCTCCTTTTCGTTTTCCATTTTCATCAAATGTTTCTTTCAATTTCTTTTCGACCTGAAATATACAGATAAACAATGGAATCAGCTGCAGTAAAACAATGATTGTACTTACAGTTTCCATTTGTTTATAAAAGATTAAATCCAGAGCCAATGTTAAAAAAAGTAATAACCATCCCCAGCGTATACATAAAAAAGCCATACATCGATTCGCAAATGACCAGGTATCCATATTCATCATGGATCTTCTGGTCCTGTAACCAATTAGACCATTTATATCCTTTGGATAATGTTTTTTAAACAAATACCCGATTCCTAAAATCAAAGCAGGTGTCAATTCCGTCATCAGTATAAGAAATATTTTCATTTTATTCTTCCTGTGACAACATATGCTGTAACCATCTGCATAAATCATCACTGGCGCGATTGGCCACTTTTAATACCTCTTCATGAGAATGTTTTGTCTGTGAAATTCCAGTAGCCATATTTGTGATACAGGAAATTCCCAGTACTCTCATTTTCAGATAGTTAGCCACAATGGTTTCTGGAACCGTTGACATACCTACTGCATCGGCTCCTAACACTTTAAAAGCTCTGATTTCTGCAGCCGTTTCAAAACATGGTCCATTAAATAAAGCATACACTCCTGTTTTATATGGAATCTGACATTGGCTGGCACAATCTTTTGCGAATTGGATCCACTTTAAATTATAAGGTTCGCTCATATCGGGAAATCGAGGTCCCAAGCGTTCATCGTTTTCTCCAATTAATGGATTAACTCCTAAAAAATTAATATAGTCTTCAATAATCATTAAATCACCGGGATGAAATGATTCATTAATTCCTCCACAGGCATTGGTTACAATTAAATTTTTTACTCCTAACTGATGCAGTACATAAATAGGAAAGGTAACCTGAGACATAGTAAATCCTTCATAATAATGAAAACGTCCCTGCATACAAACGATTTCTTTGTCTTTAATCTTTCCAAATACCAGTTGATCTTTATGTCCTTTTACATTTGAAGAGGGAAAATAAGGGATAGATGAATAAGAAATTACTTCTTTATCCAATAAATTGTCTACAAAAGCATCTAAACCTGATCCTAAAACAATGGCATAAGATGGTTTTCGATTTATTTTTGATTGTATATACGTTACTGCTTCTAAAATCTGGTCATAAAACATAAAAAAATCCTCCATCTCTATTATAGCAAATGAAGGAATATCATATTACAAATTGTTCCAGAAAGAATACTAAAAAATGTATTGTGTTTCCATTTATATGTAATGATCACAACAATACTCGCCAGTACTTGTGCTTTTCCAGAAGAAGAGAAATTCACAATGTCTTTTAAACAGTACACTACCAGTATTGCCATAATAGCGGATGGAAGCTGTTGTCCCAATTGATGAAGCCAGGCTGGCATCTCTCTTTTTCGAAAACAAAGAAAGGGAAAGGCACGCAAAGAAAAAGTAATCCCTGCACAAACCAGTATCGTAATATACATCATATTTCCCTCCAGCTTCTATATAACAGAAAAAAGGAAGTCAGAATTAAACTTGGTAACATAAATTGACGGGTTCCAAAAAGAAGGAGACAGAGAATACCAACAATAAATCCAATACATGCGATTTTTTGATTTTCAATCTTTTTACACTGATCCATAAGGATAATAATAAATAAAGCGGTCATACAAAAATCAATACCTTCTAAATTCCATGGAACCAGATTTCCAATAAAACTTCCAAGTAGTCCACCTATCATCCAGTAACATCTGGAAAAAAAGGCAATCCAGGGCATAATATCCTTCTTATTTTGAGAAGGTAAAGTGCAATTTACCGCATAGGTTTCATCCGTCAATGTATGGATCATATACCATTTCTTTTTTCCCATACGATTAAAATCATCGATAAATGTTAAACTGTAAAACAATTGTCGACTGTTGATCAACAAGGCACTTAAACAGATTGTAAGTAAAGGTGTCCCTGTCTGAAGAAAAGAAATCAGTAAAAATTGAAAAGCTCCTGTATAGATCACAAGACTGATCAATAAGGTATGCCACCAGTAAAAACCAGCTTCATTCATCATCAAACCATAAGCCATCCCAACAAAAATATAGCTGCATAAAATAGGAATGGATTTAATAAAAGCAGTTTTTAGAATTTCTTTTTTCATGACATTTATTATATTACCTACCTTTTAAATAGGCAACACATATTCTGTTTTTTCTTAATCAAAATCCTTTGATTCATATTCTTTCATACGATATCCGACACCGATTTCTGTTTCTATATACTCCGGTTTAGCCGGATTCTTTTCAATTTTTCGACGTGTGGAAGCCATTGTAGAACGAAGTACCTGTGTATCCTGTCCATATCCATCTCCCCATATTTTCTTCAATATCGTATGATAAGTTAACAGTTTTCCAGGATTTTTCATAAACAGCAACAATAATTTATATTCAAGTGGAGTAAGATGTATTTTCTGTCCATCTTTATAAGCTAAATGAGCTCCATTATCCAATTTAAGACTTCCATTTACATAGACAGTCGTATCTTCTTTGCCTGTTTCTGATGGTTTCATACGATAATAATGGCGTAAGGCAACACGGATTCTCGCCATTAATTCGGTAGCGGAAAATGGTTTTGTTAAATAATCATCCGCTCCATCATCCAATGCATTGGCTTTTTCTTTATCTAAATCTCTTGCGGATACAACAATGATTGGCACATCCGACCATTCACGTATTTTATGAAGAACCTGCATTCCATCCATATCAGGAAGACCTAAATCCAACAAAATTAAATCTGCATTTTCTTTGATCATACAGGAAATTCCATCTTTTCCATTTAAAGTTCCTTTTACTTCAAAACCTTCATTTTCTAAAGTATAGACCATAAAATTCTGAATTTGAACATCATCTTCTATCACAAGTATTTTTTCCTTAAACATGATTCGCTCCTTCTTTAAGTGGCAATGTAAAAGTGAATTCAGCTCCTTTTGAATCTGTACGATTCTTTCCCGTAATGGTACCACCATGTGCTTTTATGACCGTTTCACAAATTGTAAGTCCCAATCCAATTCCCTTTTTCGCATCCGAAAGATGGGTATTTGATGTATAAAAGATTTTAAACAAGTTCGATAAATCTTCTTCTGCAATTCCTTCTCCCTCATCAAATACACGTACCACCACTTCTTTTTCTGTATAATATGTACTTATAGTAATGTTTTCTTCTGGCTTTGTATGTTTGATCGCATTATCCAAAAGATTAATGATAACTTGTTCAATTAAACGAGCATCCATCGGCACCAGACAAAATTCATCAGGAATCTCAACTTGAATTTCTCTATATGGATGCACTCTTTCAATATGAGAAACCGCACTTCCAATGACTTCTTCGATTGCTTCCATTTCTTTTCGGATCACAACCTTTCCATCCTGGATCCTGGTCAGACTCAAAATATTTTCAACTAAAGATTTTAACCAGTCCGCATCCTGATAAATACCCTGAAGCAAGCTTTGAGATGGATCCTTTTTATCCATCATATCCATCAGCATTTCAGAAGTTCCCATGATTCCAGATAAAGGTGTACGCAAATCATGAGAGATCGAACGCAATAGATTGGCACGCTGACTTTCTCTTTCCATTTTTTCTTTGTCCTTTACTCTTTCAATGGTAATTTCAATACGATCCATCGCCATGGATACATTTTCAATTATCGAATGAAGCAATTTTTTCTTTTGTTTCAGACAGTCTATTTCTACTTTTAAATCAATTTTTATAATTGCCAGTAAATGTTCTTTCCCATATACCGGAAAACCAAAACTATCCAAATCTTCTAAATACTCTTCTCTAAGATTTGTATATGTTTTCACAATTTCATCCACATTCGTCACCGTTCTATGAATTTGTCTGTCTTCAATTTGTTGAACATATACAGGATTTTTCTGTTCTCCAACATAGATACAACCTACACTGGTCTGTAAAAGCTGACTTATGCTTTCAACAGTAACTTTCAAAACCGCTTCTAAATCCGCTGCATCGGATAATTTACTGGATAGATTGTATAGAATCTGTGTTTCTTCTCCTTTATCATTTGCTTCTTTTGTCATTAACTTTTCTTTTGTGGTTAACGCGCTTGTTAAGATAGAAGTGATCAGCATAATAAAAAAAGTAATCAAATAAGACGGATCGTTCACAAATAATGTATGATAAGGCGCTGTAAAAAAATAGTTGAAACAAACGATAGATAAAATGGCAGACAATATTCCATATGTATATCCATTTGTAAAACGAGCAACCAATAAAACAGCCAATAGATAGATCACAACAATATTGGTTTCTGGAAATTCATATTGTTTAAAAATTTGTCCTAATACCGTAATTAAGAATACAATTCCTATTAATTTTAGTACATCAAGTAACCATTCATTCTTTTTATTCATTTTATCTCCACTCAAATCTTCTTTTTAAGATTATAATCTATTCTTTATCCAAATACAAAAAATACCCATACCTATGAGTATGGGTAAACTAATTTATATTTCATTGTTTTATCATACAATATCCAATTCCTACATGAGTTTGAATGAACATATTTGAATTATCTTTTTTTTCAATCTTTTTTCTAAGTGTTGCGACATGTACACGAAGACTTGCGACATTCCCTTCTAAAGAACTTCCCCATATTTCTTTTGTGATAAATGTATGCGTTAAAACACGACCTAAATTTTTTGCCAATAGACATATAATTTTATATTCTAGGGGTGTTACATGAATTTCCTGATTTTTAACCAGTACCGTTTGCATCTGATAATCTATGGTCAAACTTCCATTGTGAAAATACGGAGTTCCATCATTCTGATTGTTTTGGATATACTGTATCCTTCTAAAATTCCCTCGAATTCGCGCCAGAAGTTCAGCGGTTGAAAAAGGTTTGGTGATATAATCATCAGCACCTGCATCCAAAGCATCAATTTTATCTTTATCTTCGCTTCGAGCACTGATGACAGTAATAGGAACCATTGACCAGGAACGTATTTTTCTGATTACTTCGATTCCGTCCATATCTGGAAGCCCTAAATCCAATAAAATGAGTTTAGGCGTCTGGGTTGTTGCTTCAATAATCGTCTGATTCCCATTTTTTGCGATACGATACTTATAATTTTCCGTTTCAAGAGCGGTTGTGATCAGATTACGGATTGCTGTATCATCTTCTACTACTAATATATTCGAATTAATCATGATTTTTCCTCCTTATAGAATCTAAAGTGATACTATCATTCTCTTTCTTAAATATGTATAAAGAGGATTCATTAAGGTATTAAGAAGATAAAAAGATTTATTTTTTAAATAAAGCCTGAATCAGCACAAAAATTTCCAGTCTTCCTAAAATCATTCCAATAATTTCAATTAAAAGACAAATAGAAGTAGTACTTGCACTAGTTACTCCAATGGAAAGTCCGACTGTTCCCAGTGAAGATGCAAATTCAAACGCTCCTTCTAATACGGTACATCCTGAAAAAAAAGTTAAAGCAATCGTTCCAGCCATAAAGATTAAAAGATACGTCTGTGCATATGTTAAAGCTTCTTCTACCTGTGAAAACTCCAGCAATTCTTTTTCACTTCCTTTACAGTAATAAGTTAGAGTCACTCTACGATCCGGTATCATTTTCTTTTTAATATTCCATACCATATTCTTTATCAGTATGCAGACTCTGCCTAATTTAATTCCCCCAGCTGTAGATCCTATACCTCCACCTACAATCATAAGAAGGATCATAATTGTTAATGCCGTTTCAGGCCATTGGCTATAGCTGCATGTCGAATATCCTGTCGTGGATAAAGCGGAAAACGCATTAAAGAAAGCCAATTCACTGCTATTTGACAAGGATTCTCCATTTCCTGCAAGAAATATAGTCATCAATGGAATGGAAATTAAAATCACTCCAATTAAAAAGCGAATTTCACTGGATCTAAAAAAATCTTTAAATCGTTTACGAAATAAAAGCAGTAATAAAGAAAAGTTGGTCGTTCCAATCAACATAAGAAAAACAGTAATCCATTCAATAGGTAGTGAATGATAATATCCAATGCTTTCCAATCGATTTGAAAAACCTCCAGTAGATAAGGCACACATACTGTGAACCAGACTATCAAATACAGGCATTCCAAAGACGGTATATAATATTGTTCCCACAAGAAGGAAAAAACCATACATCATCACAATGACTTTTACCGTTTTTCCAATCGTAGGCATTAATTTATCCGGATGACCTTCTGCCTGGTACAAAGTAACCGATTCTTTTTCCTGTATAAACAGAAGCATCATCATTACAAACCCTAAGCCTCCTACATACTGAAGAAATCCTCGATAGAACAAATAGATATGAGGAAGGCTTTCTACATCCAGTACAGATAAACCGGTTGTGGTAAATCCGCTGACGGATTCAAAAAGGGACTGTATAAAACTCATATTTCCCAGACAATAGAATGGAATCGATGCCAGTAAAAAACCATACCCCCAGGCAAAGACAACCAGTCGATAACTGTTCAATTCTCCTTTCTTTTTCTGAAAAACCAATAATCCAAGTAAAATAGAACTTAAAGATGGAATCAGAAATTTAAAACTATAGACAATTTCTTTTGGATAAAACGGGATAACCAGCAATGGAATCAACAAGATACAACCTTCCAATACCATCATCTTTCCCATAATCGAGATTCCTTTAAGATACTTCATATTCTGTCATCTCCTTAACCTGATTCATTTTAGTCTTATCTGAAGTTATAATTAAAAGAATATCTCCCTCCATAAGACGAGTATCTCCTCTAGGAATCAGACTTTGTTCCCCTCTAAGAATGCAGCCAATAATAATTTCTTTTGGAAAATTTAATTCCCATAATTTTTTTCCAGCTGCTTTTGAATGTTTAGAAATAGGCAGTTCAAATATTTGTATTCTTCCTTGATCAAATGGATTCATTTTTGTCATTTCATCCATTAGAGCCTGTTCTTCCATAATATTGGTAATCATATTCAATGCACATACGACACGATCAATTCCCATCTGATAAAAAAAATCAGTTTTTGATGGATCTTTTAATAAAGCTACCGTTTTCTTTACATGAAAAAACTGTTTACACATTTCACAAATCACAAGATTGTCTTCATCCACATCGGTTAAAGCTATGGCAACCTGACACTGATTGGCTGAAGCATCTTCTAAAATATATTTTTTGCTTCCATCTCCATAAATCACATTCAATCGATTCACTTCAGCTAATTTTTCACAAGCTTCATAATCTTTATTAATAACCGTTACATGATACCCTTTATCTAATAATGAATTCGCAAGAGATCTTGCTTTATGAAACCCTCCTACGATCAATATATTTTTATGTTCTCTTCTTTTATTCCACATGGGCTTCACTTCCAATTTCTATATAATTGTTGATTTCTTTTTCCGATAGTTCACTTGGGCAAATCGCATCAATATTCATTTTTTCTACAAGATCCAATTTCTGTTCATCATAAATTCTTGCGACCACTTTTGGAATATGAAACAGCTTCTTTGCGATTTGCGCAGCACAAATATTCACACAATCGTGATTGGTTACCGCAATAAATACCGTTGCCTTGTCTAGTTCCATCGTTTTAAATTTTTCAATATCCGTTGCACTTGCTGTTAATGTCAGACCCCCATATGAATAAGGAAGTTTACGAAAAGCACTTTTATCGCAATCCAGAATCACAACGTCTTTTTTCTTTTCCGATAGCTTCCCTGCTATACTGGCTCCCAATCGTCCACAACCCACAATCACAACACAACCATTTTCTTCCATAGTCATTCCTCCTATTTTCTTATAAGATGTCTTACATTATGCGCATCATACACTTCTTTAAACTGTGAATCTTTTTGAATCTGACAATCCTTTTCCGAATAGGCACATTCAACTACAAAATTCATAGATCCATATTGTTCCATGTTGTAGCGAGCTGGAATATAAGTGGGATCTAAGGCATAAGAGGCACGAAAATGTTTCATTGCCTGCACATGATTCTTTTCTTTTTCCATTAAAATTCCCATCAAATTATGAGGAATTGCAGAATGAGGATCTTGAAACATGGCTTCTTTAATTTTATTTTCACATTTTCTATATTCATGACATGCAATCAGTTTTTTGCATTCCTCTTCCAGATTTTTCATTCCATTTCCTTCTTTCTTTTGTATTTGAAGTATATATTTTTTCTTGTAGTAACACTGTAAGATATCTATAAGAATTCTGTGGATTATTTAAATGAATATAAAAAACCTGTGATATTTTCCAGAACGTGTAAAAAAGCTGTGAAAAAAGGATGTAAATCATAATTGATTTACATCCTGTGCTATAAACTAAACGTTGTCTTCTTTATTTAAATTGATCCTATTGTTCATCCTTTACTGGTTCCAGCCATTCATTTGAACTATTTTCACCTGGTACCTCTATAGCAAGATGACTGAACCAGCAATCCGGTGCAGCCCCATGCCAGTGTTTAACTCCCACAGGAATATTGATACAATCTCCCGGTTTCATCTCTATTGCCTTTTTACCCCATTCCTGATAATAGCCTTTTCCTGCAACGCAAATTAAAATCTGTCCACCACCTTTTGATGCATGATGAATATGCCAGTTGTTTCTACAACCTGGTTCAAAGGTTACATTAAATATTCCAACCTGAGACTTTGATATAGGTGCAAGATAACTTTTTCCACTAAAGTACTGTGCAAATCCATCATTTGGTTCACCAATCGGAAATATCATTTCCTTAGCATGTGCTCTCATTGCTTCATCTTCATATAAAAGATCTTCTTCCTTTACATTCCAGACTTCTTTTGCCAGATTAAATACCGCCCATCCCTTTGGCCAGCCGGCATAAAAGGCAACATGTGTAATAATGGCAGCTATTTCTCTTCGTGTAACACCATGATCCTTTGCGTTTTGAAGATGATACTTAATAGAGGAATCCAGGATGCCTGAAGACATGAGTGCAACTACTGTAATAATGCTTCTTGTCTTGGTATCAATATCCTGATTATTCCAGTTTTCACCAAAGAGAATATCGTCATTATAATGAGCAAACTCTGGTGCAAATTCACCCAACTGATTCTTACCTGCTGTCTGCACTATTTTATCCATAATATAGACCTCTTTTCTTATTCATATTTAATGTTTCTATATATTAATCCATTTTATGTACCTGTTATAAAGACAATCCAAGCTTATAGGCTTTTCTCATAATATCTTCATGATTGCCTGCATCATCCGCATCAGCGATTCCACCACCGAAAACAATGCCTTTCAATCTTGCCTTTTCAAAACAGTCTACCCATCCTTTTAAACCACTGTACGCTTTTTCAAATGCACTTTCCTCATTCTCTGCTGCAGTTGCAATCATATAAATATCACGAAATGAATAATTAGAAGTAAAAAGCGGGTTCAATCGGTCAAGTAAAGTCTTCATCTGTCCAGACATCTCATAATAGTAAATTGGAGTGGCATAAACAATCACTTGGGCATCCTTTACTTTTGCCATAATTTCTGCCATATCATCTTTAAGAACACAACTTCCTTTCATCTGGCAAGTTAAACATCCAATACAGTATTCAATCTTTTTTCCCTTTAAGGAAATGTATTCTACTTCATGTCCAGCTTCCTTAGCCCCTTTTGCACATTCCCTTGCCATAATATCTGAATTGCTTCCAGCACGTAAACTGGTTGAAACAATCAACACTTTTTTTGACATTATCAACACACTCCGTTTTGTTCAAAAAAATTCTGTATCTTATCAAAAGGAATGACATCCAGATTATCATAAAGATCGGTATGAACGGCATTCGATATCGTATAAAGCTCCTTATTTGCAGCATACTTACTATTCTTGATCATAGCTTCATATGCATCTTTTCCAAAATAATAGCTATGTGCTTTTTCTCCATGAACGATAAGAACCGCACTTCTGATTTCATTGCTGTATTTTAGAATAGGCTGATTCATAAACGACTGACATCCTATACTATTCCATCCTTCATTAGAATTCAGACTTCTTTCATGATAACATCTTCCCTTGTAATACTCGCTGTAATCCTTTACAAAGAATGGTGCATCATCAGGAACCGGTAGCGATACACATCCACCTGCCCTTGAATACTCCCCTTTTCTATATTCTTCTGTTCTAAGAGCATTCATAGCTTTCTTTTTTACAAAACGTGCTTCTTCACTGTCTTCTGAATCAAAATAACCATTCGCATTTACTCTTGTCATATCATACATAGTGGAGGCAACCGTTGCTTTAATTCTTGTATCAAGAGCTGCCGCATTGATTGCCATGCCTCCCCAGCCACAGATACCTATAATACCAATCTTATCGGCATCTACATTATCCTGTACAGAAAGGAAGTCAACTGCAGCCATAAAATCCTCTGTATTTATATCCGGTGATGCCATATATCTAGGAAAGCCTCCACTTTCTCCTGTGTAAGAAGGATCAAATGCAATCGTCAGGAATCCTCTTTCTGCCATAGTCTGTGCATATAATCCAGAACACTGCTCCTTTACGGCACCGAATGGGCCACTTACCGCAATGGCTGGAAGTTTACCTTCTGCATTTTTAGGAATATACATATCCGCTGCAAGGGTGATTCCATATCGATTTCTAAATGTAATCTTTTTGTGATCTACCATTTCACTCTTAGGAAAAGTTTTATCCCACACGGTAACCAACTTAAGTTCTTCTGTTTTCATTCTATCAAATACCTCCATATAAATTAGTTTATTGAAATAAAAGCCTTTTTGCTTTATGATAGAATCATAGAACCTAAACCTGACTTTAGGTCAAGTGTTTTTTTATTTTGAAAGAAGGTATTTTATGTACACTATTGGTGAAGTATCTGAAATGTTTCATCTTCCTGTTTCTACTTTGAGATATTATGATAAAGAAGGCCTTTTCCCTGATCTTGAACGTAAAGGAAATATTCGATATTTTAGTGATAATGAACTTGAAGCCATTCGTATCATCGAGTGTTTAAAACAATCCGGTCTTGAAATTAAGGATATAAAACAATTTTTTAAATGGGTTACAGAAGGATCCTCCAGCTATATAAAACGAAAAGAATTATTTGAGCATCGAAAAGCTGCTGTCAAAGAAGAAATCAAACAGCTTGAAAAAACTCTTGCCATGCTGGAATTTAAATGCTGGTATTATGAAACCGCAATAGCGGATGGTAATGAAGATAAAATTAATGCTATGCTCCCTGATCATCTTCCAAAAGAGATTCAAAAACTTTACGATAAAGGTCATGGATAAAACTCTTGCATTACATTGAATTAGAGAACTCTTACATTTTGTAAGCTTTAATGGTGTCTTTCACAAAAAAAGAGAATTGCCACAATGAAGTGAACCCAAAAGTTTGGACTCATTAATATTTATTCTAATTTACTCATTTATACTTAATTGTATAGATGAGTTTTTTATTATTCATTACGTCGGTCGCTATATAAATCGTTGCACATCATGTA
>NZ_VUMM01000014.1 GCF_009696175.1 Floccifex porci
TAATTGCTTGTATGATATTCCTTGTTTTCGTTTCTTGTAAATTTCGATTTTTTGTTCTCTTGTAAGCTTTCCCATAAAGAAAATGAACCTCCTTAATTGGAAGTCCAATTTTTGGGGTTCATTTCACTGTTGTCTCCCTTTTTTATCCATCACTTCGACTGAAACGATTTAACATATTGTTGCTTCGAATATCTAAAATAGTATGAAGTAAAGCGTAAGTATTTTCTTTTACAAATTTTTCAATTTTTAAATTCGCAATCTTTAATAAAGAAAGATCCTTTGTCTTGTTAAATTCTATATCTGTTTCATTTATAATATTATGACCGTAGGAAGGAATCTTATCCTGATATCTTTCGATATGAGGAATGGATTGTGAATAATCGGCATCGGCCATAGCTGCAATTAAACGGGATGTCCAGTATAAAGAATCGGTTGAGACTTTTTCTTCACAAGTTCCATAATATTCAGGAATTTCATTCACATTGGCATAAAATGGAATGAAGGCATTAAAGGCATTGGAAGCAAACGAGATCCATTCAATTGCCTGTATTTGTTCAGGGACATAAGGTCTTAATTGAACGCAGGAAAGAAAATTGTTACGATTGATTCCAATTGTTCGATAACAGTTTGGAAGCGTTGCGTTTTTTCCATATGGATCATAAGGGGTACCCTGATAATGATTGGATAAAATGCATTTAACATCTTCTACTGTGACTTTTCTTTCTGGAACCATACACCAAGGCAAAGTATCCTGTTCCGGATGACCCTGGAAAGATGGATTTAAATATCGTAACATGATCCAGGCACGTGGTGTGTTGTAGATATGGTCTGAATCACTGTGTGAACCAAAAGCAAGTCTTGGATCAAAGGGTCTATCTGGATTTAGATCCAAATGATTCTTATTGACAAATTCTTTTAAATCAGAACAGCACATATAGTTTTCCTGTTTTCCATATGCATCTTCAAAATCAAAAGCATCGATTCCCAATTGATTTGGCATGACAACATAACAATCATCTGGAACTCTACGAGCCATCCAGTGATGACCTCCAATGGTTTCAAACCACCATATTTCATTGACATCACTAAAGGCAATTCCATTCATTTCATAAGTCCCATAAGTTTCATGAAGATATCCTAAACGAATAACTCCTTCTTTTGCACTGTGAATATAAGGCAATGTAATTGTCACAATGTCTTCTTCACCAATTCCATTTTCAACCAGTGGATCGGCTCCTAAAACTCTAGGATTGCTGGTAATGGTTTCGGTTGCGGTCATAGAAACATTTGCTTCATTGACTCCTGCAGCTGCCCAGATTCCATTCTTGCCATGAGCACTGGGCATAGCTGTATAACGCATAGGATTTTCTGGTAATTCTATCTGAACTTTTGAAAGAATAGACTGATAGTGTACAGGCTGTTCTTCTGGATGAACAACAATCAGTTTTTTTTCATCAAAAGAACCTGCAACACTGTCTTCATTACGAGCAATCATTGTAGATCCATCATAACTTGCATTTTTTCCAACAAGTAAAGTTGTGCATGACATAATTTCACCTTCTTTTCAAATATAAATTATATATCAACTTTTCATTTAAAAAAAATAATTTGTGCTAAAATACAAAGGGAGTGTTTATGAAACAAAGAGATTCTTTTTTTGACAATTATAAAGCTTTTTTAATTTTATGTGTGGTTTTAGCTCATTTCTTAAATCATTTTAAACCAGATTTTGAGATTGCCAATATCATTCGAATCTTTGTTTATTTTTTTCATGTACCTGCTTTTGTCTTCATATCTGGATATTTTGCACATAAAAAAGATATAAAGTCTTTAATTCGACAATTGGCTTTTCCTTATTTATTATTTCAGCTGGTTTATTATGGTATGTACCAGCTTATTGATCATAATGTTTCCTTTTCCATATATGATCCATATTTTACTTTATGGTATATCATCGCCTTATTTTTCTGGAGATTGATTTTAAATGTTGCAGAAGATAATAAATATCTGCTTCCTGTATCCATTATCAGTGCCTTACTGATTGGATTTTTACCCGATGAACTGGATTATTTTAGTATTTACAGAGTCTTTTCCTTCTTTCCTTTTTTTGTATTAGGACACCAATTTAAAAAAGATCGGTTTATGGAATTAAAGTCAAAGCCATTTATAAAATACATATCTTTTATGGCTTTATTTATTTTATTTCTATTTGTCTGCAGACATTATGAAGCCATTGATCTGGAAGTTTTAAACTATCAGGATTCGTATGAAAATTTAGGAGTGGATTCTTCAGGAATTGTTATACATTTTATTCTTTCCTGTATATCTTTTTTCTGTATCTTCTGTATTGGATTTTTAATTCCGTTAAAAACAACTCCTTTTACAATGATTGGAAGAAATACAATGAGTGTCTATCTGCTTCATGGAATTATATATAAATATATTTCACTGGGAATGAATGTACTGGATTATGTAGATGGAAGAATGGATCTTTTGATTTATATCATTTTGATTATTGGTTTAGTGTATGGATTAAGTGTAATTCCTTTAAATCGTTATTTAAATGAACTGTATGATAGGATTACTGGAATTCCAAAAAGAATATATAAATGGATATGTTAATTTGCGATGCTGGAGGAAATTCTCTATTTTACATACAATTTGTAAAAGGAGGAAAGGTTTATGTTGAAATATAGTATAAATAAAGAATTACTAGAGATCACAAAACAAAAAGCACCATCAAATATAAAGCTTTATCCTCTTATAAGTTTTGCGATGAAATATATGTTCAAATGTAAATCAGATGATGATGTTGATGTTTTACAATATGAAATTGAAGGATATATGGGCGCAAAAATAAAGACATATGTTATTGAACCAAAAGGTTGTAAGGAGATACTTCCATGCATAGTTTATTTTCATGGGGGTGGATTTATATTAAGGGCTAGTGCAGCACATTATAAAATCGCAAAATGGTATGCTCAAAAAGTGAAATGTAAAATTGTTTATGTAGATTATCGGTTAGCACCTAAACATCCATTTCCAATTCCAGTAGAAGATTGTTATAGTGCATATCAATGGACAATTCTCAATGCAGACAAGTTAGGAATTGATAAAAATAAGATTGGAATAGGTGGTGACAGTGCGGGTGGAAATTTAGCGGCTTCTGTTACAACTATGTTAAAGGATAGAAAAGAACAGCTTCCTGTTGGAGCAATGTTGATTTATCCAGTGATGGATAGAAGAATGAAAACAGAATCTATGAAGCGATATACAGATACGCCTGTATGGAATGCAAAGTTATCTAAAATGATGTGGAAGGCGTATTTAAGGGATATCAATGTTGATGTGAAGTATGCTTCACCTATGGAGGCGGAAAGCTTAAGCTTTTTTCCAAGAACGTATATAGAAGTGGCAGAATATGATTGTTTACATGATGAGGGCATGGATTTTTCTGATAGACTACAACAAGAAGGTGTAAAAGTCGAATTGCATGAGGAAAAAGGAACTTGTCATGGATTTGAAATGCATTAAAAAGTACAATATTAAAGAATGCAATGGAAAGAAGAGTGAATTGGTTAAAAGAAATCCTGTATAAGTACTAATCTTATACAAAAATTAACTATAAATGGAAAATTGCAATCACATTTTTAATAATGAACAGTTTAGTTATACAGCTATTCCGGCTAAAGATTTTTGGGTTATTGATGATGATACATTTGGTTTTGAAAATGGAAAAGGGGGTTAACTTTACAACACCTACGGCCAAAGGGCCAGATACAGAAGGAATTACAGTGGATGGAAATGGCTTTGTTTATTTAGCAAGTGAATGTGACAATTCGGATAAGGGAGTTAACTACAATGTGATCTTAAAAGCTGATCCAAATGCACAAGGGACTTCTCAGAATGCGATGCAGCAATGGGATTTAACAAGTTCACTTCCATCTGTTTCAGCCAATATGGGAATTGAAGCAGTAGAATGGGTTTCCAATTCAAAAGTTGCAGGGAAATTATTTGATCAGAATACAAATAAAGTCTTTGATCCATCAAATTATCCAAATGAAGTTGCGGATATCGATTCAAAATTAGATGGGCCATTGCATTGGATTACGATATATATGAAAATAAATTATGGGTAACAGCGGATTATTGTTATTCATGTAAGTCCAACTGCTAGTGTAGATATTACATTCAATAATGAAGGATTTGCCATTGCAGGTGTAGAGTATACAATCAATGGACAAAAACCTGTTTACCACTTTAGAGATGGTGTTACATCTGGAGCTTTAACAATAGGTTCTTTAAGTAGTTCATATAACCAAGAGCAAACACATGAGCATGTGTATGGAGATTTGCAATATGATCAGACAAATCATTAGAAAGAATGTGAATGTTCCGATAAAACGGAAATGGGTACTCATACTTATGAATGGGTAATTGATAAAGAAGCAACAACGACTTCTACAGGACTGAAACATTTAGAATGTAAAGTATGTAAAAAAGCACTTCCTTCGGAAGTCATTAGTAAGGTAAGTGAAAATACTACAACAAAAACAAAGAAAAAAATCCACAAATGCAGGAAATCTCACTCATTTAACAATGTGGCTTTCAATGTTTGTTGTATCTGGAATGGGCATTGTAGCGATCCTTTTTAAAAAAATACGATAATTAACTCTTTCACAGGTCAAATAAATTTTACTTTTTCACTCATAAAAAAGCTTTGTATTATGGTTATCATAGTACAAAGTTTTTTTATTAGGGGAATTATTCATCATTATATAAAACTCTATCAGATAATATAGAATTAAAACCTCTAAATCCACTTTGAAAATGATATATTTATAAAATATATCGGATATAACACAAAAAATAAAAGAATTATCAGGTTATATAAGCCCTATTGACTATATAAAATCACTTGGTTATCATACTTATAAAGTATAAGAAAGCATCCGTATCCCTTTTATAAAATTTATAGTTGTGCAGCATTATGAAATTATAATTAAGGGATTTTTTATAAATAAAGCATAAAAGTATTCAGGAGGTTTAATCTATATGAAGCAAGTCAAAATCATTAGTGATCCCTATAAAAAAGAAACGTCATTTCAAATATTTGATGAAAATCAAAAAAATTGGATAAATATTGATAAACTGTCAAATCCAAACAGTAAATTAATAAGTGACGATTTTAAAAGCAGTTTTTTTCCATTTAAAATTCAAGAGATAGTTGAAACGATTATTAAAGAGTATGGTATTGGTGATAATCAATTAGATATTTATTTTAAAGGTACACCAGACCATTTTGATGATTTGCAACAGATTATAGAAACGATTGATGTATCTTGTAAACTTACGTTATTTCGTGATGATAGCTATTTAATTAATGCACAAGATGTATTACCAGAAATTATAAATATCTTTAAAAAACTTAAACCAATTATTGAATTAGGTGAAGATAATAAAGAAAAGCTGAAAAAATACATTGAACGTTTTTCCGATTCTTCTGCTGACAGAATTCCATTATGTGTAATTGGAAATTACAGTTCTGGGAAATCAACTTTTATCAATGCATTAATAGGGAAAGAAATTCTACCTAGTGGTGATGATCCTGTTACTGCAAAAGTATTTAAAATTAATCAATTAGAAAATGATAACAGTACGTACATTAAATTTGAATATGATGGGAATGACGTTCAAATTTTAATAAATGATAAGAATTTTGAAGTTTTAGGTCAAACATCATCTTTTGAGCAAGAGTTAAAAGAAATCCTTAAGGAAAATATTGAAGATGGTAATGTAAAGACCATTAATGCATGTATTGCTTATATCAATAAGACTGACTACACAAGAATATCTTCAATCATAGAAATTGGGACATCTTTTAAAGGTGGTATTTGGAATGAATGTTCAAGTAGGTTTATTATCATAGATACTCCCGGATCAAATTCAGCTACTAATTTAGACCATAGTGAGGTTCTAGATAAAGCTTTAAAAGGATTAACAAATGGATTGCCACTTTATGTTTCTGAAGCCAATAAATTAGATAGTACAGATAACTTTGATCTGTATAAAAAAGTTAAGGACATGCCAGAAATTGATTCACGGTTTACTATGATTATTGTGAATAAAGCAGATGATAGTGATTTACCTGAAGAGGGTTATTATACTGAAGAAAATGAAATTGCATTGCTTAATCAGGCAATTCCAAAAAGTATGTATTCAATTGGAATTTATTTTGTTTCTTCTATTATGGGATTAGGTGCTAAGTGCAATGGAGATTTTGCTAACAAACACTCTAGAAAAATTCATAGAAAGAATTTAGATATGTTTAGTGATATTGAAGATGAAGATTACACATGTCTGTATAACTTTAATATTATGCCACGACAAATAAAAACGAATTCGATTGAAAAATGTAAATCAATTATGAATGATTTAGTATATGTAAACAGTGGTTTATATGCAATTGAACACGGTATTCAAAACTTTGCAAATAAATACTCTGCTTATAACAAATGTAAACAATCTTTGATGTATCTGGAAAAAATTATTAAATTAATAGATTCAGAAATTAAAAAGTTAGTATCAGAAAGTGAAAAGAAAAAGAAAGAATTGATCGAATCACTTAATGAAGAAAAGGCAAATTTATTAGATACAATTGAAAAAACCAGTAGAGATCGTAAAAGCGAATTCGTAGAAGAAGGAAGAGTCTTCTTAAGACAGTATACCCAAGAAAATAAACCTTCAATATCTCATAATGAACTGGTTTCTTATGAAGAGGAATTTATCAAAAAACAAAGAAGAAATATTCAATATTCTTTTTATCAAGAACAAGTTAAAGATTCTAAGCGTTCATTTGTAAACAACTTAAAGAGTGGATTTGGTGATACAATTCAGAACTTATCATTTGATATCATCAGCAATGCTGTATCTACAGCAATTAGTGATGGAAAAAATATTATTGAAAGCTATTATGATCGTAATAAAGCAGAAAAGGATGCTGATAAATTAGCAGCTAAGGATATTATTGATAAAATTGATAAGGACTTAACTATTAATTCAGATGAATTTTTCAGTAAAACTAATGAAGCTTCTATTCAATATTGGGATGATAAATCTTCAGAGGTTAGAAAAGAGTTGTCGAAAATTGTTTTAGGATCAACTGCTTTATCAGAAAGTAAAAAGAATGAGTTAACAGAATTAATCATGAATTACGATGCCATTGAGTACAATGTAATACACGATAATATATTGAAAGTTGAAGATTATAAATTTCGATTCTTCTCAGAGAAACTTATTAAAATAAAATTATCAATTGATGTGAATAAATTGTATGATTCGTTTGCTAAATATACAAACAATACAATTTATGAAAGCCATAGCTTAAGTTTTAAAAGATGGATGGATCAATTATCTCATATCATTACTGAAAATATTGTAGATTACAATCCATTATTATCTGAGCTTCAAAAGGCAATCAATGCTGAAATTGATAAAATACATGAATTGCAATACAGACAAGAAGTGGTTGAAAGTAATATTGCCTATATTCGTAAAAAAATTGATTGGCAAACAAATGAATAATGGAGGAACCAAATGGGGATTAAGAATGTAGTAAAGAAAATTGCTGATAAATCCGCTGGTACAGTATCTAAGTTAGCATCATTAAGTTCTGAAGAATTGGAAAAGATAGAAAATCAACGTTTATCATACTTATTTGATATGCCTTCAGTTGATGATGATGAATCCTTGGAACTGACGGGAAGATTAATGGCGGCTGCATCAGTAGAAATATATAACGCATATTTACCTCAAATCAAAAATCTGTATTCACCTATAAAAAACAATGTTGAATATGGAAAAGATTTTATTCCAGGTCACAATATTCGCTATATCAATATTACAAAATGGGTAACAAATAAGGAAGAAAACAGTCTTGAAAAACTTATTAATGTTTATGAAGTATTATCAAATGAAGAATGTAATATTGCATTAGTTTTCAATAGAACCGTAACTAAAACAAATGTATATTTAGCAGTAACTAATACTCTAAATGAAAACAACAATACGAACATTGACATCTATAAGAGGAGAATCGTAGATGCTATTAAAGGAAACTTTCCTGGTTCAGAATACATAGATGATGGAATTGGTACTCTTCCTTGTTTTAACGATGAGTTAAAATATTCTATTGCATATGCATCGAATATTCCAGCTGAAAAATCGGAAAAATTTATAAGTCAAACAATAGAAAAATTATTAGATGGAATTGTACCAATAAGAAAGAATCAAGAATACACAATTGTTTTATTGGCTACACCTATTCAAGATGTAGAAGAAAGAAAATTAAAACTTGCTGAATTCTATACAGCTTTATCACCATATGCTTCATGGCAAACGGATTTCCATTTCAATGATATGCAAGCATTTGGAGCATCTGCAACAATTGGAGTAAATGTTGGAGCAAGTGCTGGAGTGCAAAAAGGAACAAATCATTCCAATACAGACACAGATGGAAGTACAACAAATGAATCAAAAACAGATACAGATACAACATCTGAGGCAGTAACTAAAGGTTCTAGCGATACTGCTGGCGGAAGTATTTTTGGTTCAGGAACAGCTTCAGCAGGGGTCTTAGGAACTGGAGCTTCTGCTACTGCTGGCACAAGTGTAGATTATCGTCACACATGGAGCAGAAGCAAAACTTCCACAACAGGAAAAAGTGTTGCAAAGACCGTTGGTAAAGCTATAACCAAAAGTTCAGCAAAAACAATTGGATCTACTGCTAGTGGAAGCCTAGGAGCTAACTTTGGAGCTAACTTTGCTAGATCATCAAGTGTAACTGCGACAGTAGGAAAAAACGAAGGTATCACTCAATCGCATACAAACTATACTATCAAACATACTCTTGAAGTATTAGAAGAACAGATGAAGAGATACGAACAAAGTGTTGCTTTAGGAATGTGGGATTTTGCCGCCTATATTCTAAGTGAAGATATGGATATTGCTAATAATGTAGCTCATTCATATGTAGCTTTAACACAAGGCGAAAAATCATATATGTCACAAGCGTCTATTAACTTATGGCGAGGGGATACAGATAGTGAGGAAAGTTTAAATGCAAAAGAAATTTATCAATATATTTCTAATTTAAGACATCCTATTTTTGGCTTAGATCCAGGAATCATTAATTTAGACAGTACTTTCCTAGTATATCCTTCTGTTGTGACAGCAACTACATGTTTATCAGGTAAAGAATTAGCTTATTCATTAAATTTTCCTAAATCATCAATTTCTGGATTACCGGTAATTGAATGTACGGAGTTTGGTAGAGATATTTCAAGATATAGTCAATTTGAATCTGAAAAAAACATTAAATTGGGAAATATTTTTCACATGAATCATATGGAAAGTACAACTGTATCTTTAGATGTTAACTCTATGGCTTCTCATACTTTTATTACAGGTAGTACAGGTACTGGTAAAAGTACAACAGTATATAGACTGTTAAATGAATTAAGGAAAAAAGATGTTAATTTTTTAGTTATCGAACCGGCAAAAGGAGAGTATAAAAACATCTTTGGTAATAGAAAAGATGTAAATGTATTTGGAACTAACCCAAAGAAAAATGAATTATTAAAACTAAACCCATTTAGTTTTAATGAAGATATTCATGTGTTAGAACACATTGATCGTCTTACAGAACTATTTAATGTATGTTGGCCAATGTATGCAGCAATGCCAGCTGTATTAAAGAAAGCAATTGAATATGCATATAAAGATTGTGGATGGGATTTAGATAATTCTATAAATGAATATTCAGAAAGCTATTATCCTACTTTTACAGATGTAGCTCGTAACATTAAATCTATTATTGATTCTAGTGAATACGATGCTGAAAATAAAGGTGCTTATAAAGGATCTTTACTGACAAGATTAGAATCTTTAACAAATGGTATTAATGGAATGATTTTTACTAAAGATGAATTATCTGATGAAATCTTATTTGATGAAAATACTATTGTGGATTTAAGTAGAGTTGGATCGAATGAAACTAAATCATTATTGATGGGAATTTTAGTTTTAAAATTGCAAGAATATAGAATGTCTACATCGGATATGAATGCAAACTTAAGGCATATTACTGTATTAGAAGAAGCACATAATTTATTAAAAAGAACTTCTTTTGAACAATTTTCAGAGTCATCTAATTTATTAGGTAAGAGTGTTGAAATGATTAGTAATGCAATTGCGGAAATGAGAACCTTTGGGGAAGGATTTATCATTGCAGATCAAGCACCTGCCTTATTAGATATGGCAGCAATTAGAAACACAAATACAAAGATTATTATGAGATTACCTGATCAAGGGGATCGTGAATTAGTAGGAAAAGCGGCCAATTTAAATGATAATCAAATAAAAGAACTTGCTAGACTTCCTAAAGGGGTTGCAGCTATTTATCAAAATGAATGGATCGAACCTATTTTATGTCAGATAAAAAAACCAAAGATAAATGAAAGCAGGTATGAATTTACACCTATTCCAATTAAAGGTGATATAGAACCGTTTAATAACTATAGGTCATTCTTGGCAACATTGATTTCCAAATGTAATTCGATTACTGATGAAAATACATTGAAAGAAATAAAAGTTGCGATTGATAGTATCAATATTCATGATTCATCAAGAGTCGCAATAATTAATTGGTTAACAAATCCACCAAAAGAACCTAAAATGACAAAAATGGCTCCATTGATTAGTGAATTGTATCCTGAAGTTTATAGAGCAGTAGCAAAATCATTTTATGATTCAAACAACCCAAGAGAATGGACTTTAGCTGCTGTTAATACTCTTGAAAATATTGATTGTTCGTTACAAGGACAAATTAGAAGAGATATTATTCAATCTATCATCACAAATCATATTTATCTTGAAAGAAATGATATCAAATCATTAGAAAAATGGACCAAAGTAGGAGGATTAAAATGAATCTAGACAAACTATCTAAACCAGAAATGTCAAATTCTACTTCATTAGAATCTTCTTTGTTTGATCCTGACAACCGCATAGAATTAAACGATACAGATCCTGAGGAATTTACGGATGATAAACCTGATTTGAATGAAGAATCTGGAAATAGTGATCCAGATAAACGAATTAAATCAGATGATATTGATAAAGATAATCATCTAGATTCAGTAATTGACTCAGATTGTCTTAATAATATGGAAACAGGAGGAAATGAATTTAATCCTAATAATAGAATAGATACAAAAAATAAGGTGTATTATGATGATAATGAAAAACAATATCGTGAAGGAGATAAACTTCTACCAAATAACAGTTATGAATTAAATGGGTATGCTTATGAAACTGATAAAAAGGGAAGAATCGTTTCTGCCGGAGGAAAACTTAGAATCGTTGATTCAACTTCAAGGAATATGGAAAGAGATATTAATACGGTAGGTAAAGGATACGAAAAAGAAAATGACAATAAAGGTCATGTGATTGGTCACCAATTTGGTGGAGATGATCGTTTAGGTAATCTTATAGCGCAAGACAAAAAAGAAAATCAAGGTGAGTATGCAAGACTTGAAAACAAACTTGCTGATGCGGTAAAAGAAGGAAAAAATGTGACAGTTGATATTAAAATAGACTATTTACAAGGTTCATATAGACCATCCAAAATTGTATATACTTATAGTATTGATGGTAAAGTAAGTCAGCAAACATTCAAAAACAGGAGTAGTAAGTAATGACAATAAAATTATTTCAAAAAATATATGAAAAGTTAAATGTGTATCTACCAGAAGAGTGGGAAAAGATCGTATACTACGCTTATTATCCAACAGATGACAGTTATGACATGAAATTCTATGTTAATGTTGATCAAAAATATAAAAGTTGTTTTGATTATATTAATCATTATAAGATAGCTGATTTGTTTTCTGATATTGATGATTTGATTTATCCAATTAGAGAGACTATGAATGATAAGTGGACAATCATGACCATCACCGTTGAAAAAAATGGAAAATTTAAAACTGATTACGTATACGATAGAATAAATGAAACAGAATTCTTTAAAAAATGGGAAAGTCAATATTTAAAATAAACTGAAGAAATTCAAAAATACAATAAAGCGACTTAAAGCAATTTGCTGTAAGTCGCTTTCTTTTATGACGTATATATTTCGATTTAAAAGTAGTAGAATCTTAACAAAGAAAGTCTAGGAATATTTGTAAAATAGAAAACTTCTTTCCTATAACGGAATTGTAGATTTTTGTTGATTTAAAAAGTTATTCATGATTAATCTTGAATCAATACGATCTCTAACACATTTAGAAAACAATTCAATCAGTATATTGTTTGACATAGCACAGAAGAATTATTAGTTTATGTGAGTTAATGGGTTTAAGCTAAAAATAGCTAAAGAGATCAGTTTTTATTATCCTAAGTGTGTTGTCCATAAAGCTCAGGTAGAAACCTCTGATATTATATTGTACAATGAAATCACAAGTGAGATTTAAATTTGAATTAATGGAGTTTTGATATGAATAATAAAATATATAAGATGTCCTTTTCAAAGGTTTATTCTCTTCTTATCGCAAAGGCTGAGAAAAAGGGACGAACAAGAGATGAAATGGATGAAATCACTTGCTGGTTAACGGGATATAGTAAAGAACAGATTGATGAATTTTTAATAAAGGATATTGAATATGGAGAGTTCTTTTTGAATGCTCCACAACTTAATGAGAATCGGAAAAAGATTACAGGAAAGATTTGTGGTATTCGTGTAGAAGAAATAGAAGAACCGCTGATGCAGGAAATTCGCTATCTTGATAAATTGGTTGATGAACTAGCAAAAGGAAAATCATTGGATAAAATATTGAGAAAATAAAATATTTTTTTGAAGGTTTTGTTGTGTAGACATGTCCTAAATGTGGAAGAATATTTAAAAGAACGAACCAGGGACACTATTGTGGTACGGCACCTGAAAGTGTTGATGAATATATAGAATTACAGATTCTACAAGCAAGAATATATATTATAGAATTAAGAAATATAATTCAACGTTGTGTTCCTGAAGTAAAAGAGAGAATTGCCTGGAGCATGCCTTTATTTGAAAAAGACAAGCATTCGATATCTTTAGCTGATTGTAAAAAACATATCAGTCTATATGTGGATACAAAAACGATTGAAATGTTAAAACCACAACCAAGTGAATTGGAAATAAAGAAAAATGCGATTTATATTCCATACGATAAAGATTTGCCAATAAAGACAATTGAAAATGTGATAAGACAAAGTTTTGATACAAAATGATTCATTTAGTTTCTGAAACAGAAAAGACAAGATGATTTAAGTAAGAATGATAAAAATTTCAGTCTTGTGGAGAGTCTGAAAGCATGTATGAATTTGCAGGAGGAATGAACATGAGAAAATGCATACGTTGTGAGATTGAAATGATAGATGGACATGATGTTAAAGTAGAAGGAGCAGCTTACGGATTGAAGATTACAAAGCCTGATATCTTTAAAGAAAACTTAGGAAAGGTTCACGCAGCTGTATGCCCTGAATGCGGATATATAGAGTTTTATCTTGAGGATACATCAAAGATAAAGAAGTAAAATTCCAGTTTGTCAAATTAGGAAATTGGAATTTTTGGAGGTATATGGAAATGAATAAGAAACAGCTACACGCAGCACAAACAGCAATGATTGAATGGTTATCTGACCCTCATGAATTAGGAAAAAAGCCTTTCAAAATTGAATGTGCAGGTGAATTTGATTTTAATGAAATGCATTATTACATTTTCAAATTCAAAGCATCGTTGCTTGGTAAATGGCTTGTTGGCGTTTGTGGTGGTTTTGAAGATGATGATTTAGAACCATGCGGACATATTTTCAGCAAGATGCAAGAATATAATGAAACTACTGCTAAAAATGTGTGTATTACAATGGTTGAAAATATTATGGCATACTGGAAAGAACAAGCCGCCAAATATAATAACCAATAATACAAATCCCGGTTTGTCAGACTAACTCCAAACATGTAAGATTGCTTTCATTATGCAGGCGGTCTTTTTTTTTGCGTTCATAAATTTAATAAAATAATAAGTAATCTTAATAAAAGATAAATATGCTTTGGTACAAGATGAAAGATATTGATTATAGTTTCAATTTCATATATGGATTGGAAAGTATGGTATAATACAGAATAATACCATCGTAAAATTTAAAGTTTGAAAATAATATACAACAAATAAAATACAGGCTTATTCATAGTTGGATTTAAGTTAACCTGATTTTTTTAGTGAATAATAGAAAGCGTGAAAAAATATGAAAGAAATAATAAAAAATATAAAGGCAGCTCGATCTGAAAAAAAAGCAGAGCTGGTTTTAAAAAACGCAAATATTGTGAATGTTTTTATCAATGCACTGGAAAAGGCGGATGTTGCTATTGAAGATGGCATTATTGTTGGTATTGGTGAATATGAAGGAGAGACAGAAATTGATTTAGAGGGGAAATACTTATGTCCCGGTTTTATAGATGGACACATTCATATTGAAAGTTCTTTTCTTTGTGGAGCCAATTTTGAGAAAGCAGTTTTACCACATGGGACAACCGCTATCATTACCGATCCGCATGAAATAGCCAATGTTGCGGGTATAAAAGGAATCAAATTTATGATGGAAACAACAGAAAATTTGAGTCTGTCTGTTTATTTTACTTTGCCTTCCTGTGTACCATCTACGGATTTAGATGAATCAGGTGCTATTTTAGAGGCAGCAGACTTATATTCCTTATATTCCAGTCCACGTGTGGTGGGTCTTTCAGAAGTGATGAATGTATATGGAACCATTCATGGGGATGAAAAGGTTCTTCAAAAGATTGTAGATTGTAAAGTAAATGGAAAAGTAGTGGATGGACATGCGCCAGATGTAAAGGGTAAAGATTTGAATGCTTATATTGTTGCAGGGGTACAATCGGATCATGAATGTACAGATATTCAGGAAGCAATGGAAAAGCTAAAACGAGGACAGTATATTATGATACGAGAAGGGACAGCGGCACATAATTTAAAGGCATTATTGCCTTTATTTAAAGAGCCTTATTGTCAAAGATGTATGCTTGTTACAGATGATAAACATCCGGATGATTTACTGCGTTTGGGACATATTGATGATATCATTCGAAAAGCCATTTCGTTTGGAGTGAATCCTTTAATTGCAATCAAAATGGCAACTTTAGTTCCATCACAATATTTTAAATTAGAAAAGATGGGAGCTGTTGCTCCTGGTTTTAAAGCCGATCTTCTTGTTTTATCGAATTTAGATTCTCTAAGAATTGAAAAAGTATACAAGAGTGGAAAATTGATAGTAGAGAATGGAAAAGTTATACAATCTTCAAAATTATCCATTGATTCATCTGATTATGAGGAAGTTTTACATTCATTCCATCTTAATGAAATTACTATAGAAGATCTTCAACTTCATCAACAAGGAGAAAATGAACGTGTTATTTGTTTGATGCCAAATGAATTATTAACAACAGAAAAAATTATACCATTTCAGAAACAGGAAGGAATGGCACCTGGTGTAAATACAAAAGAAGGAATTGTGAAATTAGCTGTATTTGAAAGACATAAAAATACGAATCATGCTGGATTAGGTTTTTTAGGAAATTATCCTCTTAAAAAAGGAGCGGTTGCTTCAAGCATTGCTCATGATTCGCATAATTTAATTGTAGCTGGAACCAGAGATGAAGATATGGTGTTAGCTGCAAATACAGTGATTCAGAATCAGGGAGGTCTTGCTTTTGTTGTGGATGGAAAAGTTTTAGGCGAAGTTGAACTTCCTATTGCAGGTTTAATGAGTTTTAAAGATGCAGAAACATTGAGTAAGAAAATGAATCAAATGAAACAAATTTTATCAGAATATGGAATAAATAGTGATATTGATCCATTTATGACGTTAGCTTTTGTGAGTTTACCAGTTATACCAGAATTAAGATTGAATACATTTGGTTTAATAGATGTAGAGAAACAGGAAATCATACCTTCTGTGTTTTAATAAAATACAATCAAAGTGAAATTAAATTGTGTTATTAGGTTCAAGAATGAATTTTTATTTTATTTCCTTTAAATTAATAATTTATGCATTTTAAGAGTTTTTTTGCCATAGAAATATTTTTATTTGCATAACTTGGCTATCTAAAATATTTTGGGGGCGATCTTGGGGTCGGCCCTTTTAAATTGTACCCTATAGAATGGACACCTATGCACTGTATAACATCTTTTCTCTGTCATATGTCATTACCTCACATTTCATTATTTTGGAGTCGGCATTCCAAATACTCCCTCTATATATCCAAAGTTTCAGAGAGGCTTATACAACATGTTTTAGTAAAAAAAATGTCAAGATGAGAAAAAGGGCAAAAAGAAACCTCCGTATGAATTGAATCATACGAAGGATCAATATACTTATCATCATCAATTATCCTGAATGGGATATATTACAAAATGGAAAACTAACTGCTATTATTTCCAATCCTAATATAATTACATGATTGGATATCTTTTCAATCGGATTAAACAGAAGGAGTAATGCTAGCGTGATTCGTACGAAAAATTCTATCATTGGTATAACACAATTATTATTTCTACAAAAGAACTGCCTAATTGTCACATTCAATGATTTAGATGCTTTTCTTATACCGATAATTGCCCAAGTAATTCCTAATGCCTTCAACGAATTGGAACCTTTCAGTAGAAATGCAACCCCCATAATAAACATCATAATACTATATGCTAATTCGTCTGCCTGCTTTTCAAAGAACTTTTTTTCCTTAAAATAGCTTACTACCATCAGTGTGCCTACAAGTACCATAGCGCTTCCTAATAAATAAGGCAACAGAAGAGTTACTCTATCAGAAAACAAAATACAGATTAATCCTAGAGATGGAAACAATATACTCTTGACTTTTAATATTCTATTCATTTTTCTCATTTCTCTCTTGTTCTTTTATTCATATAGTGTTTCAAGACAACAGTTCCGGCAGCAACAAAAATTCTTAATAATAATACCATGATAAACTCTATTAAAATGGATTGCTCAACTTAGTTCCAAGCAAAGTAGTAGTAACAATACTGAGCAAAGAACCGCTTATTCCTCTGTCAGATAAGTAGTGAATTTCACTCCACAAGTGCCAAAATACAGGCTCACAATGTCACCTGGCAAAAATCCAACAATTCTGGTAATAAAGCATACAAAAAAGCATTTTCATTCTGATATCCTGTCAGTTGTTGAACCTTGGGATATCTAGTCCCAATATACTGTATAATATCCTCACCGCTCTATCTTCTGATCCAATAAGGAATCGTAATGGTTGTCGTCAGTCCAACCATACTTACCATCACAGCTATAAATGGTGTAAACAGAATTCCACTTCTCAAATATAGAATCGACAATGGGAACATAATTGTAAGGCTTTTGAGAGCAAAGAATAATCTGAAATAGCATCACACATTTTATCTGGATGCCCTTCTGTGACAGACTCTAATGTAAAAAATCGGTTACTTTTGTTCATTTTTTGTTTACTTTCATTTATTTCTATTACCTGAATAAATACTTCAATGTTCAAATTTATAGTTTTTCTTTAATCTGCAATTTTCTTTTTCGCCCTGTTCTCTTTCCAAAGTTCATCTGCAACCGGCTTCCAATTCTTCGCATACTGGTCACATTTTGCACAAAGATGTTCTGCCATTTCTGGAGATTGAAGATCTGTTGAGTGAGCACCTGATTTTTTAACCATTGCACGAAGCTTTTCAGGATTTTCCAGCATAGGACACGGACGAAGCATATTTTCATTAAATGGCTGATTATCATGGTAAGCCATCATCATCGGTGACTGCAGTGCTTCCAGAAGTGTCTTTTCCCGAATATTAGAATCTGAATAATGAATAAATACACATGGATCGATATCACCGTTAGCATTTATATGTAAGTAGCGATGACCACCGGCGATACATCCGCCAACGTATTCTGCATCATTCTGAAAATCCAGTGCAAACAATGGCTTTGTGGCACGATAACGACGGATTTTCTCATAAACTCCGGTACGCTGCTGCGGTGTAGGCATCAACTCTGGAACAGCATCGTTTCCTACCGGCATATAATGGAAATACCATACAAAATAGGCACCCATTTCAATCAATGTATCATAGAATTCCTCTGATGTAATTGAATCATAATTAGCGCTGGTATAGCAGCAAGAGATTCCATAAATCAATTTCTTTCTTCTGAGAAGTTCCATGGCTTTATGTACTTTCTGATATACACCTGCTCCACGTCGTCCATCAGTTGCCTCTTCAAATCCTTCCAGAGAAATGGCTGGTACAAAATTACCTACACGGAGCATTTCATCCGCAAATTCTTCGTCAATCAATGTTGAATTTGTAAAGCAAAGGAATACGCAATCCGAATGCTTTTCACAGATCCGAATCAAGTCTTTTTTACGAACCAGTGGCTCGCCGCCAGTGTAAATATAAAAATAAACGCCCAATTCTTTTCCCTGGCAGATAATATCATCAATCTCATCAAAAGTAAGATTTAATTTATGTCCGTATTCCGCTGCCCAGCATCCCGTACAGTGCAGATTGCAGGCAGATGTAGGATCCAGAAGAATAGCCCATGGAATATTACAGTTATACTTCTTTCTAAGTTCTTCTTCCTTTTTCCAGCCAGCCAGAGTGGCATTAATAAAAAAATTCACGGCAAGTGTCTTGGTCACATTGGGATCTACCTCTTTAAAAAGACGGCGGATATAGCTATAATAAGGATGTTCTGGATCTGTAATTGCTTCTCGAATTATTTTTCTCTGAGAAATAAATTCACCATCAGCAAATTTATCTGCCCAGTCCATCATCTTCGGCATATGCTTATCCGGATCCTTGTAAATATAATTGAATGCCTGCTCGATTCCCAGTTTCTTTAAAGTATTTGATGCGTTCATAATAGAATTCCTCCTTATAATTTTATATTTGTTAATAATAAGTTTTACTTAAACATTTTATTCTTCCCAGTCAGTATCTTCCTCGTTCTTTTCCTGTCCTTGGATTTGTTTTAAAATCTTCACCGTTTCCTTGACGGTGAGATGATTCCTGAGACCTTCTGCAAAAAAACGCATCCGATAATGACATGACTGATCTGACTTTCCTGAAACGGCTTTATTATAATTAAGATCCCAAAAGCAGTTACAATGATGGAAAGTGTCAATATCTATTTCCAAATTTCAAGTCCAAATACTTTTGCGTCTTTTGAGTTCTGAACTTTTAATACATCGTCAAGCAAAATCAACAATCTTAGTCCTGAGGAAAGATATGATCGGATACGTAAATTACATCCAAGCACTATCACTCCTAGCACTATCAGTAATATTCCACAGGCCAGATCATATTGGAAAGCCAGATCATACAAATTATCTGAAAGATATACAATAATCTTAACAATTCCATAGGCAACTAATATGATGCCCCTGTGATACATAGCACCAGTGGGGATATAGATGGTATTGCCATACATACGATTCCAACTATATAGAAAATAATTGAAATCAAAACATATCCACCTCTTGCCATACGAATCTTTTTCAATATTTTCCCATCCATTCTATTTTTCTTGCCTAAATTCTAAATACTATTTCATTCTTCTTCTATGGGCAAACGTCTTCTATATATCCAAAAACCAGGCAATCTTAACATGTTTGTCTGGATTCATTCAAAGTCCAAGGTCGATAAAAGCTTCCCATTGCCGACATAAATGTCGACAAAGGAAAGCATTTGCTTATTTGTTTATCATGGAAAAGAATATGATTATTTTATTTTTTCAAACTCAAATAACATGATATTCTTTCAGCAATTTTTCCACATCTGTGTTTTTGATAAAGTCTAAAGCCTTTTTAACAGCAATCTTTTCCTTGATTCCCAGATTCATCTGAGTTAGTGGTTCTCCATCACGCAATTTGACAGTCGCATTCAAAAGATCTCTCACATCATATGTGCTGCACCAAACTTCCGGAACTCCACGGTCTACATTAAGCAAGGTATAAACAGCTTCCATACCGGTACGCATGGAATACTCTGTTGTAAAAATAGTATCCTTTGCGGTCTCGGCAAACTGGCCAATAAATGCAAAGTTTACTGCTCCATCAGGCACAACTTTTGGACGATCCGTATCATTACGTGGCATGAAAAAGGCATCAATATAAGGCATCATAACTGGAACTGTGTTTGCACTGTTCTCAGCCAGTTCTTCAATCTCGTTTTCCGGCACACCAATATGGTACAGCCATTCCATACAGATCTCTTTTCCTGTACAATCTCTCATTGGCTTTTTGACATAGTCACCAGGTCTATCATTAAAGAGCGCATATACCCAAACGAGACAATGGTCTTTTGGCTGGGAACGGAACTGTGGCTGACGGTTAATCGTCCAACTCAAAAGCCAGCTGGAATCTTTTACAGATACAATACCGCCGGTGACCACTTTACCAGTAAATGGATCTCGTTTACAGATATTTGTGATATATGGAATAATTCTTTGATCAAGTGTCTCCACAGTGGCACTCATCCAGTTGCACAGCTCACTGTCATAACAGAATTTATCCGGATTTCCAAAGTCAGGGCTTTGGGCGGCAATACGTCTCCACATATCCCATCCGCCACCTGGCTTGATTTCGGGATTATATGGAGCCGGTGTATTCTGGGATCCCATTGCAGAATTTTCCACACATCCACCATTTGTGATGAACACAAGATCATCCTCTGTGAGGGCTACGAAATGTGTTTCACCTTCCGCCTCAATTTCAATACGGGTAGCCTGTTTTCTGTTGAATGTAACATCAAACTCAACATTTACAACCTTTGTATTATAGTGGAATACGACACCGGCATTTTCCAGATATTTTACCATCGGAAGGATCATACTCTCATACTGATTATATTTTGTAAAGCGCAGAGCGGTGAAATCAGGAAGCCCTCCAATATGGTGAATATACCGCTTAATGTAACGCTTCATTTCCAGTGCGCTGTGCCAGTTTTCAAACGCAAACATCGTCCGCCAGTACAGCCAGAAGTTTGAATCAAATACTTCATCGTCAAAATATTCATCAATACGTTTATCATACAATTCTTCATCCGGCGTGAAAAACAGCCTCATGATCTCCATCTGTGCTTTGTCTGAAACTGCAAATTTCTTATCTGTATGTGCATCCTGTCCCCGGTTGACAGTAGCACGGCAAAGGGAGTAATTCGGATCTTCTTTATTGAGCCAATAATACTCATCCAATACACTGACTCCCTCAGTTTCAATAGATGGAATAGAATGGAATAAATCCCACATAACTTCAAAATGGTTATCCATTTCACGTCCGCCACGCATTACATAACCTACACCCGGATATTCAAACCCATCACAGGCACCACCAGGAATCGAATCTTTTTCAAAAATGTGTATACGTTCACCTTTCATCTGACCATCACGGACAAGGTAACATGCGGCTGAAAGTGCTGCCAGCCCTGTACCAATAATATAAGCTGACTTGTGATCTACTCCTTCTGGTTTCTTCGGATGTGCAAAAGCTTCATAGTTTCCACTTGAATAATACATAATCATACCTCCTGAATTTCAATTCGTTATATATTTTTCAATTACATCCTCAATATACATTGTAGGATAACTACTCTCAATCAACAGAATAGCCCCATCATCGAAGAATTCGATGATGGGGCTATATTGTTGTTTTTTTCGACAAACTCCATTATTTGTTGATATTATTATATGGCTTATCAATCTGGCATTTTTCAAGCATACGAATGATATCTCCCTCTATTAAATTACTCAGTTTGAAAATCATCTTTTCCGGTGATGGTTTCATGTTCTGCCGTATCCAGTCCAGCATCATACCTACAAAAGCATACTTGTAAAAATCGGCAATAAATTTTTTATCCTCCTCCCTGACACTCATGCCTTGTGCACATTCTTCAACAACGTTAATAATCAATTGATAAACAACCCTGTACAGATATTGAATAATCTGTTCCTGACTCACATGATGGTAAACATTAAGTATAAAAGGCTTGTTTTCTTCTACGGCTTGAAAAATATTCAGAAATCCCTGTTCCCATGTATCATATGTAGTATTTCCATTTGCTGCTATGCGGGAATCCTCCTCACAGGACCATTCAATGAGGTCATAAATATCTTTGAAATGATAATAAAAAGTTGCACGATTGACACCGCAGTCTTCTGTAATATCACTAATTGTAATTTTGGTAACCGGTTTTTTCAGTAACATCTTTTTAAGAGATGCCTCTAATGCTCTTTTTGTAATATCCGACACTTATCAATCCCTCCTATTCCGTATATCATTCCATTCGTTTGAAAAATATTATACCAAACTCGCATATTTTCCACAATGAACAAAGAATAAATCAAATTACAAATGACGAATCAGCCAATGCCTGATATCTTCATAAACGTCTTCATTGTCTGTCTCATTGATCTGTTGCTGATAATGGTAAAGTAGTACAACAAGTGCATATGTATGACAAACCTAAATCATCGACTCCAAACATTGGAGTTCCTGGACCAAATCCAATCTATTTTACAGGTGCAATCACTAGTGGTTTAGGTATCATTTTATTATTGAGAAAGAAAAAACAATCTAAATAATCACCTTTATAGAGTCTAGTCTAATTTATTAGACTTTTTATTTTAGGAGAGCTCTGTGGTTCTGTTAATTCCTGTCAAGACCAGATAAGACCTGAAAATTAGCAGATTCTTTGAGCTGCTAACATCCGGGGAAAGCTCTGTTGTTACTGACAGATATCATCTTCCGGCTACCATCTCCTTACAAGCGGGAATGATAAACAATTTTCAATTGACCAGATTTCTATTATTACTATTCACCGTTATTGAAAATTTGTCTATGGTGTTTCGACCACGACAGCCGATTTAAATACGAACATATCCAGTTGCCGGCCCGGCACCTACTTTTACGATATATCCACTTTTAACCAGTTCCGTCAGGGTTCTTTCTACAGTTACCTTGCTTATATCCGGACATAACTCCATGATTTCTTTTTTGGTAATTTTTCCTACCTTATTATCAATCACTGCCTTTATACGATCCGGCTTTGAAAGGTTTCTATTTTTCAGGTGCTCTACACGCCCCCAAAATTCACTGTATGCTTTCAGAATAATTCCTAGATAATATTTTACAAATGGCTCATAACTGTTTTCATTTTCGTGCCATCCATTGGAACTTTCCTGTAATGCCTCATAATAAGTTTCTTTTGTCTTTTCAATCAGCATTTCAACACTGACATACTTTCCGACAATATAGCCGGCTTTGTAAAACAAAAGAAGTGTTAACAGGCGGCTCATTCGCCCATTTCCATCATTAAATGGATGGATACACAGAAAGTCAAGAATAAACATAGGGATAAGAATTAACTTATCTATTCGATCTGCTTCCCATGCTTCCAGAAAATTTGTACAAAGTTCATTCATATCTTCTGGAGTCTGAAATGCCGGCACCGGGATAAAACGCGCTTTTTGATGAACTTCTGCATCTGTTTCTACAATTACATTATCCAAATTTTTATAATTTCCACCAGCATTTCCTCCGGAATATGAGTATAAATCCCGATGCAATTGTAAAATAATATTGGGTCTCGGATTAAAATACTCATAGCTTTCATGGATAGTGGAAAGAACTTCCCGATATCCGGATATTTCCTGTTCAGACCGGTCACGCGGTACGGCTTTCTGTCTTACTAATTCTTCCAAACGTTTGTCGGTAGTATAAATACCTTCAATCCTGTTAGAAGACCTTGTACTTTGAATCAAAGCAACTTCCTGCAGAGTTTTCAATTCGTCTATATTGGCTTCAAGGAACAATTCCTGTTTACCTTTATGCTCATGAATGCTTCCGACCATCTGAACAATTTCAGGTTTTAGCAATTGCTCCGGAGTTTTTATATAATCAAAACTTCTCATCGAAATCTCCTTCATTTTAATATTATCTCCATCATTTTACCATCAAATGACGGTGATATTAATTAGCATGATGGAGATATATTTTTAACATTCCTTTTAACGAAACCCGTTTTTTCACTAAAATTACACTATTTTTCACTTCATTGTCTTCGCCAGTGACGTAAGAAGTGCTGCCATCTCAGGATTATTAAGGACCTTTGCAAGCAGCTCTTCATCCACGCCTTCCAGAACCGCTACCGTGTTTTGTGCTGTATTCGGATGCATCTGCGGATCCAGATCTCCTTTCCCATAACCATTAGCTAGTAGTGGATATGTAAAGGATTTTTGTGTGGTTTGATCGTTTTTTGTCTGTAATGTTGTGCGGTTTGGTGATTGGTGACAGAGGTCTTATTAGCAAGAGTTGTTATTTTATTAGAAAAAAAGGCATGAAAATGTTCGAATCCACTAAAATTTATTAGATGAATTTTTGGAAAAGAAAAGCGATGAACAGTTGTAGCTCATCGCTTACTTTTTTGGCTGAAAATGCCAAAAATGTCGTTATTTACGTCAAAATGGCGTCCTCGAGGTGATTTGAACACCCGATCTACCGCTTAGGAGGCGGTTGCATTTTCCAGCTGTGCTACGAGGACACATAAAATTTTAGGCACATTTAGATACAGAACCACCGATCTCTTAGGAGGCGTGTGCTCTATCCAACTGAGCTATTGGGACGTATTTAATTTTTTGTCAGCCTCCGCAATGATCGGACTCAGCTCCCAACTAAGGTTTTTCCAAGGTGAGCGTTGTAACGCAACCTTAGGAGGCGGATCCTCTATCCACCTGAGGTACAAGGACAAAAATAAATGGTGCGCCTGACAGGGATCGAACCTGCAACCGCCAGAATCGGAATCTGATACTCTATCCAATTGAGCTACAGGCGCATCTTAAATCATTATATAGTATTGAAAGTGAAATTTCTATGACAAATCTATTTCTTTTTACATTTAAAATATGTTTATCTTACATTGGATTGATATTTTTTAAAAGAAAGAAGGAAGGATATTATGATTAAATTATTTGTTTCCGATTTAGATGGAACTTTATTAAATGAAATGCACATGACCGATTCTTTTATATTAGAAACGATTCAATTGGTTAAAGAAAACGGATATCTTTTTTCAACCGCTACAGGTCGTTCTCTACATGAGCATGAAGTGAATCGTCTACAATTAAATGACTGTTTTAGAATTAGTATGAATGGTGCTTTAATTAAGAATCCACAAGGTGAAGTATTGTATTCACAACCAATTGATTCAAAATGTATAGAGGAATTTTTAGAGTTATTTTATGGTATGGATTGTGATTATTCTTCTGATGATTTTACTTTATCAACTATTTCAATGGAAGAAAAAATTGAATATTTTAAAAAAGATGGATTTAAAGAAATTGCAGGGTCACCCCTTCGTATTCGTGACTTTTTAAAGGATTATAAATTTAATCAAAACAAAGAAGATATTAAAAATAAAAACATTTATAAAATCAATTGCACAATTACAGATCAAACCATTCAAGAACAATTCAGATCTTTTATTGATAAACATAAAGATTTAATAGTAAATGCACCAGCAGAAGAAAATCACTTTGAGTTAACTTCTAAACAAGTCAATAAAGGCCATGCGGTAAGTGTATTATTAAAACATTTGAAACTGGAAAAAGAAGAAGTAATGGTGTTTGGAGATGGAGGAAATGATTTAGAAATGTTGTCTATGTACCCACATTCATGTGCAATGGCAAACGGGAGTATTATGGCACAAGTAAAAGCCAGTCGTATAATCGGATACAATAAAGATTATGCGGTATGTAAAGAAATGTTAAAAATCATAGAATAAAAAAAACATCTCATTTGAGATGTTTAATTGCGAATGGCGCCTGAAACAGGACTCGAACCTGTGACCTGCCGGTTAACAGCCGGATGCTCTACCGACTGAGCTATTCAGGCATTTCCTTAGCGCTCATATATATTATCATGTACATATATTTAATGCAAGTCTTTTTTTGAAAAATATGGTAAAATTTAAATATGATTAAATACATAGTGATGGATATAGATGGAACTTTATTAAATTCTAAAAATGAGATTTCAGAAAAGACAAAGGAAATACTGATTTCATTTCAAAAAAATGGAGGGAAATTAATTTTAGCTAGTGGAAGATCGTATCAAAGACTTTTGCCGATTGCTTCACAATTATGTATGAATCGATATGGTGGTTTTTTGATTGAAGTGGATGGAATTGGATTTTATAATATTGAAACTGAAAAAAGAGAAATATTAAAAGAGATGAATCTTTTGGAAGTACAGTCATTGATACAATATTTAATGTCTTTGGATTGTGAAGTGCAGGTATGCGAAGAGAATGCGATATATGCTTATATACCTGAAAGATTGATTCCCATAAAAGAAAAAATCCGTAAAGAAAGAAATCTGGATAAAGACTTTCCGTGGACATCTGGACCATGGGATTTCATATTTGATATGCGAAAAGCATATTCCAGTATTTATTATTTTGAGGATTGTTCAGAGATTAAAGGAAAAATTAGAAAAATTCAGATTATGGATTATGAAACCCATATTCAGGAAGTGTTTCAATCATTAAATAAAACGTTCAAGAATCAATTTGAATTCTTTAGAACATCTTATCGTCAAATCGAAATTCTTCCTTTTGGTTATAGTAAAGGCAAGACATTAAAGCATATTATGAAATTGAATCATATTCATAGAAATGAAATTCTTTCATTTGGAGATGGAGAAAATGATGTCAGTTTATTTGAGCAGACGGAAAAATCTTATGCGATGGGACAGGCAAAAGAATATGTAAAACAACATGCAAGTCATATCACGAAATCAAATAATGAAGATGGTATTTATTATGCATTAAAAAAAGAAGGCTTTTAGTAAACCTTCTATTTTTGTATCATATAAGCATACAACAATTTCATTGTGTTTAAAATTCCATCCATATGGCATCTTTCCATACCATGGGAAGCATGAACACCAGGTCCAATTAATGCTGTACGAATATTATTACCTCCACTTTGCGCAGCAGAAGCATCGGAACTATATTTTGGATAAATATCAACTGCATAAGATAACTGATTCTTTTTGGATAATTCGATAAGATTGGATACCATATCATAATCGTAAGGACCACTTGAATCTTTTGCACAGATTGAAACATCTTGTTCTGTACAGCTTAAATCTAAACCAATACAGCCCATATCCACCGCAAGAAACTGAACGATATCCTTTTCTATATAAGAGGAACCATGACCCACTTCTTCATAGGTGGAAAAGATAAATTTGAAAGTGTGGCAAGGAATGATCTGATTGTCATGAAAATATTTTAAGACTCCCATTAAAATGCAGCATGAAATTTTGTCATCGATAAATCTGGATTTCACAAATCCATTTTCTGTTATCGTTGTTTTTGGATCGATGCAAATATAATCTCCTGTTTCAATTCCCAGTTTTTGCGTATCTTCTTTAGAATATACAATTTCATCCAGGCGGATTTCCATATTTTCTTCATTTCTTTCTCTGGTTAATGCATCTAAAAATACATGAGAAGAAGGAGATTTTGATAATATGGTACCTGTATATATTTTATTGTTTCTTGTATAAATACGGCAATATTCTCCGTCCAATGTATTTAAATTGGGCCCTCCGATCTTTTCGAAATTTAATTTTCCATTGTCCTGAATGGATCGTACCATTAATCCTAGTGTATCCAAATGAGCTCCTACACCATATACAATGTTATCCATACCATTAATTGTACAAACCAGATTTCCAGATTGTGTATAATGTGTTTCATATCCTAACTCTTTAATTTCTTTTTCAAGATAAGCAGTGGCATTTTTGGTAAATCCAGATGGAGAATCGATGGAAAACAAATGATGAATCATAGATTTTAAATAAACTAAATCAAACATAACATCCTCCTTTAACTCATATATTTTATCATAATCCTTTGAATCTTTTTAATAAAATCATATAATGTAAAAAAAGTGAGGATCGTTTATGGAATTTAATGAAGTATTAAAAGAAAGAAAAAGTATTCGAAGTTATGAATACAAAGAAATTACAAAAGATGAAATAAAAGAACTGATTGAATTTTCAAATCTGGCTCCTAGCTGGAAAAATTCCCAGACGGTAAGATACCACATAATTTTATCGGATAAAATGAAAGAGAGTATGCAAAAGGAAGGATTGGCTCCTTTTAATGCACAAAGAACAAAAGAGGCCTCTGTTTATATTGTAATTTCATTTGTGAAAGACATTTCTGGATTTAATGAAGATAAGACACCCATTAATGAAATGGGGCAAGGATGGGGCTATTATGATGCAGGAATCGCAACCAATCAACTGATCCTGAAAGCTTGTCAAATGGGGTATGGAAGTCTGATCATGGGAATTCGTGATGCCGAAGCGATACGTAAAATGTTACAAATTCCAAATGAAGAAATAATTACATCCGTTGTGGCAATCGGAAAAACGAAAGTAATACCTGAAAGAAACAAACGGAAAGAAATTGATGAAATTATGAAAATATACTAAAAATAAACTGTTATGAGCGTATCATAACAGTTTATTTTTTATAGAATGTCGATTAAATTGCGTATACCTAATAGGAATTTGCGAGGATCCAACAAGAACATTGCACCAATCTGATCTGAACTTCCACCTGTACCAGGGTCCGTTCCTGTACCTGGGTCTGTACCCGTTCCAGGATCTGTACTTGTACCTGGATCGGTACTTGTTCCAGGATCTGTACCAGTACCTGGATCGGTACTTGTTCCAGGATCTTCTGGTGTATCTGGTTCTTCTTCCTCTTCTTTTATACAAGTTTCGCTTTCTTCATCCCATTCGCCTCCATCGGCTTTACATGCTTTTTCTTCATCGGATTCATCCTTCGCATTTGTTTCGTCTCCTTTTGACAGGTATTCGGTTTTAATGTACCCACCTTTATAAGAAGAAACACCATCTGGAACTTCAATATCATGATAGTCATAATAATCCTGACAGAAATCCAATAAATTATGTGTGATCTGGAACGCAGTTCCCTGCATTAATTCAGCATAAGAGAAGTAATATCCTAATTTCTGATATTGAGCGGTAAATCCAGACCATACTGCAATGGTAATTTCACTCGTATATCCTACAGACCATTCATCTTTGTAAGTGTAAGCTGGAATTCCGTACTGTAGACCATCTGTACCCCAGTCGGATGTACCTGATTTACCATAGGCTGTATAATTTGGAGAAATCAGCCATTCATTTAAGTTCTGGTATCCACCTGTAACTACATTTTCCAGCAAGTAAGACATCATGAAAGCTGCTTCTTCAGAAATCAATTCATACTCTTCCGTATTTCCTTCGACTTCCTGGTTGTCAGAACGACGAATGACTTTACGAACTGTATGGGCGTTTACACGATTTCCTTTATTAGAGAAAATCGTATATGCACTGGCTTGTTGAATTGGAGATGCGTACATATCCGCCCCACCAATTGAGTATTGTTCCACAAAATTTTCACAGACATCTTCTGAATATCCAAGTTTACGACAGAAATCAATCCAATAGTCATATCCTTTTTCATTCACAAGTTCAACCATAGCTGCTGCAGCCGGACAGTTCTTAGAAACCCCTAAAGCACGCTTTAAAGTCATTAATCCATCATATTTTCCATCCGAGTTATTTAAATTCGAACCTGTATGGAAATAATCCTTGGCCTTATCGTTTACAGCATGCTCTGTTGACCATCCCAGTAAATCAAATGTTGAACAATAAGCCAGAAGTGGTTTCATTGAAGAACCAGGCTGTTTACGGTCTGTGGAATTATCAATTTTTACCGCATCGGTATGATATCTTCTACCAGGACCTACCGCAATGATTTCACCTGTTTCACTTTCGATGACTGAAAAACCAATATCAAATTCATCTCTTGAAAAATCCACTACATTTCCTGCACAAATTTCATCTGCCTGCTTTTGAACAGCCTGATTACAGGTTGTATAAATATCCATTGGGATAATACCTGGATCCTGTCCTGTTAAGCTGATGGTTTCTGCAATGGCCTGATCGATAAAGGCTTCATTCGGATCGGTACTTGTCATTTCTTTGTAGTTTAAAGCCAAAGATAAATCTGTACTGGAAGCCAGTTTATATTCATTATCGGATATATAACCATGCTGATTCATTAATTGTAAAGTGACATTTCGACGTTCCTGTGCCAGTTCCAGATGGTCAACTTCTGAATCGTACATATTCGCAAGAGGATTGTATTGTCCTGGAGCATTGATACATCCTGCTAAGAAAGCCGCTTCGCTCAAATTCAGCTGAGATACATCTTTTCCAAAGAAATACTGAGATGCTTTCTGAATACCACGTGTATTGTTTCCAGAACCAAACCAGATTCGGTTTACATAATATTCAAAAATTTCCTCTTTTCCAATGGATTGTTCGGCAATTAAAGATAAATAGATTTCCTGAATCTTTAATTTGACCTGATCCAATTTACTGATGCTTCCTTTCGTATTAAGCAATTTATCTTCCTGATTTTTAGTAAACGCATTGTCAATCATCTGCATTGTCAATGTAGAACCACCCTGAGAAAAATCACCTGTTCTAAGATTGGTCAAGGCAGCAGATATAAAACGAGGAAGGTCAAATCCATTGTGGTCAAAGAAACGAGAGTCTTCAATAGATAGAAACGCATCAATTACATTCTGAGGAATCTGTTCATATGTGACATCTTCACGTATTTCATCTCCAAATTCATACATAAGATTTCCATCACGATCATATATACGAGAATTAGATAAAGTGGTCAAACCATCCTCAGAGAATCGCATTCCTTCTGGATCGTTGATTACATTAACCAGTATGAAGAAAACGGAGATACATCCAACCAGAAAACAAGTCAGAACAACAATCGCAATTTTATTCCATATATCCAGTTTTCTACGTCTTTTTGATGTATTTTGTTTGACTTTTTTGGCCATAGTCTAATTATCCTCCTTAAAATATTTCGCATCGACTGCATCTAAATAAGAAAGTCTGGGATATAGACCTTCTTTGATCACAATTCCATTTTTTTCAAACCACATATAGGGAATAAAACTTTTTTCAGCTTTTTCAATAGCCAGTATCAGATCGGCTGAATCAATTAAAAAAGTTTTATCATGGGAATTGAATCGGATTAGAAAAAAACCAATTCCCCCATGGTATTTCACACCTTTTAAATGTTCAATCTGATGAGAATGAATCATACTGATTGGAAACTGAGTCTTGTTTTTGGTTTCTTTTGCTTCAAAATCCAGATATTTTCCCCTATATACTCCATTATAATCGGTCGTTGAAGGAGTTCGATAATAAGCTTCTACAATTTTAGCTTTATTACGAGCTGGATAATCAACGCGAACAACCTGGACAGGAGTGGGTTTTTTATATATGAGTGCCCGTTTGCATTCTCGATAATACTGATTGGATTCATTGACATCATTTTCTAGAAACATTCCCCTTTTCGAATGATGATCCATAACATTTGAACCCTTAATTACAGGATGCTGTGCACCCGGATATTTGATTGTGCTCATCAAAAACATTATATATTAATTTATAGTAACATTCAAATTGCGGTTGATTTTTTAATGTCTAAAAGGCATAATATTTATTAGAATTACTAGATTGGGGGAAATAATATGGCTCAAAAAATTAATCTAACTGCAGATCAGATTGTAGAAAAAGAATTTCATATTGATGTAAAAGGATATGCAGCTTTAGAAGTGGATATGTTTTTAGATGAAATCGTTGAAGATTATGAAAGTTTTGATGAATCCATTCAGGAATTATCACAGGCAGTGATGCGCTATGAAGAAAAAATTAAAGAACTTCAACAGGAAATTTATACATTACAGAATGAAAATCAGAGTTTAAATGAAAAATTATCAGTAGCTCAGTCATCTGGAAGCTATGATCAGGTCGATATTTTAAAACGTATTGCACGTTTGGAACAGGCTGTATTTAAAACAGAAGAATAATCAGATTCGACAGTCGCTGACAATTTGTTAGAGGAAAGTCCATGCTCGCACAATCTGCGATGATTGTAGTGTTTGTGCTAGATGAATTAATAAGTCTAGGCAAGAAATTGACGGCTGTTCTTCGATCTAAGGCAATTAAGCTAAGAAAGAAGACTTTAAAAGTGCCACAGAGACGAGCTGGTATGGAAACATACCAGGTGGAACGGGTAAACCCCACAAGCGAGAAACCCAAATTTGGTAGGGGAATCAGCCAGAATGAAATGAAAGGATGGCTGGAAGGTGAAAACCTTAGATAAATGACTGTCACTGGGAAACCAGAACAGAACATGGCTTATGAATTTGATTTTAAGAAAACCGCTTTGGCGGTTTTTTTATTTGACATTAAAAAGATATAAAGATATAACAAATATGAGGTGATGTTATGAATTTAGGAATTATCAGTGATCAGATCGATCTGGATTTGGAAAAAGCCATTCAAATTATTAAAAATCAAGGTTACAATACGATTGAATTACATAGTGTATTTAATAAACCGGTTGAAACATTAAATGAAGAAGAAACTAGAAAAGCGGTTGAAATCTGTGAAAAATATGAAATGAAAGTATCTAATCTGGCAACTACTTTATTTTTTCTTTGTCCATTATATGAAGAAGATAAAGTCAGTTTATTTAATGATTCTTTTCATTGTATAAAAGGAAATGTAAAAGATCATTTAAATCATATTGAAAATGCATGTAGAGTCGCAAAAGCATTTGGCTGCGATAAATTAAGAATGTTTCCATTTCGATTTCCAGATAATCGTAAGCCTCCATTTGGAACAGAAAAAGATATGGAAACGATATGTACTTATTTTCAAATGGCAGCAGATATTGCTCAACAGTACGATTGCACATTAATCATTGAAAACTGTCCATATTCTCATTGTCCTAAAGGAGAAATGACATTAAAACTATTAAAAATGTGCAATCGTCCTAATTTAAAACTGCTTTGGGATCCAGCAAATTCTTATCGTGCTTATCAGAATCAGGTAGAAGACAAATATCTTCATAAAACTTTATTAGAAGAATTGAAATGGATTTATCCATATATTGGTCATATTCATATTAAAGATTATCATTATGATTCTAATTTTGAAAAACCATTTATTCATAAACCGATTTATTCAGGTGATATAGATTTTGATGTATTATTTCAATATTTAAAAGAAAAAGAATATCCATATACTCTTTCTTTAGAACCTGAAGTGGCTTTTGAAGAAGCAATTTTATGTATGAAAAGACTAAAAGAAAAAGCATAATTACTTATGCTTTAACATGATATAAAGTATTTCAGAAGTGGAATTGAGTCTTGCTTTTATATGAGAACAGCCTGTACCCATTGAAATGATATAGGGGAAAGATAATTTTTCCAATTTTGTTCGATTAATGGTTTTGGCTCCTTCCACTTCTTTGTATCCTCCTAGTATAGGGTATGTAACCTGTGTTCCATGAGAATGACCAGCTATGGCATAATTCACAAAGGAATTGGATAATTGATTAAATAAATCGGGCTGATGAGCAATGAGTAAAGTATATTGCTCAAGGCTCGAATTTTTCATTATATAGTCGGTATTGGATAAAAGACCCATCAGCTGAATTCCATTGGAAGATTGCTTTGTCAATTTGGTATAGGAATCGGATAAGACTTCTACCTGGGACTGAGAATAGATACGATTGACTTCGCTGGTCCTTGTATCCGATTCTAAATCTTTTTCTCCTAAAACCGCAAATTTACCTAGAGGGGATTCAATTTCATTAAAAAGAGAAACAAGAAAATTAATTTCTTCTTCAGTAATCGGATATGCATTTTCAATCAGATCGCCTCCAAAAATAAGCAGATCGGGATTAAGATTCTTTATTTTCTCAAATATTTTTTTACATTCTTTTTCATTCTGAAGCTCACCAAACTGCAGATCGGTAAAATAAGCAATGGTTACATCATTCATGTCGGATGGAATCTTTTCATCTTTCAGTGTGATGTAATTGACTTCTAAGCGATATGGATTGACTTTAAATGCTCGATAAATTGTGATATTTAAACTGATAGAAATGACAGTTAATATAGCTATGACCAGAATCAATTGTTTTCGATAGCGATTCATGAGTCCTCCTTAGTGTGATTGTATCATAAAAGAAAAATATAAAAAAAACAACCCAAATGGGTTGTTATGCGTTTTCAAAACGTTTTTTACGGTAATTTTTTCTTTGAGCTGCCAATTCTTCCATTGTCTGTTTTGAATTAATAATGACGGGAATTACAATTGGATTTCTATGTGTTTTCTGATATAAGAAAGGTTCTAATGTTGAACGAACACAGTTTTTGATTTCCGAAAAAGTGATTTTTTCTTTCATTTTTTCCTGTAAAGAATTATATACAATATATTCTGCTTCTTTTATCAGACTTTGAGAATCTTTAATAAATACAAATCCACGGGATACAATAACAGGTTTCATTAAGATTTTATTAACTTTAGAATCAATCGCAATTACAACGGCTACCAGCCCATTGTCTGCTAAAATGCGACGATCTTTTAAGACGGCTGTAAACAATCCGGAAATATCATTTCCATCTACATATATATCGTCTCCCTGATATCTCCAGTTGCTTTGGATGACTTCGTGATTTCTTAAAATCAATATATCTCCATTGGCACAAACAAATATGCTTTCTTCAGGCATGCCCAATTCCATAGCGGTTCTTTTATGAAGCATCAGCATCTTGAATTCACCATGAATTGGCATAAAATAACGAGGGCGAATCAGATGAAGCATTAATTTCTGTTCTTCTCTTGAAGCGTGTCCTGTTGTATGCAGATTGTTTAATACGGATTTTGTCAGCACAGTAGCCCCAGATCTGAATAATTTGTCAATGACTTTATTAACGCTAGATGCATTTCCTGGAATTGGATTGCTTGAAAATATGATCGTATCACCAGGTTTTAAATGAATGAAACGATGAGTGCCATTGGCAATTCGGGATAAAGCGGCTAAAGGTTCACCCTGTGAGCCAGTGCATATAATACATATTTTATCATCAGGAGTATAGGCTAGATCTTCAGGGGATAATAAGTCGCTGTTTTTAATATGAATCGTCCCCATTTTTCTTCCAATATCCACAATATTTTCCATACTGCGTCCAAATACGATGACTTTTCGTTTACACTTTATCGCAGCTTCAATAATTTGAGCAACGCGATGTACATTGCTGGCAAAAGTCGCAACGATCAGTCTTTGTTTTGTTTTTCGGAAAATATCGTTGATTTCATTGGCAACTTTTGTTTCAGAAATCGAAAAATCTTCAATGGCTGAATTGGTAGAGTCCGATAACAGTAAATCGGGATTGATGGCTCCAATATAAGCCATTTTCTGATAATCTGCATTGGTTCCTACTGGAGTTAAATCAAATTTAAAATCTCCTGTATGAACAATGGATCCATTTGGTGTAGTAATTAAAACACCTAAAGAATCTGGAATAGAGTGAATGGTATTAAAAAATCCCAATGAAAAATATTTTGTTTTGATGCTGGAATTTTCATCAATTTCAATCACTTTTGTATTTTCCAAACCTTTATATTCACTTAACTTTTTATGAATCAGAGCTTTGGCAAAACGAGGTGCATAAATCGCATCTATTTTTACCTGCTGAAGTAAAAAAGGAATTCCCCCAATATGATCTTCATGACCATGGGTAATGACTAAAAATTTTCTTTTTTTATTCATGCGGATCAGATGATGATAATCAGGAATAACATAATCCACCCCAAGTAAATCATCGCCTGGAAATAATACTCCACAATCAATGATACAGATTTCATTTTCATGTTCAAAACAATACATGTTTTTTCCTACTTCACCCAATCCACCTAATGCATATATCAATGTATCATTTTTTTGAGTGATATTATTGGCTGGTAAATTTTTCTTTGTTTGCCCATTTGATTTTTGTGGCATATATACCTCTTTTCTAATAAACAGAATAAAAGACAGAAATTATATAACTTCTGCCTCTGCATCTTCTTTCCATGGATTATTTTTATCGATTCGATCGTAGAATAATATGCCAGATAAATGGTCAATTTCATGTTGTAGAGCAATTGCGAAATAACCTTCTGCACTGATCACAACATTTTTATCCTGGATTAAATCGTAGCCACGTACTTTAATACGTGCATGTCGAAAAACATGTCCTGGATGCTCATCCTTAACGGATAAACAACCTTCTCCTGAATCCAGATATCCCACCTGCGTGGATTCTGATATTATTTTTGGATTGGCTAATGCCACTTCGTCTACACCATCTTCATAAGGAATGACCACGGCTATTAATTGTTTGGGGATTCCTAATTGGATGGCTGCAATTCCAACGGCTGGCTGTAAGCCTTCTTTTTGAGCAATTTCTGGATCCTGAGAATCTCTGACATAAGTTAACATGCTGGACAGCAGTTCTTTGTCTTCATCATTCAATGGTAATGAAACCAATTCGCTTTTTTGTCGAATTCTGGGATCACTATCCAAAATTATATTACTGCTATTAATTTTCATAGTTTTTTCCCTCGTGAATATAATATATGTTTTTTGTGAATTTTACAAGTCATTCGTTTTATGTGTTTCTTATTATGAAATATGATAGAATAAGAACATGACGAAAAAGAAAGAGAACAAACCATTTAAAATTTCTTTATCCCTGAAAAGAAACAGCGATTCAATCATTAATCTGGTTGTATTTTTACTGATCTGTTTTGGAAGTACTATGATCGTATCGACCAATGTTGGACAGACAACCACCAATTCTATGGTTGTACTGAATACCTTTGTACGACAGATTATATATGTTGGACTGTCTTATTTATGTATGTACCTGATCAATCGTTTCTTTTCGTTAGAACGATATGGCATGTTTAAATTTATTATATTACCTGCAGCTGCATTCGCTTTAGGGATCACACAGTTTTTTGCGGAATCTGGAGGATCTAAATCCTGGATTCGTATTGGAGGCTTTTCGATCCAGCCTGCGGAATTTGTTAAGCCATTAGTGGCAGTAATGATTGCGTATGCAGTTTTTTCTGTTAAAAACAGACCTAAAAAGCTGAAAAATTTCAAATCTTTATATGGAAAAACAATTGCCTGGATCTTTGTTTTCCTTTTAGAAATTTTATTTCAGAAAGATATTGGTACATTAACAATTGTTTTTATGATTTCATTTGTTTGTCTTCTTACCGTTGACTTTCCATCGATTCGAAAGACAACGCGAAATTTAAAGCGATTGTTTTTTGCTGGAGTAATGATTATACTGATTTTTTTCTGTTTTACGGATATTGGAACCAATATTATTGCACAGACTCCATTCAGTCATATCGCAACACGATTCCGTAATATGAAAAATCCTTATGACGATGTATATCAGGAAGGCTATCAACCAGCCAATGCGTTATATGGAATCGCAAACTCGGAAATAATTGGACAGGGAATCGGAAATTCAATGCGAAAGTATGGATATCTGACGCAGGCAGATAACGATTATATTTTTGCGGTAATGATCGAAGAAACAGGAATTTTTGGTTTATTTATTTTAGTTATATTATATGGAATATTATTTTTTAAATTGTTTTATTATGCTTTTAAAACAAACAATCTGGCTTATAAAGTCATTCTTACAGGAAATGCGACCTATTTATTTATGCACTTCTTTTTAAATGTAGGAGGAGTTACGTGTCTGATTCCTATGACAGGAGTACCTTTGCTCTTTATAAGCAGTGGAGGATCGGCTTTAATGGCCATTTGTATCATGATAGGAATATCTCAGAATTGTATAAGTGATATTCGAAACAATGAGTTAAAGAAAGGATGATGTCTATGACAATTGCTGCATTTTGTGGAAGCTTTGATCCCATCACAAAAGGACATCTGGATATTATTGAAAGAGCCAGTCGGATGTTTGAAGAAGTCTATGTTTTTATTTCAATCAATTCTGGTAAAACCAGTTCATTTAGTTTAGAACAAAGAATGAACTGGATAAAACAGTCATGTCAGCATTTATCCAATGTACATTGTCGGATACAGAATGGATTGAGTGTAGAAGCCTGTAAAAGTGTCAATGCAACGGTTTTAATTCGAGGTTTAAGAAATACACTGGATTTTGAATATGAAAAGAATATCGCTGCTATGAACACATTACTGGATCCTTGCATTGAAACCATCAATTTATTCACAAAAGATGAATATGCGAACTGTTCAAGTTCAAATGTCAAAGAATTATTAAAATATCATCAGGACATATCCCGTTTAGTTCCTGAATGTGTATTAAAGGAGATAGAGAAATGAAATCATTTTTAGAATGGATGGATAAAAATGGCTATCCGCATACAAACGATAAATTATATATAGAAGCCTGTACTCATTCTTCCTATGCCAATGAACATCATAATCAGGGAAGTGACAATGAAAGACTGGAATTTATGGGTGATGCCGTTTTACAGATCTGGAGTGCTTATCAGCTGTTTCAGATGAAACCAAAAATGAAAGAAGGACAGATGACCACTTTAAGAGCACAGACCGTATGTGAAGCCACGCTTGCCAAGTTGAATAAACAATTAGGATGGTATCAGTATCTTCGTTTAGGAATTGGCGAAGAAAAAACAGGAGGACGGATGCGGATCAGTTTACTGGCGGACCAGTTTGAAGCCTGTATTGGGGCCATTTATATTGATCAGGGATATGAACTGGTGGATCGTATTTTACTTCAGTATATGAAACCATTGATTGGAACGGTAAAAGATGAAGATGTAACGGATTATAAAACACATCTTCAGGAAGTGATTCAGGCAGACAGTCGAAAAACCATTCAATATCGTTTACTGGAAGAAACAGGACCAAGCAATGCGCCTACCTTTACTATGGGAGTGTATCTGGATGATATATTGCTGGGAACTGGAAAAAGTACGACAAAGAAAAAGGCGGAGCAGAAAGCAGCCAAAAATGCTTTTGAGAAAATGGCGAAATAGAAAGGAATGTGTATGAGTGTATGGAAAATATTAAGTTCCGTTCTGAATCCAGAACTGGAGAGCTATCTTAAAAATGCTTCTTTTGTTGAAAATCCGAAATACCATTCCATTAAAAGAACATTAGATTTGAAAATAAATACAGATAATGTGCTTCCTTTTGATATTTATGAACAGATCGTTCATCAATTAAAAGTTCACTTTCAGGTTCATGTAAATGTATATATTCAGGCCAGGAAGACCTCTGTGTCGGTTGATGAACTGTATTTATATGTAGAAAAAATTATCGAAAAGAATGCTTCTTTACGTTGTTTTCGTTTTTTACATCCATATATGGAAAATGAAACAGTATGTTTTTCCACAAAAGATGATAGTCGATTAATCGATTTAAATAAAGGACTTCCTCAATTACAGGAAGAATGTAAAGCGTTTGGTATTCACATGGATATGAAATGCATGCTGGTTTTTGATGATGATGAAATTGAAACAAATGTGATTGAAATTCCAGAGAAACCAAAAGAAGAAAAGAGAACGTATGCCAGAGAAGCAAAAGTTGAATGTAAAATTTGTGAACTTCAAGTGGGAATGAAGAATATTGTATTTGAAGGTCATGTATTTTCATTGGAAAATAAAGTCTTAAAAAGTAAAAAAACACTTCAGCAGCTTTATATCAGTGATTATGAAGATGCCATTATTGCCAAACGTTTTGAATCCGCTCGTTTACCTTTAGAAGAGCTTGAATCGATAAAGAATGGACAGACGGTTCGTATTACAGGGGATGTAATCTACGATACATTTTTAAAATGTGATACGGTAATGATCAATAAGCTGGAAACCATTTCAGAATCAAAACGAATGGATACAGCTATGGAAAAAAGAACGGAATGGCATGTTCATTCTACATTTTCGGAAATGGATGGAGTGTGTGCCATTGAAGAATATATACAGACTGCCTATGACTGGGGAATGGATGCCATTGGAATTTGCGATCATCAGGTCGTGCAGGCTTTTCCAATGGCACAGCATAAAATAGAAGCTTTAAATAAGAAAAATCCCAATAAACCATTCAAAATGTTGTATGGCTGTGAAATGCTGATGGTCGATCCAGAATATAAAATCGTTTACAACAATAATCATACTCGATTAGAAGATGCGACTTTTGTGGTATTTGACCTGGAAACAACCGGATTGTCACAAAGACTGGATAAGGTCATCGAATTTGGTGCCGTTAAGATGAAACACAGGGAAGTTTTAGAAACCAAACAGGTTTTTATTAATCCTGAAAGAAAAATTCCTGCCAGCATTTCCAGTTTGACAAATATCCGTCAAAGTGATGTGGATCAGGCCAAAACCATTGATCAGGTCTTACCTGAACTTTTAGATTTTATAAAAGACAGTATTCTTGTAGCACATAATGCAACCTTTGATGTTGGTTTTATGAATGCGGCCTGTAAAGCATGTGGATATAAAACATTAACCAATCCTGTAATAGATACGCTTCCATTAGCTTATTCTTTACTGGATACCAAACGATACAATTTAGGAAGTGTATGTCGTCATTATGGAGTGGGATATGATGGAGAAGGGGCTCACAGAGCGGATTATGATGCACGTGTATTGTCTCAGGTTTTATGTCATATGATGAATGATGTTGGCAGTGATGCAACCTTAGATACACTTCAGAGTCTGCAGAAAGAAGATAGTTTTAAAAAAGTAAGACCTTCCCATGTAACGGTTTACGCGAAAAATAAAGAGGGATTAAAAGAATTATTTGAATTGATCACGTTATCACATACGAAATATCTTGCATATAGTTCAAGCAGTTCAGAACCTCGTATTATTCGTAGTGAAATTGAAGAAAAATATAAAAATGGAAATTTATTGATTGGATCTTCCTGTCAGAATGGAGAAATCTTTGAACTGGCTCATACCAGAAGTGAAGAAGAATTAAAAGAGGCTATGAAATTTTATGATTTTATAGAAATTCAGCCATTGGCCTGCTATAAAAATTTACTGGATCGTAATTCCATAAACAGTATTCAGGATTTGAAACAGATCTTATTGTTTATCATTGATGCTGCAAAAGAAATGGATAAAAAAGTCATTGCATCCAGTGATGCCCACTATGTTCATCCATATCAGAAACGAGTTCGTGATGTCTATATTAATGCCAAAGCAATTGGAAATTCCAGACATCCTTTATATATTTATAATGATACAAAGAGAAAAGCAACTTCTTCACCTGATCAGCATCTGTTAACAACCAATGAAATGCTGGATGCCTTTGATTGGCTGGATAATGATCTGGCTTATGAAATTGTGATTCTCAATCCAAACAGACTAAAAGAATTGACAGAGCCTATCTTTCCAATCAAAGATAAATTATATCCTCCTGATATTGAAGGATCGGATCAGAAATTAAGAGATATCTGTTATGAAACTGCACATAAAGTATATGGAAAAGACCTGCCTGAAATTGTTGAAGCTCGATTAAAAAGAGAATTGGATAGTATTATTGGACATGGATATTATGTGGTGTATTATATTTCTCATCTTCTTGTGAAAAAAAGTAATGATGATGGATATTTAGTAGGATCCCGTGGATCGGTAGGATCCAGTTTTGTAGCAACGATGTCTGGAATTACAGAAGTAAATCCATTAAAACCACATTATGTATGTAAAAAATGCCAGTATCATGAATTTTATGAGGATGAAGTTGGAAAATCTGGATTTGATTTACCAGATAAGATTTGTCCTGTCTGTGGTTCTGTCATGAGAGGGGATGGCCAGGATATTCCATTTGAAACATTCTTAGGATTTGAAGGCGATAAAGTTCCAGATATTGATTTGAACTTTTCAGGAGATTATCAGCCCAAAGCACATGCCTATACCAAAGAAGTATTTGGAGAAGATCACGTATTTAGAGCGGGTACTGTTGGAACGGTGCAGGAAAAAACAGCTTATGGTTACATTAAAGGATACGAAGAAGAAATGGGAATTGTGTCTGGTTATTCAGAAGCAAAACGCATTGATCTGGCAAAATGCTGTGAGGGAGTAAAGCGAACAACAGGGCAGCATCCTGGTGGTATTGTCGTAGTCCCTTTAGATATGGATGTTCATGATTTTACCCCGGTTCAATATCCAGCCAACAATCCAAATGCAGAATGGAAAACCACTCATTTTGACTTTCATCAGATTCATGACAACATTTTAAAATTTGATATTTTAGGCCATGTTGATCCAACGGCAATGAAAATGATGGAAAGAATTTCTGGAATTGATGTAAAGACCATTCCAATGAATGATAAAGAAACAATGTCCATCTTTTCATCTACAGATGCATTAAATATTGATTCGACACACTACAATCAGGTAACAGGAGCTGCTGGTCTTCCTGAATTCGGGACTCCATTTGTTCGTGGGATTCTGGAAATGACAAAACCGACAACTTTTGCAGAGCTTGTCACCATTTCTGGATTGTCACATGGAACCGATGTATGGCTGGGCAATGCGAAAGATTTAATTGACAATGGAACTTGTAAGCTAAATGAAGTAATAGGATGTCGTGACGACATCATGGTGGATCTGATTGGGTATGGACTGCCTTCAAAAATGTCATTTACTATAATGGAAAGTGTACGAAAAGGAAAAGGATTAAAGCCGGAATGGATCGAAGAAATGAAAAAGCATGATGTTCCAGACTGGTATATTGATTCTTGTCAGAAAATTAAATACATGTTCCCAAAAGCGCATGCGGTTGCTTATGTTATGATGGCTGTTCGTATCGCATGGTTCAAGGTTCATATGCCACTGGTTTATTATTGCCAGTATTTCAGTATTCGCTGTGATGCCTATGATATACAGACAATGATTGCTGGAGAAGAGGCCATTCGACAAAGAATGTCTGACATTCGAAGAGCTCGAGAAGATAAAACGCAGAATGTATCCGATAAAGAAAATGCGATATATGACGTTCTGGAACTGGCTTTAGAAATGAGTTTAAGAGGGTATCGTTTTTCAAATGTATCCATCAATCGAAGTGCAGCCAATGAATTTATTCTGGATCCAGAGGATGATAAAGCCATTATTCCTCCATTTACAAGTTTAGATGGATTGGGAGACAACGTAGGAAAGTCTGTTGTACAAGCCAGAGAGCAACGTCCTTTCTTATCAAAAGAAGATGTCTTAAAACGTACACAGTTGTCTAAAACTTTACTGGATCGGCTGGATCAGATGGGCGCATTAGAAGGATTGGACGAAGAAAATCAGATGACATTATTTTAAAAAGAGCACATTTTGAAATGAACCCCAAAAATTGGACTTCCAATTAAGGAGGTTCATTTTCTTTATGGGAAAGCTTACAAGAGAACAAAAAATCGAAATTTACAAGAAACGAAAACAAGGAATATCATACAAGCAATTAT
>NZ_VUMM01000015.1 GCF_009696175.1 Floccifex porci
CTGGTTCTAATCCAGCCCATCGAATACGTGAATATGTCGCAACTTTTGGGAAAATAGGATTGGTTGCCAGAATTAAAGTCGTTTCTTTTTTCAAAGATTTAATTATTTCCGGAACCATTTCATTTTTGCCACAGGAAGCCTGAGCTTTCTGAAATTCATTTTCATAAAAACTTTCAAATAATAGCTGATCCTTTATTGCCTTTTCACCATAAAACTGACTGAATACATCCCAGAATACCTGTTCATTGGTTTTGGAACCATTGTTTTGAATCATACCATAAGTTCCTTTCCAAATATTCTCAATCAAAGCTTTGGATTCATATCCATGCTCAGCCATTTTTTTTGATAATAATGTAAAATATGCTTTTGTAAAAGCATCCTGATCCATAGGAAGCAAAGTTCCATCTAAATCAAATAATATCGCATCAAACATATAATTCTCTCTTTCTTTTTGTTTAAAGTATACATTAATTTATTTTGATTATCAAACCATAAGAAAGCCATGTTTTCCTGAACAGGCGAAACAAAAACAAAGAACCTCGAAAACACAATTCCAGACACATACTGATCCATGCTCCTTTTAGACCATATTGAAGGGACATAATATAGGCCAGTGGTAAACGAACCAGCCACATGCTTATAAAATTAAATCGTGTTGAACTCAATGTATCTTTAGCTCCTCTAAAAATTCCAGCACATACAATGGAAGCCCCATATAAAGGTTCCGCAAAAGCTTCAATTTTCAAGATAGAGACAGCTATATTCTGTACTTCAATATCGGGTGTTAAAACCTGAATCATCTCTTGAGAAAAAAAATACAATAAACATCCAGAAAAAGACATCATGATTACCGTAAAAAACGTAATGATATACGCAAAACTGATTGTCATATCTTCACGACGGGCTCCCAAGGTCTGTCCAATAATGGTAGTTGCTGCATTTGCAATTCCATAAGCCGGCATGTAACATAGACTTTCCGCAGTAATCGCAAATGAATTTGCAGCTATGGAAAGCGTTCCTAAAGGTGCAACAATTCTTGTAAACACAATATAGGATAGTGAGGTTAAGGCACTTTCTATAGTTACTGGAAAACCAATTTGAAACGCTCTTTTTATCGTTATCAAATCCCAGCTTATTCTTTCCTTCTTTTGAAAGGATAATATTTCACTCTTATAAAATATAAAAAACAAAAGACATATCATACAGAATACAATTGATAAACCAGTTGCCAGGCTCGCTCCTTTGACGCCCATATTAAGTCCAGCCGGAAAGATAAAATAATAATTTAATATGACATTTAATAAACACATCAGAATATTAAATATACTTGGAATTTTCATATTTCCACTGGCTTGTAAACAAAATGAAGCCATCACATTCATACAATGAAAAGGGATAAAAAACGAATAGATTTTTAAATAATTAGATGCATTTTTTATAATTTCAACATTTCCTTTTAACCATACTGGAAGGATGGGGCTTAAAACAATGGAAACAATGCTTACAATAACAGATAAGGTTAAACAGACCAGAAATCCCTGCTTCATGATATTTCTGGCTTCCTTTTTTTCATTGGCACCTATACAATGAGTCATCAGAACGGTAAATCCAGCATTAAAAGAAGAAGATAATCCAGTTAATAACCATATAGTTGAACTGACCAGTCCTATTGATGCACTGTCATTGGCGCCCAGTCTTCCGACCATAGACGCATCAATATATTCCATGATGATTGTAGAAATCTGTGCAAATATTGTTGGTAGACTCAACTGTATAATCAGTTTATTTTTCTGGGCAAAAGAAAGATTTTTTCCTTCAATTACATCCATTAATAATGATTTTTTCATAATTCTTCTAATAATTCTTTACTCAACTGTACATATTCTTTCGCATTTTCTAAATTCTGAATAGACTGCTGTTCACTTATTTTCTTTATCACTTTGCATGGGATTCCCACTGCAATACTGTTATCTTCAATGATCATCCCTTCACTGACTAATGCATTGGCTCCAATAATGCAACTTTTTCCTATGTGACATCCATTTAATAAAACTGCATTCATCCCAATCACTGTGTTTTCATCAATAAAACATCCATGAAGGATTGCCCCATGTCCAACCGAGACATTCTTTGAAACAACTACAGGATATCCTGGATCAGTATGTATCACGACATTATCCTGAACATTCGCATTTTTTTCAATTGTAATTGAACATGTATCTCCTCTTAAAACCGCTCCATACCAGATACTGGCATCTTCTTCAATTTTCACATTTCCTATTATTGTACAATTCTGAGCTATCCTTCCTTTTACAATTGGTTTTCTGTTTCTGTAAGATACAATCATAGTTTCCCTCCTTAGGATTCATTGAATCAAAAATAATACAATCCATACGATGTTTCTGAAATACATACTCTTCTTCAGATCGAATGGTCCACCCTACTTTTTTAAAGCGAAATAGAGCATTCATGATTCTGTATGTAAAAAAATTCTGACAATGGATATCCATCGCAATAAAATCTGGTTTGGTAAAACCATTGGTTAGAAAATTGGTTAATACAAACCGAAGAATCCATGGTAAATTTTCATTCTTATAATGATTTTCACTTAACTGCCCTCTTATAATTTCCGGCCTGTTTTTCTTGAGCCAGTATACAACACCCGGATGAAACGATTCTATCACATACATTCCTGGATACATATCTAACAAAACAAGTGTTTCTTTTAAAGTTCGAATCGGATCTCCTTCTTTTTTGATTTCGATAATAAGAGGAACCTGTCCATTCACTAACTGTAAAACTTCTTTTAATAAAGGAATTCTCTGCTGACTTTGTTTCAATGGATACTGAAGTAATTGTTCAAATGTCAAATGAATCAGTTCACTATTGATTTTACACATCCTTTTTAAAGATTGATCATGAAAAACAACCAGCTGTTCATCTTTGGTCATTTGTACATCCAATTCAATTCCATATCCATAATCAATTGCTCTTTGAAATGCTTTTATTGAATTTTCAGGACATTCTTCATTAAAGAAACCTCGATGTGCATAATCAAAAGATTCAAGAATCCTCCATTTTTCTTTTTGTCGAAGGTGGCAAGGTTTAATCAATATAAGATATAAACAGAATAATGTAATCATGATTTTTCACCTTCAATTGCCTGCTGTATCAATTCTGCAAACACTTTAGCTCCCTGCTGATTTGGATGAATTCCATCACTGGATAAATATTCAGGATGCTGACTGGCCTGTGTATACCAGTCGATAATGTGTAAATTGGAATACTGTTTCGCTAATTCTTCTAAATATGCATTGTTGGTATCTTGCCACGATAAATTAGGACAATAATTATTGATCCAGTATACCTGTTTGTCTTTTAAATAATCCAAAACATCTATTGCCAGAAAATCATAGATCAAACCATTGGTACCCATTGCAATGACAACAATATCTTTTAATTGTCCATTGGTTTCAAATTGCATCAAAGCTTCTTTTTCCTGTCCCATATGACGAGATACTTCAGCATCAATCAGACTGTCTGGGTAGACATTTTTAATTTCATCATACGATCCTAATAATACAGAATCTCCAACCATTACAATATCCGCACTTGAAATGGTTTTATTCTCTTTTATCATCTGTTCTTTATTTGTTTCCATCTGTGTTTTCAGTTCTTCAATATCTTCTTTTTTATCTTTTGATTGAATTAAACCATACCCAGAAATACTAAAAGAAACACAATAGATTATTAATAATTTCATTTTCTCTTTCTGATGTAAAATTACATACGTAAAAATGGATAAAATCAATAATATGAAAAGCTGAATACTGATATAAGAAAAATGCAGTTTCTGACATAAGAATAAAACCGGATATTGCCATAAATAGATTTCATAGCTTAATTTTCCAATACATTTTAAAACTGGATTTTCCAGCCATTTATAGATTTTATACGAAGGCTGAATCACAAAATATAGAAAAAAAGTAAACAGCAGACTGACTAACCACATGATTCCCATATAGACCCAATTCTTTTCTCCATCCATTGTCAGACAAATGAAAAGATAAAGCAGGACAAAAACAAAAGAAAAAACGATTCCCTGTACTTTATTTCCTTTTTTTGGATGTTGTTTGACATATAAAGCTAAAATAACTCCCATCAGTAAAGAAAAGATCCTTGTATCTAATCCATAATAGACACGTGTAATCCCTTGAGGCAGGCAGGCCATCATCCAGATACCTGATAAAAGTGTAAGAAATGCCACAACATAGATAGTTGTCTGTTGATTTATCTTTTTGATTAGAAACTGAATTCCTGAATAAATAAATGGCCAGATTAAATAAATCTGCATTTCCATACTTAAAAACCAGAGTGAAGTAAAACAGGATGCATTAAGAATACGAGTAAAATAATCTGCATTCTGAATCATCTGCCAGATATTATTGTATCCCAATAAAATAGAAAGAACTTCTGGTTTCATTCCATCCAATAAAGAAGGATCCACTAAAAAATAAACACTTAATGTGATGGCTAATACAAACAAAAGAGATGGGTAAATCCGTTTGATTCGTTTTTTATAGAATGAAAGAATAGAAAATTTCTCTTTTTCCTGCTGCATCAGTAAAAATCCTGTCACAATAAAAAAAAGACAAACCCCCATATAGCCACCTTTAAAAAGGTCTGGAAAAAAATGAAAAGCGGTAACACCAATGATTGCTAAAGCTCGAATCCCATCGATTCCTTTAATCTGTTTCTTTTTCATAGAATCAGTATAACATATAAAAAAAATGTTACGAAATCTCTTTCGCAACATTTTCTAATTATCCTAGAATGGCTTTATCACTGGCAAATTCTTCTCCACTTACTTTTTCAAACATATGAAGAAGATGCTCCACCGTTAAACTTTTCTTTTCTTCCCCTTTAATATCTAAAATGATCTTTCCTTCATTCATCATAATTAAACGATTTCCATGAGCGATGGCATCTTTCATATTATGTGTAATCATAAGGGTTGTTAAGTGATCTTTATTTACAATGGCTTCTGTTGTTTCCAGTACTTTACTTGCTGTTTTTGGATCCAAAGCCGCTGTATGTTCATCTAGTAATAAAATTTTAGGTTTCTGTAAAGAAGCCATCAGCAATGTCAATGCCTGTCTTTGTCCACCTGATAAAAGGCCAACTTTTGAAGTCATACGATTTTCTAGTCCTAAATCCAATGTTTTTAACAACTCATAATATTCATTGCGTTCCTGTTTAGTAATTCCAGGACGTAAAGTTCTTGATTTACCACGACGTTTTGCCAAAGCTAAATTTTCTTCTATATTCATTGTCGCTGCAGTTCCCGTCATAGGATCCTGAAACACTCGTCCAATGTATTTTGCTCTTTTATGTTCTGCTAAATTTGTAATATCCATGTTATCAATTAAAATCGAACCAGAATCTACATTCCATACCCCGGCAATCGCGTTCAGCATGGTAGATTTTCCAGCACCATTTCCACCAATAACAGTAACAAAATCGCCCTCTTCCAGCTTTAAATCAATTCCCTTTAACGCTTTCTTTTCATTGACTGTACCTGGATTAAAAGTTTTATGAACATCTTTAATTTCTAACATAATTAGACTCCCTTCTTAACATGTTTGCTTGCATAATTTGCCTTCCAGTAAGGAACCGCTAAGAATAAAGCAACTACGATAGCTGATAATAATTTTAAATCATCCGTTGACAATCCTAATTTCAGAACAATTTGAATAACAATGTAATAAATAATTGCACCAAATACACAAGATAAAAGCAATAAAGCAAAGTTTTTAAACACTTTTGAGAACAAGACTTCTCCAATAATAACAGCTGCCAATCCAATAACAATGGCACCACGCCCCATATTAATATCGGCAAATCCCTGATACTGGGCCAATAGACCTCCACTTAAACTGACCAGTCCATTGGAAATCATCAATGCCAGTACTTTTGTACGATTGGTATTGATCCCATTTGCACGTGCCATATTTCCATTGGCTCCTGTTGCACGTAAAGAAGATCCCAATTCAGTTCCAAAAAACCAGTATAGAATGGCAATCAGAGCAAGAATACAGATTAACAATACGATGATTGGATTCTGAAAACTGAAAGCACGTAAATAACGGGAACTTAAAGCTAAATTGTATTTATCGGCATTGATTGGTAAATTGGCACGACTGAAGGAAGCCTGATCCCATCCCATAATATGCAGATTAATGGAATATAATGCCAATTGCGTCAAAATACCTGAAAGAATAGCAGGAATTCCAAATGTTGTATGAAACACACCGGTTATGAAACCAGCGCATAATCCAACAATAAAGCTGACCAGTAAACTGATCCAGGCTGGAACACCTAACATAATCAATACAATACAGACCGCCGCTCCTGTACAAAGTGATCCATCCACTGTCAGATCGGCAATATCTAAGATTTTATAAGTAATATATACACCAATTGCCATGATTCCCCAGATCATTCCCTGAGAAACAGCTCCTGGCATAGAATTCAATAAAGAGGTAAAAAACATGATAATCTCCTTCCTATCATAAAAAAGAGGAGAAAGAATCCTTTCTCCTTTAGATTCATTGATTATTCTTCAATTGCTTCGTAACCATCAGGAATGGTAACACCATAGAAATCCGCCATTGATTTTACATATTTCTTTGTTACAGTTGGAGCATATTTTACTTCCATTTTAGAAATATCCTGACCATTTACCAGAATTTCGTATGCCATTTCTCCTGTTGTATACCCTAAATCATAATAACTGATTGATAAAGTGGCAACACCACATCCAGAACAGATACCTTCTTCTCCCGCAAATACAGGTGTCTTATATGTATCGCTGGCAACAACATCACGAATTGTACTTGTCGCATTGGCAGCGGTATTATCTGTTGGAATATAGATCACATCACTGTTTTCACAGGCTGTCTGTGTAACAGAAGCAATTTCATTTGTGTCTGTAAATGAATAATATTCAACTTTGTATCCATAATCTTCTAAATATGTTTTAATTGTATCACACTGATAAACAGAATTTGGTTCAGCAGAGCAATATAATAAACCAATTGTTTTCGCATCTGGGAACAATTCATGAATAGATGCTGCCTGTTCATCCAATGGTGCCAGATCACTTGTACCAGAAATATTATTTCCTACTGTACCTGTCCAATCTTTAATTTCTAAAGCGGTTGCATAATCAGTAACAGATGTTCCTAAAATAGGAATGTCACTTGTTGCTGCTGCAGCTGCCTGTAACGGAGCTGTCGCATTGGCTAAAATCAGATCCACTCCATCTGAAGTAAATCCATTGACGATTGTTGCACAGTTTGCAGGTTCTCCTGAAGCATTCTGAACATCAAAATTAACTTTATCTTCTCCTAATTTTTCAATTAAGGCATCCTGAAAACCTTCTGTTGCAGCATCAAGAGCAGGGTGTTGTACAAGCTGAACGATTCCGATATTATAAGAATTTTTTTCTCCAGAACCTGAACAGGCACACATTGATACAGCCATTAAACATGCCATACCTGTCGCGAATAATTTTTTCATATCTTTCCTCCGTATTTTTACTATAGAACCATTTTATCACGCAAAACACAAGTGTCAACGAATCATTTACATTTTTTTACATTTTATATATATTTTCATAATAGTTTCAAAAAGATATTGAAACCATTTACAAAAAAAATCAGGTTTCCCTGATATTTTCACAATCTGGTGAGGCCGATGAGACTTGAACTCACACGAGCAAAGCTCACCACCCCCTCAAAGTGGCGTGTCTGCCATTCCACCACGGCCTCATGTATTATATAATACAATAAATTAAAAGAAAGAAAAGGAAATTATTTCTTTCTTTTATAATTTAATTTATATAAAATTGGTCGACATACTAAATCAAAATCTCCAATCAATTCTTCTACCTGTCCTGGAAATCCTTTTTTAAAGGCATATACTCCATAAGTTTCATCTTCCGGGTCAAAGATTCCACTGATTCCATAAAAATTATAACGTTTATATCCCATAGACAAAGCTTCACATATCACATTCCATTGAATCGCATACGAAGCATAGAAATCACGAAACTGTTCATACGCACCACTTGTCAGATATATAACTTCATCTCTGTCATAAATAAACATGCTGGCTGCCATAGGTATAATATCTCCATAATTTTTCTGAAGATCTGAAGCTTCTTTCATTCGTTTTTCATTGGTTTCTATAGCTTCAAGTAATACTTTTCTTTTTTTATTGAATTTTTTACTGTTTGGAATTTCCAATAGTTTTTCATTCACTTCTTTCATTTCTTTTTCAATCTCTTCTTTTTCTTTTTCAAGAGATTGAATCAGTAAAGAAGTATCAATGTATGCCAGCTTACATTTTAATCTTTCTTTGTAAGCTTCCATCTGACATTTATAAAATACCAGATTTCTTGTCTCAAATCCTCTTCTTTGTCCTGTCTGATTCATAATATCAACAAACACATCCAATTCATCGATTGACAGTTCCTTGATCTGCATTTTATATTTCATCGTACGATTGATGCTCCATCGAGTCTGCTGATGCAACGCTTTCCAGAGTGAATCTTTAGTATATCCATCTAAATTCATCGCATACATCCATCGAATGGTTTGCATATTGGAATGATAACCTGTTGAAAATCCCTGATGGATCCATCCAACCGATGTTAAATTATCCAGAACATTCTGATGATTGAATCCATTTTCAACAACTTTTCCATCTGCATCTCTTTCCTGATATAAGATATATGGATCAATAATTAACTGCACTCCTCTTTTTTTACGAATATATTTTTTCAATTTCTTTGTGAATACAGATAAAAGCTCTTTATTTTCATAATCTATCAGAATTCCTCTAGGGGCATAATAATAATGAAAACATTTCATCATTGGATAACGGATCATAAAGCAGGCACATACTATTTTTCCATCTTTTTTTAATCCGACTAAATCACATTCAAATCCCAATGACTGTTCAAGATGATAGGTATCTATACTATTCAAAAAAGTGTTATATCTATATTGACATTGAAATTCATTGTATTCTTTTTCAGTTAAATGAACCAATTCCATTTTCTCTTACTCCTTTTTAAAGCATATAAGATAATACACTTTCACACTTAAGAATTCAAATAAAAAATGACCTCAATAAGGATTAAACCTTAAGAGATCATTTTCTTATGATATTTTAGTACATTTGTGGAGCCGGTGCCACTTCTTTTTCTTCTTTGATGCTGGCAACTCCTGCCTCTGTTGTAAGGAACAAAGCAGAGATGCTGCTTGCATTCATTAAAGCGTTACGACACACTTTAGTTGGATCAATAATACCTTCTTTAAACATATCAACCCATTCACCACGTTTCGCATCAAATCCAATATTGTCTCCAGCCAGTTTCTGACGAGCTACAATTTCTTCACTATTGTATCCTGCATTATCCGCAATTTGTTCAATAGGTGTTAATAAAGCATCAAATACGACTTTAATTCCTCTTTGTACATCAACGATATCGGATTTTACCTGATCTTTTAAAGCCATGTAAGCTTTTACCAGACAAGATCCTCCACCAACTACAATTCCTTCTGATACTGCAGCACGAGTTGAATTCAAAGCATCTTCAATACGTAATTTCTTTTCTTTTAATTCACTTTCCGTAGCTGCACCCACTTTGATGATCGCAACTCCATTGGATAATTTACCCAGACGTTCTGCCATGCGTTTTTTATCATATTCAGAAGTTGTCTGATCCATTTGTGAATGAATCAATGAAACACGTTCCTGAATTTCTTCAGAACTTCCAGCACCACCAATCATCGTTGTTGAATCTTTCTTCACAATGGCACGTTTTACCTGTCCTAAATCCTGTAAAGTCATATCCTGAAGATTCATATTCAAATCTTTAGAATAGAATGTAGCTCCTGTTAAAACCGCAATGTCTTCCAGCATAGCTTTCTGATTGTCTCCAAATCCAGGTGCTTTAGTGGCAACAACATTGAATGTTCCACGTAATTTATTTACAGCTAAAGTAGATACCACTTCATTTTCCAGATCATCGGCAATAATCAGTAAAGGACGGTTTGATTTTACAATTTCTTCTAAGACAGGAAGAATTTCCTGCAGATTTGAAATCTTATAATCGGTAACCATTACATAGCAGTTTTCCAGAACTGCTTCCATCTTTTCACGATCGGATACCATATATGGTGATAAGTACCCTTTGTCATACTGCATACCTTCACAGATTTCCAGAACCGTTTCAAAACCATTTGAATCATCTGTTGAAATGACACCATCACGACCAACTTTATCCATAGCCTGTGCAATAATCTGACCAATTTCTTTTGATCCTGAAGAAATTGTCGCAACATTTTCGATATCTTGTGAACTTTCCACTTTACGTGAATGATTTAAAATATAATTGGACACTTCTTTAGCTGCCATTTCAATTCCTTCACGCATCAATACTGGATTGGCTCCACGATCCACCTGTTTTAATCCATTTTCAATCATAGATTGTGCTAAAATAGTTGCCGTTGTTATTCCATCTCCAGCTATATCATTTGTTTTAGAAGCCACTTCATAAACCAGTTTAGCTCCCATATTTTCGAATTTATCTTCCAGTTCTATTTCTTTTGCGATTGATACACCATCATTTGTAATCAGTGGTGAACCATATTCTCTTTCCAAAACAACATTACGTCCTTTAGGTCCTAATGTAACACGAACCGCATTTGCTAAAGTATTTACCCCATGCAGCATTGCTTCACGAGCATCTTTTGAAAAACGTACTTCTTTTGCCATAATCATTCCTCCTATTGATTTACCGCAATAATGTCTTCATCTTTAATCACAATATACTCTGCATCTTTATATGAGATCGTAGTACCTGCATATTCACGATATAAGACTTCATCTCCTGTTTGATAACCTGCTTCTTTAATATCATTTCCCATCGCAATGACTTTCGCAAATTTTGACTTTTCTTTTGTACTTGTCAAAATAATTCCTGAAGCAGTAGTACTTTCTTCCTCCATTTTTTCTAATAATACATAATCATGTAAAGGTTTTAACATACATTTCCCTCCTTTGAATAACCATTTTAGCACTTTCTATGTTTAAGTGCTAACTGTATTATACTCGATTTATTAGCACTTTCAAGTGTTAAGTGATAATTTTTTGTAAAAAAAAGATGTGCTAAGCACATCCTCCATCACAACTGGAACAATTTGAGCACCCAGAGCAATTTGAATTTGTTGATTGTATCACTAAATTTCCATCTTTGGCATCCAGTATAATTCCTTCTAACATACGTGATGTTTCTTCTGACATATCCACATATAAACCATTGATCTGATTTCCATCAGAAACAACAATAAAATCCATACAAAGACGTGTATGACATCCACTTCCCTGGGTAAAGAACGTCAGACAGTTCTTATTTTCTTCTTTCAGCATTTTCTCTAAAATAGCTTTCGCATTATCTGTAATCTGCATAATTTCACCTCAAACGCCCTTTATTGTACATAAAGATTTTCAATTATTCAATAATGAAATCATCCTGAATTTCAATATGAAATAAATTCAGGAAGTTTTCAATGTCTTCTTTTACATCTTTGGCTTTTTCATAACGAATATTTTGTTTATCCCATGTTTTAACGCAAATTTCTTTTGATGGAACACCTAATGTTTCCACTCCAGCTTCATCAATTGCTTTTCCAATGGCATCTTCATCACTCTGGTCAATAAAATCCTTTACCTCATCTAAAACATAAGACACTTTCTTTTGCGATTCTTTTTTCACAAATAAAGATGCCTGTGGATATCCACTTTGTTCCATACCACTTTTAATTTTAAACTCCTGTTGAAGATCAAATAATATCGTTAAATTGATATCATTTTCTTTTCCTTTGGCAATGGTTGCTGCAGCTACCGGCATAGCCAATAATGCACAATCCGCCTGTTTTGTTAATAAGGCCTGTGAAGCCTGTGAGACATCGGAATAATATGTAATATTCATATTGGATGAATCAAAGCAATAATTAAAGATCAGCTGAGGTACCGCCTTTTCACCAAAAGAAGCAATCGATGCATTATTTAAATCTGTACCTTCCACTCCTACAACATATAAATTTCCCCATGTCAAAACACTTTCCAGCTGATATACCGGATTGTTTTCATACATCTTTGCACCTAAATTTAATGGAGCTACAATAATATCATATTCTCCATCTTCTTTTGATAATTCTGCCTGAAGAACATCCGTATTGGCATAGTCAATTGTCACATTTTCAACCAGTCCTGCACCCAGCATCGCTAAAGCGGGAGCCCCTGATGGACATAATATAGATACCGCTTCTTTTTCAGGCTGTGATGAACAGGCAACCATTGAAAAAGCCATAAAGGTACCTAAAATCATTTTAAAACATTTTTTTAACATCCTCTTACCTCCTGTTTTTTCAAACAAAGGTGAGCTAATCCAGTTTTGTCAATATCGTTTTGGTCTGAATCCCTTTTAATCTTCCAATTTTACCTGAAATCATATTAATGGTATCCATATTTGCATCCAAGGCAACACTGATAATATTGACATTCTTTTCTTTATATGGAATTCCCATTCTTCCGATTATATATTGACTATATTCGTGCAAAATGCAGTTCAAAGAATTAACTGAATCTGGATCTTTCACAAGTATACCAATTAATGCCACTCGAGTTTCCATATAAACCTCCTCTTTCATCTCAACTTTGTTTTGATGTTAGAACAGAAATAGTATACAAAAAAAGACTTGAATGATTCAAGTCTCTATTTAAATAACGCCTTTGTTTCAACTTCTAATTTGAAGTTTTCAACAGCCTGATCTACATCTAAAGTCACCTGTTCTTTTGAACCCGACTTACGAATTGTAACAGTATGATTTTCCATATCTTTTTCTCCCACTACAATCTGATATGGAATCTTTTTAATTTGTGCTTCACGAACTCGATAACCTAATTTTTCATTACGGTCATCCAATTGAACACGCATTCCTGCTTTTTCTAATAAAGATACAATTTCTTTGGCATAATCTAAATGCTTTTCAACATGAACAGGAATGACATCAAACTGAACTGGTGATAGCCATAATGGGAAATGACCTGCGAAATGTTCAATTAAAATTCCCATAAATCTTTCAATGGAACCATAAATAACACGGTGAAGCATAATTGGAATCTGTTTTTTACCTTCACTGTCAACATATGTACACTCAAAGCGTTGTGGTAAATTCATATCCAGCTGTACCGTTCCACATTGCCAGTCTCTACCTAAACTATCTTTAATATGAATATCCAGTTTTGGTCCATAGAATGCACCATCCCCAGGATTAACGACATATTCTTTTCCAGCATGCACACAAGCATTTGCCAGTGCTTTTTCAGACTGTTCCCAGATTTCTAATGAACCAATGTATCCACTTTCAGGACGTGTTGATAATTCAACTGTATAACTCAATCCAAATACAGAATAGATACGATCAATCAGCATTAATACTTTCTTTACTTCTTCTTCCAATTGATCCGGTGTCACAAAAATATGTGCATCATCCTGTGTAAAAGTACGAACTCGGAATAATCCATTCAATGCTCCACTGGCTTCATGACGATGAACCTGTCCCAGTTCACCAATTCTAAGTGGTAAATCTTTATAAGAATGTAAAGAGTTATTGTAAACAAGCAAAGCTCCCGGACAATTCATTGGTTTAATGGCAAAATCACGATCGTCCACTTTTGTCGTATACATATTCTGCTGATAATGATCCCAATGTCCAGAAATTTCCCACAATTCTCTTGAAGCAATGATTGGTGTTTTGATAAACTGATATCCTTCTTTTGTATGTTCCTGATACCAGAACTGTTCCAGAATGTTTCTGAAAATCATTCCATTAGGAAGCATGATTGGCATTCCTGGAGCATATTCACTTAACATGAACAATTCCATTTCTTTTCCTAATTTTTTGTGATCTCTTTTCTTTGCTTCTTCTAACGCCTCTAAATGTGCTTCCAGCTGCTCTTTTGTATCAAAACAGATACCATACACTCTTTGAAGCATTTTATTATTGGAGTCCCCTTTCCAGTAAGCTCCAGAATGTTTTAATAATTTAAAGTTTTTACACATTTTGACCGATTCAACATGAGGACCTCTACATAAATCTGTAAAATCCCCCTGGCTGTAGCAGGAAATCGTTCCCTCTTCCAGACGATTGATCAGATCTACTTTATATTCATCGTCACCAAACATTTCCAATGCTTCTTCTTTTGAAATTTCTTTTCGAACAATACGTTTTCCATCTTTGGCAATCTTCTTCATTTCTTTTTCGATTTTTAGTAAATCTTCATCTTTTAAAGATACATCTCCAAGATCCATATCATAATAAAATCCTTCCGCAACCACTGGTCCAACCCAGAATTTCGCATTCGGATACAAATGACGAACCGCCTGGGCCATCATATGTGCACAAGAATGATTCAATGTTGATAAATGTTCATCTTCTAAAATATTCACTAGTTCCATAATTATCCTCCTTTACATAAAAAAAGACAGACATCAAAGGACGTCTGTCGTACGCGGTACCACCTTTGTTCTCCATACGGAGCTCTCAAATCTTTTAACGCAAGAATACGGCACACTTTTTCAAGGGCAATTCAAAGGGAGTAAACATAATTTTTCGCAAAGAACTTTCACCAGCCGTTCTTCTCTCTACATTAAAAGAATTATGTTCATATCCTTATCACAATCGTTATCTTGATTATAAATCGAATGTTTAAACAAGTCAAAAATAAATTAAAGCAATTCATAAAATCGAGAAGCAACATCACCGCTTCCAATAATCTGAATATTATTTTCAACAATCAAATCTGTTACATTATGTTCTTTACAAAAGTCAACAATATTATAATTTGTATATCGAAAATCCATATAGTACACTTTGTCATAATGATCCACTAAAAATGGAATAAAACAGTTTCCATACGATTCTTTTATAACTACACAGCTTGTTCCATCTTCAATTTCAGGATTGTCAATTTCCGCATAAGGCTTATCACCTGCCACAAAACAATAATAGCCACTTCCCTCATTCCATGTGGATACATCTTGAATCACTTTCCACGGAATCAAATTTCCACTTCCGTCATCATAAAGCATATCATTAGTGGATTTAGGTGCATAAGCATAGACTGTATCCGGATTGGCTGCCATCTCTGGTAATTGCAGCTCATTATAATAAGTACCTAAAAACGGAGTAAAGGTATAAGAAGGAAGATCCGATATTTTTTCTGCTTTAAATCCTTTCAGTTTACAGTACGATTTATATGCATAATAAGCTCCTTGCTGTGTCCAGTGATGATCCGTTCTAAAATATAAATATTCATCGTTATGTTTTTTCAAAGTATCATAAATTTCAATTCCAGTTACTTTATCATAAGAATTAAAATAATATTCGATTGCTTGTCCCTGATTAGATCCACCCAGTTTAGCACAAGTTTCATCATCTAAAATCACACCTGAATTGTTTGGAATCAACAATGAATAAACATTGGTGATTCCATCTAATTTTTCAGCTCCTTTTTCAAGAGCATCGATATAAGTATCAGCTGCCTCCTGAGAAAAAGAATACCCGCCATAAGCAGCTCCATCTTCAATATACAGCCCCTCCATAATTTTATCCGTTACTTCGGCCTGTAATGTATTCTGATCAGGAACAACTGGATCCTTTTTAATTTTTTTCTGACTTGAGTCTTCTGGAATTTCATCTGATTGTGTCAAAGTTCCTACCATCATTTCTCCAGAGTGAATGCCATATTTTTGCTTTAAAGACTGATTCATCGCAATAAATGTATCTCTTCCAACAAAAGTATCAGAATACCATGTGGATATATCCGAAAAATAAGTTCCATCCATAAAGGTAGAAAAAGTAAAGGTTGGAAAAGAAGTCAATTCTCTTTTTTCAACTTCGCTTTTATCCGGTCTTAAAAACCATATATTTCCCAGCATAAAACCAATTGAAAGAAATAGAATAAAGATTCCTACGGTTATAAGCCTAAAAATCTGTATTTTCTGTCTTTGTACTTTTGTCCACTTTTTCATAAATCCTCCTAAAATTGAAAATATAAGAATGGATTATAATTATTTCCAATTAAAGCCAAGAATGATAAAAACAATAATACAGGTACTGTTAAAGTATCGATTATATTATAAAAATAGAAGAAGAATTGATTTCCAGTTTTTGATAAATGCGTTAAAGCATTATGCATCATATTACCCAGATTTGTGCATGCTATCATAGAAAATAAAATCAGAAACAAATTTGTTTTTAATTGTGTGATACAAGCCAGATTCACAAATCCACCTGTATTAATACCAATCATTCCACATAAAACTGTTTTCAGTTCGGATAAATTTTCAAACCTGAATATTGTCCATCCCACTACAACCACCAACAGCGTATATATATGACTCCATCCTTTTTTGATTTTATCTTTGTAGACATATCGTTCCATCAATAAGAAAGCCAGATAATACAGACCCCAGAAAATATAATTCCAGCTTGCCCCATGCCATAAACCGGTTAAAAACCATACAATCGCTAAATTACGTATCGTTTTTCTTTTGGACACACGATTTCCTCCTAATGGAATATATACATAATCTCTAAAAAAAGTACTTAAAGATATATGCCATCTCCTCCAGAAATCCTGTACAGAACAAGCAACATAAGGATAATTAAAATTTTCAAGATAGTGGAAGCCAACCATGCGTCCCATACCGATTGCCATATCCGAATAGGCACTAAAATCCAGGTAAATCTGTAATGTATACATGATAACACCTGCCCACAGACCCAATGTCGATTGAGCATGCAAAGCCTGCGTACCTGAAGGCAATAGAGTATCCGCAATGGAAGCACATGAATTGGCAAGAACTGCCTTTTTTGCTAAGCCAATACTAAAACGCCTTATTCCATAATAAACATCATTCAGATTTACTTTTCGATGATCAATTTCATTTGCGACCGTTTCATATCGAACAATAGGCCCAGCAATGCATTGATGAAATAGAGAAGAATACAGCAGTAATTTCCAGAATACTGGCTGAGCTTTTACTTTTTCTTTATATACATCAACATCATAAGATATCAGCTGAAAAGTATAAAAAGAAATTCCAATCGGAAGAACAATTTGCACAATCTCTTTTGGAACATGAAATATATGCTGAATATTTGTTAGAATAAATCCCAGATACTTGAATATACCTAAAACACTTAACATAAAAACCAGATCAAGGATCAGAAATATTTTCTTATATTTTGGATATTTTTCCATCAATAACGCAAAAATCCAGCTAATAAAAGTATCTCCAATCAGCAATATTAAATATCTAGGTCCTCCCCAGGAATAGAAAATTAAAGAAAATGCAAGTAAAATGATATTTCGATATTTCACATTAAAAAAATAAACGATTAGATTACATATCAGAAATACAAACAGAAAAAACAAACTTGAAAATACCATACTTTTTATCCTTCTCTCTATTCGAATTATATAATATTTAAACAAAAAGAAAAGAGGCTTTTTCAAACCTCTTCTCCCAAAAGGATACAATATTCACACTATTTGGAATACTTTAAAGCGTCAGGACCAGTTGCTGAGCTTGAAATACGATAAACGTTTTCAACTCGGTATACGAAAATCTTGCCGTCACCAATATTTCCTGTATATAAAGCTTTCTTGGCTGCTTTAACAACTTTTTCAACTGGAATTTCACTCACAACAACATCCACTTTGATCTTAGGTCTCAGTTCCATGTTTACTTTGGCCCCACGATAGAACTGCTCCTGTCCTTTCTGAACACCACAACCCGATACTTGTGTAACTGTCATTCCACCAATACCAATCGCATCCAATGAGCGCTTTAAAGCATCAAATTTTTCTAAACGAGTAATAATTTCAACTTTATTCATGTCTCCATATCCTGAATAAACAGGCACTGCATCGTTTACATCCACAGCTGGCTGTAAAGAATCTTCCGGAATTTCATAATCAATATCCGATAAGTCAAAACTATCATCTTCTAATAAACTTGTAAAATCATTTGAAATTGAGAATCCTGCATAACTTGATTCCAATCCATGTTCCATAATATCCAAACCAACAATTTCTTCGTGTGCAGAAACACGCAAACCAATTGTTTTATCAATAATTTTAAATGTGATAAACATTGTAATAGCTGTCCATGCTCCAACGGCTAAAATACCTAAACATTGGATCAGGAAGAAATGAATTCCTCCACCATAGAATAAACCTAATACTTCATATCCACTAGTATCTGTACCACAAGCTAACAATCCAGTCATCAATGTTCCTAAAATACCATTGAACATATGAACGGCTACTGCTCCAACTGGATCATCTATTTTTAATTTATAATCTAACAGCCAGACACCAAAGATTACAGCCAAACCTGAAACAACACCTTCAATTACAGCTCCAAAAGCATTGATGTAATCACATCCAGCTGTTACACAAACCAAACCAGCCAAGGATGCGTTCAAACACATTGAAACATCCGGTTTTCCATATTTGATCCAAGTAAAGATCATACATGTTACAGTCGCAACTGCAGGAGCAATTGTAGTTGTCGCAAAAATTGTAGATAACTGAACAGAATTTGTAGCCGCAGCCCCATTAAATCCATACCATCCAAACCATAAGATAAAACATCCTAATGCACCTAATGTAATATTATGACCTGGAATCCCATGTGGTTTTCCTTCTTTATCAAATTTTCCAATACGAGGTCCTAACATCTTAGCTCCAATTAAAGCCGTTAACCCACCAACAAAGTGAATCGCTGCACTTCCCGCAAAATCATGGAATCCAATCTGAGCAAGCCATCCACCTCCCCAGATCCAGTGTGCTTCAATTGGATATACAATCAAACTGATCACAAAACTATAAATACAATAAGAAATGAATTTTGTACGCTCTGCCATAGCTCCGGATACAATTGTAGCTGCTGTGGCACAGAACACCAGGTTAAATACTAAGCTTGACCAATCGGTTCCCGCAAAGTTAAACAATGGTGCTTCTCCCCATCCAATAAAACCTGCAACGTCCTGCCCACATAATAGACTGTAACCTAAAATCAGAAAAGCAACTGTTCCCAGACAAAAGTCCATTAAGTTCTTCATAATGATGTTTCCGGCATTTTTAGCTCGAGTAAATCCGGCCTCCACCATTGCGAATCCAGCTTGCATAAAGAAGACTAATGCAGCCCCAATCAGAAACCAGATCCCAAATACTTGACTCAAAATTTCTTCCATATCTTTTCCTCCTCAAATAAAAAAAGGGAGCTTCAAACATTTCTGTTCAAAGCTCCTTTGCTTTTATTTATGCTCGAATTTTACAACCACTTATTCACTCTGTCAACATTTTTTTGTAAAAATTTTCATAATTATAATGTAATCGTTTTCATTGCGGTTTATGATATAATTCTATCATGAAAATAATAATATCTCCTGCTAAACAGATGAAACCGGTTGACTTAAACCTGAAGATGAGTGCTCCTGTATTTCTGGATAAAACAAACGAACTTGTCCATCACATTCAAAATTTAAATTATGAATCCTTAAAAAATCACTTAAAATGTTCAGATTCTTTAGCCTTACAGGCTTATGAACTCTATCAGACTTTTGGACAACAGGAAACTTCACCTGCTTTACTCACCTATGCAGGCATTCAATACCAATATATGCATGCTCAGATTTTTGATGATCAAGAATTGTCTTTCCTTCAGGATCATCTTTATATTTTGTCGGCATTGTATGGTTTATTAAAACCATTGGATGAAATTCGCTGTTATCGACTGGAAATGCAGGCAAAAATTCCATTTCGTCTATACGATTTCTGGAAAGACAATCTCGCAAATGAGATCAAAGATCCCATCATTTTAAATCTGGCTAGTGAAGAATACGCAAAATGCATTCGTAAATACAAAAAACTGATTGATGTTCGATTTGTGGAAAAACATAAAGAAAAATATGTTGAAAAAGGAGTCTATGCAAAAATGGCAAGAGGGGCTATGGTGCGTTTTATAGCTGTCAATCAGATTGAGAACATAGAAAAGATTAAAGAATTTAATGAATTTGATTATACATATGCTCCAGAAATGAGCAATGAATGTTTATATGTATTTAAAAGAAATTAGCACTTATATATTGACAGTGCTATTTTTTGTGGTATCATATTAGCAGATAAAGAATTAGAGTGCTAATTCTAGGAGGAATTTTTATGAGATATAACCCTTATCAACTGTTTGAAAACGATCTTTTTGAAAATACATATAGCCGAAGTGATGTTTTAAAAACCGATATTCATGAAAAAGACGGATATTATATTTTAAATATAGAAGTACCTGGTTTTAAAAAAGAAGACATTCGTATTGAATTAAAAGAAGGAACATTAAAGATTTCTGCATCCAGAAATATCGAAAAGAATCTGGAAGGTAAAATCATTCGTCAGGAACGTTTCAGTGGAACGTATTCAAGAAGTTTTTATGTAGGAGAAGCCATCATTCCACAAGACATAAAAGCTTCATTTGATAATGGAGAATTGATCATCACTTTACCAACTGAAAAACAGAAAGAAAAACAAGGCAGACAATTGATCAACATTGAGTAAGGTCTAAATTGACCTTACTCTTTTGCGATTTCTACCTTTATTTTTTTATTTTTAATTGTTTTTAATGATTGAATCACTAAATTTCCTTTTCCATTTAAAATGTCTACATAGCTTTGATGATTGTGAATCTGAATGATTCCTATATCTTCAAATGTGATTCCATCAATCTGACATAAAGCCCCTAATATATCTTTTGCACGAATTTTTTTTGATTTTCCTGCATTTATATAAATTTTTGTGATATTTTTAATCAAATCTGAATCTTTTTTTGAATTATATCGAGCTCTTTTTGATAAAGAAGATAAATCTATATTTCCATCCAGATCTTTACATTCAATAAGGATCGATAATTCTTCCTGTAATTTTAATTTCTTTTCCTGATCCATTTCACTGATAAAAGTTATAGCTTTTCCAGATTCATTGACTCTAGCACTTCTTCCAATGCGATGAATATAAGAAAAAGAAGTATCTGGCATATCATAATTGATGATACAATCCACTTTCTGTATATCAATTCCTCTGGAACATACATCTGTAGAAATCAGAATTCGAATTTTACCTTCTTTAAAATCTTTCATGATTTCAAAACGCTTTTCCTGTATTAAACCTGCATGAAGTCTTTGACAATTCACCTGATACGATTTCAATAATTCATACACTTCTTCACATCGATTCTGCGTTCTACAGAACACAATACAAGATTCAGGAAGTATACAGGATAAACATTGACACAGTTTAATATTCTTTTCCTTTTCTAAAACCGAATAAAAAGTTTCTTCAATCTTATTTTTTTCCTGTTCAATTTGAATAAATACAGGATCTTTTAATAGATCTTTAGCTATTTCTTTAATTTTTAAAGGATAAGTGGCACTAAAAATAGCACTGCAGATATCTTCTGGAAGATAGGATATGATTTTATAAATATCTTCGATAAAATCTTTGTTTAACATTTCATCGGCTTCATCCAGAATCAGATAATTAACCGATTCAACATTTAAATTTCCATTTTCAATATGATCCAATAACCTTCCTGGAGTCCCAATACATACATGCACTCTTTGTTTCAGATCCAGAACCTGATCCTGGTAAGACTGTTTTCCAGTTATACACAATGCTTTGATTTTCTTTAAACGACCCATTCGATCAAATTCTTCTTTGATCTGTAAAGCCAATTCTCGTGTAGGAGCCAATACAATTGCCTGTACAGATTTCTTATCAACTTCAAAAGAATCTATTAAAGGAAGCACAAAGCTTAATGTCTTTCCACTTCCTGTTTTTGACTGTATGATACAGTCTTTTTTTTGTTTCAGTACAGGAATAACCTGATTCTGAACCGGAAGCATCAATTCATACCCCAATGCTTCCAATGTTTTTAAAATGGTTTCATCCTGAATATATTTATTAAAAGTCATCATTTCTCCTGAAAAAACTCAATTTCTTCTCCAATGGGACCGATACAGAATCCCACACGAACAAAATAATCTTTTCCTATACAAACATCTTTCGGTTCCATAAGAATCGAATATCCTTCCTGTTTTATTCGATTTATCATTTCATCGCAATCCTCCACTAGAAACGCAAAATGACGGGTCACTCCTTTTCCCAATTGTTTTTAATCTTTTAGAAACAATTCGATCCTTATATTTTCAGTTTTAAAAGAATTCCATTCTCCCATTGTTTTAGAACATCCATTTCCATTAACCCTGTATAAAAATTAATTGCTTTTTTATATTGTATTTGATTTAGACGTCATAGAAATATGATGTATCCCCAATATTGTCATTATATCTCCTTAATTTCAATTATTTCCTGTTTTGTATCGATATCTTCTGGAGAAATTGGACAATCGATATATTCTGCTTCTCCTGTCTGATGATCATACGGATCTTTTCGCATATATTTTTTATCTGGAACCAATGGCTGAAGCACTTCTCTTGCACTTGGAATACGATAAGGATCCAGATGTCCAAAATAGAATTCTCTTTTTATATCCTTATGATTTCGATACGCACTTCCACCAAAAGAACAGTCGGCATATAACCATCCATAAGGAGCTACATAAAATTGTGCCCAGTCATGGTTTCCTATCATATTAGGATGTGCATACAAACCCGCCTGCCATCGAGCCGGAATATGAGCAATTCGACACAAAGTGATAAAAAGACTGGCCTGAATCCCACAATCTCCCTTTAAGCTGGTAGCCGCAAATTCAGGAATGGATGGTAAAGTCATATAAGCTGGAACAAAAGAATACGTCACATGACTGGTTATATAATCATAAATTCTTTTTGCTTTTAACAGCGGATTGGTTTCTTCTTTAACAATCTGATTACATAGCTGTTTTAAATATGTGGTAAATACATAATGAGGTTCTCTTTGATCCAGATATAAAGAATATCCATCGTCATAAACTTTTGATGGATCCAACTCTTCATAGATCATATGATTCACAAATTCATATTCCACATAGAATTCCATATCTTTTTTATATTCACATTCAAAATAAACCGAACGATGATTGACACTTTCGTCATTTACCCTTCCTTTTTCTGACATAGAAAGAATTTTAAAATCTTCTACTTGTGCATATTCAACCGGAATCGGTAACCATACACGAATTCGATTTCCTTCTTTCTGATCTTTTACTTTTAATGACACTTTAACATGAATCTTCACTTTCATTTCTTTTTCATCCATTAATTTTTGAATCGTAGAATCTAAAATAACATCTTCTTTTTCTTTACAGTCACTTCGATTTCGATAATTTGAATGAACTTTAATTAAATTGTCATAAATATCATCTTTAAACATCATAATGCCTTGAATAAATATAAATTCAAACGCATTCTCTTTAAACAATGTATCAAATTCTTCTTCTGTAAAATCTTTAATATGACTTTGAATCAATGAAAAAGCCTGTTCTTTTGTATAAATAAAGGATTTAGGATATTCTTTCAAAACTTCTTTTTCCAGTAAAAGTCTTTCTTTCAATCCATCGGGAATGTCTTTTTTTAAGCGTTGATCAATCATTTCATTAACCAGATCAAACTGACCATTTGCCTTTAATAATTCCAGATCGTAAGGAAGAGGTGTTCTTAAACTATTCATTTTCATAATTTACCTCAATTTCAATGCATCCATCTATCGCTTCTTTTTTTAACTGTTCAATAATTTTTATTCCTGCACTGGTACCTATTCGACTGGCTCCATAAGAAAGCATTTCTTTAAACGTATTCGCATCTCGAATTCCTCCGGATGCCTTTACATTGACACTGTTTCCAACAGTCTGTTTCATCAAAGCAATTGCTTCGATTGTTGCACCTTTATCCGCAAAACCAGTAGAAGTTTTCACAAAATCAATTTTGACTTCTTTGGCGATTTCACAAATTTTTACTATTTCTTCATCTGTTAAATAAGCCGTTTCTAAAATTACTTTACAGATTTTATGATGCTGATGCGATACATCTGTAATGGCTTTCATTTCTTTTTTTACGTATTCCCAGTTTTTTGATTTTACTTCCGTAATATTTAACTGATAATCGATTTCATCTGCACCATTTTCAATCGCATCTTTTGTTTCAAACACTTTTGATTCAATACTTGTCTGTCCTAAAGGAAAGCCAATAGCTGCTCCTGTATGAATGCTTGTTCCTTTCAATATTTCATGACAGTAAGCCGTTTGTCCTGAATTGATGGCAACCATCGCAAAATGATAAGATAAAGCTTCTTCACATAATTTTTTCATATCTTCTTTTGTCGCATAGGCTTTAACATTGGTATGATCAATCAGCCTGCAGCATTGTTCAATTGTAAATTTCTTTTTCATAAAGTTTCTCCATTTTCTTTATTCATTATATCACCTTTTTGATATAATGAATAAAGAGGTATTCAAATATGTATGAAGTTAAACCTATTTTCTATTGTCCTTTATGGGGTGATCATCGTCTTTTAGAATATGGTTCCAATCAGAAAAATACAGGAATCATCTATACAGTAAGTGGTATTGATTCTATTAATTGTCAGATTAAAAATGAAAACGAATGTACCACTTTAAAAGAAAAAACCGATTCTAATCCTGAACTTTTCGGCTTATTATCAGGTGAATGTTTTCCGGTAATTATTGCTTTTGACTCCTGCAAAGAATCTGTCAGTTTTCAGATTCATCCCACTGACGAATATGCCAGAGAAAAATTATCTTTGCCTTATGGAAAAAGTGAAGCCTGGTATTTTATAGAGGCTCCTGAACAAAACTGGATCTATGCTCAGACAAAAAAAGAAGATATTCAAAAAGATATCGAGAACAATTCTTTTGATTTTGTTGATAAAATCGATGTCAAAGAAAACGATCTGATTTATATTCGATCCGGTATGGTTCATGCCCTTACTAAAGGTTCTCTTATTTATGAAATTCAGCAGTCCACCAATATAACTTATCGACTATACGATTACGATCGCATAGATCCTATAACTCATAAAAAAAGAGAACTTCATATTCAACAGGCTTTGGAAAATCTAAATCCTTCTCTAAAAGTGGACCAGAAAAACTTTCCAGTTCATTCACAGGGAAATTATAGAGAATTTTCATTAGTTCATACCATTTTAAAAGATTCCTATACAAATGAATCCACTATTGTCTGTGCGATATCGGTATTAAAAGGAACTCTGATTGTCAATCATATTAAAATTGATCAGGGAAAAAGTATACTGGTTCTTCCAGAAGAAACCATTACGATTCAACAAGAAGCTGAGGTAATGATTGCCATCTGTCATCCTTATTTTCGTAACATTTAATATTTTTTTAAGATTGTTTATTCAATATATTTAAATTCATCTGTTAAATTATGTACAGGTGATCAATATGATAAAACAGAAAAAGATATTTTATTTAGGATTTTTCATTGTCTGGTTTTTATATTTTCAATATCTGGAAAAGAATGTGTCTTTTTTTATTCCAACCAATTTATCAATTGATGATCGAATACCTTTTTTACCTGTATTTATCATTCCTTATTTAATCTGGTTTGTATATGTTGGAATTACTTATTTATATTTTTATAAAAAAGACAATGATACTTTTATAAAAATGGCTAAATTTATTTCCATAGGTATGACGATCTTTTTAATCATCTGTACTTTTTTTCCAAATGGACTGGATAATTTTCGTATCCCGATTAAAGATCCGTCCAATCTTTTTGAAACATTGACTTATTATATGCAGCTTCATGATACATCTACCAATGTATTTCCCAGTATGCATGTATATAATTCTTTAGGTGTAACCATTGCGATCTGTCATTATCAAGGATTTAAACATAAAAAAATGATACGTCTATTCTGTATCATCTTATGTATTTTAATCTGTTTATCCACTTTATTTCTAAAACAGCATTCTTTACTGGATGTCATCGCTTCGGGTATCCTGGCAATATCGATATACTATCTGATCTATAAATAAATAAGAATTATTTGATTCTGCCATTTTAAAGACCTTTAGAATTCCTTTAAATTCTGAAGGTTCTTTTTCAATCCAAATTTCAAAATGTTCTTTTATAGTACTTAAATAATCATATAAAGAATCTAAATTCAAAATATAATTTAAAGAAAACTGTTGAGATAAATAAAATAACGCTTCTTCTTTTGTATTCTGATCAAATATTAATTTCATAACTCACCTAATAAAGCTGTTCAAATGATTCATAATGATCTTCTGTATAATAGATCGATCCATCATTTCCATATACAATTCGTTTCTCATTTCGATAACCACCTTCATAATCTATATCGCATTCATGATAGATTCCTTCTGGCAACAATTCTTCAAAATTATAATACGTATCTCCTCCTATGCTCATTCCTGGACAGACATTCCATAAATTTCCTTTTGAAGCATCCCATCCAGCATCCATCGCCTCCTGTTTGGTAACATAATTATCTGGTAAATGATCATAAGTATGAATATATAAGGCAACATCTTCTTTTGAAGTATAATATCCTTGTTCGTCCAAAATTGTACCACAAGCTGTCAATAATAAAAAACTAAATAATAAACTAACAATTTTTTTCATATAAATCACCAGACTCAGTATACCACAGTCATACATTTGAATGTATTTTTTATAAAGATATGATAAACTAATAGAGTTTAAAGGAGAAATTATGTTAAAAAAGTATATTATTGTTTTTCTTATATCAATGGTTCCCATTGTTGAATTAAGGGGAGCCATTCCCATTGGAGTTGGTGCTTATAACTTACCCGTTCTGACTACTTTTATTATCTGCATCATTGGAAACATGATTCCCGTTCCTTTTATTTTCCTGTTCGCAAGAAAAGTATTGGAATGGGGACAGGACAAACCTTATATTGGTCCTTTATTCAAATGGTTTATTAAAAAAGGACACAAGGGAGGTCAAAAACTGCAGTCTAAGGCCGGAAGAGGTTTATACTATGCTTTATTCTTATTTGTAGGAATTCCTATTCCAGGAACAGGAGCATGGACCGGAACATTGGCAGCCAGTATTTTAGACCTGGATTTTAAAAAGACTGTTTTTTCGGTTTTAGGCGGTGTCTTACTGGCAGGAATCATTATGGCAGTCAGTTCCTATGGATTATTTGAAATTATCTTTTAAAAACCAGATATTCTGGTTTTTTTTGTGTTAAAATTTATTCATGACAAATTTACCAGAAAACTATCAGAAAAAGATGAAAGATCTTCTACAGGATCAATATGGAAATTATCTTCAGAGTTTTTCAAATCCTGTCGCATATGGATTAAGAATCAATACGACAAAAATTTCTGTAGAAGACTTTTTAAAGATCAGTCCTTTTCATCTGAAACCCATACCATGGACAACCAACGGATTTTACTACGATGAAAACGATAAACCATCAAAACATCCTTTTTATTATGCTGGACTTTATTATCTGCAGGAACCCAGTGCTATGATTCCTGCTCAGGTCCTTCCAATCGAAGAAGGAGACCTTGTGCTGGATGCTTGTGCCGCTCCTGGAGGAAAAAGCACAGAAATCTTAAATAAACTCAATGGAAGTGGCTGTTTGATTTCCAATGATATATCGGCATCCAGAGCACAGGCGCTTTTACATAATATCGAAAAATGGGGATGTCAAAATGTTTTTGTAGCCAGTGAAGACATATCAAAATTATCTTCTTTTTATCCAGACACATTTGATAAAATTTTAATTGATGCTCCCTGTTCTGGAGAAGGAATGTTTCATAAAGATCCTTCTTTAATAAAAAGCTGGATTGAAAGAGGAAATCAATATTATGTTTCTATTCAAAAAGAAATTGTGAAAAGTGCTCTATCGATGTTAAAAGAAGGCGGACAAATGGTATATTCTACCTGTACGTTTTCAAAAGAAGAAAATGAAGATATCATTGATTATATGTTATCTATATGTCCTCAATTAAAATTATTGTCTATTGATTTATATGATTCTTTTGAAAGAGGAATTCAACATCCAGAATGTATACGAATTTATCCTCATAAAGTAAAAGGAGAAGGTCATTTTACCACTCTGTTACAAAAAGGAGAAAAACAATCAAAAGAAAAACAGATTGTATCGATAAATTCCATTCAAAATGAATGGATACAAGATTTTTTTTCTCATGTGAATAAAACATTTTCGAATGGAACTTTTGAAATCCGTAAAGAAAAACTCTATTTTATTCCCAATTTTAATACCAAAAGAATTCGATTGTTACGTTCAGGTTTATATATTGGAGACTGTAAAAAGAATCGTTTTGAGCCTTCTCAGGCGTTTGCGATGCATTTGAAAAAAGAAGAATTTGATTCCACAATTGATTTTTCAAAAGAAGATGAAAGAGTCATTCGATATTTAAAAGGAGAAACCATTCAGGTTTCATCAAAATTAAAAGGATGGGTTCTTATATGTGTAGAAGGATATCCTCTTGGCTTTGGAAAAATCGATAAAGGAACGATAAAAAATAAATATGCACAAGGATGGAGATGGAAATGAGACTGGATAAATTTTTAGCGGACATGCAGATTGGAACAAGAAGTGAAGTCAAAAAACTGATTCAGAAAGGACATGTTTCAATCAATGATCAGATTGTTAAGAAAGTTGATACGAAAGTAGATGAAGAAACCATTGTATATGTAGATGGATTACGTGTAGATTATGTTTCTTATGAGTATTATTTACTCAATAAACCCGCAGGCTTTTTATCTGCTACTCAAGATTCCCATTATCCTGTGGTAATGGAACTGGTTCCATGCATTCGAAAAGATGTAGGAATCGTTGGTCGACTGGATAAAGATACAGAAGGTCTTTTATTGTTGACAAACGATGGAGAATTGAATCATCGTTTATTATCTTCTAAAAATCATGTTTTAAAAAAGTATTATGTTCAGGTAGATACCGATATACCTGATAATGCAGAAGATGTATTCTCTAAGCCAATTGTTTTTGAAGAGTTTACTTCCCTTCCTGCAGAATTTGAATACATTGATAATCGCAGTGCCTACTTAACGATATGTGAAGGAAAATATCATCAGGTCAAAAGAATGTTTGAAAAAATCGGGTGTACAGTTACCTATTTAAAGCGGGTACAATTTGGTTCTTTGACATTGGATGGACTGGAAAGTGGCCAATACCGTACGTTAACCGAAGAAGAAATAAAGGATTTATATGAATATTGATCAAAAAATACAAGCCATTCAGGCTTTAATGAAAAAAAAGAATATAGATACTTATTATGTTTCCACCCGAGATGATCATAACAGTGAATTTATTCATCCATATTTTCGCTGTATAGAATATTTAACTGGTTTTACCGGATCCAATGCACATCTCATTATTACAGATAAAGAATGTCGCTTTTATACCGATGGTCGTTATACAATACAGGCAAAAAAAGAATTAAAAGATACCTGTATCCAAATCATAGAAGACGAAAACTTTCTTCAATATTTAAAAACAAGAAAACATATTGGTCTAGATGGAAAAAAAGTCACAAAATCATTTGTGGATGAAATAGGTTCTGTAACCTCCATTGATTTTATTTCTGAAATCTGGAACGATCGTCCTGATTTTCCAATGGTTCCAATTTTTATACTGGATGAAAAATATGCTGGTAAAAGTTTTGAAGAAAAAAGAGAAGAAGTTTTAAAAAGATGTAAATCCAATATTCATCTTCTTACAAACTTAGATGATATTGCCTGGCTTTTAAACTGCAGAGGATATGATGCGACAAGCAACCCTGTCTTTTTATCTTATTTATTATTGAATTCGAACCAGACCGTTTTATATATAAAAAAAGATAAAATAAAAGACGATTCTTATTTTAAAAACCATCACATTCAGATCAAAGATTATTTAGAAATCTATAAAGACATAAAACAGATACAAGAGCCTGTTACTGTGGATGAAAATCAGGTGAATTATGAACTGATTTCAAAAATCAAACACCCAGTATTTCAAACCAATCCCAGTGAATTGATAAAAGCCTGTAAAAATAAAATAGAAATCGAAAACATTCGACAATGTCAGATTCTGGATTGTGCAGCTCTAACCAAATTTATTTACTGGCTAAAAACAAATGTCAGAACCAAAACCATTACAGAATATGATGCGGTTAAAAAGCTTCATGATTTTAGAAAAGTCTTACCTGGATATATTGAAGTCAACTATGGAAGTATATGTGCTTATAATGAAAATGGAGCCATGATGCATTACCAGCCTTCCAAAGACCATTCTTCTATTTTAAAACCAGAAGGTAGTTTTCTGGTGGATTCAGGAGGACAATATTTAAATGGAACCACGGATATCACAAGAACATTTTCTTTAGGAAAAGTATCCGATGAATTTAAAAAAGACTTCACAACTGTTTTAAAATCGCATATTCAGTTATCCAAAACAAAATTCTTATATGGATGTTCTGGAATTCAGCTGGATATACTGGCAAGGCAGCCTATATGGAATGAAGATCTGGACTATCAATGTGGAACAGGTCATGGACTAGGTTTCTGTTTAAATGTTCATGAAGGCCCTCATGGAATTCGCTGGTATAAAACCGATACTCGAAAAGAAGATACCATCTTAGAAGAAGGTATGGTTGTGACAAATGAACCAGGAATCTATAAAGAAAATCAATATGGCATTCGAATTGAAAATGATATGGTTGTTCAAAAAGGAAATAAAAACATGTATGGTCAGTTTATGTATTTTGAAACATTAAGTTATGTTCCCATCGATTTAGATTGTATTGATCTTTCTTTACTGGATAAATCTGAAATAGAATGGCTAAATCAATATCATCATAAAACCTATCAATTACTAAGTCCTTATTTAAATAAAGAAGAAAAAGAATGGTTAAAAGAATATACTAAAAAACTCGCTTAAAAAGCGAGCTTTTTTGAATACAATTCTGTCAAAATCCCAACCCATATCATAATCAAATTCCCTGTACTGAAAACAAACAAATGGGATGACATTCATATTCTATTTCTATTATATACTAAAATAGAAAAAGATAGGATCCATGCCCCCATTTACATAAAAAATAGCCTGATTGGTTTTTATCTTTTGTAGTCTTTTATCCTCTATGATTCTGTATAAAGTTTAAAATATCATGTCTTAACATTCGATACTCTTCCTGATTGGCACGAATGTCCATATACATCTCCAATTGTTTCTCATATTCTTTTTCTAACATCAATACAGTTAATTCTCTTTGTTTCTTTACACTTCTTTTATAGAAAAGATATAAAATTCCAAATTGAAACAAAAATAAAAAGAAATGTAGAATTGTAACCATATAACCTTTATAAATTAAGCAAGCAACACTAAAGTATAAAATAATCATCTGATTAACATATAAAAGAATCAGCAATACATTTTCTTTTAAATAAACAAACCAATGTTTTGATATAAACTGAATGCATATTGTATATAAAATAAAATCGAATAAAAATTGAATGATATAAAACCAGAAAGGAAAATCCATCATTGTCATCTGATTTACTTTCCCAATGAATATATTAAAGAATCCTATTAAAATCAGTTCTCCAAAACACATTACAGTTGCCAATACCACATAAGCTAGAATAATTCGATATAAAGATGCTTCTTTTCTAAAATAAAGATATAATCCCATCAAAAATATCAGACCCCATACAAACTTCAATCCCAACTGATTTTTTAATAAACTTCCAACCGGATTAAAAATAAAATGAAACCCAAATAGAATCAACAAAAAATCTTTTATCTTATGTTTTGAATGTAAAAAATACACCAAAAAATAACCATAATTTATTTCCTGCAACAGAAAAATAAAATTCATATATAGAAAATCATTCATTTTAACCTCTATGATTCTGTATAAAGTTTAAAATATCATGTCTTAACATTCGATATTCCTCCTGATTGGCACGAATATCCATATACATCTCCAATTGTTTCTCATATTCTTTTTCTAACATCCACATTGTAATCTCATTCTGTTTTATCAGACTTCTTTTATACAATATAATTAATAAAACCAATTGAAAAAGAAATAAAAATATCTGTATCAAGAAAATATAGACTATATATTTCGAATTTGTTAAATACAATAAACATCCAGCTGAAAAATAAGAAATAATTGCCTGGTTGATATATAAGAAAATTAAATAGATGTTTTCTTTTAAAAATATTAAATATCGCTTTGAAAATAATTTTAAAGACAATGTGAACAAAATAAAATATAAAATACCTTGTATACAATATAAATACATTGGATAACTCAACATATCAATATGTGACAGATCGTAATTAATCAGATGTAGATATCCCAATAATATTAATTCCGTAAAACTCATGACCACAACCATAATCATATAAGATGTTAAGATTTTAAATACTGAACTTTTTTTATGATATAAAAACCAGATGCTCAATAAAGAAATCGTTCCCCAGATAAATTTAAATATAATATTATTCTGAAGTTCATAAGCAATCGGATCATATACAAAATGATACATGAATAAAATAAGAAAGAAATCCCGTTTTTTATTTTCTGAATCAAAAAAATGAACTATAAAGTAACAATAATTTAATTCCTGAATTAGAAAAATAAAATGTAAATATAAATTTGTATATCCTGCCATATCCCTAGTCCTTTATCTTCAAAGATACAAAAGAAGATACTTGTTGACTGGAAATATCAGTCTCAAATATTCCATCATATTCTTTACAGTATTTTTCAATGATCTTTAAGCCGATTCCATGTTCTTCTGGCTTTTCTTTTAAACTTTTCTCTATACTGGTATTTTCCAGACAGGAGTTTTGAACTTCAATTAACAAATACCCTCTTTTTACATTCATTTTTAAATTCACAAAACGTCTTGAAAACTTAACCTGTTCACAAGCTTCTATAGCATTATCCAGTAAATTTCCTAAAACTGAAATCAATACAATATTATCTATATTTAAATTAGAAGGAATCACAATATCAATTGAATATTTAATATGCAGTTTCTTCATCAGCATCACTTTGTTGTAGACAATAGAATCAACGATCTTATTATCCGTATAAAACATAAATAAAGATTCATAATGCGTTTTAATATATTCGTCAATCTGTTTGGTTGAAGTAATATCCTGGTTATACAATTCTTTTTGAAGTTTTAATTCCAGTTCCCCTAAATCTTTGCTCATCTGCATTGTCGCTACTATATGCTGATTCTGTATTTCTTTCTGTTTCAATATAATTTCTTTTTCGGCATTTTCTTTTGATTGCTGATCAAATTTTTTTGTGATTTTATACAATAGATATAAAGAATAAGAACCTACAATAATTAATACTGCCAGTAAGATCACATTCACTGTTTTTGCTTTGCTCATCCAGAATAAAGGGGCAAAACCGGTCATAATGAGCTCACATAGAATAAATATCAAAATATCTTTTTCTTTTAAAATTATTTTTATCGCATTCATACTACAATCCTTTTAAAAACATCTGAAAGCTATATTCTGTTTCTTTTAAACGAGAACGACTGATGGGAACATAAGAGTGATCTTTTAAAATAAATTCTTTTTTATTAAATTCTTTTACATTCATAAAATTTACGATATAACATTGATGACACTGATGGAAATATCCATTTAATTTAGGAAATAATGCCTGAAAATCATCCAATACCCGGTAAGTATGATCTTTACACTTGATTAAACTGTATCGTTTGATTCTTTCTATGGAATAAATATCACTTAAAGGAACAACAAATGTATCCATTCCTGATTTAAAAGAAATGGTACGACTGTTGTTATTATAAATCTGTATCGCTTTTTCTAAAGCATCTTTTAAACGTCTTTCCAGTTCTGGTTTATAAATGAAGTAACAATGATCTACCTCAAATATATCAGTTACTTTTTCCAGATAATTGCTGATAAACAATACAATGGGCTGTTCAAACAGATGATTGATTTTTTTGGCAATATCAATTCCACTGACTTTATTCTGTAAAACAATATCCAATATAAAAATAAAATTACGATTTTTATTTTTACAGAAAGATATCATTTCTTTTTCATCTGTAAATGTATAAATATTAACTTCTTTTAAATTCATATTTTCAATGCATTTTTTTATTCTTTCAATCTGATGAATCTGATCATCACATATCGCAATATAAATCATAAAACAAACCTCTTGGTAGTATTATAATATCCAAATCAATCTTTCGTAAATTTATTTTATTGAAATTATACAAATAAAGTTCATCTTTAATAGATGAACTTGTTTAATCTTTTATAAATTTCACATGAGAATAAACATAAAAGGAAATCAGGAAAGATTGTAAGGAAACAGTTGATAAATGCCATTATAATTCCAATAGGCTGCTGATAAAAAATATACATCATAAAACAATAATAGAAAAAACCACAGAAATAATAGGATAATAAACCGGCTATGGTTTTCTTTATGGTAGTTGTCTGTATGGAATTCATCACATAAACGGCCACCAGAAAACCGAAAAGAAAACCGAAAGTTGGTTTTAGTAGATATCCAATTCCTCCTCCAGAAGCAAAAACAGGTGCTCCTGATAATCCTAAACATAAATAAGTCATTAAAGTAAGACAGGCATGTTTTCTGTTCAGTAAAAGAGCACATAGTAAAACAAACAGCCATTGTAAAGTAAAATGCATTCCTATAAAATCCAAAGGAATCTGAATTTTAGAACCAATCGCAATTAAAGCGGTAAATAAAGCCATATATGTCACATCTTTAGTTTTCATGATGACAAATAAGCTCCTTTAATGATTCATAACTGGCCTGTTTTGCTTCATATATATGTTTTACTCCAAATTCCTTTAAACGTTCTGTTGTTTTCTTTCCTATAGAATAGGCCACTCCCTTTTCTTTAAATTCTTCTAAATTTGAAATCGAATTTAAAAACAAAGATACATTGTTAGCACATGTAAAAATAACAGGATACTTTACATTCATCGATGGAATCAAACAAGGGTCGTTACGATATACACTCACTTTATGATAGTTGCATTTATCTATTAACTGATCGATTTCATCTTTTTTATCGGATGAAAAATAATACACTGTCTGGTCTGAATTTATTATTAATTCATTCAACAATGTATCCGCATTATAAATAGATGGAATAAAATCGGCCTGAATGCCATAGGATTTTAAATGCTGTGCACTTTTCTTTCCTACTACTGCAAATTTTGTATGTGAATATTTTCGTATGTCCTCTATATATTTAAAGAAACCATCTATTCCATACTGACTTGTAAAAAGTATTATATCTGGAATTTCCTGGATTTTATATGGAATCATTTCAATTTGAGAAACCATTATTTCATGAACAATATAAGAATCCAGTAAAGCCGCTAATCTGGATTTCTGTTTTCCAATTTTAGGAAGAACCAATTCTGTTTTTTCTGAATAAAGCTTTGAATTTTCCTGATGATAAGAAACGCATTTTCCTACAATAATAATAGCAGGAGAAGAAACAGAAATAGATTCATTCTGAATATCTTTTAAAGTTGAAAACTGATTCTGATTGGATTCCATGCAAACATTAGACAATATGCCAATGGGCATATTTTCATCCATGCCATGCTGTATTAAATTCTTAGCGATTTCTTTTACTTTTTTTAAACCCATTAAAAACACAAGCGTTTCTTTTGATTTGGATAAAGATTCAAAATCAATATCCATATATTCTCCTTTTGAATTATGAGCGGTAATCACATGAAATCCATTGGATACGTTTCGATGAGTTAATGGAATCTGAAGTGAACCAGGTCCTGCAATAGAAGAAGATAAACCAGATATGATTTCATATGGAATTCCTTTTGATCTTAGATACTGTACTTCTTCATATCCTCTTCCAAACACAAAAGGATCTCCTCCTTTTAAACGAACCACAATTTTATACTGCAGTGCTTTTTGAACCATTAATTCATTGATCTGATCCTGTTTTAAAGTATGATTATGACTGGCTTTTCCAACATAAATACATTCACAATCTTCTTTTGTATATTGTAGTAATTTCTGAGGAATCAATCGATCGTATAATATACAGTCCGCTTTTTTTACCACTTCCAATGCTTTTAAAGTAACATTTCCAATATTTCCAGGTCCTGCTCCCGTTATGTAAACCATTCCAGACATCTGTTTGCGTATGTCTTTGGCCACTTGTCTGGCAACCTGTTCAGGATCTTTTCCGGTACAACAAGCTGTATATAAATGGTCTAAACCAAATAATCCATGAAAAGTAATCTGTCCTTTTTCTACTTTTGCATACCCTCCTATAGGATTCTGACAGGAGCTGTTCATCTCCTTTAAAAAAGCTCTTTCTGTCTGTATTTCCAGATCACTTGTTTCATCACAAAAGACATTCACCATTTCCAGTAATTCTATATTATCTTCTCTTAATTCAATTGCTAAAGCCCCCTGACAGCAGGAAGGAATCATTTGCTGGTAAGGCAATTCTTTATAATTCACATCCAGATTCAATCTTTCAATTCCCGCCTTTGCCAGAATCAGACCTTCCAGGTCCTGTTCTTTCATCTTTTTAAGACGAGTATCTACATTTCCTCTTATATCCACCACTTCTATGTCTTTATAGAGCTGCTGGATCTGTTTCTTTCGGCGAATGCTTCCTGTAGCTACTACACCTTTTTCATTAAAGTTCTCATGATTCAAGATCAATACATCATGATTATCGGCTCGTTTCCATGTTTTTGATAAAACCAATCCATGTTTTAACTGACAAGGAAGATCTTTCATAGAATGTACAGCCATCTGGATTGTTCCATCCAGTAATTGCTGTTCAATTTCATTGATAAACAATCCATTCCCTCCAATTTGCGACAATGGTTTTAAATTCGAATCTCCCTGGGTATGAATCACAACAATTTCAAACTGATGAAAAGGATATGCTTTTTCTAAAACATCCACAACCGAATGCGTTTGTATCAAAGCCAGTTTAGATCCTCTGGTTCCAACTTTTATATGCATAAATCACCTATTTTTCTAATTGATTATATAAAAACTCTTTCAATATTTCTTTACGAGTCTGTCCATCTACACTTTTTAATTCTTTACGAATCATTTCCATTCTATCATTTATTTCCCCTAATTGACGGGTTACAATCGATTCATTTTCTTTTTTCAAATACTGACAAATTACAGGATTTTTTCCAGAAGAAGAAAAAGCTGCTACTACATCTTTCTGTTTAATATAAGATGGAAATATAAATGTACAGTCTTCTTTCTGATCCACTGCATTGACTAAAATGTTTCTTTTTTTACATTCCAATGATATTTTATGATTCAATTGTGAATCGTTGGTAGCTGCCACAACAATGTTAAATCCATCCAGATCCTGTATTTCAAATTCTTTAGTCACATCACTGTTTTCCTGTTTTGAAAGGACTGTTACCTTTGCTCCAAATTCCTTTAATATTTTTATTTTATTTTGGGCAATAGGACCTGAGCCAACAACCAGTGCTTTACAATCTGTGATATCTATAAAAAAAGGAAAATATGCCATGAAAATATTGTAGCATAATCTTTTTAATTAGTTTATCATTAAAGAAAAGGAATGGTATACATTATGAATCAATATAAAAATGAATTACCTGAATTTATTGAAAAAACAGATTTATTCTATTCTGGACAGATGAATATGAAAGAATACAAAGGATTTTCTGGATTTTATGGATCCTATTCTCAAAAAGGTGGAAAAGCTAGTATGCTTCGTTTACGTATGCCAGGTGGTGTGATTTCAAAAGAAACATTTAATTTTGTAGTAAATACAATGAAAGAATACAATGTTTCCCGTGCTCACTTTACAACTTGTCAAACCATTCAGTTGCATGATCTGACAAAAGAACAACTGTATCCGATTTATGAAAATGTACTGGACTTTGGTATTGTTCCATTAGGCGGTGGAGGTGATTTTCCTAGAAATGTCATGTGTTCTCCATTATCCGGTGTTCAAAAAGATGAATGTTTTGATGTTTTACCATATGCGAAAAAAGCCAGTGACTATTTATTGACTTTAATCAAAGCAGAAAAAATGCCTCGTAAATTAAAAGTGGGCTTTTCGAATTCAAAAGACAATGTAACACATGCCACTTTTAGAGATCTGGGATTTGTTGCTTGCCAGGATGGTACATTTGATGTCTATTGTGCTGGAGGTTTGGGAAACAATCCACGTTTTGGTCTGCAGGTCGCAACAAAGGTAAATCCGGAAAACATTCTATATTATATTAAAGCGATGCGTGACACTTTCCTTCAACATGGAAATTATACCAATCGAGCAAAAGCACGTACTCGTTATATGATTGAAGCTGTTGGTGGAAATGACGCCTTCATTGAAATCTTTAATAAAAACCTTGATGAAGCTTTCAAAGAAGATTTAAAAATTGAAGTTTATCCTTCCATTGTTTCAAAAAAAGGAGAAGGTTCTATAGAAGGATATACAATTCTTCCTCAGAAACAGGATGGACTGTATTCTGTACTTTACCATCCAATTGGTGGTTCTCCAGATTTAAATACATTAATTGCTTTAAATGAAACCATTCAGAATATGGAAGACGTACAGCTTCGTTTATCCCCAGATGAATCTTGTTACATCATTAATTTAACAGCTAAAGAAGCTAAACTGGTACAGGATGTTATTTCCAGTGACAATGCACAATCTTTATTTGAAACCTCTGTTTCCTGTATCGGTGCCAGCACATGTCAGGTTGGTTTAAGAGATTCACAGGCTCTTCTACAGAATTGTATACAAGCCGTGCGTCAAGCCAATATTCCTTGTCAATCGTTATGTCAGATTCATATTTCTGGCTGTCCATCTTCTTGTGGAACCCATCAGATTGGACAAATTGGATTTAGAGGACATACAAAACTGGTGGATAAAAAACCAGCGTCTGCTTTTATGTTATATATTTGCGGAAACGACAGACAAGGTGAAGAAACAATGGGAAAAGAAGTGGGTGCCATCCTTCAGGATAAGATTCCTGAATTCTTAGTAGAACTAGGTACGATCATCACAAATGACCATTGCACATTTAATGAATGGATTCAAAAAAATCCAGATGGTATTGAAAAAATTGCACAAAAATACATTTAAACTCTGTTATATACAGAGTTTTTTTGCATAAGAGGGCATTTTTTTACATAAGATGTTATAATCTTTTTATAAAAGAGGTTTATAATATGTTATTTAAAGAATTATCAAAGGATGAGTTTCAACAATTTTCAAATGCTTATCCCAACAACAATTTCTGGCAGACAACCAATATGGCTCAAATGCGAGAAAACAGAGGCTATTCAACTTCTTATGTAGGCATTATCGATCAGAATCATATTATCGCTGCCTGCATGTTGTCTTTTGTTCCAATATTTCGTTCTTATTCTTATTGTAAAATAATGAGAGGTCCTCTACTAGATTTCACAGATCTTAAACTTTTTGATTTTTTCCATCATCATTTAATTCCTTATTTAAAAAAGAAAAAATGTCTCTATCTACATATGGATCCTTACATCCCCTATAAAGAAAGAGATATTCATGGAAACATTGTTGAAAATGGATATAATTTTGATTACATTTTTCAACATTTGTTAAAAACAGGTTATTCCCATGAAGGATTTACTCGTGGCATTGACCCTTTAAGAGAACCACGGTGGATGTATACCATTGATACCGATTCCATTACAAAAGAACAATGTTTAAAAAGAATGGAAAGAAAAGCACAAAGAAGTATACAACATGTCATTCGATACAACATTCAAATTCATGAAATGGATTTAAATCATCTTCACATTTATAAAAATGTAATCAGAGATACCACTTTACGAAGAGGCTTTGAATTCAGAGAAGATGGTTATTATGAAAATGTATACAATTCTTTTAATAAAGATGGTTATGTACAATTTTTATATGCACAGATGGACATGATGGATTATATTCATAGTTTAGAAGAAGATCTTCAAAAAAATCAGAACGTTATATCGCAATCGCAAAAAAGACTTTCACAGCAGGAAAGTCCAAAAATCCGCAGAAAAATGGATTTGGCACAACAACAGGTAAATCAGATTATAAAAAAAATGGAAAAAGGCCATCAGATCATAGAAGAAGATGGACAGAATATTATATTGGCTGCTGGATTATTTTTCACTTATGGACAGGAAGTTTTGTGTCTAATGAGTGGAGTTTATGAAAAATACATGCAGTATTGTTCTCCATACGCCCTTCACTGGCATATGCTTCAATACTGTATCGATCATGGTTTTAAACGATATAATTTATATGGAATCAGTGGAATCTTTGATGACTCTGCAGAAGATTATGGGGTATATTTATTTAAAAAAGGATTTAATGGCAATGTGATACAACCCTAGTCAAGTAGACATGGGAAATATTTAAAAATCTCATCGATCAACAACCCATTCCACTTTGGTTTGGGTTGTTTTTTATTTCTTCTATAATCATTTCTTTTTGATGTTTCTTCTTTGATTCAATTTCATTCCAGTATCTTACATATCTTACTGATGGAATAATTGGATATTGTGTAAATTCCTTTTGTTCTAAAGATTCTTTTCGTACTTGTCCACATGTTTTACCATTCAATCTTTTTTGAGGATAATGATTGATGTAAT
>NZ_VUMM01000016.1 GCF_009696175.1 Floccifex porci
TTTCTTATCACAATATCACACTATATTTTAAAGCTCATCCACACAATTATTTAAAGCTATCAACACAATTTGTTAAAGCCTACCCACAAATCGTTTAGAGCTCATCCACAGGATTATTTAAAATCCCTTTTAATATTGTTTAATTTTATATATAAAATTTGTTTCTTCCATCAACTTTAAAAAAGGAATGGGATCAAAAGCTTCCAGTGAATTCACTCCAGGTTTTCGATAAATTCCTTTTGCGTACAATTCAATTGCTAACGCTGCTGAAAATCCAGTTTGTGCCACAACCGCCTGCAAACCAAACTGATTCATGGCTTCTTCATTTGAAAAACATTGATACATCATGCATTGTTTTTCTTTTCCATTCTTTATTCCTTTTGCCAGAACACCAACACACATGCTTCCTTCCATTTCATCTTTAATGGTATCTGGCTGACAGGCACAGGAAGCAATCACATCTCTTGGTATCACTTGGACTCCTTTTACTTGAACAGGCTGAATCTTATTTAAATGAAGTTTATCCAATACTTGTAATGCATTGATCAAATCTTCATCTAAAGAAATTTTAAAAGAACATTTTTTTAATCCATATTCAGATAAATATTTGACCATAGTTACCACTTCTTCATGTTCCACTTTTACCAGTGTATTCATTCCAATTTCAGGCATATCAAAAGTTTCTTTTCCTGAAAATGGTTTATCTACAATAAATCCACCTTTACTTTTATCATATTCAACATTTGGATTCATCACTTCATCCAATACAGTCCAAACATTAAATCCAAATATAAGTTCATCTTCATGTCCCTTAATTTTTAAATTGTTTCCATCTTTTACATGAAGCTCTTCAACTGTATCAAATTCATATTCACATAAATATTTAGCAAAAACATTAACCGTTCCTGGATCGATTCCTAAACAAATCAAAGCACAGTTCCCTTGTTGTTTCCATTTTTCATCTGCATCAAAATTATATTTAGTCATAACAAGTTCATAACTGTTTTCAATGCCCATTCCATATTCCGGTTTTTCTTTTGGGATAGAGAAAGTTCCCATATTTGCATAATCACAATGACATTCATACGCCGCATCAAAAATCACATTGGCACAGAATGGACTGGAAGCATCCATCACAAAATCAATATGATGTTTCTGTATTTCTTCTTTTACCATTTCTTTCTGTGTGGCATCTACATATCCAAACTGTAACCGAGCATCATTAATTGTTTTCCATACATCTTTTGCATGATTTACATTTACATCACTTAATAAACAATACGTAAACCATTCTTTTTCCGGATCTCTTTTTAACAACAATTCAACAATGCACTGACCAACCGCTCCAGTACCTACTAACATCATTCTCATTTTCTTTACCTCCTGAACATCCAAATAAAAAAGAGAAAAAAGAGGAAAAAATCCATCTTTCTTCTCTGTTCCTTTGCCAGTTGGTTATATCCACGTAGGCGCCTCGCTTAAGAGATCTCTCCAAAGAGTTGTCTGCTGATCTTCCTTTTGCCTGCTAGTTTCACAAGTTTTGGGGATGTATCCAAAAAAGTTTGCCGCTTCGGCCTCTAAAAAGATGTCTAGAATCAGCTTCATCCAATTCACTTTTTCTATAAAAATTAAAACAGATTCTTTACCAGAATACAATCAAAAATCACAAAAATTCAACCATTCCCGTTTCAATATCATATAAAGCCGGTATAACTTTCAATCCCTGATCACATTCATAATGTTGGATTTCTAAACTTTGTTCAATTTCTTTTACACAATAAATCACATTTTTAATACAAGCCTTCTTTTCATCGGATTCATTCCCAATGGCTTTTTTAATTTCATCGGTAATAAATTTTATATATCCATCTGGATTCCCATTCATAGCTGCATCTACTGCTCCACAATGAGTATGTCCTAATACAACAATCAGATGACAATCCAAATGTCCTGCTGCATATTCAATGCTTCCTAACTGATGATCGTCAATTACATTTCCCGCTAAACGTATCACAAATAAATCCCCTATTCCGGCATTAAAAATGCTTTCTGGAATCACTCGAGAATCCGAACAAGTCACAATAATCGCATAAGGATGCTGTCCTTTTATATAGGTCTGAACTCTTTTTTGAATGGATGTATCTCCTATGGTACACATTTGATTTATATATTTCTGATTTCCTTCTTTTAATTTTTCAATTACCTGATCTGCACTTAAATAATTCATACCATAACTCCTTTTTTTATAATATAATACTTTTATGAAATCAAATCCCACTTTATATGCAGGAATTTTAGAAATAATAGATAGAAACACTTTTAAAATTATTGAAAACGATTTAAAAGGACTTCTAATTCAGGATACAGTCAGTACCATTTATTTTGGTATTCATGAAAATGAAGATATATTAAAGAATTGGATCCATTCTCATAAAGAAATAAAACTTTTAGTTCTTTATAAGCCACTTCTTTTGAAGGGATATACTTGTTTTCTGGAATGTTATCCAATTGCTTATCTAAAAAAAGAACCTTTTAATTATAAATCTGAATTAAATATCCGTATTGCCTGCATTAAGGATCTTTCTTTTATTTTAAATCATTATACTCTTTTAGAAGAATGGGAGATACGAAAAATTATATCTATGAATCATCTTTTTATAGGCTATAAAGACAATATTCCTGTAGGCTTTATTGGCCTGCATTTAGAAGGAAGTATGGGTTTATTGTACATATTAAAAGAATATAGAGGAAATGGATATGGAATTGAATTAGAAATGTTTCTTGTCAATCGTCTTCTATTTGAAAATAAAATCCCTTTTGGACAAGTGGAAACAACAAATACTATTTCTATCTCTCTTCAAAAAAAATTAGGTTTTACTTTTACAGATAAAAAACAGTATTGGTATGAATCCGATTTATAGTATATTATAGATGTGGAGATGAAGTAGAAAGTAGGATAAATGAAAAAAGATAATCTTTTATCGAAAGCTTGTTTGCTTGTTTTTACCTTTTTTATTGCCTTTGCCTTACTCTATGTTTCTTTTTCATTCTGGATGAGTGGAAAGAAAGGATGGGCCATTGGCTTAATTCTTGTTACTATTTTACTTCTAATTGGTTCCTATCTTCAATTGTCGATTCGAACGGATGAATAAAAGGGGGTTTAAAATACCCTCCTTTTATATTTCCACCGTTAAATTTTTGATCCATGTTCCTTTTTTATAGAAAAAGGTTGAAACAAAAATCTTTAAAACACAAATTCCTTCTGTTATCGTAAATACATATAGCAGATCCAGGGGAATCAGTCTTGAAAAAATGGTCGACATCAATAATGGACCACAAGTCATAAAGAAACCATCAATGAAGAATACAGATTTGGTATCTCCACCTGCTCTTAAAATATAATATATCGTTTCTGAATAGCCTTGTGTCCACATAACGGCACATTTTATCAATATTAATTGCGTTGCAAGTGTTGTAGACTCTTTGGTTAAAAAATAAGCTTTCGGTATTACATGGCTGAATAAGGATACCAGAACCGCCATAATAATATTGATCATCAATCCGATTTTTATCATTAATTTTGCCAGTTTCTTTGCTTCTTCCAGTTGATTGGATCCAAGTGTATTTCCAATTACAACTCCAACTGCAGAAGAAAATCCTGCAAATACAACATACGATAAAGAACCTACCTGATCTACAACGGTTAAAGATGGTACATATTGTTCCGATACATAACAATAATTCATGAATATCAGACTTAAGCTCAAAGACCAGATGGTTTCATTAAATATTAATGGAATGGTCTTACTTAATATTTCTTTACGATTTTCTTTTGAAAGCGTTCCGTATCTATTAAAGAAACAATAATAGTCTTCCTTTTTAAAAGATGCCAATAATAAAATAGCCATTTCAATGAATCTTGATAATGAAGTTGCTAAAGCAGCTCCCTGAATTCCTAACTCTGGGCATCCTAGTTTTCCAAAAATTAATATATAATTCAAGAAAATATTCGAAACAAATGAAACAAATCCTGTATACAAGGGAAACAATGTATTTCCTTTTGAGCGATTGGCAATTCCCATCATTTGAGCGATTCCATATGGTAAATAAGAAAAACGAACAATATTATTATATTGAAGTGCCAATTGAATAATGTCTTCATCTTTTACAAAAATTTCGATCACAAAATTTGGAAATAGAATTAAAATTCCTGTTCCAATTATAGATAATCCAATCACACATAACAATCCAAAACGAAGTGTTTTATTGCAGTTTTCTTTATCGCATGCTCCAAAAAACTGACTGATGAATAAACCAATTCCATTGGTCAATCCAAAAATTGCCAGATTATAAATCAAAAAGAATTTATTGGCAACCGTAGTGGCACTAATTGCATTTTCAGATATAGCTCCAACCATAATTGTGTCGGTTATTGCTAATAAGTTTACAAGTAATTGTTGTATAACAACGGGTATGGCTAACCCAATAAAATATTTTATAAATGTTTTGTCCTTCATAATCCTCCCTTTTATATAGAAAAAGTCCCAATTTATTGGGACTTTACTTTATTTATGATTTTATTTGCCTGAAATAAATCTTTTACCAGATAATGTGCTTTGGACTGATCAAAGCCAAATCGTGTATCTTCTAAAGCGATGCATGTACATCCACTTTGCAGGGCTGCTTCAATTCCATATGTAGAATCTTCTATCGCAATCACTTCATCTGGTTTCAGACCTAATTTTTTAATCGTATGATCATATATTTCTGGATTGGGTTTACTTTCTTTAAAATCTTCTCCACTGGTCATATATTCAAAATAATCCTGAATTTCACATTCTTTTACAACCTGCATAATATTGTCATATGGAGATGAAGAAGCAATCGCAAGTTTCAAATTTTGTGATTTTAAATCTTTTAATACATTGATCAGATGTGGTTTTAATATCGTTTTATAATTTAAAGTAAACGTTCTCCATTCTTTCTGACTTTTTTCATGAACTTCTTCCCATGTATACTCATCGGATAGAAATTCGGAAACAATTTCAAATAATTTATGATCACTTTTTCCAACAGCTGTACAAATCGTTTTATCAAATTTTTCCTGGTCGTAATCCTGCTTTAAATATTTTTTTAAAAACTGAATGGCCAGATCTAAATAGATTGGCTCAGAATCTATAATCACACCATCCATATCAAATATTACAGCTTTGATCATTATGCCAGAACTCCGAAGAAGGCTCCAGCGATTCCTACCGCCATTAAAATAAACATGATTGCGATTGGTGAAATTTTCTTTTTAAGCATCCACCAAGTAATTCCAAATACACACAACGGTAGAATACCTGGAACAATACCATCGAATATAGATTGAATAGAAGTTTCCATTCCTTCTGCACCAAAGGATAATGGAATGGTTACGAATACATTTCCAGCTGTCATAGCGCCCGCTACCATAAGTCCGACAACGGCAGCAGCATTGGTAAATTTATCCATCATACCTGATTCATTGGCTTTTACAATGACATCCGATCCTAATTTATAACCTAAGAAAGTCAACTGATAACGAATGATCAATCCTGGTACGTTATAAATCAGCCAGTATAGAATTGGTCCCAAAGGATTTCCTGTCAATGCAAGAGAAGTTCCAATACCTGTTGCGATAATACGCAATGTTCCCCAGAAAATGGAATCTCCTATACCAGCTAAAGGACCCATCATCGCAACTTTAACGTTTGTAATACTTGTTTCATCAAAGTTATCGATGTCTTTTGCTCTTTGTTCTTCCATAGCGGTTGTAATACCTAATGGAAGGGTAATGATATAAGGTGTTGTATTATAGAATTCCAGATGTCTTTGTAAGACTTTTGTTCTTTCTTCTTTATCTGGATAGATTTTTCTTAATACAGGAAGCAATGACCAGGCATAAGCCATATTCATCTGACGTTCGTAGTTCCAGGACAATTCCGTTGGAATGGATCTTACAAATATTCTTTGAAGATCTTTTTTCGTTACGATACCATTGTATCCATCATTTTTAGAACTCATCTAGAATCCCTCCATCTTCTGCATCATTATCCACTGGTTTTTCAACAGCCACTGGTTTATCGGATTTAAACATTTGAATGGCTGCAATTAAACAAGCCAGTAAAGCAACCGCTGTTGTTCCAATTCCATATTCTCCTAAGTAAGCCACCATAAAGTATCCAATAAAGAAATATGGAGCTACTTTTTTATTCATGATCATTTGCGCTAACATCGCAAACCCTAGTGCAGGAATCATACCACAGGCAATATTCATACCTGTCTGAATAAATTCAGGTAATCCTCCCAATACAGCAGTTACAGCATCGCTTCCTAAGTAGAATGCTAATGGAATGATTGGTAAAGTCACCATAGCAGCAATCAATCCACCACCAATAACATCAAAGGAGAACATTTTTTCATTTCCTTGTGCTACATGTTTATCTGCCAAATGTGTAAAGAATAACATGACAGGGGATCCAATAATTGTATTTAATGCCAGCATAATCGTTGCAATTGGCATTCCTAATGTTAAAGCTGCTTCAGCTCCCATTCCGGCTTTAATCGCAAAAGCAACTCCTAAGATCGTTCCAGATAACATATCAGGAGGTATATAAGCACCGATGCTGACAGCTCCAACAAACGCAAGTTCTAATGTAGCTCCCATGATAACACCAGCCTGTAAATCTCCCATTACAAGTCCTGTTAAAGCACCCATAATAATAGGTCTTTGAATCAGGGATGTTCCTAATAAAAATTCACATTTACCTAAAATGGCGACTAATGTGATTAAAATGGTTTGTAATACCATAGACTGTTTTCCTTTCTATTTAATTAATGTTTTAATATCTTCTGCAGAATTAGCAGGTACTTGTTGACAGAACACATGAATTCCTTCATTTACCAGTTCTTTTAATAAAGCTACATCTGCATCATTGACAAATACAGATTTTGAAATTTCTGTTTTATCTTTAGTAGGATACGTTCCTCCTAAATTAATGGCTTTGATTTTTAACTCTCTAGCTACTTTCGCTGCACTTTGAATATCTTCACAAATGATAAACAATTTATATTTATCTGTCTGTCCCGATTTTATAGCTTTCAAGCTTCCTTCTACACTTTTTGCGACCACCTTAATTCCTGAAGGTTTAGCCAGTTTTATTGTCTGAAGGCGTAATGTATCATTAACTAAGCTATCACTGCATAATAAGATACAATCAGCTCCAATTGCCTGTGTCCAGGAGAATGCAACCTGACCATGTAATAATCGATGATCCACTCTTAATGCTTTAATCATGTTTTTCTCTCCAATCTAAAATTCATCCAGCTCAACTTCTGCATCTTCATTCAATGCATCATTACAATAAACGATTCCTTCTTTTGCCTGTTCAATATTGAATCGAATCACATCTTCAATTGGACTTTCCAGATCCGATAAAACCATGCTCATCAGAAGTATTAAATTGGTTCCAGCAATTAAATGAATATTTTTTCTTTCATGAATCAATTTTGTTATTTCATTGTTTACGCTTCCACCAAATAAATCCGTAAAAATCACAATTTCATCTTCAGGATCATAAGAATCTAATTCTTTTAACAATTCAATCTGATACGGTTTGTTTTCTTCCACATATGCACAAAAGTATTTTAAGTTTTCTTGAGGTCCCATAATCAATTCAAGACTGCTTACAATTCCTTTGGACATATATGCATGAGTTGCAACAATAAATCTTCTCATTCCCCATATCCTCTCTAGTGGTTTATATTATATTCCATATTTCTATTTTAATATACCACATTATAATTTTTATGCAAGCCCTTTCATAATTTTTTTAAAAAAAGAAGGTCCTTAATTCAGGACCTCTTGATTAATAATCAAACTGATGATAGTAACGACGATAAGCTAAATTATGTCTTGTATACAATTCATAATGAGCTGCCAATCTCTCTGTTAGTAAAGCTGTAACGATCCAAGGGACAACAAATGGTCTGAACTTATCATCCACATCCAAAGCATATTCCTTTGTATCCAGAACAACATATTCTGCATTGATTTTCTTACAGAAGTCTTCAACACGATTATCCTGTTTACGATATTCATCTTCTCCTTTAACGATAAATACAGGAACATCTTTTTCAACCAGTTCCAATGTTCCATGGAAGAATTGTGAACTTGTAACAGGACGTGTACGTACCCATTGCATTTCTTCTAAGATACACATTGAGAACAGTAAAGTTTCACCCCATAATGCACCAGATCCAGTAAAGATTGTATATGGTTTATTGTACAACTGTTTTGCGATTTCATCCGCTTTTGGTTCAAATACTTTACGAATGTCCACTAAATTCTTGAAAATATTCTTAATCTGATCTGCAAAACGTTCATATTCAGGGAATTCATTGCGTTTATTCAGGATACTGTATAGTAAATAAGACTGTAAAACATAAGCATATTCACATTGACCTGTTGTAACTTTTGCTTCAATCACAATTGAGCATAATTTTCCAACTGGACAATCTTTTTTAGTGAATCCAACAACAGTTGCCCCAATTTCTTTGATCCAAGTTAACGCTTCTACAATTTCAACTGTTGTACCAGAAGCACTGGAAGTAATAACCAACGAATCTTTTGTCAATTTAGTTGGATGTACTGTATTGGCATCGGCTGCATTGATTGCATATACTTCCAATGTTGAATATTTATTTAACAAATAATCAAATTGCGCAAATTCAAATTCTGTTCCACCAATTCCTAATAAGAAAACATTTGTAAATCCTTTTTCAAATACCTGATCTGCAATTTCCTCAACTTCTTTTCTTTGTGCAATAATTGCATCTCCTTCTTTTAAATATTTCTCTTCATCAAATTTGTATAATTCTACCTTTTCTGTTACAGACATCTTATGCCCTCCTTTTTCTTTTTTGAAATGTGAAATATGGATATAATATGTGGTTTATCCTCTGTACCACTTTATGTATTTAATATACCACATTAATTTATAAATGCAAGCAAAATAAAAAAAAGATTAGCAAATTTTATTGCTAATCATATTTCTTCCCCATTCCAAAGGAACCACTTCGCATGCAGTTTTCTGCACTAAAATCACGTGCTTTTTCTAAAGCCTGTACAATCTGTGCTTCTTTTAATATATCACCTTTCTTAAATCCACTTTCTAAAATCGAAATCAGAAATGCACTGATAAAACTATCTCCAGCCCCGCAGGTATCTATCGCATTCACTTGTTTACAGCTTCCATAATAATAACTTCCATTATAAAAAATCTGTCCTTTTGTTGATCGAGTGGCTAAAACATTTTTACAGCCACATTGAAACATAGACTCCATAATTCTTTTGGTTGTTTCTTCATCATAATCACTGGAAAAAGAAGCAAAATCTAAATACGGACATATATTTTCATAAAATGTCTTTTCTAAATTTTCCGTTTCATTACTGAAATCATAACTGATCAGTGTATCTTTAAACTGAAACATTGGAATATCTTTTTCCACTTTACAGTAACAACCCATATGGATAAGATCAAAGGAAGACATATATTCTTTTAAAGAAATTTCATACTGAATAAAAGGAACCTGATTGTTTACTTTTTTATCTTCACAGAAAATACGATCGTTTCCATTCAGTAATATTCTGCAGATTTGTGTGGAATGATTGGATACCAGATTGCATTTTGAAATATCAATGTTCATCTGTTTACAGACAGAAATGATATAAGCGCCTAATTCATCATAGGCAATATTTCCCAAATATGCACTATTTGCTCCCAGTTCATGTGTATACACACTGAAATTTAATGCATTCCCTCCAGGATACATAACCTTCTGCTGAAAATAATCATCAAAGACATTGTCTCCATATCCAAGTACTTTAATCATCTGAGCCTTCCTTATATTTTTCGGATTTAATTTTAATGGCTTCTTCAATATCTTTTGTTAATGGATGATATTGCCATTTATTTAAATCTGTTGTCACCTGATAAGCAATATATTCAAACAATACAACATTATATAAAGTAGAAACAGAAGCATCTATATCTATATTCATAGATAAAACTTTGTCTGTATTTACACGTTTTGAATCGGTAATGATAAAACAGCGATCACTTACTGTAGCATATGCATTGTATATATCTACAATATGATCTGAACACGCATCATTATTATCAATAAAGAACAAAGTATAATTTGGTGTAATCTGAAAATTAGGACCATGTAAAAATTCTTCCAGTTCATAGGCTACAGAAACAATCTGAATGGTTTCTCCAAATTTTAAAGCCCCTTCTAATGCTGTTCCAAAGTTAGGTCCCATACCAACCATATAACAATTGTTCATAGATAAAAGATATTTTCGGTTCTTCTGATAAAAATCCACAGCTTTTTTCTGCATACATTCATGCGCATCCGCAACTTTATTTAATTCTTTTATATAATAAGAATAAACATCATCTTCCAGTTTAGCTGCATTTAAACTGAATAACATGAAAAATAAAGTTAATCCTACCATTCCCATTGTCACATATCCAACGGTTTCAATTCCTATTCCATAATCTATCACAACATCACAGATTCCATCTCCAAAATCACTGTTCACATTGGAAGTGATTCCTATAGCTCTATGCCCATCTTCTTTTAATTTCTGTAAAGCACGAATGGAATTTGTGGAACATCCACTTTGTGATACAACAACAACAAATGGATTTCCAAAAAATTGATTTTCATAATTTTCATATGTATAAGGAGCCAATACTTTTACATTTTTCTTTAGTATTTTCTCCATAAAAGGTCGTGCACTCATACATGAATTGTAGCTTGATCCACAAGCAATCAATACAATTGAATCAAAATCTTCTTTTAGATATTCTTCAACCAGTGTTCTTGTCAATTCTTTATTGTTCTGAACATTTTTACGAATCATTTCGGGTGTTTTTTGAATATAATCCAACATTGTTTCTTTCATTTCATTTCTCCTTTTGGTTTAATATATTCCACATTTCATATTAAATATACCAATTAAAGCAAAAGAAAACAATAAAAAATGACGCATATAATACGTCACTTTGATTCAATTAAAAATTGATAAATAGAATAATCACATTTTAAATACGATTGTGTATATTCCACAATATTTCCTTGTGCATCTTTTCCTATAAATTCAAGTGCATATACATAATCGTCTTCTTTTAATCCCATCGGTTTCATAAAAGGTCTTCTCGCTTTTTCCACAATCATTTTCTGTTCAAATACAATTGGCAGATGATTCTGTTTTTCCATATAAGCATATAAACTTGCTTTTTCGAAATTATGATCATCTATATCAGGGAAAAACTTTGCAGGAACATAACAGTATTCTAATGAAATAGTTTCACGATTTACTTTTCTTAATCTGTGAAGGGCATACGCCGATTCTCCCTCGTCTAACCCCAATTTATATTCAACATATTTCCGGTTGTTGACCATTCCTTTTTCAAGAACTTCACTTTCTATAGATTGCCCACTTAATTGAATTTTTGCACTAAAGCTGGATTCTACTTCTCCTTCTTTTTCTTTATTTCGGAATGTGTAAAGCCGATTAGCTTTCTTCTTACAGACAAAAACCCCAACATTTTTTTCTTTATATAAGATTCCATCTTCTACTAGTGAATTCACTGCATTTTTTACAGTCATACGATTGATTTTATAAGTAGCAGCCATTTCTCTTTCACTGGGAATCTTCTCCCCTGGCAAATATTCTCCATCGGCAATACGTTCTAATATCAATTGTTTTAATTGAATGTATAAAGGAATTTTATACTCCATATTTCTCTCCTATTTACTCTTTGTCACATATTCAAAATATCCAACTTTAGAATATGTTTCTGAAAATTCAACCAATTGTCCATTCTGGTCATAGACAATACCACTTTGTAATACAACATAATCTTGTGGTGTTAAATTCAAGTCGTAACAATAATTTTCTTCTGCCTTAATCACAACAATATTCTGTTCACTTCGTTTTAAATGAACATTATATTCTCTTTCTAATACCGCATATAACGATTCATTTTCAAAATTAAATTTCTCAAGTCCCGGGGTTACGTATTTAGGAATAAAAGAATAATCCATACTAATAGGTTCTCCATTTAAAATACGCAGTCGTTTTAATTCATATAGTCTTGTTCCTAAAGGAAGTTTCATTTCCGTATAAAGATATTTATCAATTTCTTTTTCTGTAAACTTAATAATCTTTGTCTCAAATTCATTATTTGTTGATTGAATTTCAGAAGTCGTTGATACTATATCATCCGCAATTTTTTTTATAGGTGGATTGGCCACGTAATATCCACTACGAGGTTTTGAATAAATAACGCCAGCGTCTTCTAGAATCTGTAAACCAGAACGTACCGTTAATCTTTGAACATTGTATTTCTCAGACAAATCTCTTTCACTCGGTATTTTATCTCCTGGTTTTAACAGTCCAGATTCTATCATGTATTTCACTTCTTCACTTACAATCAGATCAAGTGTCATCAATTTCATATAGTTCCTCTTATATATTCCATTTATTATGTCTATTATACCAATTTTTTAATTTTTTGTGATAAAAATTACAATGAATCTTTCATAAAATGCATTTATTCATAAATATTGTTCGAATTATGAGGAAGGGATAATGTCCAATATTAATACCTCAGTAAAGTTTTAATTTAAATCCTTTTAATTTTACTTAAATTTCGGCTAATATTAAGAAAACTCAATCATTATCACACTAAAACTGTATGAATAAATTTGATTTATATATGTCTAATACTCCTATTTCATTTTTTATATTGACTGAATTGCATTAAAATTATTCATACCCTGACTTTTATACTACAATATTTTTATGATTCGATTATCAAATCCCACTTTATATGCAAACATTATAGAAACACTTATAAAATTATTGAACAGGATTTCAAAGGACTTCTAATTCAAGATACAGTCAGCTCCATTTTTTGGTATTCATGAGAATAAAAATATTTTAAAGAATTGGATCCAAGCTCATAAAGAAATAAGGCTTTTAGCTCTTTATACTCCACTTAATTTAAAGAACTATACTTGTTTTCTGTAATGTTATTCGATTGCCTATCTAAAAAAGAACCCTTTGAATATCAATCTGAATTAAATATTCGTATTGCCAGCATAAAGGATCTTTCTTTTATTCTGTATCATTATAATCTTTTAGAAGAGTCAGAAATTCAAAAAATAATATCTATGAATCATCTATATATAGGCTATAAAAAGAATATCCTTGTTGGCCTTATTGGCCTACATTTAGAAGGAAGTATAGGTTTATTGTATATATTAGAAGAATATAAAGGAAATGGATATGGAACCGAATTAGAAATGTTTCTTGTCAATCACCTTCTATTTAAAAATAAAATTCCTTTTGGACAATTGGAAACGGAGAATAATCATTCTATCTTCCTTCAAAAAAATTAGGTTTTACTTTTTTTACAGAAAAACAATTTGGTTTGAATCCGATTTATAATGAATTTAGATTCATAATCTCATGAATGATTATATTTGAATCTGATTTATATATTTCTCTATTTCTTTTTTTCTATCACTTGAACAATTCTTTAAATATTGAATCATTTCCTTTTGCCAATCAATGGTTGTATCTAAATATTCATATATATCTTCTAATGTGATTTTTATATGAAAAGAACTATCAGGTGTATGCAATGTTTTTAAAGCATTAAAATAACATAAATATTCATCTTCATAGAATATATTATGATCCAGTAAATCCAGTATATCGTATACATTGATTGTTTCTTTTTTTAAATATTGAATTTTCTGATTTATATTCATAGATTGTATGTCTTTTAATAATTTTTTAAATTCTTTTTGATTTATCTGGTCTGGAAAAGAAAGAAAAGATTGACCAATTTGTTTTAATGTTTCTTTGATTACTTTATTTATAATTTTTTTCTTAAACAAAACCTTTATCGTTTCCATAAATTTATTCACTACTTCAGGAAGATTTTCCAGTTCATTCAAGAATTTTAACATAGAGAGGATGAAATATCATGCATACATATAAACCTTCAAAAACAGTTAAAGAACAAGTTGAATACTTAGAATCGAATAAACGTGTAGTATTTAACGAAATATCTAAGAAAGAAGCAGAAGAAATACTATTTAAGTATGGATACATAAATGTTATCACCCCTTATAAGCATAGATTTGCAAAAAAAGATAAAGGTAAAGTTGTAAAAGATGAAACAGGAAGACACATTTATGAACGTGATGTTGATTTCAAAGAATATTATGACTTATATGTCAACGAAAGAAAAAAGTATCCTACAATTTCTGCTAATGTTATTTATTTTGAAACAAGATTTAGATCAATATTGTCTTATGCAATTTTAAATAGTACAGACATTAATTGTGATTCTGATCTTATGAATTTTTTGGAGTCGATACGTCTTAGAATTTCTCAATCTAATAATTATTCTGAAAAAAGATTAGAACACATGAATGAAAGTATTTCGAAATTAGAAAACAATATAGAAAAATATCATGATGTTTACTGTTTCTTTGATAATTTGTCGTTAGGAGAATCGCTTACGTTATTTAATGGATTAGACTATAAGACACAAGATAAAATATTCGATAGTTGTAAATCGATAAATATTCATTTTAATGTTGATAAAACACCTGATTTTGCTTCAAAAGTTTTTACGTTGGTGTCTGTAAGAAACTGTGTAATGCATTGCAATAGCTTGGAAGTATTAAAAAGATTTTTCAATCCAAAGTATAAAACTTTAAGAGACAGAAAAAGTACAAGAACATTTGAATCGATGATAAATTACCTTTCAAACGAAAAAGCTCACACCGAATGATGCGAGCTTTCTTCCGACCTAGGGTCAATTTATGATTCTATATTACATTAAAATTGAACATTTTTAAACAAAAATTAAATTTTTTTATAATTTTATTTAACTTTATTTAAAAAACGCACTTTTTAATCATATATAATCAATCGACAGAATATAGTTTTAAACATATAACCTGACTTTAGAAGTAAAAAAATGGTGCTAACTTCTAAAGACGGGTTGCCACCCTCCTATATAAACAAGTTAATACTTGTATATACTACATTGGGGTGCGTAATGGGATTCAAACCCATGATAACGGAGCCACAATCCGTTCCCTTGACCACTTGGGTATACACACCATACAAAAAAACCATTCTAAACGAATGGTGTTATATCTTTAATTTCTTTTAAAAAGCATTTTGCTTTTTCAAACAAGGAATTATTACATAAATAATCAATTCCTTTTGGTGTAATCTGACAGTTTTCTATATCCGAAATAATAACTTCATTACCAAATACTTTAGTAACGTTTACTCCTTCAATATATCTATCTTTTAACAGATGAACGATTATATAATTCCAGTATCTTTCATTTATCTTGAACAGAAAACCATCATTTTTTATAAAATCAGGATTTATATTTTCTCCATTTTTTAATTGCATATAAAGATAAGCCAATATTTTATATACAATTACATAATAATCATCTTTTGCCATTATTACTCTATTTATTGTCTAATACATTTTTTATAAAATTATCATCTAATCTTAAATTATATTTTTCAAATAAATAAATATACAAATTATACCATCCATATTCTCCTTCTTCATATTTACATGTGTAAGGATAAATTATTTTTTTCGTGAAAGGATCTTTAACCGGTTTAGAACACATAGGACCTTTTTCTGTCTGTTTTAAATGTTCTAGTATCTTTTCTTTATTTTCTATTGGATTGATCGTAATATACTTATCCGTATTTTCTCTGAATTCTTCTTCACTGATCCATTTGTTACAGTATAATATTGATTTCATATAAATCACCTCTTTGGAATAAACAATTTCCATTCACCATATGTTTTATTTCCTTTTCGCATATTCCTTTATCATCTTCTTGCTTTATCCACAAATCTTTTGTTGGCGCCAGAACATTTTTACCTGTTAAGTTTGCTATTCCCTGTGCAGCTGCTCCACTATTAGCACCAGTTCTGCATGAGCATAATCTTATGCTATCATTTTCAAATTTACCATATTTATTTAAAATTTCTGCAATCTCTCTTATTGTATAACTGATTTGTTTTCCATTTGCATCAATTACAGCAAAGCCAAATTCATCTCCATGTATGAAAACATCATCATATCCATCTAAAGGAACTACTTTTTTTGCCATATCATATATTCCAGATGGATCATGACTGTTAAACAAATTGTTTGTAGATAACTTAATATCTTTTTCTAATTTTATTTTATCATTTGTTAATTCATTTTCATACAATTTATCAATGTTTATTCTTTTTAATTTTTTATTATAATCATCTACTGTTTTACCTTTACTTATAATTACAGTAATTCGTTCTTTTTTCTCATATTCATTCTCTTCTAACCATGAATTATTGCTTTCCCAAATATTTTGTCTACCTTTTTCACAAAAATATTCAACAGTGCAATCACAATTATCATGTCTCTGATATACTTCATGCGGTTCTTGTCCATAAATATATACACCAGCTAATGATCTGCACCATTCACATGTTTCTGAATGTATTTTCCTTACAATCTTGGCAGCAATTCTAACAGATGCTCTATTAGCTGCATTCTGTTTGATATATTCATCAAAAATACTTCTTGTTGAATTTTCTATGGAACGTTTCATTACTTCATCGACTTGATTCCATAATTCATCCCTGTTTATTTTCATAACCTCATCTTGAAGCACCATTAATTTATTAATGATTGATTCAATCCTTTCCTGATTGAATTTTGTTCTTATGGGGCTTATTCCAATATTTTGTTTATAGTCTTGAATTAATTGAACAGTAATGACCAAATCATTGATTAGTTTATGGGCTTCCTTCACGATTGGAATAACTGTTCTTGATAAAACGTTCCAATATAGTTTTCCATCTGGCATCGTTTCTTTATTGATGTACTTTAACAAGCATTTCTCTGCATATCTTCCAATTCTTCCCAAAAGAAAAGAGACATCTTCAAATGATGACTCTGTGTTCTTTCCTTTTAATATTTCTTGCAACCCTCAAAAAAATTCACAATTTAAACATAAAAAAATTGGCTAATATTGGCCAATTATATACTATTGGTGGAGGTGAGGAAAGCAGGCATAAAACCATTTAATGAATTCTTTCCACTTATTTTCATCTATTTATGCCACTTTTTAACCTTTTTTTATACACTTATCATGAATTACCACTATATACGTTTGTCAAAAATTCGTCAGTTTAAGTATTGTTTTTAAATTAAAGTATATTTCGTTACTCGCCCGCTACCTATTTTCTGTAAATGTCCATTATCTACCAATTTATTCAATATTTCTAAAGACTTTGTTTTTCCAAATCCTGTTGCAATAGCTACACTTGAAGTAGACATGGGTGCATTCCTTAACAAATCCAAAATAATCCATTCATCTCCCTTGACCACTTGGGTATACACACCATACAAAAAAACCATTCTAAACGAATGGTGTTATATCTTTAATTTCTTTTAAAAATAAAGTATCATAATACTTCATTAATATTCAAATATCATTTTTTTTAAATATTGTTTTTTATAATAATTATACATGTCAATAATTTCCTTAGGTGTATCCTTCTTTAAATATGGTTTTCCATCTTGTTTATCAAAGTAAATCCATTCTATTAAAATATCTGACATTTCTACTTCTTCTCTGCTAACGATATTCATCATATTTTAATACCTCAATAATTAATTTAACTAATTTTTCATCATTTAATTGATTGTTATGTATCTTAATCATACCATATAATCATCTTTTTGCATTATTCATTCTAAATATCAGGATCTTCCCAACATGTTAATTTTTTTGATTCTTCATCTGCTTTTTTTATTTCTTTTTCAATTTTCTCTAAATCCCATTCAGGATGAGTGATAGGAATATCGATATAAAATCTTATTCTATTAATTCGCATTTTATTTCATACCCCTTTCTTTGCATTTCTTTATATGACAAAAAAATAAGAATCATCGTAATTATATCCATTATTTATATTCTTCAACGTATAAATCTAATTGATATGATTTAAAAAGTATTTTCCCAGATGAATACTTATATATTTTACCGTCATGTGTAATTATAATTCCAAAACTATAATTTCTTGCACCACAAGCAACAAAATCTGCTCATGATGGTGGCAAATTTGTTGGATGATTATGGATTCCAAATTTAATTTTTGATTTCTTTATAATATTTAATTCTTTTTCTGAAAATGAAGCAGATAATTTATTTTTTTCCTATTTTTTTATTAAATTTATTTTTTTGTTAAATACTATTGACATTGTCAACAGTCTGAAACCATTCTAAACGAATGGTGTTATATCTTTAGTTTCTTTTAAAAAGCATTTTGTTTTTTCAAACAAAGAATTATTACATAAATAATCAATTCCTTTTGGTGTAATCTGACAGTTTTCTATATCTGAAATAATAACTTCATTACCAAATGCTTTAGTAACGTTTACTCCTTCTATATATCCATCTTTTAACAGATGAACGATTATATAATTCCAGTATCTTTCATTTATCTTGAACAGAAAACCATCATTTTTTATAAAATCAGGATTTGTATTTTCTCCATTTTTTAATTGCATATAAAGATAAGCCAATATTTTATATATAATTACATAATAATCATCTTTTGCCATTATGTATTACTTATTAGCTTTTCTTATCATTTCTAAATCAGATGACTTACAATCATACAAAGGATAAGGTATTAATTCATTTTCATGATAATAACTACAGTCTTCAACTATCAAATTATCAGATTCTTCATCAACATCAATAACAGTGCCAATAACATTTAGCTTTTTTATCAATACTTTATCACACAATTCAAACTTCATAATTTAATCACTCCTATCTATTTTTAATATAAGCCGTAACAAACATCAATATTCCATTTGAATCTTTTTTCCATATAGTGCAAAAATCTCCTTTTTCGTAACTCCTAATTCCATAGTAATTATAATTTTATATACTCCTGAATCTTTAGATTTGTTTATATCAAATCCCATGGCAATATCGTTAAACAAAGAAGAATAATCATTTGGTTTGTATCCTACTCTTACGAAATCACGAAAATGATCAGAACTAGGTTTCAATAAATAATTTACTATTTTATTTGGATTTATTACAAAATTACTACTTTCTTTAATAATTTTGATATCTCTATTTGGAAATGAATCAAAATTTTTATCAATCTGTTGAATTAATTTGTTTCTTTGATTTTTGTTATTTAGATTATACTTTCCTTCAAAAAAATTATCATTAATTCTTTTATAATAAACTTTTTTGTCTATTCCTTCTGCCATTATAAAAGCTATTCTTTCTTTTTTCTTGTACTCATTCTCTTCTATGCAAACAGTATCACTTTCCCAAACATTTTGTCTACCTTTTTCACAATAATATTCAACAGTACAATCACAGTTATCATGTCTCTGATATACTTCATGCGGTTCTTGTCCATAAATATATACACCAGCTAATGATCTGCACCATTCACATGTTTCTGAATGTATTTTCCTAACAATCTTGGCAGTAATTCCAACAGATGCTCTATTAGCTGCATTCTGTTTGATATATTCATCAAAAATACTTCTTGTTGAATTTTCTATGGAACGTTTCATTACTTCATCGACTTGATCCCAAAATTCATCCCTGTTCATTTTCTATAACCTCATCTTGAAGCACCATTAATTTATTAATGATTGATTCAATCCTTTCCTGATTGAATTTTGTTCTTATGGGACTGATTCCAATATTTTGTTTATTATCTTGAATTAATTGAACAGTAATGGCCAAATCATTGATTAGTTTTGGGCTTCCTTCACGATTGGAATAACTGTTCTTGATAAAACGTTCCAATATAGTTTTCCATCTGGCATCGTTTCTTTATTGATGTACTTTAACAAGCATTTCTCTGCATATCTTCCAATTTTTCCTGAAAGAAAAGAGACATCTTCAAATGATGACTCTGTGTTCTTTCCTTTTAATATTTCTTGCAATCCTCAAAAAAATTCGCAATTTTTTCTGAATTTCTCATTTAAACATAAAAAAATTGGCTAATATTAGCCAATTATTTTCACTTGGTGGAGGTGAGGAGAGCGCGATTAAAGCACATAACTCTCGTAATTCCCTCTATTTTAAAGGATATTGACACCACCAACAGTGCCTAAAAAGTACTACATACGATTGAAACGGTATGGAGAATTAATCAAATGTTAGTCAAAAAAATTAAACTGAAACAAGCCTATAATAACCTGAACTCTTATGATAAAAATCATAATACTTTATTCTTTATATTTTTGTAGAAATGATATTTCCAGCCCATTTTATACATCCTATCACAATTCCAATTATCCATATGAATGATAAAACATACACCACTTTAAATTGTTGTGAAAACAATTCAAAATTTAAAAAATCCATTATTGGATTCATAATGACTGGTAAAGGAATTGTTTTTGTGAATGGAAATTCAACTGGAAAAATCATTCTTAAACAGATCACAATTGCCAGTATGAATAACAGATCGGCTCGAAATAAACGATAACTTTTCTTGTGTGTTAATATCATACTGAAAAATAGAATAAATAATAAAGAAACACACAAAGTAATAAATAAAGAAGAAATACTTATATTCATACTTTCTGATTCAATTCCTTTTTCTTTTGTTCAATTAATTTTTCCAGTTTTATAATAGATTCTAAGTCATCGTTATTTTGAATAAAATGAAGTGTTAGTTCTTCAAATGTTTCTTTCTTAATAAAAGAAGATATGTATTCAGATTCAGAAATACATGGACTGTATAAACGAGCAATTGATTTTTTATTTTTCCCAATTCCTGATACTTTAACATATCCAATGGATAATAAATGCTGAAGAACCTGTGAAACTGTATAAATACTTAATCCTTCTGTAGTTTGTGCTATTTCATTTGCTGACATCTCATGATTTTCTTTCCATAAAATATCCATAACCTGATTTTCTCTTTTTGTTAACTGTATATATTCCATTGTATTTTTCTCCTTAAAAATTGTAACAAAGAAAATATTTCTTTACAAGGTGATTTATTAACTCTTGTGATTTTTTACAATTGATATATAATGAAATTAAAGATAGCGTTATCTAAATTTAAGAAAGGAAATATGAGCAATAAAGATTTGAAACATATTATGATTGATAATAATAATTTCATGATATAAGAAGGAACAAAAGGAGTTTATCCTATCTCTGATATTGTGAAGATGCTCGTTATAAAGGAAAAACCGATCCTTTTAAACATCTGGTATTGGATGGTAAAGTTCAAATGGGCTGGTTAGATCTTCCAAAATTTTATTTTGGAATTCAATTTGAAATGAAAGATGGTTCTCATTTAGCTTTGTATATATCCGATCATCCGGTTCAGTTTGAACGTGGTTCTTATTTTGAAGAAAAACAGGAAGCACAACAAATTATAGACACAATAAAAAGAAGCATGTAATCTGGCTAAATAAGTTGAATATTTAAATAATATGCTAACTTATTGAAAAAAACGGCGTATGTGCATCATTTATTTGCTTAACATAGACAAATAATTATTTTGGTTGGAATTTCAGTTTTTTATCTATCCTCCACAGATTATGATATATACTAAATTCTTTACATCCATCATTTTCAGCCTTTATACTTATATATTTTGCTTATTCTTCATATTCACTCTTTTTTGCTTGGTATCCTCTTAGTTTCCGTGCCTTCTTTACCAGTCTGTCGATTTCTCAGATTTTTTCTATCAAGCTCTGCATCGTGTATCGGTACTCGATATTATTAAAAAAACTGTTTAGTTTCTAAGTAATTCAGCTAATTACGGATAATGTATTATGTTAAAATAATATTGAATACTGCATTTGAAACTCCATTTCTAATCTATATTAAAATTAATATTTAGGAGGTATATAATATGACTAAAAACAAATTTAAATGTGTAGAATTTGATGATAATAATAAGAAAATATCTATTTTAATTGGAAATCAATGTTCTATAGATTATGCTGACATAAAAAAAGTGTCTATACTAAATCAACAAGCTACTTTCAAAAATGAGAAAAAACCTTTTACACATCAAATTATGTATGGTACTGCTGTTCTATGTGCAATAATGGAGCCTCAATTTTATGTTGGTCTTAAATTTGAATTAAAAGACGGATCTGTAAAAGCTGCATTTATTTCAGATAGAAAAACTATTTTTAACACAGATATATATCGTGAAGATAATAAAGAAGCAAATAAGATTAAAAAAATGATTGACAAAAGGATAAATGAGGCTGTAACGAATAGCTGATTTTTGATTATCCTAGACCTTGTTAAACAAATTGTTTAAGTGATTTTTTAAATTTCTTAACAGCTTAAAACTATCTTAGAAAATATTCTAGGGGATTGACCGGGCCAAGTCTATCTCCTTTTCTTAAGGTCAGAATTTCTGTAAGTGTCAAAGAACTGTACACAAAAACAAAATGATGAAGATCTAAAATCACATACTCTTCATCATTTTTAATTCGTCAATACACGTTATTTGACGCTCACATACATATTCAATACGACAATTATATTACTATGATTGGCATATTTTTATTATTTTAGGATTATTTTCTTATTACAGTCCATTATTCTAAATTCTGAATATTGTATGGTTCTCCTTCAATAACTTCAACTATAATTTACAAGGAAAAGATTGTAGATTTGTTGCAACTTAGCTACTTAGCAGTTTCAATGCATCATATGAATAGTTCTTTGGAATACATAAAACAAGCCATTGAAATATATCAAAATGATTTATATCCAGATTTACTAGATGTTTCATATAAAAATGAAATTATAAATGAATTGTTGGGTATAAACGATGACTTGTTTGCATTTGCTGTTAAACCATTATTAGATATGTTAAATGGTGAGATGGATTCATTTGTTTTTGATTTAAATAAATATAAAGAAAAAATAGAGGAACAATTAAATTTCGCACGTAGTAATTTAGGAATTAATTAGAACCCATTTAATTTAATCAGTTGAAACCTCTCCTACGATAAATACTATTTTCAGGAATTATATTAAAAAGAATCCCTCCGGAAAACTCCTGATTCTTTGTGGTTTTAGAAGTCAAAAATGTTAGTCAAACAATAATTTATAAACCAAAAAAAGTGTCAATTTTCTTTAATATTAAGGAAAAACTGACACATTTATTTTTTATTGGTGGAGGTGAGGAGAATCGAACTCCTGTCTAAACAAAGTCCCACGAAACAACGTTTACAGCTTATTTCATCTTATAATTTGAATGCCTGGATGAACAGAAGGGAATCATTCAAATCAACCTGAATATTTCAGACTTCCTTGCGGTCAAAAGGTTATCCTAGCTTCTTTGCCATAACACACATTTAAGAATAAGAAAGCGAAATTCTTAAAAGGGGCTGCAAGTCTGTTTCGACGAATTAAGCAGCGAAAGCCATGTTTTGGTTAAATCCAAATACATTAGCTAATTTAGTTTTTGCGTTTAATTTAAGTTGGTTTTTACGTGTTCCTTCACGGCTGTAGTTGGATCCAAACATTTATCTATCGAATGCCTGAACACCCCCAGGATGCTCTATATTAACATACTAATATCGATTTTTCAATGCTTTTTGAATTTCTCTTTGTGCATCCTTAGTTTTCTGAGCTTCTCGCTTATCATGTAGATTTTTACCTTTAGCTAATGCAATTTCCATTTTAGCCAATCCATGATTTAAATACAATCGTACAGGGACAACTGTATATCCTTTAATACGAGTTGACTGATACAATTTACGAATTTCATTTTTATGAAGCAACAATTTACGATCTCTTACTTCATCATGATTAAAACGATTTCCAAATTCATAAGGAGAAATATGCATTCCTTTTATATAAGCTTCCCCATTTGAAAAACTGACAAAACTATCTTTTAATTGCACTTTTCCCTTACGAATGCTTTTTATTTCTGTACCCTTTAATTCTAAACCCGCTTCAAAGCAATCAAAAAGCTCATATTCATGTCTTGCTTTCTTATTCTCTGCAACGGTTTTCTGATTTGTCATTCCAACACTACCTCAATTCCTTCTGGATTTCCTACAACTTCCTGTACGTATTCTGCAACTGCTTCTTTTGTTGTTCCAACTGTCCCATGACTGGATCCCATTTCATCTGTATATTCATGAATGGTCGTTGTTTTAATATCTGTGAACTTGGCATTAAAATAAGTTACCGTTGGAATAAATTTCACATCTTTAAATGACACTTCTTTTGTATCAAAATCATAATTTAATGTGAAACTAGCCATTCCACCTATCATTCCAGCTACTGTATCCTGTGCACTTAAAAAGTTACCCAAAGAATAATAAATTAAAGTATCCTGTTTTTCTCCATGATAAATTTCACATGGTTCAATAACATGTGGATGTGTTCCAATAATGACATCCACTCCACATTCATTTAATACTTTTGCATAATAAGCCTGTTCGTCAGTTACCGATGTTACATATTCTGTTCCCCAATGCATCGCAACAATTTGAACATCACTGATTTTGTTTAATTTTTCCATATCGGATCGTATTAAATCTTCATCAATGACATCAATCAACCATGGCATATCTTCTGGAATGGAATATCCATTTAATCCATAGGTATAACCTAATAATCCTACTTTAATTCCATTTAAATCAATAACTTTATAGTTGTCTCGATCTTCCTGACTTGTATGCGTTCCTGTATAAACCATCTCTGGATAGGTTTTATCCAGGTAATTCATTTCTTCCAGTAAACCAGTGGCTCCAGTATCCATCGAATGATTGGAACTAGTAGATAACCAGTCATAACCTGAATGTGCAACCGCATCTAATATTTCTCTAGGTGCATTAAATACAGGATAGGAGGACAATCCATATTCTTCCCCATTACATATAACTTCCTGATTCAAATAAGCAAAGTCAGCCTGTTGTACATATGGATTCGTCAATTCATAAATATCGTCAAAATTATAGCCATTCTGTTCCAGCATTTGCCAATAGTATATTGCTCCATGAATCAGATTATCGCCCATTCCTACAAAAGAAAAAGATGAACTTCCTTTCGTTTCTTTTTCTTTCTTTTCCACTTTCTGCAGTACTTTCGGCTGTTCTTTTTCCGTAATATCTTTATTCATGACTCGAATGCCAATTAAAGACAAACAACAAACCAAAACGATTGTTAATAAACAACATGTACTAATCAGAACCACATGAAATCCATTTACTTTTCTTCTTTTTTTCTTCATATAAACCTCTTTGAATCTATTCTATCATAAAAAAAGAAGGATGAAAAAATTCATCCTGTTATTCTCCAATTTTTTTATCGATATCTGCAACTTCTGCTTCTAATTTCTGAATAAATTCTTCTTTATCCGCAATTTGCTGTTCAATAGCTCGAGTCTGTTCTTCACTAATCAATCCTAACGTATCCTGCTGAAGACGAGCAATCTGCCGTTTCTGATTTTCAATTTGTGATTTCTTATAATCACGAGTGTCGATCATTCTCTTTTTCCAGTCCTGATGTTTCTGTTCATTAAATTTTGTTAAACCATCAAAATATTCATCATTAATAGAACGGAATTCTTTCCAGATCGTATTTTCTTTTTCTTTGCCACAAGAACCAATCTTTTTCCATTCAGCTGACAATTCTTTCATTGTCTCTGTATTTTCTTTTGTGAATTCATTTGTTGCGACAATTTGTTTTGCCTGATTCACTAAAGCCATTTTCTGTTCATAACTGATTTCCTGTTTTTTATGCAATTCTTCATAGAAAACGCTTCTACGATCATAGAATACCTGACGAGCTGCATTAAAGTCATTCCATAATGCATTTTCATATTCTTTACCGGCATTTCCAGCTGCTTTCCATTGATCCATTAAATCATTTAATTTCTGGCTTGTCTTTTTCCATTGTTCAGAATTTTGAAGTTCTTTTGCCTGGTTAATTAAAGTTTCTTTAATTTGACGAGCCTGTTCAAATTTTTTATTCATTTCTTCCCAGTTTTTGCGTTTACGATCATAGAATACCTGACGAGCTTCATTGAATTGTTTCCATAACTCATCATCTTTATCTCCCGCATTACCAGCTTTTTTCCATTCATCCATTAGTTCGTTTAATTTTTGGGTTGTTTTATTCCATTCTTCGGACAAAGATAAATCTTTTGCCTGCTGAATCAGATTCGTTTTAATTTCCTGAGATTTTTTAAATACTTCATTTCTCATTTCATAAACAACGTCCAGAGCTTTTTCAAAACGTTCTTTCAAATCTTCTTCCTGCAAAGATTCATAGAATGGAATTTTACGCCATCTTTTCTTCAATTGATTTGCTTTACGATTGGCTTCATTCCAATTCGTCTCGTCCTTAAGACTTTCAGCTTCTTCAATCAATTTTTCTTTTTCATTGATGTCTGCACCTAAGTCTTGTTCTTCAAACATTTCGTCATTATAATCTACTGCCATAATTTCCTCCAACCACAATATAGAATACAATATATAGATATATTTTAACCTTTTTTAATTTAATTGTCATTTCTTTTTTTATAAATTTATGTGCTTAATTTGTATACATTTGAATACAGATTATGAACATTACACTTGATTAATCTATAAAAGGTTGTATAATATAAGTCACGTGAAGAAAGGATTTAGGTGAAATTATGTCAAGAGTATACAACTTCAGTGCCGGACCTGCTGTACTACCAGAAAGCGTATTAAAACAAGCAGCAGATGAAATGTTAGATTATAAAGGATGTGGAATGTCGGTAATGGAGATGTCGCATCGATCCAAAATGTTTCAGGAAATTATAGATCAGGCAGAACAAGATTTAAGAGACCTGTTAAATATTCCATCCAATTATAAAGTATTGTTTTTACAGGGAGGTGCTTCTCAGCAGTTCTCAGCGGTTCCATTAAACTTATCTAAAAATGGTGTTGCGGATTATATCATTACAGGACAATGGGCTAAAAAAGCTTATCAGGAAGCCAAACGCTATATTAAAGCCAATGTGATTGCTTCCAGTGAAGATAAAACTTTCTCTTACATTCCGGATTGTTCGGATTTAAACGTTTCAGAAGATGCTGATTATGTATATGTTTGTTACAACAATACAATTTATGGAACAAAATTTCCGGAAATTCCAAATACAAAAGGTAAAATATTGGTAGCGGATATGTCCAGCTGTATTTTATCTGAACCAGTTAATGTTTCTGACTTTGGTGTAATTTATTTTGGAGTTCAAAAAAATGTTGGACCTGCTGGTGTGGTTGTTGCCATCATTCGTGAAGATCTGATTCGTGATGATGTTATGGAATGCACTCCAACCATGTTAAAATGGAAAACGCAAGCTGATGCCAATTCCTTATATAATACTCCACCATGTTATGGAATTTATATTTGTGGTTTAGTCTTTAAATGGTTAAAAGAACAAGGTGGCTTAACAGCTATGAAAGAAATCAATGAAAAGAAAGCTAAAATTCTATATGATTTCTTAGATGAATCGAAATTATTTAAAGGAACGGTAGAAAAAGAGTCTCGTTCTTTAATGAATGTACCTTTTATTACAGGGGATAAAGATTTAGATGCTCAATTTATTAAAGAAGCAAAAGAAGCAGGTTTTGAAAATCTGAAAGGACATCGTTCTGTTGGTGGTATGCGTGCCAGCATTTACAACGCGATGCCTGTTGAAGGGGTTGAAAAACTTGTTCAATTCATGAAAGAATTTGAAGAGAGGAATTTATAATGTATAACATAAAATTATATAATAATATTGCTAAGGAAGGTTTAAATCAATTCAATGCGAATTATAATGTTTCTGAAGATGTACAATCTTGTGATGGAATTTTAGTTCGTAGTGCAAATTTATTTGATATTGAATACAATCCAGAATTAAAAGCCATCTGTAGAGCAGGAGCCGGTGTTAATAACATTGATATCAATACTTGTACCGAAAAAGGAATTGCTGTATTTAATACACCGGGTGCCAATAGTAATGCCGTAAAAGAATTGGTTTTTGCCGGTTTACTTTTAGCAAGTCGTGACATTTATCATGGTATGGAATGGGTAAAAAAAGAATCCGATAATCCGGATTTATCTAAACTTGTAGAAAAACAGAAAAAACGTTTTGCGGGAAATGAACTGGTTGGAAAATCATTGGGTGTCATTGGGTGTGGTGCCATTGGGGTTCAAGTTGCTAATCTGGCTTTACGTTTTGGTATGGAAGTTCATGGATACGATCCTTATATGTCTATTGATGCTGCCTGGAACTTATCTCGTTATGTTCATCATGAAACAAGCATTGAAGATATTTACCGTAAATGTGATTTTATTACACTACACATTCCAATGAATGATTCAACAAAAAATACCATTAATAAAGAATCCATTGCCCAGATGAAAGATGGAGTTAAAATCTTAAATTTTGCCCGTGGTGGTCTTGTCAATGACGACGATATGAAAGAAGCTTTAGATTCCAGAAAAGTTGCTTTCTATGTTACTGATTTCCCAACAAACAAACTGGCCTCTCATCCATTTGTAGCTGCAATCCCTCATTTAGGAGCTTCTACAGAAGAAAGTGAAATCAACTGTGCAGTAAAAGCATGTCAGGAAATGAAAGATTATCTGGAGAATGGAAATATCACAAATTCCGTGAATTTACCAAATGCATCTATGGAATTCAGTGCTCCTTATCGTATTTGTGTCATTCATAAAAATGTTCCAAAAATGATTAGCCAAATCACAAACTGTTTTGTAGACAATTCTAACATTGAAAACTTATTAAATAAATCTAAGTCTAACATTGCCTATACAATGTTAGACTTAGATTCAGAAGTATCACAAGATACATTGGATGCGATTTCGAAAATTGATGGCGTAACTCGTGTTCTTTGTTACAAACAATGATAGATGGTCACACTCACTTAGAAAATGGTCCCTTAACAAAAGAATACGTCCATCAATTCATTGATGCAGCCTTTGAAAAAGGAATTGACCATCTCTGTATTCTAGATCACACACATCGATTCTTTGAATTTAAAGAGCTCTATGACCAAGTCTGTGCTTTCGATGTTCGTCAAAAAAAATGGGTAGAATCCAAACAAAAAAATTCAATTCACGAATATTATTCTTTAATAAAGGAAATCAAAAAAGAAAGACTTCCAATCAAAGTATCCTTTGGATTGGAAGTCTGTTTTAGTCCAAATCACATTGACTTTCTCAAGGAAAAACTCAATGAATTTCCTTATGACTTCTTAGTTGGAGCCATTCATTCCATAGACGGCGCCATATACGATTTACATGAACTATCGAAAGAACTATTATGGACAAAGAATGACGTAGACATGATTTATAGACAATATTTTGATTGTTTAATTCAAGCCATTGATTCTAAGTTATTTACCCAAATTGCCCATCCCGATGTGATTAAGATGTATGAAATCTATCCTTCATATGATTTGACAAATACTTATATAGAAATCGCAAAACATGCTTCTAAAGCTAATGTTGCTTTAGAAGATAATACTGGAGCTAGTTATCGATATCATCATCCAGAAATTGGTTTACATCCAGTTTTTCGCAATATTTTAAAAGAACACAATGTCAAAATTATTACTTGTTCCGATGCACATTATCCAAAAGATGTCGCAAAAAATTTTGATCAACTATAAAAGAAGCCTACAACGTAAGCTTCTTTTTCTTATTATAATTTAAAAAATGAAAACACCTATAATCAATAATACAATAATGATTCCACCTATAATTTGAACTTTAGATTTTTCAATCCAAGATTGGTGAATGTCATTTAATTGTTTATTATCTTTATTTAATTGTTCTACTTTTTTTCTTTGTTCCTCGTTCATAATCTAAATCCTTTCTTTAAAATATCATTTTTAATCAGCTTATTTATGTCCCCATTGGTTTTCACCTCATTTATATGTCTTTCTTCAAATGTATTGTATCATAAATATTAAAACATAATATTGTTAATTAAAATATAATAACAGTTCTTCTATAAGATAAGCTTTATATAGTACAATTTTTAACAAATCAATTAACATACAATTAAGCAAGAATTTAAAGCACAATTAGTATAATCCACTAATTGAGCTTAAAAGTACATACCCTTTAAACAGAATTAAATTATATCTTTATTTTTACTTATTAAAATAAAGATCCTATGAACAATAATACATTATTAATATCTGTTATGATTTGACTTTTTATATTTTAATCTATGATTGACGAATGCAATTTTTACTTTTTGATATCCCTTTGAAAAACTAATTATTTTTTATCATTCAGGATCGAATTCTTTTATTCGAGAATTTGAATATTATATGGTTCTCCTTCTTCAACATCAACTAATACTAAAAATTCATCTTTTTCAAGTGAATATGGAGTTCCTGCATCGCTTGTTCTGTACGTAAGAGTGTAGTCCACGTTATCAACATAAACTCCCATTACATTTCGAGTTAACGTCATGACATAAGTAGCAGTTGTTCCAGAATAAGTTTTACTCTTTTGTCTTGTAGTTAAAGTACATGTTACACCACCACTAGCGACAGGATTAACAGTATAGCTATGTCCTGAAAATGATAAATCTGATATTGCTGTTATATTATTCGAATTGTTATAAGTTAATCCTGCTGTAGCATTTACTGAATAAGTTATCGTGTAAGTAGACCAATATTGTGTACTTTTTACATTTTTTGTAATAAGTTTTCTTCCTGCAGCTGCTTGTGCTGGTACTATACTCATACACATCATAGCCAACATAGTAACCAAAACATAAAATATTTTTTTAAAATTTATTGAATAATTCATAATATTTCCTGGTATATTACAAATAACCCATCTAACAATTATTTGTAATATACTTTTTCCTTTCTAAAATTTTTTGATTATGCTTAATTAATATTTCTTTTATTGTTCACATTGACATCATTCCTTTTCTTTTTGATTCATAACATTGAATTGTTGTCAGTGAAACAACTAAAATCATGTTAGAATTTATTGTTATAGTTTTTTTCGCAATATCGGTACAAAAAAATATATTTCTCTATAACTAATCTTCCATTTAATTGATAACGTTATCTTTAAATTAATTATAGCAATTATTGTTATTTTATACAATATCAATTTTATTTAATTGATTATGAGAAACATTGTTATACAAATAACAGATATACGTTTTAAAACTTTTATATATAGATGAATATTACGGATGGGCTTGCCCATCCGTTATATTCATGCTGGATATATTCATTTGTACTCAATTCTTCTATCAAGCCTCTGTTGATTTCACGGTCAGGTTTATAATTAATATCCTGTAGATTGGCATTCGAATCATAAAAGCGTGCATTCTTGATATATCGTTCAACAGTATGATTTATACGTGAATCATATTCTTTGATGACTATGGATTCAAACCTTTCTTCAAAAGTCATATTTTGTGTATCCGTATTTTCTGACTGATCTTTATATTCTTCAGCCATGATAGGCAATCTCATTTCTCTTAGTTTTTCATATAATTCTTGATTCATTACTTTTTACCCCCATAATATTCAGCTCCACGAGTGAATGCGTATGTAGTATCTTCTTTATTTATCATACGTTCAGTTTCGCGTTTTACTTCATCTTGACCTGATTCTAGAATCAACTTAATATTCTTATAGGTAGGATTAGATAAGCGAGAAAGCGCCAACTTACATGCATTTTCTAATCTTGCCTGCGAATATTTATCGGACAGTTTCAAAATAGACAAACATCCCTTGTAGGCTTGTTCTTCTACTTTGTAACGACTAAACATAAGAGTGATTAGTTCAACAGTGGAAGGACCTATTGTTGCAGCCCAATTCATAAAGCGTTCTTTATTCCACTGGAACAATTGGTGGTTCTTTGGCATATGCGCCTCATTGGTAGAATACTGATTGCGATGACCATATAAGCGTTTATGTTGGCAGATCTGATTCTTTTTATAATAAACAGTGACTGTATCTTTTGTCAGTTTTACTTCCACTCGTTTTCCAACATATTCATAAGGAATTGAATAATTCATTTTTTCTACTTGAATATGATAATTTAGCTGGACTGTTGCCATTTTCCATTCACTCAATTCAAATGGATGTTCTGGCAATGGATTCATATACTCTTTTTCTTCATTCATATAAACAGATTTTCTAGAACCTTCACGCTTTTGGAATTCTTCATTATTTAATTTGTTCATTTCAATATAGATGACTTTATTCAATGATTCAAAAGTAAAGAATGTTCGATTACGTAAAATACCAATTATCGTTGTAGCCATACTGAATACAGATCCTTCTGCAGCTCCTTTATCTTTTGGCATTTTAACGCGTGCAGGAATAACAGCCATTCCATAATAGTCTGCCATTTCCTGGTAAGATTTATTCAAAACAGGATCCTCATACTTCTTGTGTTCAGTAACACCGGTTTTAAGATTATCTGGAACAAGAATGCGTGAGACACCACCAAAATATTCAAATGCGTGAATATGACAATTAATCCAATTCTTAGAATCCATCCGAGGACAAGCCTCTACATAACAGTACATGCTGAATGGAAGCACGGCTACAAACATATAAGCAGTAACATCCTGGTTCAATGAGCGATCATGAACCTTCATTGTCTTACCATCCCAGTCAACCATTATCTTATCCCCAGGCTTATGCGTGATATGCATTGTAAGCTTGTTCTTTTTTACATAGCTTGAGTAGTTGCTGCAAAATGCACTGTACTTTAGATATACCTTATGCGTACTTTTACATTGATCCACATATTCTTTCCAAAGCATTTTCAAACTGACTCCAACCTTCAAAAGCTCCTTATGCACATATGCATAGTCAGGCTGTTCATAAGAAACATCTATTCCATTTGATGGGAAAAGAAGTTCATTAATTTGGGATTCGCTTAAATTGTAAGCAGTGTTCCAATAGACACCTGCAGCATCTGCTGCATCAAATACATCACGAACCGTATTTCGTGACACTTTCAGCATTCTAGCGATTTCACGCTGAGAATGATTCTCAAACCTAAGTTCAAGAATTCGTTTTAAATCTCGCATAAAAAAAACACCTCCAATTCGCAAGATCTGTAGAACTTAATATTCTACAAATACATCTTACAACTGAAGGTGTATAAACGGCTCTGATTAATGGATTGGGTGGCTCTAAATAATGGAATAGGTGGCTCTCAGTGCTGGACGGTGTGGCTCTGAATGCGTGGAATACTCACATAGATATCTTCAATCGTTGATGATATGTCTCTCTGAGACATGCCTCTAGCATACATAGCTAGTACTTTATCTTCGATTTCTGAGACATCTTTCTGTCTTTTAGGAACTACCACGGGTTCAAAAGTTCCATCTCTATCTCTGGGTACATCAATTTTAACTTCACCCCTTGTTGTCTTTATTGTTTTGGATCCATAACCGTTTCTTCTGTTCGAATCTTTCTTTGGTCCTTTGTCATTTGAATCGTAACCAAGGTGATTATCCATTTCACCTTTTAACATTGCTTCAAACATCGGTCCAAAAATATCCTTGAGTGCATCATTCATGTCTTCAACTGACTTAGGTTTATAAGTATCAATAATAGCCTGGGCAAGTGCCACAGCCTTAGGGTCTCTTTTTTGTCTTGCCATTTCATTCATTTCCTTTTTTCTCCTATATCATAGCATAGATAATAATAAAAACCGTGAAGTTGATCCGTACGCTCTCAACTTACACGGTTTATATTACACTCTCAAAAAAGTCCTGATTTCAATTTCAGGACATACTCTTTTCTTATTTTTATTTAAAAACAAAACTAATTTCCTATTTGAATCCATTCTGTTTCCCAACGTTTCTTTGTCGCATTCCAAAGTCGTTTGTATGTTTTTCCATTTTCTGTTTTATAAATCCATTCATAAACATCTGCTCTTGGTTCAACTTCATTAACTATCGAAATATTTTCTTGAGCATAAATAGGAAATCTGTTTAACAATGTTAAAGTACATATAAATAAAGATAAAATAATTCTTTTCATAGTTTTCCTCCTCTCCCGCATTATATGCGAGTATAAATATTTTATTAGTGTAACTACTATCCTCTTCAACTATTTGTGATACCATTTTATTGAGAGTTGGCATACTATAGAACTTGTGTAGTAGAATAGACAAAAATGCTTATTTAGTTGATATTATACCACTATTCTTCAAAAATAAATAAGCAGGCCCTTGAACATGGACATTTATTATTTAAACAAAAGATGACGATATTGGAATGACTGTTAATGCAATTTTTCTTTTTTAGAATAGAACTTTTTATAACTCAAAAAAAATGTACTTCCTTAATAGCATAACTAAAATTGAAATCAGAAATAATTGACTTTCAATCTTATTATTCTTCAATAATTGGAACATCTTTAAAAGCCAGATCCTCTTTTGGGTCTATTTTACCTAACTCAAGTATTTTATCATCAATATGCATTGTATAAGTCCCATCTTTGTGATAAACAAGAAATCCTCTTTCAAAATCGGAAGCATAAAAGTAATCTTCTCCTTCAACTGGAGGTTTAAAGTATGGTTCAAATACAACCCCATAACTTAATAATGGTAAGAAAACAATCAATGCAATCAATAATACATTGGACCTTTTTCCATAATGTCGATTAAACAGATATTTAACTCTAAATAGAAGTGTATACGAATTGTCTTCAATATAAAATTTTGATGAAATCATTAAATTATTAAATATTGAAGATTGTTGATTTGAAATTGACTTTTGTATCTTTGTCAGTGTTTTAGCATAATCTGCCACTTCTAATTTAGACAATGTTTTTATTGCATGTTTATCTGCTCTCATTTCTAAAACCAAATGAATTTTATTACAAAGCAAATATACGGGTGGAAACCACCAGTATAGTATCAAAAGTATATTTGTTATGAGTTTTATCCAATTGTCATGGTGCTTCAAATGATTTAATTCATGGAAAAGAACAAAGTCTAATTCTTTTGATTGTAAGTTCATTTTTGGAAGTAAAATGATTTTCTTAAAACCTAAAATCATTGGACATGGAATCTCGTTATCGATCCATACTGGATAATTAATTTTTTCTTCAATTGTTAAAAAATCCGATAATTTTTTCTTTTCTGCTGTTTGTTTTAATATATTAAATATGTTGGATATTTTTTTAAATTGAATTATAAACCGGATTGTTTGAATTATACTTCCGATTATCCAAATAAAAATTAATAAATAAAGTACTGTAAAATTATTTACCAATTTATATGTATAAAAATCAAAAATCGGATTCATCAAAGTTGGAAATAAAATTGTGATTGTAAATGGCCATTCGAATGGCAGAAATAATCTTAATATAATTATTAAAGACAATACAATTAGTAAATCCACTCGAAATAAAAAAATTAATTTGTTATTAAATAATATTAAATAAAATAATAGAATAAGCACAGTTGAAACAATAAGAGTAATAAATAAAGAAGATACGGAAAAAATCATATTTTCTATCCTTTTATAGAGGATATTTGTTTTTTTATTAATTCCTCTAATGCTTCCAATTCTTTTTCATTTGTACTAGTTTCAATAAAATTAGATGCCAATTCAAATGTACTTTTTTCTCCAAATAAAAACTTCATATATTCTGCTTTTGTTATATTTGGTGTATAAAAACGTGCGAGTACAGTACCAGAATAATTGATTTGATCAATTCTGATATACTCCATTTTTAATAGTCTTTGAAGCACTTGTTGAACCGTATAAATACTTAAATCAGGATTTATTTCTGTTATTTGATGAGCGGTTAAAGCTTCTTCATTATGCCAAAGAATTGACATTATCTGATTTTCTTTTTTTGTTAATAACTTTAGTTCCATAAATATTCTTCCTTTCTATTAATATTATACCGTAAACATTTAATAACATAAACATTCTTTTTTTATTTTAATTGCTAATTTTAACACAATCAAAATTAAAGTTAAGATAGTATATTTTAAGAAAGAATCAAAAAACGAATTCATAAATATATAGTGGTCTGTAACGGTTGAAATATCAAATTAATTATACAGTCAAAAAAAGGCCGAAATTTTGAACTGAACAAACTCCCGACCTTTTTGATATAATATTGCGAAAAAATATTTAATGAACTATAACGCATTTTAGCCATCATTTCAATTCCCTTTGAGTTTTGTCTATAAATATTCTATCGCTTATAGTTTTTCACTTTCCCAAAGAATCGGCATGATTTCATTTTTTTTCGTTAATAATGTTAATTCTATTTGTTTTATGTCCTCCTTTAATAATTAAAATATTTATTTGTATAGATTTACTTTAAATTTTAAAAAAACTTATGAGTGAATCCATGAGTTTTTATGCCTTCTTTTCTTTATTTACTAAATACAATGCCAATACTATAAAAAACAATGCCGATAAACTTTGAATAGATATTGCTTGTTTAAATTCTTGTAATAAAACAGCTGAAATAAATACACCAAATATTGGTGTTAAACAACCATAGATTCCAATTTTACTTACAGGATTATGAGCTAATAATAGTCCCCATAATGTATATGCGACTGCAGAAATGATTCCTAAATACAATAAGACAAAGTATATTTTTATTCCTTCAAATTGTAAAGAAGCTCCCATACAAAGTGAAACTAAAATTAAAGCCATTCCTCCTGTTAAAAATTGATAACCACTTAATAAAACAGAATCATGTTTTTTCGAAAACAAGTGAATAAAACAAGCAGATAATGAGTAACATATTTGAGATATTAGAACCAAACCGTCTCCACCCCATGATATATTCACTTCATTTGAAATATTCATACAGACAATGCCTAATAATCCTATACAACATCCAATTAATTTACTCTTTGTGAGTTTTTCGTTTTTAAATAAATATACCGAAAATAATAAAGTAATTAAAGCACCTGTTCCAGTGATAATTGCAGCATTTACACCTGTTGTTTTGGATAAACCCAGGTAATAGAACATATATTGTCCAAAGGTTTGAAATAGAGCTAATACAATGATTGGTTTTATATCTGTTTTTTGAGGAATTAATGGTTTTCTTTTTAAAATGGATTGTATAAAGATGACTAGAATTCCAGCTAATGTGAATCGTAATCCAGCAAATAAAATAATATTTGAAATTTGTGTGGCATCAATATTTAATAATTCATATCCAATTTTTATAAAAGAAGGAGCACATCCCCATAAAAAGGTCGCAATAACAGCTAAAATAAATACATTTAATGGTTTTGAATAATTCATACTATCCCTCATTTTTTTCTTCTAATTCCATCCATCGCATTGTAAATTCTTCTAATTCCTGTTCCAGTAGATCTCTTTTCAATGATAAAGAATGAATGGTTTCATAATCCGAAACAAAATTCATTTCATTATTCAAATTCTGAATTTTCTGCTCCAGTTCTGGTATTTTTTCATTGATTTGGGCTAATTCCTTTTTTTCCATATAGGATAATCGGATTGTTTTCGTTTTCCATTCTTTTTTTTCATTTCTGGTATATCCTTTTTCTTTTTTTAATTGACTGATGGTATCACTGTATCCTCCCATATATGGATGTATAGTTTTATTTTCATAAACAAACACTTTTTCACAGACACGATCTAAAAAATAACGATCGTGGCTTACTACAATTACGATCCCATTAAAGGTATCCAGATAATCTTCTAATATTTCTAAAGTGACAATATCCAGATCATTTGTAGGTTCATCCAGTAGTAAGACATTCACTTCTTCCATAAGTATTTTACACAAATAAAGTCTTTTTCTTTCTCCACCTGATAATCGATCTATGGTTGTATATTGCATCTTTTTATCAAATAAGAATTTTTCAAGCAACTGACTGGCAGTTATCTTATTTTTACCATCTTGTACCACTTTACTTGTATCTTCAATATAATCAATCACTCTCAAATTTGAAACATCACTTAAATCTTTCTGTTTAAAATAACCAATGGATACAGTTTCCCCATACGATATAGTACCATTTGAAGGTTTTAGTTCGCCTGCTATCAGATTCAATAATGTTGATTTTCCACAACCATTTTTACCAATGATCCCAACGCGATCGTTTCTTAAGAAATTATAAGAAAAATCCTCAAATAGAATTTCATTGTATCCAAAAGAAACGTGATCTAATTCAATGGTTTTTTTTCCTAATCTTTTTGTATTACCTGTAATCGATAAAGCTTTTTCCTGTGTTTTAAAACGCTGTTGACGCAATTGTTCAAACGCATTAAGTCGTGCCTGAGATTTTGTCGAACGAGCCTGGCATCCTGCGCGAACCCATGCCAGTTCTTTTCGATACAGATTTTTATGTTTTTGAATGGCTTTTGTTTCTATTTCAATACGACTTTCTTTATTTTCCAGATACGTTTCAAAATTTCCTTTATGAATATAAAAATCTCCCTGATCTAATTCAAATATTTTCGTACAAATACGATTCAGAAAATAACGATCATGAGTTACCATCACAATGGAATTTTTCGATTTCATCAAATAATTTTCTAGCCAATCTATCATTTCATTATCTAAATGATTGGTTGGCTCATCCAAAAGAAGAAGATCACACTCTACAATTAAAGCACATGCAATGGATAATTTTCTTTGTTGCCCACCTGACATTTCATTTATATTCTGATTGAAATCTAAAATACCCAGTTTTGTTAAGACTGATTTAATTTCAAAATCTTCTTTTGGATGTGTATTCTGCTGATTGATATAAGATATTTCAGAATAAACGGTTTCTTTTATAAAATGAGGAATTTGGGGCAGATAATAAATCTTAATTCCATTCTTCTTTATAACTTCTCCCTGATCATAAGGTTCTAAGTCACTAATCATTTTAAGAAATGTGCTTTTTCCTGTTCCATTCACTCCTACTAAAGCAATTTTTTCATTTTCTTCAATTGAAAAAGAAGCCTCTTTAACGATCCATTTTTCATTTATTTTCTTCTTTAGATGACTAACTGAAATTAACATATCAAATCTCCTTAAAGAAAAAGTGAAGTAGATTTCTACTTCACAAATTCAACGATTGCCATTGGAGCAGCATCTCCACGACGAATGCGTGTTTTTACCACTCTTGTGTATCCACCATTGCGATCTGCATAAGATGGTGCAATTTCATTAAATAATTTCTGAACAGCTGTTGTTCCTTCTTCATCTACTTCTACATTTCTTACATAGGCAAGTACTTGTCTTCTTGCATGTAAATCATTTCTTTTTGCTAAAGTAATTAATTTATCCACAACACTGCTTAGTTCTTTTGCTTTCATTTCTGTTGTTTCAATTTGTCCGTTTTCAATCAATGATGTAGCCATATTTCTCAATAAAGCTTTTCTATGATCTGCTTTACGTCCTAATCTGCGATAGCTCATACGGTCCTCCTATTTTATTCATTCCCAGGTTTAAATGATAACCCAAGTGAATGTAATTTTTCTTTTACTTCATTTAATGATTTTTTACCTAAATTACGAACATGAATCATTTCTTCTTCTGTTTTCTCTGTCAATTCTTCAACAGTAGTTATACCTGCACGTTTCAGACAATTATAAGATCTTACAGACAATTCCAATTCTTCAATCATTTTCTGAGATACAGAATTTACTGGTTCTCCAATAACTTCTTCTTCCTGATTTTCAGCCTCTTCCAAAGATTCTTCATTGATTTCTGTTAAAATATGAATATGATCTCTTAAAATCTTACTTGCGATTGATAAAGTTTCAGAAGGAAGCAATGTACCATTTGTTTCAATTTCCATCGTTAAGATATCATAAGTATCATTTACCGCAATATGTGGTTCAACACGGTAACTAACTCTTTTTACTGGTGAATATAAGGAATCAATATAAATGATACCTAGAGGTTGTCCTTCATTCTGATAGAATGCCTTATTTGTATCGGAACGAACAAATCCTCTTCCCAGCTTTGCCAGTAATTCCATATCTAATACACCATCTTGGGCCAATGTACAAATTTCCAATTCAGGATTTAATACATCCACTCCTGCAGGACATTCAATGTCTCCTGCTTTTACAACACAAGGACCCTGCTTATTTATACGTAACGTATATATATCATTATCGGAAATATCAATTTTCAGAATTAACTGTTTTAACTTTAAAATAATCGCTGCTACATCTTCTGTAACTCCGTTCATTCCAGTAAATTCATGATAAACGCCGTCAATACGAATAGAATAAACCGCTCCTCCTGGAACAGATGATAAAAGTACTCTTCGTAATGCATTTCCTAATGTGGTTCCAAAACGATAATCAATGGGTTCAAATACAAATTTTCCTAATGTATTTGATTCTTCTAATGTCTTGATATTAAAATTTACGTTCATCAGGGATCCTCCTTATCCATTTTATCCACGAGGTCGTTTTGGTGGACGACATCCATTATGTGGAATTGGTGTCACATCATTGATCATTGTGATATCCAATCCTGCTACCTGTAAGGCTCTTACAGCTGCTTCT
>NZ_VUMM01000017.1 GCF_009696175.1 Floccifex porci
ATTGCTTGTATGATATTCCTTGTTTTCGTTTCTTGTAAATTTCGATTTTTTGTTCTCTTGTAAGCTTTCCCATAAAGAAAATGAACCTCCTTAATTGGAAGTCCAATTTTTGGGGTTCATTTCAAAAAAACATATTTCCTTTTATTTTATTTATACAGGGAAATACTTTTACAAAGATAAATTATATAGAATTGATGTGTCAAATCGTGTTTGTCAGGCAGAAAAAGCACAATTGAATTTTACATATTATCCAGTTTATGATGTATTGAAAAAATCTAAATTTCGTGCTTCTTTTCATTTAAAAGAATATGATCAACAATATATAAAAGAAAAGGGAATGGATGTAATGACTAGACATGCCTATGATTTTATTGTTCAGAGATTGAAGTATAAATTGATCAATGATGGAAAACAGACGCCAATGAAAGGGCATCCGGTTTTTATTGCGATGCATGCATGTGCCTGCTGCTGCAGAGGATGCTTACATAAATGGCATCATATTGATTCAAACATGGTTTTAGAAGAAGAACAGATAAATACAATTGTTTCAATTTTAATCAATTGGATCGTTTTAGAATTAGAATGCATATAAAAAATGAGAATATTTGTAGGAAAGGGCTTTAAAAAATTAAAAAAAAACAATATAATTAATTTGTATGTGAAAATAATAAGGAGGAAGTTATTATCATGCCTAGAGCAAGAAAATCGATGGATGGAAATCAGGCTGCGGCTCATGTTGCGTATGCATATACAGAAGTGGCTGCGATTTATCCAATCACTCCATCAAGTCCAATGGCTGACTTTGTGGATCAATGGTCTGCTGCTGGATTAAAAAACATTTTTGGTAATCAGGTTGTTGTCAGTGAATTACAATCTGAAGCCGGAGCTGCTGGTGCCGTACATGGTTCATTGGCAACAGGTGCTTTAACAACTACATTCACTGCATCTCAAGGATTATTATTAATGATTCCTAACATGTATAAAATTGCAGCTGAACAATTACCTTGTGTATTTGATGTATCAGCTCGTACAGTTTCTACACATGCATTAAATATTTTTGGAGATCATTCCGATGTTTATGCTTGTCGTCAGACTGGTTTTGCGATGTTATGTGAAACAAACCCACAGGAAGTTATGGATTTAAGTCCAGTGGCACATTTGGCTGCCTTAGAAGGAAAAGTTCCTTTTATCAACTTCTTTGATGGATTCCGTACATCTCATGAAATTCAGAAAATTGAAGAATGGGATTACCAGGATTTAAAAGAAATGTGTCCAATGGATGCTGTTAAAGCATTCCGTGAACATGCTTTAAACCCAGAACACCCAACAATGCGTGGTTCTCATGAAAATGGAGATATTTTCTTCCAGCACCGTGAAGCATGCAATAGCACATACGATGCTTTACCAGCTGTTGTTGAAAAATACATGGGTAAAATCAATGAAAAATTAGGAACAAATTATGATTTGTTCAATTATTATGGAGCACCAGATGCTGACCGTGTAATCGTTGCAATGGGTTCTATCAATGACGTAATTGAAGAAGTTATTGATTACTTAACAGCTAAAGGTGAAAAAGTTGGTGTGATCAAAGTTCGTTTATATCGTCCTTGGTCATCTAAACACTTGTTGAAAGTATTGCCTGCTACAGCTAAAAAGGTGGCTGTATTAGACCGTACAAAAGAACCTGGTTCATTAGGAGATCCTTTATATCTGGATGTTGCCACAACTTTACGTGAAGCAGGATTAAATGACATCGTATTAAATGGTGGTCGTTATGGATTGGGATCAAAAGATACTCCTCCTTCAAGTGTATTCGCAATTTATGAAGAACTGAAGAAAGACAATCCAAGACCTCGTTTCACAATTGGTATCGTTGACGATGTCACAAACTTATCTTTACCAGAAGTAAAACCAGCTCCAATCACTTCTGCACCTGGAACCGTAGAATGTAAATTCTGGGGATTAGGTGGAGATGGTACAGTTGGTGCCAACAAAAACTCTACAAAGATCATTGGTGACCATACAGATAAATATATCCAGGCTTATTTCCAGTATGACTCTAAGAAAACAGGAGGAATCACAATTTCTCACTTACGTTTTGGAGATAACCCAATTCGTTCACCATATTACATCAATCAGGCTGACTTTGTAGCTTGTCATAACCCTTCTTATGTTGTTAAAGGATATAAGATGGTTCAGGATGTTAAACCTGGTGGGGTATTCATGATCAACTGTCAGTGGTCAGATGAAGAACTGGAAAAGAATTTGAATGCAGAAGCAAAAAAATATATTGCCGACAACAACATTCAGCTGTATACAATCAATGCCATTGATAAAGCCATTGAAATTGGAATGGGTAAACGTACAAATACAATCTTACAGGCTGCATTCTTTAAATTAGCTAATGTAATGCCAATTGATCAGGCTGTAGATTATATGAAACAGGCAGCTAAAAAATCTTATTCGAAAAAAGGTGATGCTGTCGTAGAAATGAACTATCGTGCTATTGATGCCGGTGTTGATGCGACTCATAAAGTGGAAGTACCAGCTTCATGGTCTAATCCAGCTCCAGATGCTGCACCTGCAGAATTAAGCGGACGTCCTAAGACAGTTAAACTGGTAAAAGACATTATGAATCCGGTTGGAATCATGGATGGAGATTCTTTACCAGTATCGGCTTTCGTTGAAAATGCGGATGGACAATGGGAAACAGGAGCTTCTGCTTACGAAAAACGTGGAACAGCCGTTATGGTTCCTGCATGGGATGCTTCTAAATGTATTCAATGTAACCAGTGTGCTTTTGTATGTTCACATGCGACAATTCGTCCATTCTTATTAACAGACCAGGAAGTTGCCAATGGTCCTGAAAATATGGTCGTTGCCGATCTGAAACCAAAAGCTGGTCAATACAAATACATTATGTCTGTTTCACCATTAGACTGTATGGGATGTGGTGAATGTATCACTGTATGTCCTACAAAAGCCATCGAAATGGTACCTCAGGCAGATCAGGCAGATCAGCAACCAGTATTTGATTACTTAGTAGCAAATATTTCTAAGAAAGATTCTGGATTTGCCGATACAACAGTTAAAGGTTCTCAATATAACCAGCCATTGTTAGAATTCTCTGGTTCTTGTGCTGGATGTGCTGAAACTTCATACGCTCGTTTAGTAACACAATTATTTGGTGAACAAATGTATATTTCAAACGCAACTGGATGTTCTTCTATCTGGGGTGGACCAGCTGCAACAAGTCCATATACAGTAAATAAAGACACATTAAAAGGACCTGCATGGTCTAACTCATTGTTCGAAGACAATGCGGAACATGGTTTCGGTATGGCTTTAGGACAAAAAGTATTGCGTGAACAGACAATTGAAAAAGTAGCTGAATTAGCAGAAAACGGTTCTGAAGAATTAAAAGCAGCTTTTGCTAAATTCCTGGAAACAAAAGACGATACAAAAGCCAATACACCAGCTACAGCTGCATTGGTAGCTGAAATTGAAAAAGCAGATTCACCACTGGCAAGTGAAATTCTTGAAAAGAAAGATTACTTAGCTAAGAAATCTGTATGGATCTTTGGTGGAGATGGTTGGGCTTATGACATCGGATTCGGTGGATTAGACCACGTATTAGCTTCTGGTGAAAACGTAAACGTTATGGTATTCGATACAGAAATGTATTCCAATACTGGTGGACAGGCTTCTAAAGCATCTAACGTTGGAGAAGTATGTCAGTTTGCTGCGGCTGGTAAAGAAATGAAGAAAAAATCTTTATCAGAAATCGCAATGAGTTACGGATATGTTTATGTAGCTCAGATTGCATTAGGAGCTAACCCTGCTCAGGCAGTTAAATGTATTGCTGAAGCAGAAGCTTACAATGGACCTTCATTAATCATCGGATACGCTCCATGTGAATTACATGGTATTGCCAAAGGTGGAATGAACCACTGTCAGGATGAAATGAAGAAAGCCGTTGCTGCTGGTTACTGGAACTTATTCTCATTTGACCCAGCTAAGAAAGCACAAGGAAAGAACCCATTCACATTAACTTCTAAAGAAGGTAAGTGGGAAGATTACCGTGCATTCTTAATGAATGAAGCTCGTTACGCTCGTTTAGTAAAACCATTCCCAGAAAGAGCTGAAAGATTGTTCACTAAGAACGAAGAATTAGCTAAAGAACGTTACGAACACTTACAAAAACTTGTTGAATTATATAAATAAAGTTTTATGCCTGTAGATTCTACAGGCTTTTTTTTGTATTATTAAAAAGGTGAGATTATGAAATTTATGTTTGATTGTGATGACACTTTATACAATTGTCAACAGCCATTTATAAATGCTGTTGAAACTGTATTGCCAGAATTGTTAAAAATGGATATTTCTTCTTTATATGATTTATATCGTAAAAAAGGAGATGAAATGTTTGATTCCATTCAGGATGGTTCACTGAATCCTTATACAGCAGGTATTTATCGTATATTGAATACTTTAAAGGATATACAGATTGATATTCCCTATTCAAAAGCAGAAACGTTTCAGAAAATATATAAAGAGAATCAGTATCGTATTCAAATGGATCCAGAATTTAAAGAATATCTTATAAATCATAAACATCAGTATGCGATATTAACCAATGGAGAAAATAATCATCAGAGAAATAAATGTAAAGCTTTGCAGGTGGAAGATTTTGTGGATCCACTAAATATTTTTACTTCTGGTCAGATTGGTTATGCCAAACCGGATGTTAGAGCTTTTCATAAAGTATTGGAAGCAATGAATGAAAAAAGTGAAGACTGGTATTATATAGGAGACAATTATAAAAATGATATGGAGGGTGCTAAAAAAGCAGGACTGAAAACCATTCATTTCAATCGTCATCATACATTAGAAGGTCCATGCAGTGATTATGTTGTATATTCAGAACTTGAATTAATGAAGCTAATGGATACATTCAATCGATTTTAATTATAAAATATGATATATTAATAATCTGAAAGGATAAAATTATGTATATTTCAACCATTCATCAATTTGAATCTATACCGATATTAAAACAAAATGGAATTGATGCGATTATTGTAGGAATTCCAGATTTTTCAATAAGAAACTGTAATACCGTTTCTTTAGAAGATCTGAAGATCTGGAAAAAGGAATGTGATCGAAACAATTTAAAATTATATATCAATTTTCTTAAACTGATTCATGAACAGGAATTAGAAGAAGTAGAATTGACTTTGTCTTATTTAAAGGAAATAAAGGTGGATGGAATCTACTTTGCGGATGAAGGGATTTTGTATATCGCAAAAAAGCTTCATATGGAATCCATTTGTATTTACCAGCCAGAAACATTGATTACCAATTCAAATGATATTTTATTTTATTTAAATGAGGGAATACAAAGTGTCAGTCTGGCTCATGAATTATCTTTAGAAGAAATAAGAAAAATTGCTTCAAAAAATCATTCATTTGAAATATTAATATCTGGATATTATTCCATTTTATATTCCAGAAGACCTTTGATTTCGAATTATTTTAAAGCCATTCAAAAAGAAAAAGAGAAAGAACAATATACCCTTATTGAATCCACTCGTACTGGTAAAATGCCAATAGTGGAAGATGAAAATGGAACATATATTTTTAGTGAACAGCCTGTTGAAAGCTATGATCAGCTTGAAGAATTAAAGAAATTGAATATAGAACGTTTCCGTATCGATTCTATCTTCTTTGATGATCAGTGGACCATTGATGTATTAAGATCTTATCTTGAAAAGAAAAATTATATACCTGGATGTTCAAAATGGTATTACCAGGAATCTATAAAAAAGAAGGAGAAAAAAGATGAATAAAATTGAACTGTTAGCTCCTGCTGGAAACCTGGAAAAAGCGAAAATTGCGATTTTATATGGAGCCGATGCGGTTTATATTGGAGGCAAACAATTCTCTTTGCGTTCCAGGGCTTCTAATTTTTCATTGGGAGAAATTAAAGAACTAGTGGATTTTGCCAATGCACATCATTCACACGTTCATGTTACGGTTAATATGCTGCCTCATGAAGACGATCTGGATGGGTTAGAAGAATATTTAAAAAAATTAGATGAAATTGGTATTCATGCCATTATTGTAGCCAGTCCTTCGATTATGATGCTGGCAAAAAGATTAAATGTGTCTTACCAGGTACATGTCTCTACACAGCATTCATCAACCAATTCCAAAGCGGTATCTTTCTGGAAAGAAAAAGGAATGGATAGAGTGGTACTGGCAAGAGAATGTCAAATGGAACAGATTGAAGAAATCTGTAAAAAAAATATATTGCCAATTGAAGTTTTTATTCATGGAGGTATGTGTATTTCTTATTCAGGTAGATGTGTTTTAAGCAATCATATGACATTAAGAGATGCCAATCGGGGAGGTTGTGCACAAAGCTGTCGATGGAAATATCATTTAATGGATTCAAACAGGGAAGTCAGTGATCCTCATAATTTATTTTCAATGAGTTCAAAAGACTTGCAGGCCGTTGATTTTATTGAATCGTTTATAAAAATGGGCGTTGCTTCTTTAAAAATTGAAGGAAGAATGAAATCCAGTTATTATCTGGCAACTGTTGTTTCTTCTTATCGGCGTTTAATTGATTCCATTTATGAAAATGGCTATGCTTCAAAAGATATTATTGAACAGACAAAAAGAGAAATCGCAAAAGCGGAAAATCGTATGACCGGGCCTGGATTTTATAAAGGAATTCCAGATGAGAAAGTACAGCTTTATCAGGATCATGATGAAACGGTTACACAGGAATATGTGGCCTATGTACTGGATTATGATACAGATTCAAATTTTGCGACTTTACAGGTAAAAAATCATTTTGTTCCGGAGGGAACCTTTGAAATATTTGGACCTCATATTGTATCTACAAAAGTTTATATAGGAAGTGTATACGATGATAAAGATCAGCTTGTGGATATATGTAATAAACCAATGCAGATTGTGAAAACGAAATGGTCAGGTCCAATTGAAAAATATGCGATGATTCGAAAGATTCGATAGAAAGAAGGTAATTATGAAATTAAGCAAAAGTTTTTTTTATACATTAAGAGAAAATGCGAAAGATGAAGACAGCATTTCCAGTAATTTACTGGTGCGTTCGGGTATGATCAAAAAAACATCTAATGGGATCTATATGATTATGCCAATGGGAAAGAAAGTACTTTCTAAAATAGAAAACATAATTCGTGAAGAAATGGATGCCAAAGAGGCACAGGAACTTTTGATGCCTGCTTTAATTCCAGAAGATGTATATATTCAATCTGGAAGAAGAGAAGCTTTTGGTTCCAATATGTTCAGTTTAAACGATCGTTATGATAAACGATATGTATTAGGACCAACACATGAAGAATTGTTTACTTTAGCAGCTTCTATGAATGGAAAAAGCTATAAAGATTTTCCTTATAATTTATATCAGATTCAGACTAAATATCGAGATGAAACAAGACCTCGCTATGGTCTGATACGTGTACGTGAATTCATTATGAAAGATGCATATTCTTTTGATATAGATTCAAATGGACTGGATGAATCTTATGTGAAAATGTACGATGCTTATTGTCGTATTTTTGATCGACTGAGATTAAATTATAAAATTGTAAAGGCCGATACAGGGGCAATGGGTGGATTATTAAGTGAAGAATACCAGGCAATCAGTCAGATTGGAGAAGATGTAGTTGTAGGATGCCAAAACTGTGACTTTTCAAGCAATTTGGAGATTACAGAAGTTTTAGACGTGATGGAAGATGATCCGGCTCAAATGTTAGAAAAAGAAGTTGTATACACACCCGATGCGAAAACCATTGAAGAAGTGGCTGCTTTCTTTGGGAAAAGCACAAAAGATTTTGTCAAGACACTGGTTTATAGTGTGGATGGAAAAACATATGCTTTCTGTATTCCTGGAAATCGCGAATTAAATGAAACAAAAGTATTAAAGGCTTTGCATGCCAATGAAATGGAACTGGCTTCTTTTGAAGAAGTGGAAAGAGTAACGCATGCAAAAGTAGGCTTTGCAGGCCCTGTAGGAATTGATTGTCCAGTTTATATGGATCGTCAGATTACACATATGAAAAACTTTATCGTAGGGGCCAATAAAAGTGACCATCATATGATCAATGTAAACTGTAAAGATTTTGAACCTGTTTCTATTTTGGATTTATGTCAGGTACAGGAAGGAGATATCTGTCCAAAATGTCATAAGAAATTGATTTTTGATCATGGAATTGAAGTGGGAAATTTATTTAAACTAGGTACAAAGTATTCAAAAACAATGAATTTATATTACACTGACCAGAATAACCAGTTACAGCCTGTTTGGATGGGATGTTATGGAATTGGATTGGAAAGATGTATGGCAGCTGTAGTGGAACAGCATCATGATGAAGCAGGAATTATCTGGCCTGAAGAAATTGCTCCTTTTAAAGTTGCCATTGTACAGATTTCAGATAAAGATGAAAATCAGTGTAAAGTAGCCAGTGAAATGTATGATTATTGTATTTCAAAAGGATATGATGTATTATATGATGACCGTAAAGAAAGACCGGGCGTTAAATTCAAAGATATGGAATTAATTGGAATCCCTTATCGTTTTACGGTAGGAAGAAAAGCCAGTGAAGGAATTGTTGAATTTGTTTCTCGTTATGATAATGAGAAAAAAGAAATGACAATTCCGGAAGCTCTTCAATTTTTAGATGAAAAATATAAATAGAAAGAAGTGATTGTATGAATGAGAATACATGGAATTCTCGTGTATCACAACATTCTCTTGTTGTGACTTTTGTCTGGATGGTAATTGGATTGCTGATTAGTGCCATTACATCCATTGTCTTTATTTCATCTGGATTTGTTTATTATTTCTTTACTTCAGGATTTTTAAGTATATTGCTGATGGTTGCTCAGATTGCTATCGTCATTGCCTTTAGTGCGCTTTTATATAGAGCCAGTTCTTCAACTTTAAAAGGACTGTTTATCTTATATTCGTTTACATTAGGAATTTCATTGACTCCAACTTTTCTATATTATGGATTAGGGATGGCTTATATTGCCTTTATTGTTACAGCTATCTATTTTGGATCTCTTGCAATCATTGGTTTTACAACAAAAAAAGATCTGACAAGTCTGGGTGTAATCTGTACCGGTGCTTTGATGGCATTGATTCTTTCCCAATTGATTTTAATGATTTTCCATGTTGCTGCTTTTGAAAGAGTCATCTGTTTTATTGGACTTCTGATATTTACAGGAATCACAATATGGGATATGAAACGTTTAAATCAATTGCTGTATTACAATGGTGGTATGGTTAGTGATGATTCAATTTCCATCTTTATGGCATTGCAGCTGTATTTGGATTTTATCAATATTTTCTTATATGTTTTAAGATTATTGGGAAGTCGAAGAAACAATTAAGCAGAAGAAATTCTGCTTTTTTTAATTTTTTTTGTTGCATTATAGATGGAGTTTGGATATAATAAATAGGCAGTTAATTAACTGTACATGGTTCCGTAGCCAAGTGGCTAAGGCAATAGACTGCAACTCTGTGACCATCGGTTCGAATCCGATCGGAACCTCCATCTTATGGGGTCGTGGCGGAATAGGCAGACGCAACGGACTTAAAATCCGTTGGTGGTAACACCGTGAGGGTTCAAGTCCCTCCGTCCCCACCATTTTAAAATTAAGCTGATAAATAATCAGCTTTTTTTTTTGCGTTTTTTAATACTTTTACGTATATAGTATACAGGAGGTAAGAATTTTGAAATATAAACGACGGTATAAATGTAAGGAGATTTTAAATGAAAAAATATAAATGGATCCTAATGATATGTGTTTTATTATTTGTGACATCCTTGCCAATTGAAGCAAAACAGGGAAATATTGATTTTTCCACTTCGAAAGGATCTATGTCTGTAAGCAAGCAAGAATTGGATATTCTAAACGAATATAAAAATGGAAATACAGATAAATATATCCTTCAAAGAAAAGAAATTGTTTCTCAAATCAATGCCTATTCTTATGTTGATGATCAGTATTTTATTACCGATCGTTATTATGATGACTATGATTCCATTTCTATGCTGATCCCATTACAGGCTGCTATTTTAATACCACCGGATTTTACTTATGAAGAAAGTTTAAACGGCATCCAATTTTACTCTTTAACACCAACGGTAACATATTTCTGGGAAAGTTCGATTGTATCCATTAAAACCCAATATGGAACTCTTACGATGAATGGTGGATTATGGGAAGTGGATGGAAAAAGAGCATTCTGTGGCAATGCCAATTTATCTCCTCCCAGACTGGGATATTCTTTGAATCAGCCAATAGATGTATCCTCCAATGAAAACTTAAGAAAAATCATGTATTATGGATATCTGTGTCCCCGGAGATCGTATTTTAGCTTCTGTTAATAATGATAAAAATAAAGCAGTAGTAATTACAAATGAGCTGGTATCCTATGCGTATTCAAAAACAACGGTTGCAGGAACTGCCACCAATGGAAATCATATGATAGTTAATGAATACAATTGGATTTTTAATTTACCCTCTCCTCCTTCAAATTTCAAAATCTATGCTGCAAGCTGTAATCAGACAGGAACAAACTGGCAAGGAATTACGACAAGTTGTCAGACTTTAATTTATTGGGAAATAGAAAATAAAGGAACAGTCACTTTAGAAAAAAATTCCTTGCTTCCTTCCATCACAGAAAATAACGATTGTTATTTTTTAGAACAAGCTGTATATGGAATATATACCGATGCAGCCTGTACAACTCTATTCACAACCATTTCACCCAATGAAACTCTCTCTTTAGATTCCAATACTTATTATTTAAAAGAAATAGAAGCTGGAAATGGATACGAAATCAATGAAGAAATCCTGTCTTTTACAGTTGAAAATAATACAGATAATAAAGTAAAAGTACACGATAAACCATTCTATCATAATAGTCCCCTTATTTTAAAAAAGAGAGACAGTCAAACTTATAATGGCATCTGTGATACTCAATTTAAAATTCAGTTTTATGGATTTAATTCTTATTCCTTGGAAGAATGTGAACAGATGGAACCTTTAAAAACATGGGTCTTTAAAACCGATTCGAATGGTTGTCTTTATTTTGATGAAGATCATTTTGTGAGTGGAGATGAAATCTATAAAGATGATGAAAACAACCCGATCCTTCCTTTGGGTACTCTCATTCTGGAAGAAAAAAAACCGGCACAAGGTTATCTAAAACAGGAACGAAAAGTACTGAAAAACATTTGTGATACGGAATTCTTTTCTTATTCCATTTTTTATAATGATAAAAATGAATTCACAATTTATAAATATCAGGATCATACTCCGATTCCAATTAAAGATACTGTATTTGTTCATACCTTTAATGAAAAGGAAGAAAGACTGATAACGGATGAAAATGGCTGCATTCATATGGAAGGTTTAGAAATTGGAATGCATAGTTTACAGGAAGAAAAGGCGAATAAGCATTATCAGAATGAAAATATAAAATTAGATTTTGAAGTAAAAGAAGATGGAATCTATTTAGAAGATGAAAAAGTAAACCAGGTAATATTTGAAAATAAAGTCAAAGATTTTTCTTTACAGATTCATAAAACCGATCCATTCCAAATGGATTTAGAAAACGTTACATTCACATTATTTAAAGATGAAGACTGTACACAGATCATGGATATACAAACAACAGATGAAAAGGGAATTTGTACATTTGAAGGTTTAGAAAACAATATGGTCTATTACTGTAAAGAAACACAAGGACTGGATGGTTATGAAGAAAATAATAATATATATGTCATTCGATTGAATTGTGTTCCTGTGTATGATCAATATGATATTACAATCAATACAAATATTACTGATATTGATATAGAGAATCATATTATCCGAATGAATGTACTGAATACACCTGTAAAAAAATTACCAGTAACCGGTAATAATGGACAATTGATGATTTTTTGTACAGGTACATTTTTAATGATTATTGTTTTAAGGAGAAAAAGAAATGAAAAAGAAAAATATAATTAAAAAAATCGCAATTGCCTCTACTCTACAACTTAGTTTAGGTGGTTGTATTCTAAACGCATTGAATACTTATCCGATCTGTGCCTATGAGAATATAAATACAGTCAATGGAATCGTAGACTACAATAATGGACAGGCTAAAATTCGTATTTTACCAAATGGAAATCAGAGCCTTGTTTCAAAGCAGTTTGCCGTCTATAAACTGTTTCAGGCACAAATTTCAAATACTTCTATCAATTATTTCTATAATGAAGAATATAAAGATGTTATAGAGGATGTGGTTTCAAATCGACTTAATAAAGATTCTATCAGTGAATACGAAGTAATTGATTATATTCAGTCATTAGAAGATCATTCCTCCTCATTAAGAGAATTGATTGAAGAAATCCGTGATCAGCTTGTATCCCAGGGCTATTCCAGTGATACATTTACAGTAACGAATACTTTAGAAGATGGTTCGATTGAAATTCAGGGATTGCAGCCAGGTTATTACATGATTGATGAAATTACCAGTGTACAAGATACACACAGTGCAGCTTCTTTAATTTTACTGGATACTGCGGATGATTCTTGTGATATTCAGATTAAATCGGATTATCCTTCTATCATTAAAAAAATAGAAGAGGACGATTTAAATATTGGATGGAATGATATAGGGGATTATGAAATAGGGCAAAGTATTCCTTATAAATATGAAACATACATTCCTGATATCAAAGCCTATAATACGTATAAAATGATTTTCCATGATATCATGGATGAAGCTTTAACTTTTGATTCAGATTCTGTACAGATTCAGATTTCAGATTCTGAAAAAACATATACAGTACCATCCAATCAATACTCAATTGTAGAAAATACAGACAATGAAAGCTTTATTGTTCAGATTTCAGACATTAAGTCCATTATTGATCAGCAGTTTTCTAATGGATATGGACAGAAAGTATTGTTTACCTATAATGCTTATCTGAATGAAAAGGCAAAAGACAGATCTGGAAGAGCTGGATTTGAAAATAAGGTCGCATTGGAATTTTCAAACAATCCAGATACAGATGGAACCAATGATACCGGTATGACACCATGGGATAGTGTTGTATGTTTCACTTACCAGATCAATGCAGTCAAAACCAATGAAGAGAATCAGTCTTTACAAGGTGCAAAATTTCGCTTATATAGAGATGAAAATGGAACGCAGGAAATTAAATTAAAAAAAGTAGAGAATGTTTATGTAGTTATGAATGAAGACTATCTGTCCAATGCGGAATCGGATGAAATGATTTCTGATGAAAATGGTCTGTTTAATATTTCCGGGTTAGATCAGGGAACGTATTATTTAAAAGAAACACAGGCTCCAGATGGATATCGTAAAATTCAGGATTCTATAAAAATTGTAATTACACCAGAATTTACAACCGATCGTAACAGTTATTATGAAAATCAGGGAGCCAGTGACCAGGTATTAGAAACACTCAGTGCAAACTGTGAGATTAAACAATTTTTGAATGGACTGTTAAATAGTGGCAGCAAAGCTTTACAGACGGATGTTCAAACAGGTTCTATCCAACTAAAGATTGTTAACCAGACAGGTTCAAAATTACCTGTAACGGGTTCTAGTATGACACTTATATTATTGGCAGGAGGAAGTTTACTGATGATTGCTGGTCTTTACAATTTGCGAAAACAGAAAAATGAAAAGCTGGATTAATCGTATCCTCATTTTATCTGGTTTTATCCTTTGTATGTTTCCATTTTTCAGTTCTATTTTCCAGAATATAAATCAGTCAAAGGTTATATCTACCTATTTTAAAGAAATTGAAGATTTCGATCCAAATGAAATCGCAAAACAGATTCAAAAAGCCAGAGCGTATAATGAATCTTTTTACAATGGATATAGAATGGATTATGAATCAATCTTGAATTTTACATCAAATGGAATGATGGGGCAGATTGAAATTCCAAAAATACAATTATCTTTACCGATATATCATGGGGTAAATGAAGATGTTCTCTCCATTGGAGCTGGGCATCTTCCATCCTCCTCATTTCCAGTGGGTGGAACCAGTACAAGAAGCATTTTAACAGGTCATACCGGATTGGCCAGTGCAAAATTATTTACCCGACTGGATGAATTAGAGAAGGGAGACCTGTTTTATATTTATGTAGGAAAAGAAGTTCTTGCGTATAAAGTAAAAGATATTCAGGTTATTGAACCAGAACAATTAGATCAGCTGGAAATTATAGAAGGATTTGACATAGTTTCTTTAGTTACATGCACTCCATATGGAATTAATACCCATCGTCTTGTTATCAATGGATATCGTACAGATTATCAGAAGAAACAGAAAGAAAATATAAAAAAGAAATGGATATCCAATCGAGAAACGATATTTGTTCTGATACCTGCTGTTTTACTGCTTTTTTATATAAGGTATGGGAAACATTATGAAAACATTTAAAATTCTGATCGCAAGTTTACTTTGTATTGTATCCATATATGGACAATCCAACTTGTTTCTGTCGGTAGATTTTACTGGTATTGAGTCGAATACTTTTGGTATGTATAAAATCGCATCTTTTCAAAAGAATCAATTTATATCTTTTGAAACCGGTTTGGATCTGAATCAGACTTTTACCAGCAATGAATTAGAAAATCTGGCAAGAGAATTATGGAATCCAGATAAAATAGAATATATTTTTGACAAAAACAATCCCAAATATGCTCTTGAAAAAGGCGTTTATCTTTTTAATTCTATAGAAGGAAAGAATGAACCGATTCTAATTTTTCTAAAAGATCGGGATGTGACCATTCATCCAAAAATAAAACAGGACTATCCTATTTTAAAAGTAATAAAAGTAGATGAAAATGGAAATCGAATAAGGAAATCAGCTGTCTTTTCTTTATGTGATGGAGATATTTGTATAGAATCAAAAAAGACAATTGATGGGATGGCCTCTTTTACGATTCCAAAGGGATCCTATATTCTTAAAGAAGTAAAAGCACCTGATGGTTATGTTTTATGTTCCGATAATATTTCAATTGAATGGGATGGTATCCAGTTTAAAGTGAATGATCAGATACAAAACAGAGAAGCAACCGTTTCTGTAATCAATGAGAGAAATAAAGTATCTACTTCTGTTTTTATTCCTTTCGGTCTCTGGATGTTATATGGCATAGGAAGCATAATATTTTTAATTTCTCTGTCTTTTCTATATAATAAAATCAGGTGATGAATATGGAAAGAATATTTAAATTTGAATCAAAACAGGATGGTCTGGAATTAGAAGGTATTTACATGGAACCTGAAAACAAGAAGAAAGCCATTATTCAGATTGTTCATGGTATGGCAGAACATAAAGAACGATATTTGCCTTTTATGCGGTATCTATGTAATCAGGGATATGTAGTTGTGATTCATGATCATAGAGGACATGGACAAAGTATCAAGCATACAGATGATCTGGGTTATTTTTATGATGAAACAGGTACATACATTTATTTAGATGCTCATGATATAGGGATGAAGTTTAAAAAAGAATACAACCTTCCTCTTTATTTAATGGGGCATTCTATGGGTTCTTTAGTAGTTCGAGAAGTTTGTAAATACTTTGATAAAGACATTGATAAATTGATTGTATGTGGTTCTCCTTCAAAAAATGATGCGATTGAATCGGCAATCACATTAACGAAATTTTTAATGAAACTGTAGGGTAAGAAACACAGAAGTTCATTGATTCAACATATCGCATTTTCTTCTTATTCAAAAAGATTTAATGATTCATTAGAAAATACATGGTTAAGTGAAAATAAAGAAAATGTATATACATACAATGAAGATCCTTTATGTGGTTTTACTTTTACCTTAAATGGATTTTTAAATTTATTTTCATTAATGAATGATGTTTATAATGCCAGTCAGTGGAAATGTGATCATAAAGAACTGCCAATTCTATTTATTGCAGGAGAAAAGGATCCTTGTATTGATACAAAAGAAAAATGGATCGAAGCCCAGAACTTTTTAAAACAGTTGGGATATCAATCCATTCAAAATCATTTATATGAAAATATGAGACATGAAATCTTAAATGAAAAAGAACATGAAATCGTATATAAAGATATACTTGATTTTTTAGAATCAGAATAATCTGATTCTTTTTTTATAGAAGAATCATCAGTATGCCAGATAAGACAGCTGTAATATATAAAATAATAAATACTTTTACTATATTTTCTTTACTGGCACCATATCGAATCAGACATACCAGACCTAAGCCGGCATTCGTGATTAGACCAGCTAGTAGAGATCCAAAGGATATACCGGAAATTGTATAAAGCTGTGCCAGTATAACGGTAATGGCACAATTGGGAATGAATCCAAATAAGGCGGTAATAAAAGGCTGGAAAATCGATTTTGATAAAAGTATCGTCTCCATTTTCTCCACTCCGATTGCTTCAATGCACAGTGTTAATACTAAAGAAGTAATAAATATAAATATATAAATTTTTAAAGATCTTATTAATGCACTGATGTATAAAGGATATTGTGTATAACAGCAGGGACATGCATTACTGGTATCGTCTTCTTCATAGTCTTCTTCCTCTTCCATGGTTTCAAAACGAATAATTTTCTGTTTTCGAACAAGAATAAAGTCCACAATGTATCCTACAGTTACTGCAATCACAAATTTACAGAGAATCAGCTTTATTAGGGATGAAAATAAAGAAGGATTGGATAATAATACCGGAATGGCTTCATCACTGGTTGCGATCATTACAGCAATCAAAGTACCCATAGTGATATTCTTTTGAAGAAAGAGCATACTGGCCAGTATACTGAATCCACACTGGGGAATCAAACCCAATATTGCGCCAAATAAGGGTCCATATTTCTGTAAAGAATAAAACATGGAATCATCACTTGTTTCTTTTCTTTCAAATATTTCAAGTATACAGTATGTTATATATAATAAAGGAAGCATGATCCATGTATCATGGATAATTTCTAAAAATATTTCCAAAATATCACCTCGGATTTATTTTACACAAAACTATAGAAAAATCAAAAATAAAGAATAAAAAAAGAGCTTACGCTCTTAAGAAGAAATGATTTTCTTTTTCTGTTTTAATTTCAGCTCGGTATATTCTTTTATTGTAGTATAAATCAGGGCAAAAACAGGAACACCTAAAAACATTCCTAAAACACCAAATAGACCACCACCAACGGTAACCGAGAATAAGATCCAGAATCCATTGATTCCTAACTGGTCTCCTAAAACAATTGGTTTAATGATATTTCCATCAATTTGCTGTAAGATCACAATAAAAATCATAAATCCAATGGCATAGATTGGTTTGATCAGTAAAAGTAAGAATATAACCGGTATCGCACCTAAAAATGGACCAAACATTGGAATGATATTGGTTACTCCTATAATTAAACCAATCATTGGAGCATATGGAATTTTAAAAATCAGCATACCAATATAACATACCAGTCCAATAATTGTTGAATCAATAATGCTTCCAATAATGAATTTTTCAAAAATATCTTTGGCATCATTGACCCATAAACATAAATAATCTGCTAAACTGTCATTTAATAGAATATAGTTAAATTTTTTAAAGAATTTCTGTAAAGATTCATGATCCAGTAAGATATAGACTCCAGATACAATAGATAAAATAAAATCAAAGGTTCCACTGATAAATGCATAAGAGTAATTGGCAATCTTGGGAATAAATTTTGTGATATATTCTGTAATACGTGCAGTCAGATTTAAATCGGCTAAAATTTTTTCAATTTGGGCTGCATCCAGTTTTAAATAAGTAGAAATTTTGTATATGAATTTTACTAAAGTCTGTCCATATTCACCAATATTCTGTATAAAAATCTGGAAAGAATCCAATATAGCAGGAACTGATATCTGTAAGAAAAAGAAAATAAATAAAATCGCAACAATAAATACAATTAAAGTAGATACTAAACGTATTCTTCGATTGGATAAATGCAAAGATCGCATTTTCATTTTATGTTCAAGCCATGCTTGTGGTTTATGTAAAATAAAAGCAATTCCTAAACCTAAAATGAAAGGGAAGAGTAAATTTAATATAAATTTAAAGACATTCAGTATATTCTGTAATTTCAAAAGTATAAGAAATATTAATGCGACGATCAATAAAGATGAAGAATAAACAATAATTTGTTTTTTCATATCGGGCGTAATTTTTTGTTTCATAATCAAAACCTCGAGTAAATTTTATCACAACTGGAAAAATAATTCTTAAGAAGTTATAATATTTTTATGAAATATTTATATGAAGGAACTATATCCTGTAAAGCTATTTTAGAAAATAAAAATCGAAATTGTAGATGTCTATATGTAGATAGTAAAAAAAGAACCAGAGATTTTCGTTATATTATTCAGCTGGCAAAAAAAAGAAATGTAAAAGTACAGATATGTAATCGAAGTGAACTGGATGCCTTATGCGATGGTACAAAACATGGAGGAATGCTTCTGGAAGCAGATCTTTGTACAAAAAGAAAACTGGAAAACATATCTTCTGGATTTAATGTTTATGTAGATGGAATCGAAGATCCTTATAATTTAGGAAGCATTTGTCGAACTTTATATGCCAGTGGAGCTAAAAGTTTAATATTACCTTTAAGAGACTGGTCTTTTGCGGATAAAACGATAGTAAAAGCCAGTGCAGGAGCTTTTGAAAAGATGGACATTTACTGGATCGAAAAAGAAGAACAACTGATTCATTGCTGCAGGGAAAAGGACATTCCTTTGTACTGTGCACATAGAAAAGATGCAATCTCATTATATGAAATGAATTTTCCAGAAAGTTTTGTACTGGCTTTGGGAGGATCTTTTAGAGGATTGAGCTCTCTTGTCTGTGAAAACAGCAGCCAGAATATTGTGATTCCTTATGGAAATGATTTTAAAAATGCATTGGATGCTCCCAGTGCCATTTCTGTTCTTTCTTTTGAAATATTAAGACAATCAAAATGGCAGTAATGCCATTTTTTTATGATATAATAAGGACTATGAAAATAAATGTATATGTAGAAACACAGGCAATGGAATTAAACAAACCCTTTACTTATTTATGTAATGAACAAGTATATGTAGGGTGTCGTGTAAAGGTTCCATTTGGATATAAAGACTGTATTGGAATTGTAACAGAAATAAACGTTACCTCTTCTGTTCAAAATCTAAAAGAAGTAAAAGAAGTGATCGATCGTACACCCTTACTGAATGAAGAATTGATGAATTTAGCAAAGTGGATGTCAAATTATTATGTGGCACCGCTTATTTCCTGTTATAAAACAATGTTGCCACCGGCTTTAAAACCTTCTTCTACATATGCATCAATCGTATATGAATCATGGGCCTTTAAAAAGGAAAGCCAGATGCCTTTGACAAAACATCAGCAGGAATTGATTCAATCGATTTCTTTTCCCATTAAAGCTAGTGAATTTCGTAAAATCTGTAAATCCTGTGCAAAAGCTTTAATTGATAAAGGATATGTTGAAATCCGTCAACTGGAAAAGAATCCAAAACTGGTATCTTCTTCTGTAGATTCTCAATTTTCCTTAACGAAACAGCAGAAAGATGCCATTGACAAGATTACGCAATCTTCTCAAACTTATTTTTTATTACATGGAGTAACGGGTTCAGGAAAAACAGAAGTCTTTTTACAATTGGCCAGTCAAGCACTGCAGCAGGGAAAACAGGTACTGATACTGGTTCCAGAAATTGGTTTGACACCTATGATGATTGAAAGAGTGAGTGCTCGCTTTGGATCGGATATTGCCATCTATCATTCACAATTAAACAATCAGGAAAAGTATTCTCAGTATAAACTGGTAAAAGAAAATAAAGTAAAAATTGTAGTTGGAACGCGTTCCAGTATTTTTATGCCTTTTTCAAACTTAGGTTATATTCTTATGGATGAAGAACATGATTCTTCTTATAAACAGGATAATAGTCCGCGTTATCAGACAAAGGATATTCTGATTCAAAGAGCCAGAGTGCATCATTGTAAAGTTGTCATGGCTTCAGCTACACCTTCTTTAGAAGCGTATGCACGTGCTTATAAAGGAAATTATGAACTGGTTTCATTGAATCAAAGAGTGAATCAGAAGATGCCAGATATTCATTTAATTGATATGCGAAAAGAAAAATCTATGAATGGTTTATCCAGTACTTTAATTCAGAAAATTGAACAATGTTTATCCAGAAAAGAACAGGTGATTTTATTACTGAATCGAAGAGGATATTTACCAGTTGTTAAATGCAGTACATGCAATGAAGTGATGACTTGTCCAGATTGTGGAATAGCTTTAACGTATCATAAAGATTCACAGTCTTTGATCTGTCATTGTTGTGGAAGAAGCTTTTATTTCAAATCGGAATGTCCCAAATGCCATGGGCATCAGTTTTATCAGCTGGGTATGGGAACCGAAAAACTAGAAGAAAAAATATCGGAATTGTTTCCAGAAGCTCGAATCATTCGAATGGATGCAGACAGTACTCGAAAAAAAGGGGCACATGAGAAGATTCTAAAAGAATTTGAAACCAGAGGGGACATTTTAATTGGAACCCAGATGGTGGCCAAGGGGCTGGATTTTGCCCGTGTGACTTGCGTTGGAATTCTACAGGCAGATCTGGCAATGGTCCGAAATGATTTTTCCTCTTCTGAAATTGCTTATCAGCTGCTTGAACAAGCCTCTGGTCGAGCTGGAAGAAGCGATAAAGCTGGAAATGTATACATTCAGACTTTTGAACCCGATCATTTTGTGATGAAATGTGTACTATCCCATAATTATCTTTCTTTTTTTCAACAGGAGATGAAATATCGCCATTTAGGTCATTATCCACCTTATGTTTATTTATGTACTTTAATATATATTCACAAAGATCTTAATAAAGCTTTTGAAATCGCAAATAAAGAAAAAGAATTTCTGAATTCATTAAAAGTATTAGGTCCAATAGAAATTCATTCTCGAAAAGATGGAAAAAGAGTTCGTCTGGTCATAAAATCAAATACAAAAGAAGAATTAAATCAGAAAATTAAAGAATGTTTTACATATCATTCTTCTTTAAAAACAAATGTAAAACTGGATATTAATATGTATCCAAACCGATTGGAGGATTAATATGCGCTATTGGGTATATCGTGCATTATATGAAGTGATTGTGCATCAGGTTTATTCAAATCTGTATTTAAAAAACAATCTGTATCAAGTTGATTGTAAAGATCAGGCTCTGGCAACCAATATATTTTATGGAACCATTCAGAATTACAGTTTTTGTCAATATGTATGGAAACAGTATGCTCACTATAAAGTCAGTGATAAAATAGATGTATTATTGTCAATGAGTGTTTATCAGCTTATATTTTTAGATAAAGTACCATCTTATGCCATTGTCAATGAAGCTATTGAAATTGCGAAAAAAGAAGAGCCAAGATCTAAAGGATTTGTGAATGCGATCTTAAGAAAAATTAATAAAAATAAAATTAACTATCCAGAAAATGAATTTAATCGTTTAAGTATTCAATATTCTTTACCAGTATGGTTATTAAAAATGTGGGATAAACAATATGGATCGATGCAGATGAGAAATATGCTTCCATACTGCAATCAAATCATGCCTCTGTATATACGATACAATCCCAATTATACATTTGAAACAACTTATGAACACATATGTGGAACTTTATATAAAACAAATTTAAATCAGATTGCGAACAATCAATTGTATAAAGATGGAAAAATTTCTGTACAGGATGAAGGATCGTATCAGATCTGTTTATTTTTAGATATAAAAGAAAATATGAATGTGCTAGACTGTTGTGCTGCTCCAGGTACAAAATCTATGGCAATTGCAGAAATGCTGCATCATAGTGGACATGTGGACTGTATTGAACTGCATGAACATAGAAAAGAATTAATTGAAAAAGACATACAAAGACTTTCTTTAAACAATGTCTCCTGTTTCTGTCAGGATGCCAGAGATTTAAGTTCTTTTTTAGAATACGATCGAGTCTTATGCGATGTACCTTGTAGTGGATATGGTGTATTATCCAGAAAACCGGATATCAAATTAAAAATGAAGCCAGAAGATATGGATACATTGATTCCTTTACAGTATGAAATACTGGAAAGTGCATCAAAACATGTAAAAAAAGGTGGCATTCTTGTTTATTCCACTTGTACAATAAATAAGAAGGAAAATGAAAAACAGATAGAAAAATTTATAGAGAATCATTCCAATTATGAATGTTTAGAAATGAAAACCATTTTTCCTCAAAAAGAAAAAGATGGATTTTATATGGCAAAATTAAAACGAATAGATTAGAGGGTTAGAATGAAAAGCTTATACGATTTAAATTATGAACAAATGCAGAATATGGCTCTTGAACATGGATGGAAAGCCTTTCGTGGACATCAGATCTTTCAATGGCTGTATCGCTCAAGAGTATCCGAGATAGATGAAATGTCAAATCTGAGCAAAGAAACAAGAGAAGTTTTAAAAGAAGAATTTGAAATGAATCCATTGACATTGATTCGTAAACAGGTCAGTCATGATGGAACCACTAAATTTCTGTTTCAGACAAAAGATGGAAGTTTACTGGAAAGCGTTATGATGATTTTTGATTATGGACGAAGTGTATGTGTTTCTTCTCAGGTGGGCTGTAATATGGGATGTGCTTTTTGTGCTAGTGGATTGACTAAGAAAAAAAGAAATCTGACCAGTGGAGAAATGTGTGCACAGGTTGTTTATGTTCAAAAAGAGCTGGATCAAAGAAACGAGAGACTGTCTCATATTGTGGTAATGGGAACGGGGGAACCATTTGACAATTACGATGAAGTGATGAATTTTTTATCCACTGTCAATCATGATAGAGGACTGGGAATTGGCTCAAGACATATTACCATTTCAACCTGTGGTGTGGTGAATCGAATCTATGATTTTTCAAATGAACATACTCAGTACAATCTTGCCATTAGTTTACATGCACCCAATGATGAATTGCGAAGTCAATTGATGCCCATTAATAAAGCTTATCCTTTAGATGAATTGATGAAAGCACTGGATTATTATTCAAAAGAAAACAATCGAAGATTAACTTTTGAATATATATTATTAAAGGGAGTCAACGATCAGCCAATTCATGCGAAACAATTATCAAAATTATTAAAAAATCGGAATGCTTATGTCAATCTGATACCATACAATAATGTGGATGAAAAACAGTTTAAAAGTGTAAGTTATCAGGAAGCGATGGTTTTTTATGATTATTTAATGAAAAACAATGTTCGCTGTACAATACGGAAAGAACATGGAAACGATATAGATGCTGCCTGTGGTCAGCTAAGAATAAAAGAAATGAGAAAGGGACAGTAAGATGAAAGTATTTGCGAATTCCGATGTTGGATTGGTCCGAAAAGTAAATGAAGATGATTATTGTGTTTTTCAAAACAACAATCAAGACTGGCTGGCAGTTGTCTGTGATGGAATTGGTGGAAATGCGGCAGGTGAAATCGCAAGTCACATTGTGATTTCGGTATTAAGAGATGCTTTCTTACAGGCTCCTGTTTTTCAAAAAGATGTACAGGTCAATCAATGGCTTCATAAAAATTTAAATAAAGCCAATGATAAGATTTTTTCGGAAAGTATAGAACATGAAGAATATAAGGGAATGGGAACCACATGTGTCGGTATTTTAATCACAAAAATTGGGAGTTATATTTTTAATGTTGGGGATTCTCGTATATATGCGGATTATTCCGATGGTCTGATTCAGATGAGCGAAGACCATAGTGTCATTGCTCAACTTTTAAGAGAAGGGAAAATTACCATCGAACAGGCAAAAACTCATTTACAGAAAAATACATTAACCAATGCATTAGGCATCTGGCACTTATTTCGAATCGATATTAATAAAATACAGTCAAATTATAAATATGTACTGGTCTGCAGCGATGGTTTACATGGTTATGTAGAACACAAAGTTATACAGAATATTGTAGAAAGCGAAAAATACAGTCTGCAGGATAAAGTAAACAGTTTAATTCTGGAAGCTCGTTTAGCTGGTGGACTGGACAACTGTACGGTTATTCTGTTTGATAATAGATTGGATGAGCCATATGATTAAAACTATATCCAATCGCTATGAAATATTATCCTTGATTGGTCAGGGAGGGATGGCCGATGTTTATATGGCAAAAGATACGATACTGAATCGTGTTGTTGCTATTAAAATCTTAAGAGAAAAATTAAGCGAAGATGCGATGACTCTGGTTCGCTTTCAAAGGGAAGCCAGTGCTGCCAGTCGCATTTCTCATCCCAATGTCGTAGATATATATGATGTAGGCGAATACAATGGCATGCATTATATTGTCATGGAATATATAAAAGGACATACATTAAAACAGCTGATTGCCAAAAGAGGAGCTTTATCTCAGCAGGAAGCTTTATATATCATGAAACAGCTGACCAGTGCGGTTTTATGTGCTCACCAGGCGAATATTATTCATCGAGATATTAAGCCACAAAATGTGATTTTAAAAGATGATGGAACGGTAAAGATTACCGATTTTGGAATTGCGATTGCCAGCAATTCGGTACAGTTAACATCAAATAATACAGTAATGGGTTCAGCTCACTATCTGGCACCTGAAACGGCACAGGGAAAAGAACCCAATCCACAGGTGGATATTTATTCATTGGGAATTGTGTTTTTTGAATTGTTGAGTGGTTCAGTTCCGTTTCGAGGAAGTACACCAACCGAAATTGCGATACGTCATTTAAAAGATCCAATGCCATGCATAAGAGATTATAATCCACAAATTGCTCAATCGGTTGAAAATATCATTTTAAAAGCAACCGCAAAAGATCCTGATGATCGATACAAAAATTGTGCTGAAATGTTATACGATCTGGAACATTGTCTGGATCCAGAATATCGCAATGTGAAACGTTTAAATCTGAATAAAAAAGTAACGAATTTAGATTTACATAATGGTAAAGTAGAAGTTGAATACGAAGCGAAAAAAAGAAATTTAAGACCTGTAATTGCAGGTGTACTGATTGCCAGTCTTTGTGTTGCGTTAATTGTTCTGATCCTGCTGGTCAGTGGAATTGTTCGTATTCCTGGATTTTTAAATTATGAAGTCATGCCCGATATTTTAGGTTTAAGTCAGCAGGATGCCATCGATATATTGAAGGAAGAAAATTTTGATACCGAGTTAATTGTATTCAAATACGATGTCAGTGATGAATATAATAAAGGAGAAGTAATCTCTTCAAGTTATAAAACGGGTGATATCGTTAAGAACAATAAAAAATTTACCATTACTTTATCTAAAGGACCTAGTTTCTTAGTGGAAGACTATACCGGTTTATATATTACAGATGTTTTGAATGAGTTTGAAAAAGAAGGAGTTCAATTAAATATTAAAATTGAATACGAAGGAAAAAAAGATACCAATCCAGGTATTATTCTTCAGCAGAAAGATTTAAAAGTAGGACAGAGAATTGATCCGGATGCCAATGAAACAATTACATTTATAGTATGTGAATATCCAACGATTAAAATTTCAAAAGATTATATTGGTAAAGATGTTCAGCAGGTAAAAGAAGAATTGAATGAATTAGGAATTGCGGTTGTGTTAAAACCAGCTGTAAGCAATCCCGTTTATTATACCGTTGTACAAATTGATCCAGATGTAGGAAGTACTTATACACAGGAAGGGACAGATAGTGTAGTAACACTTTATTATGATTAATATGGAAACAGGAACAATCATTAAAATGATTTCAAACCAGTATACAATTGATACAGGAAATGGAGAAATCATCGCAAAACCAAGAGGAAAAATGAGATTGAATCAGTCTCCTGTAGTAGGAGATGTTGTACAATTTGAAAAAGTGGATGATTCGTATCGGATTCATTCCATTGAACCAAGAAAGAATAAACTATTACGGCCTTCCATTTCCAATGTAGATCAGGCTTTAATAGTGACCAGTCTAAAAGATCCTGATTTTTCAGATCATTTATTGAATCGTTTAATTTTTCTGGTTTCTTTATCTCATGTAAAACCAGTTATTGTCATCACAAAAATGGATCTGATAGAAGATTGTAAACCTTATGAAGATGAATTAAAAAAATATGAAAAAGCGGGGTATCCGATCTTTTATTCTTATCCAGGCTATAATGAACAGGCATTGATGGAATTGATTGATGGAAAAATCAGCGTTTTATGTGGTCAGTCTGGAGCAGGAAAAAGTTCTTTATTAAATCGTTTAGATCCTTCTTTCCAGCTTCAGACACAGGAAATATCAAAAGCTTTAGGTAGAGGAAAACACACAACCAGACATTGTCAGCTTCATAAAATTCGCAATGGATGGGTAGCGGATACCCCAGGATTTTCCAGCCTGGATTTTAATTATATGGATACATCCCATTTAGATGAAGTAATCCTGGATTTTCAGCCTTTTTTGAATCAGTGTCGATTTAAAGACTGTATTCATATAAATGAACCTGATTGTGCCATCAAAAATGCAGTATCCGAAAAATTGATCAATGCTTCTATTTATGAAGATTATAAGCAGATAAAGGAGAATAAAAAATGAATGAATGTATTATAGCCCCTTCTGTATTGTCTATGGATTTTTCAAAAATGCAGAAACAGACACAAATTTTAAATCAATCACAGGCGAAATGGCTTCATTTTGATGTGATGGATGGACATTTTGTGCCGAATATTACATTTGGTGCATCTATCTTAAAAGGATTTAAAGAATCCAGTTCTCTTTATCTGGATGTACATCTGATGATCAGTGATCCAGTAAAATATTTGTCCGATTTTAAAAAAGCAGGGGCCAATCAGATTACTGTACATGTGGAATCATTCTCAAATGATATAAAAAAGATAGAAGAAGCCATCCGCTTGATTCACGAACTAGGATGTGATGCAGGTATTACATGTAGACCCAATACACAAATAGAATCATTTGAATGTTTATTGGACTGTATTGAAACATTCCTTGTGATGAGTGTGGAACCTGGTTTTGGTGGACAGACTTTTATGGAAAATCAACTGGAGAAAGTCAGATGGCTGAAACAAAAAAGAGAAGAAAAAGGGTTATCGTATCGAATTGAAATTGATGGAGGAATCAATTCTGAAACGGCGAAAAAATCAAAAGAAGCTGGATGTGATACATTAGTGGCTGGTTCTTATATATTTAAAAATGACATTGAAGAAACAATAAGGGAGCTATTAAAATGAGCACTGCATATTTGATTACTCCTTTATCAAAAAAAATTCCTGTAGATGAAAATGCACACTATATAGGAGTGGATGCGGGAAGTTATCGTATTCTGGAACAGAATCTGAAAATTGAATATGCGATAGGGGATTTTGATTCTATGTCTGAAAAAGAACTGCAAGGATTAAAAAAAATATGTCCAGTTTATCAATATCCTGTGATGAAAGATGAAACCGATAGTGAACTGGCGGTATTAAAAACTTTTGAAAAATATGACACTGTGATATTATATGGTGCTTTAAGTGGAAGATTGGATCATACAGTATTAAATATAAGCTTAATGATTCAAAAATATCCCAGTATTATTTTAATGGATGAAACACAGAAAGTAAGGGTGTTAAAAAAAGGAAGGTATGAATTGAAAAAAGATTATAAAAATATTTCTTTTTTTGCACTGGAAGAATCAGAAATTTCATATTCTGGATTTTTATATTCTTTAGATCATAGAAAAGTATCAATCAGTGATTTATATTTAACTTCAAATTCATTGATTCAGGAAAAAGGAATTGTAGAAATTCATTCAGGTTCTTTATTATGTATACAAACAAATGAAAAATAAAAAAAACAGCTTAAACAGCTGTTTTTATGTGTGAATTAAATTAATCCCTTTTTCTTTAAGGTTCTTAATGTACGAGCACTCACACGTTTCTTTTCTCCATTAATAGTAACTTGTTGTAAGTTAACATTCCATTTACGGCGTGTTGCACGTAAAGAGTGAGAACGTCTATTTCCAGTTAAAGGACCCTTACCAGATACTTCACATACTCTTGACATCTTTCCTGTCCTCCTTTTTTTTCATATTACGCAATCGCTTATTAATAATATCATTCTCAATCTATTTTTTCAAGAATAAATTTCAGTTTGTTCAATGCTTATTATAGTGTTATAATACAGTGAAAAGGAGTCTGAGAGTATGGTCTATATTATAGGATTTTTCACAACATTATTATGTGTTATTTTAATTATGCCAAAAACCATTGATTTTTTACATAAAATAAAATTTGGTCAGACCGAAAGAGAAGAAGGACTGGATTCTCATAAAAAAAAGAATGGTACCCCTACAATGGGTGGTATTGTCTTTATTCTTATACCGGTTATTATTTATTTAATTACTTATTTTGCTGGATTTATACCAATGGATCTGAATGCTGTGATTTTATTGCTGGCCTTTATAGGATATGGTCTGATTGGATTTATTGATGATTATATAATTGTTGTTAAAAAAGATAATCAGGGATTAAAACCAAAAACTAAATTTCTGATGCAGTCTATTTTAGCCATTGTATTCTTTCTGTTATACAGAACCAATTCGTCTTTATCTTTATGGATTCCTATCTGGGATAAAACCATACCACTAGGATTCTTATATTTTTTCCTGATTTTTATTATGTTTACAGCAGAAACCAATGCCGTTAATCTGACTGATGGATTGGATGGATTGTGTGCTGGTCAAATGATCATTGCACTGGTTCCTTTTGTAGTCTTTGCCTTTTTACAGGGACTTACTCAAATTGCTTATATTCTGATCCTTGTCATAGCAGCCTTGCTGGGATATTTAAAATTTAATAAACATCCAGCTAAAATATTTATGGGGGATACTGGATCTCTAGCATTAGGTGGAATTTTTGCGGCTACAGGAATGGTATTAAAACAGGAAATCCTGCTGGTTCTGATAGGTCTTGTATTTGTAGTGGAAACGTTAAGTGTTATTATTCAGGTTACTTATTACCGAAAAACGAAAAAACGTATTTTTAAAATGGCACCGCTTCATCATCATTTTGAAATGTGTGGATGGAACGAAACCCAGGTCGTACATCGTTTCTGGCTGGCTGGATTGATTTGTGCGATTGCTGGATTGTTGATAGGAGTTATATAATATGTCAAATGTACTGGTTATTGGAGCGGCTCGTAGTGGTATTGCCGTAAGTAAATTATTAAATTCTAAAGGATATCATGTGCTGTTAACAGACATGAAAGAAATCAAAGAAAAAGAGGAACTGATTCTAAATGGAATCGAAGTCTTTGATGGTGGACATCCAGATACATTAAAAGAATTGGATTATGAATTTGTAGTGAAAAATCCAGGAATTCCTTATCGTGTAGAATTCATTCAGTTTTTTCTAAAAAAACAGATTCCAATCTATACAGAAATTGAAATCGGATATCGTTTTGCCCCAGAATTTCAATATGGAGCGATTACAGGAACCGATGGTAAAACGACAATTACTACATTACTGTATGAAATGTTAAAGAAAAAAGGAAATGCACTGGTTGCCGGAAACATAGGTACACCTTTATCCGAACTTGTTTTCGAACATGGAAATGAAAAAAGAGATGTTGCCATAGAATTGAGCAATTTTCAACTGTTAGGAATGTCTACCTTTAAACCAGTTGTTTCCACTGTTTCCAATTTAGCACCCGATCATTTAGATTATATGGATTCTTTAGAAGAATATTATATTTCTAAAATGAAGATTTATGAAAATTGTGACAATAATGATTATTTTATACGGAATGTAGATGATGAAAATATCATGAAATACGCAAAAGACATTCCTTGTCAGATCATTGATTTCTCATTAAAGAGAAAAGATGTAGACTTATATATAAAGGATCATTATGCGTATTATAAAGAAATTCAATTATTTGATATAGACGATTTAAAAATAGTAGGAGATTTCAATTGTGGAAATGCGATGATGGCAAGCTGTATGGCTTATATAATGGGAGTTTCATTAACTGACATTCAGGATGTGATTTCTTTCTTTAAAGGAGTGGAGCATCGAATTGAATATGTTGCAACCATAAATAATGTACGTTATTATAATGATACAAAAGCCACTAATACGCATGCTGCCTGTGCAGCCTTATCGGCTTTTCATAACAATTTAATTTTATTGTGTGGGGGAAAAGATAAACATATTTCTTTTGATGATATGAAAGCATTCGATCATCAAATAAAACATTGTTTTTCATTTGGTCAGACAAAAGATAAGTTTAAAGATATTTTTACTCATCAGACTTCATGTGAAACGATGCAAGAAGCTTTTGAAAATGCAGTGGCATTGGCAAAACCAGGGGATGTAATCTTGTTGAGTCCTGCTTGTTCAAGTTTCGATCAATTTAAAAACTATGAAGTGCGTGGAGAAATCTATAAACAGCTGGTTTTAGATTACGCTAAGAAAAGGAGTCAGGAATGAGTTTCATTATTGATTTAATTAAAACTATCATTTTAGGAATCGTCCAGGGAATTACAGAATGGTTGCCCGTAAGCAGTACAGGGCACTTAATTCTATTTGATAGTTTATGGCCGCTTACACCTCCTGAATTTTTTAATGTATTTAAAGTGGTTATACAATTTGGAAGTATATTAGCGGTTCTGTTCTTATACTTTAAAAAATTAAATCCATTTGATCCTTCAAAATCAAATAAACAGAAGAAAGATACATTTAGTTTATGGGGTAAAGTCATTGTTGGAGTGATTCCTGCTGGGATTATTGGATTGTTGCTGGATGATATTATTGATGGATATTTATCCGCAAATTTTGTGATTGCTATCACTTTAATTGCTTATGGTATTATCTTTATTATAGTGGAAAAAAATCCAAAACCTGTGACCATTAATAAATTGGAGCAAGTGGATTATCTAACCTCTTTAAAAATAGGATTTTTCCAATGTCTTGCATTGATACCAGGAACATCTCGATCCGGAGCCACTATTTTAGGGGGCCTGCATTGTGGGTGTTCAAGATACGTAGCCAGTGAATTTTCTTTCTTTATTGCCATTCCAGTAATGGCAGGAGCCAGCTTATTAAAAATAGTTAAATATATTATGGGATTTGGTTTCTTTAGTTTCAGTCAATTGGTTTTATTAATTATAGGAACATTCATCAGTTTTATTGTCAGCATATTTGCGATACGAACTTTATTGAATTATGTACGTAAACATAATTTTACAGTTTTTGGATATTATCGCATCGCATTAGGTATATTTGTCTTATTATTTTTCTATATATTATAAAAGAGTCTATTCAATCGAATAGATTTTTTTATTTCAAAATGGAATATATCATGTAATAATTAACATAAATAATAATTTATCAGTATGATAAAATTGAAGAAAGAAAAGGAGAATCTGATATGTTTAAAGTCCGGCGGTATTCATTCATAAACTAAATTTAAAAAAAGGAGATGAAAGAATGAACCCGCGGAAAAGAAACAATATTTAGACGCCATTAAAAAATTCAGACCCATTGATGATACTTTTATGAGAATTCTATTTCGCAAGAATACTTCTTTAGTACAAAGAATATTAAATATAGTATTTCAAACCAAAGATATCGAAATAGAAAGATTGGATACTCAGGTAGACCTGATCAAAAGTCATGATTCTAAATCCATAAGACCGGATGTACTGGCAATCGATCAAAATAAAAATTATTATGATATAGAAATTCAAAGAGATTCAAAAGAAGCCAGTTCAAAAAGATGTCGATACTATACATCTATTCTGGATGTAGAATTTATGAAACCTGGAATGGATTATGAAAAGCTTCCTAAGATATATATGATCTTTATTACTGAAAAAGACTATTACCAAAAAGGAAGAGGCTTATATAAAATCCAGAAAGGTATAGAAAATCATCCGGATCTAAAATATGAGGATGAAGTATATATTTTATATATAAATGGTCAATATACAGGAGAAGATGAATTAGGTTATTTAATGCACGATTTTAATTGCAGTGACTATAGAGATATGATTCTTGAAGAAATGAGAGAATCGGTTAAAAAACTTAAGACAAATGAAAGTGAGGTTGAAAATATGTGTCAGATCATGGAAGAACTGGTAGAAAATGGAAGACTTCAAGGTTTAAACGAAGGAATTATTACTGGAAGAAAGGAAGGAATTCTTTTAGGAAAAACAGAAGGAATTCTTTTGGGAAAAATAGAAGAAAAAAAAGCCACAGCCCACAATTTATATGAAATGGGATTAGATTTGGATAAAATCGCAAAGGCTTTAGACAGTACTATCAATCAGGTCAAAGAATGGCTTTCAATTCACTGATAGTAAAAAAGGCAAGGATCTAAAAGATGATCCTTGCTTAATTTTTATAGAGTAAATCCAACTTTTTTATAAACTTTACGAATTTTTTTATTCGCAATGTAATTTGCTTTTTCTGCACCTTGTTTCAATACTTCGTCAATTTTTCCACTTTCAATAATCGCTTTATATTTAGATTGTAAATCGGTTAAGAAATCAAAAATAGTTTGTCCAATTTCTTTCTTTAATTCACCATATCCTTTTCCCTGATAGCGAGATACGATACTTTCAATTGGTTCATTTGTAAGAACGGATTGAATTGTTAATAAATTTGATATTCCTGGCTGATTTTCAGGATCGTATTGAATGATTCCGATAGAATCGGTAACTGCAGACATAATCTTTTTACGAGCTACATTTGGATCGTCTAATAAATCGATGGTTCCTTTTGGATCGGTTACGGATTTTGACATCTTTTTTGTTGGATCCTGTAAAGAACATATTTTTTGACCTACACTTGTTGTGAGTGGTTTAGGGATTTTGAATGTGTCCGAATAACGATTGTTAAAACGTTCTGCCAGATCACGAGTCAATTCAACATGCTGTGTCTGATCTTTACCTACCGGAACATAATCTGCATCGTAAAGTATAATATCACCAGCCATTAAAGGTGGATAAGTAAACAATCCAGCTGTGATTCCGGATTCTCCTTTAGCTGTTTTATCTTTGTATTGTGTCATACGCTGTAATTCTCCAACATAAGAAGTACAAGTCATGACCCATCCTAATTTTGCATGTGCATCTACATCACTTTGTAAAAACAGAGTGGTTTTTTCTGGATCCAATCCACAGGCTAAATATAAAGCAATCAGATCTTTAGTATTTTTTCTTAATTCTTTTGCTTCAATGGGAACTGTAATGGCATGTAAATTGGCAATAAAGATAAACAATTCATATTCTTCCTGATATTTAATAAATTGAGAAATCGCTCCAATATAATTTCCTAAATGTAATCGACCGGTAGGTTTTATTCCACTAACCATTCTTTCCATAATACAACCTCCTCTTATCTAAAAGATTATAGCACCTAATTGATATTATTCAAAGTCTATATTGACACTAGTAGAAAAGAATGTTATGATTAGCACGCAGAGAAGAAGAGTGCTAATTTCGTCGAAAGGAGTGGTCTTATGGTTCTATTGTATACATCTCCAGGGTGTGCAAGCTGTCGTAAAGCAAAACAATGGTTAAAAGACAATAACATTGAGTTTGTTGAAAAAAATATATTTACTACCTTATTAAATAAAGAGGAAATTAAATATATTTTGTCTCGATGTGAAAATGGTACAGAAGATATCATTTCTGTTCGTTCAAAAGCATTTATGGCTTTAAAGAAAGATATTAATGATTTATCTTTAAATGAATTAGTGGAACTGATTCAGAAAAACCCATCGATTTTAAAACGGCCTATTTTAATTTCTAAACAAAATTTAGTAGTAGGATATGATTCAGATGAAATAACGACAATGATTCCTTCTGAATTAAGAAATATTATTTCAAATGCCTGTACAGGAGAATGTCCTAGTTTTGAATTGTGTGGAAATGTTTCAAAAGAAGTAAGTGCTAGACCTTAAAAACAAAAGTAATACGGTTTGAACTGTATTACTTTTTTTTGTATATATTGTTTATTTAAGTTTGTAAATCTTCGAAAACGCTTACTTTTCATTGAGAATGTTTACTTTTAATGTTATATTATTTCTATGAAGAATAACAAGGAGGAAGTTATGTCAAAGAAATATGTATATCTCTTCAGTGAAGGTAATGCATCTATGCGTGAACTTTTAGGAGGGAAAGGTGCCAATTTAGCGGAAATGACAAATATTGGTTTACCTGTTCCACAAGGATTTACAATAACAACTGAAGCATGTACACAGTATTATGAGGATGGAAAAATTAACGATGAAATCATGAATCAGATTGAAGAAGGAATCGTTAAAATGGAAGAAATCACTGGAAAGAAATTTGGTGATTTAGAAAATCCTCTATTAGTATCTGTTCGTTCAGGAGCACGTGCAAGTATGCCTGGAATGATGGATACTATCCTGAATTTAGGATTAAACGAAGAAGTTGTTGAAGTTATTGCGAAAAAAACTGGAAATGAAAGATGGGCAAGAGACTGTTACCGTCGTTTTATTCAAATGTATTCAGATGTTGTCATGGAAGTAGGAAAGAAATATTTTGAAGCTTTGATTGACAAAATGAAAGAAGAACGTGGTGTTACACAGGATATCGAATTAACTGCAGGTGATTTAAAAGAATTAGCCGATCAGTTTAAGGCTGAATATAAAGCTAAAATTGGGGTGGATTTCCCAGATGATCCAAAAGAACAGTTATATGGTGCCATTAAAGCCGTATTCCGTTCATGGGATAATCCTCGTGCCAATGTATATCGTAGAGATAATGATATCCCATTCTCCTGGGGAACAGCTGTTAACGTACAGGAAATGGCATTCGGTAACTGGTCCGATGAATCTGGTACGGGTGTGGCCTTTACAAGAGATCCAGCAACTGGTGAAAAGAAATTGATGGGTGAATTCCTGATCAATGCACAAGGAGAAGACGTTGTAGCTGGTGTTCGTACACCACAGCCTATTTCGGCACTAAAAGATGTAATGCCAGAAGTATTTGAACAGTTTGAAAAAGTCTGCAGCATTCTGGAAAATCATTATCATGATATGCAGGATATGGAATTTACAATCCAGGACCGTAAATTGTATATGTTACAGACTCGTAATGGGAAACGTACTGCAAAAGCCGCTTTAAAAGTTGCTTGTGATTTAGTGGATGAAGGAATGATCACTCCAAAAGAAGCCGTATTAATGATCGATCCTCGTAACTTAGATACTCTATTGCATCCTACTTTTGATCAGAAAGTATTAAAAGAAACACCTGTTTTATCAAAGGCATTAGGAGCTTCTCCTGGGGCAGCAGCTGGTAAAATCGTCTTTACAGCAGAAGATGCCAAAGAATGGGCAGCTCGTGGAGAAAAAGTTGTACTGGTTCGTTTAGAAACTTCTCCTGAAGATATCGAAGGTATGAAATCCGCTCAAGGTATTTTAACAGTACGTGGTGGTATGACATCTCATGCAGCCGTTGTAGCTCGTGGTATGGGTACTTGTTGTGTATCTGGTTGTGGAGATATCACAATGGATGAAGAAAATAAACGCTTTACTTTAAAAGGAAAAGAATATAGAGAAGGAGATCCAATTTCATTAGATGGATCCACTGGTAATATTTATGATGGTATCATTCCTACAGTGGATGCGACAATTGGTGGAGAATTCGGCCGTATTATGGCATGGGCCGATGAATATCGTACTATGAATGTACGTACCAATGCGGATACTCCAAAAGATGCTGCTAAAGCCATTGAATTAGGAGCACAGGGAATTGGTTTATGTCGTACTGAACATATGTTCTTTGAAGCCGATCGTATTGCTGCCTTTAGAGAAATGATTTGTGCGGATACTTTAGAAGAAAGAGAAAACGCACTGGATAAAATCTTACCAATGCAGCAGAAAGATTTTGAAGGATTGTTTAAGGCTTGTAAAGGATATCCAGTTACTATTCGTTTCTTGGATCCACCTCTACATGAATTCGTACCAACGGAAGAAGAAGACATTGCTTTATTAGCTGAGTCACAAAGAAAAACAGTGGAACAGATCAAAGCCATTATTGATAGTCTACATGAATTCAACCCAATGATGGGCCATCGTGGTCTAAGACTTGCCGTAACTTATCCAGAAATTGCTAAAATGCAGACTCGTGCGGTGATTCGTGCAGCTATTAATGTAAATAAAGAAAATCCAGAACTGAACATTTCTCCAGAAATTATGATTCCACTTGCAGGAGATGCAACAGAATTAAAATATGTAAAAGATATCGTTGTTGCTGTAGCGGATGAAGAAATTAAGAATGCAGGTGTTAAACTGGATTATGAAGTTGGAACAATGATTGAAATTCCAAGAGCAGCCTTAACAGCGGATGACATTGCCAAAAATGCAGACTTCTTCTGTTTTGGAACAAACGATTTAACACAGATGACATATGGATTCTCAAGAGATGATGCTGGTAAGTTCTTAAATGCTTATTACGATCGTAAGATCTTTGAACAGGATCCATTCGCAAAACTAGACCAGATTGGTGTTGGTAAATTGATGAAGATTGCCATTCAATTAGGAAAAGAAAGCAATCCAAACCTTCATTTAGGTATCTGTGGAGAACATGGTGGAGATCCAACATCTATTGAATTCTGTAATAAGATTGGATTGGATTATGTATCTTGTTCACCTTATCGTGTACCAATTGCCAGATTGGCTGCCGCACAAGCTGCAATCAAACAAACAAAATAATTTAAAAAACGGAGATTTTAAATAATCCTGTGGATGAGCTCTAAACGATTTGTGGATATGCTTTAACCAGTTGTGTTGATAGCTTTAAATAATTGTGTGGATGAGCTTTAAAATATAGTGTGATATTGTGATAAAAAGACGGTTTTGAACCGTCCAGTCACAAATCACACTTTTTTACATTGTATAACTGTCTTTTTTGTTTAAACAATACATGATTCTGTTTTTTGCTCTTTTTGAATTTGTGTATCCATATGCGTTATAGATTAAACGTTCGATCTGATTGTTCCTTGATTCTATGAAGCTGTTGTTGATTCTTCTGCTGTTTATAATTGTAAACGAATTGATAATTTCTTTGTTCCAGTTTATAAGTAGATTATAGAATTCATGATATTCTTCAATTCCTGAGTCTCCAAATTCCAAAATCAAACCTGCCAGGCCTTTTTCTGCTTCTTCAAGTGAAGTGTTTCTGTTAAAGAAAATATATTTTTCTTTTAGTTCATAAGCCGTTTTTAAGTCAGGAAATCTGTCGAATAGAATAGTAAGGATATCTCTGTAATTTAAATACCGCTTGAATCTTTTGTTGTATTTGGCTTTGTTGTCCAGGTCGAACCACTCTTGAAGATATTTTTGAATTTGGTCAGCAGATACTGAATGTCTTCGTCCTGTGTTTCTCTTCGGCATCTTAAACGTACTTGATTAAAACCTTCGATGAGATGTTTTAGAACATGAAATGGATCCGCACATACGATGGCTTTTGGAAAATAGATATGGGCAATATCTCTGTAGTTATCGTACAAATCTATTGAAACATATTTTACGTTATGCAATTCAGACTTATTTGTGTACTTATTCAATGTCTGAGCTCTTATTGCGGATAGGTAATTGGCAATATAGGCTTTTTTTCTATCAGGTAATACATCAACAATCTCACCGGTAATAAAATCCATAAATATGCACATATAAAGAGAATCGTAATTTGACTGAGGAAAGAAGTGTTCATCGATAGAGAGTACTTCGGGAAGTGGTTTTCTTTTGATGTCTACATGTTTATCGAAAATCTGAATAACTTTTGTCACTGAAATATTGTATCTGGCAGCTACAGCAGAATATGTATTGGCTACAAATTTAAGATCTTTTAATACGTTTATTTTTGTTTCCAGAGTAACAGATTCTCCTGTATTGATAAAAGGGTTCTTTTCACTGAAAGAAGAACTGCAATCTTTGCATAGATACCGGCGACGCTTGTAAAAGATTAAACATTTTCGATTAACCAGGGTTGAATGAATAAGTTTCCGCTTGGTAAAACCATTACCAACAATATGACAAGAATCACAATAAGGGCACTTAAGGTTAGATAATGGTTTCAACTTCACGAAGAAATTTAGTGAGTGATCAGAATTTTTGATAGAATCAATAGATTCAATTTGATCGTAATTGATATTTAATATATCTGTGATAAACTTTTGATTGGATATTATAAAAATCCATCCTAGCATTATGATTTGTGACAATTTCATTCTATACTAGGAGGGATATTTTTATGAATATATCCACACAAATATTTAAAGGAAAACCACACTAATTGTGAAAGCTAATTTCAAGCTTCAAAATGCCAGATTTGTCCGCACAAATCTTTAAAGCCCATCTACAACACAAAATTATTTATAGTGCTAGGTTTTTTTATTTTCTGATAGATATGTACTTACAGGCTGCTTAATGTAACAAGAGATATTTATTACTAAAGGAGACCAACTACATAGACTTATCCAACTATAAATAAAAAATAGGAACTGGATAATACTCATCTTTAAAAGGATAAAGTCTTAAATTTAATAATTAGAATAAGGTTCTATTTTATTTTTACAGAATGAGAAAGGAGCGTATGATATTTTATCACAGATTTGCTTAATATAAGGGAAGGTTAACAAATATAAGAGCAAATGATATTGTGGACGTTTTTGAAGTTAGTGTAGATTGGATTTTATATGTTGATGAAGAAAAAATCCAATCAATAAAAAAGTGATTGACTGGTTATAAAATCACTCAGAATATAGAAAAGAAATTTGGGATAGAATTCATAATGAATTTAAAGATTGAATTATATGAAAGGAATGCGAAATGATGTATAAAAACATATATTTACCGTAAAAGTAAGAAAATAAAATTAATTTATTTTTATAGTTTTTCCTGTTTTTTACGAATATAAATAACAGGAGGAATTAAAATGATAGACTTAAAAAAAGATATTAATTTTCGTTATGTATTTGGAAAAAATGAAGAAAAAAATAGAATGGCTCTTTCTGCAATGATACAGGCCTTTATTGGAGAAAAAGTAGAACATCTGCAGATTTAATCCAGTGAACTGAAAATGGATATGGAAAATGCCAAGGAAACAAGAATGGATATTCTGGCAAGCTTTGGTAAGGGAGAAAAAATCGATATTGAGATGCAGATGTGCAACAATAAGTATGAACTGGCACAGAGAATGACATTTTATGCCGGACAGCTGATTAGTTCACAGCTGGTAAAGGGAGAAGACTATTCCAAGGTGAAGAAAAGCTATATACTGTTTATACTGGATTTTAAATGGATTCAAAACGATGACCAGCTAGTACATATCTTTTTAAAGAAAGACAAGTGGAACAATGTATTATTTGAAACCGACTACTGTCCCTTTGTGATCGTAGAACTTCCAAAAGTAGAATATAAAAAAGAAATGAGCGTATCGGAAGAATATGCCTTTGTACTGAAATACAATCAGGATGAAAGATATCGTGATATAATAGAAGCGATAAAGAAGAAAGATAAAGGTATATGGAATATGTTGGAATGTGCAGATCAGATCAGACAGGATGAAAAAGAATGGCTGAAAAAGATAGAAGAAGAAAGAAATGAACTGGATCGAAACCAGAAAATTACGAATGCCAGACTGGAAGGTTATGAAAAAGGCAAGAGTGAAGGTGAAACGATTGGAGAATCACGTGGAAAAGCTATGGGTGAAGCCATTGGAGAAACTCGTGGTAAAGAAGAAACAATGAACAAAAACATCCAATCCATGTATAAAAATGGTTGTGATATTGAATTTATCGCAAGAGTGTTGGAACAAGATATTGAATATATAGAACAAATCATTAAATCAAATTTACATGACAAGGTTTAGAAGCCTTGTTTTTCTTTTTAAAAATTATACATTTTTTAGTCATTTTTATTTTTTATTACGTATATAAAATAAAGGAGGTATTAAAAAATGTATTATGAAAATGAAAAAGAATGGCTGAAGAAGATAGAAGAACGAAATGAACTGGATCGAAACCAGAAAATCACAAATGCCAGATTGGAAGGTTATGAAAAAGGCAAGAGTGAAGGTGAAGCGATTGGCGAATCACGTGGAAAAGCAATAGGAGAAACTAATAATTTACGTAAAAACGTCCGATCTATGTATAAAAATGGTTGTGATATCGAATTTATCGCAAAAGTATTGGAACAAAACATTGAATGTGTAGAACAAATCATTAAATCCAATTTATATGACAAGGTTTAGAAGCCTTGTTTTTTTTAAAAACTTTTTATAATTTTCATTTGAATTCCGCATATAAAATACAGAAAAATTATAAATGGATTAAAAAATGAATGGCCTAGAAAGATTATAAAAACCCATAAGCAATACAAAGTCTTTGATATGTACCCTCCAAACTGGACAATAAGCCAGTAAGGAGGGTTTTTATATGAAGTATACATGGCAGTTTAAACTTGAATGTGTAAAGAATTATAAGAAAGGCATTACTACACCTGTACCTGAATA
>NZ_VUMM01000018.1 GCF_009696175.1 Floccifex porci
TACTATAACAACAAAAGAATTCAATCCAAAACAAAATGGATGCCTCCTGTTGTATACAGAGAAACATCCATGTGTTAAACTCAATTCAAATTAACGTATGTCCAGAATATTGGGTACATATCACTTTTGGGGTTCACTTCAAGATTATATCTTTTTAGATATATCTGAAAGAAAGGAGGAGAAATATGAAAAGAATAGTAAAATGGTTAATTCCATGTCTGGTAGCTTGTTTTATGGTTGTAGGACTTGTACAAAAAGCTTCTTTTACGTTTGCGAATGAGGAGGGTCAGACTGAGGAGACGACTGGTGAATTAAATACAGATGAAAGTTCAGAGTTTTCTAATGAGGATGCCAACAGTTTCGATTCTGATTCAAATGAGGATGAATCCTTATCTGAAGAGACAATGAGCAATTATAAAATATCTGGTGAAGGAACAACTTACGATAACCCATCTGAAAAGGATATCGAAATGAATGTTAGAGATAAAGGATACATTGCTGGTTATGTTCTTTTCGGAGATTGGTCATCTAATCATCCTGATATAGTTACTGTTGATTCTTCTGGATATATTAAATGTATAAAATCCAGTAATGGACAACCAGTTAAAGTAACATATACAATTTTTGGTGAGCAACGTCGTGTATACAATGTCTATGTTTATGGAGACAATGAGGTTGCGTTTTATTATTTAAAAACACCAACATCAAAACCAGATTCTAACGATACGGATCAATGGGGAAAACGTTTAGGTGTTGGGACAATTAATACAGAAGGTATAAAATGGATAAAAGATGAAGAAGGAAAAGATAAAAACTGTTTTATATCAACAACACCCAAACGAGTGCTTACTTGGCCTACTAATGATGATTTAGGGGAACAAAATGCTGATGGAAGTTATACTCTTACTAGAAACGAAAATTCCGATTCTCATTGGATGGCAATATTTAATGCATATAGAGATTCAGTGAGTCATAATTTACATAAGGAAATCAACATAGGTGATATACAAAGTATTATTTTACATCCCTATAAGATTTCACAAAATAATAATACAGCTCCAGATAAACATGTTGACTGTACTGTAGAAATCAAAGTAAATGATATTGTGACTGCTACATTTTTTGTAATGGAACCAGGAAGTACTTCATATGAATGGAAAGAAGCTACAGATTATCTGAAGGGAAATGGTGTAGCGATAGTAAACGGAACAAAGAATAATTATGAAGACAAAGTGGATGGCGAAAATAAATATAGGTTTGACGGCTGGTATACTGATGAAGCACGTGAAAATAAAGTGAATTTTCCAATAGAAATATCTGAAAATACATATTTTTATGCGAAATATGTGCCAAAAACTGTAACAATTAATTATGTTGTTGCATCGGGGAATGGAACTGTTAGCAACAACCCAGAAACAGTAAACGTTATTGGAGATGTAGCTGGTTCTACGGCAACACCAGCAGAAAATTATAAATTTGTAGGATGGTACAGTGATCAATCATGTGAGACCCTAGTCTCAGAAGAAGCAACATTAAATGGAACAATTTTAAGTGGAATCAACAAATCACCTAGTGGTGAATGGCAACCCGCAACTTACTATGCAAAATTTGAAAGAGCTACACAAGATATAACTGTAAAGAAAGATGTTAAAGGTGATTTTGGAAATCACAATGAAACATTCAACTTCACTTATTCCTATAAGGTTGGAAATAATACAGTAGATGGGGATTTTTCTTTGACTGATATTAATTCAGATGGTTCAGACAATTCAGGAACAATATTAAGGAATATACCTTTGGGTGCTGAATTAACAATTGTTGAAAAAGATGTTGCAGGTTACGAAACAATAGCAACTTATACAAATTCATCAGGATCATCAGAAACAAGTAGTGATTCCTCAAATATAACAGTAGAGGGAAATAAAGAACTAGGAGATAAAATCATTTCTGTAACTGTTGATAAAGATAACAATTTGATCACAATTACAAATACTAAAGATACCGTACCACTAACTGGAATTATTGATAACACTCCAAAAGGACTTGGATTAATTGGTTCCATCGTAGTTGAAATTGCAGCTATCGCATTCGTTCTAAAGAAAAAAAGACAATTAAAAATGTAGAGTAAGTTGAATAATTTCTCAGGTTAATAACTTACTCTACATTGAACTCGAAATATTTAAGACAAGAATACCTTGTATATAAATATTTCAATTTAATTCTATCAGTATTGTTTATGTGAATAAACAAGAAAAATAAAAAGGAAAAGATTCATGAATCAAAGGTTAGCTTTGAAACAGGAAATAAAGGAACTGGGTATAAAGATTGGACTTCTTATCATTGTATTTTCTGTATTGTTTGGATTCTGCTTTGGATTTATAGCAAATCCAGATGACTCGATGTCCCCTGCCTTCTGTGAAGGGGACCTGGTCCTGTATTACAGGCTGGACAGGACCTATGTATCCAATGATACGGTTGTGATGAAGTACAAAGATCGAACGATCGTAAGAAGAGTCGTTGCTGTTGAAGGTGATACAGTGGATATCAATGAGGATGGACAGCTAATGGTAAACGGCTTCGTTCAACAGGAAAGTCATGTATTTACCAAAACGTATCCTTATAAGGAGGGAATCGAATTTCCGGTAACGCTGAAGAAAGATGAAGTGTTTCTGATGGCGGACAATCGGGACAATGCCCAGGATGGAAGGATATTTGGACCTGTAAAAAGGTCAGATATCAAAGGTTCCGTAATGCTGATATGCAGAAGAAGGAACCTGTAAAAAGAAAGGAAAGAATTAATTATGTTTAAGAAAAATATTAAACCGATATTAATGGCTGGTGCTTTAGCTTTAGCTACAGCAGTGAGTCCGGTGTTGGCTGATGAAAATCCAGATGCTGTAACACCATCACCTAGTAGCAATACAATAGATGTCACAAAAAATTTAAATTTTGCAAAGGGTATAAGTACGATAAATGAGACTTATACATATACAGTTACTCCGAAATCCTATTATACTTATACAATAACGAAAGATGGAGTTAGTGAGCCAGGTGATCTAACAGTTTGTACTGAAAATAATAAATCTATTTTTCCTACAGCAGCATACGATAATAAATTAAATGTAGTAGTTGATTCTGATAACCCAGGTAGTCAAGTTACGAATACAAACTATATGAATGCAACTACTAAACAAACTATTACATTTACTGCAAAAGCAAACACTATTCCTGGTGTTTACATTTATGAAGTTAAAGAAACTGCTGTTTCAAAAAATGAGCAAAATGGAACTTCATCCAAAGATTCAAAAGAATGGAATGTATATGTTAAGGTTACAGATAATGAAGGAATTCAAGTATCAGAAATTAAAGCTAAGGGAAGTGATGCTAAAGTAGAAAATATTGAATTTACAAACGAATACGCTGAAAATTCAAGTTTAACTTTAACTAAAGAAGTAGAAGGTTTAGGTGGTGACAAAACAGCTAAATTTAATTTTACAATTAAATTAACTTTACCCGAAAAACTAGCAGGTCAAACTATAAATTCAATTACAGCAAGTGTAGGTGAATCAGAATATACATTTAATTTTGAGGATGTACAAACAACTGAAGGTGAAAAAACTGTTACTAAGAAAGTTGCGACTGTACAAAATATTAAATTATCTGATAATCAAACAATAACAATTAATGGCTTACCAGCAGGTACAGAATATGAAATTACTGAAGCTGAAGCAGATAAATATGGATATACTACTACAGTGGATGGTGCCGATCAATTGAAAGATAATACTGATGTAGCAACTGGTATTGTAAACGATGATGAAGCTGAGGAAATTACATATACAAATGATAAAGATGGTGCCATTAATACAGGTGTCATTGTAAACAATATGCCATATATCGCATTGTTAGGAGCATCTGGAGCTGGATTGGTCGTATTGGCAGCCAGTAAAAAACGTTCTAAGAAATAATGAAGAGAAAAGATAGAAAGATATCTTTATTAAGAAAGATTGTTTCTATGATAGATAGTACCGTGAATATCGCGGTACTACTCTTTTTTATATTGTGTGTTCTGTTCAGTGGGTATTCGATATGGGACAACAATCATATCTATACAAAGGCCAGTCCAAGTGTATATGAAACGTATAAGCCTGAAAAGGAAGATACGAAATCATTTGAAGAATTAATAAAGATCAATCCAGATGTATATGGATGGATTACTTTATATGGAACCGAAATCGATTATCCTTTAGTACAGGGTGAAAACAATCAGAAATATATCAATACAGACTATGAAGGAAACTTTTCTTTATCTGGGGCATTGTTTCTGGACTGTAATAATTCTAAAGATATGAGGGATACGGTTAATATAATCTATGGACATCATATGGAAAAGGATAAGATGTTTGGAGGACTGGATCATTATGAGAAGGAAGACTACTTTAAGGAACATCGATATGGAAATCTGTATGTAGATGGAAAGAATTATGGACTTGAATTTTTTATGCTGATCAAAGCGGATGCGTATGATTCAAGTGTATACAACATACATGCCAGTGATGCCAATACTTATATTGAAACGATAGAACCGTTAAGTATTCAGTCTTTTGATATAGAAGATGCGAAACGACTGGTTGTTTTATCTACGTGTTCGGATTCCACAAATGGAAGAACGTTACTGATTGGTAAGATCTGTGATGAAACATTTGAGGATCCTTATCTTGAAAAAGAAGAATCAGAAGAAGAGTCTTCAATTGACTGGTATCATATGTTCTTATATGGAATATCAATTGTATTGATTCTGTGCATTCTGATTGTACTGGTATGGTCTAAAAAGAAATAACTGTAATGATTGAATTTCATTACAGTTTTTTTTAAATAAAAAAACTCTCTTTCGAGAGTTATTGGCATATGGGGCGGCTGACGCGAGTCGAACGCGCGAATGACGGTGCCACAAACCGCTGTGTTAACCACTTCACCACAACCGCCATGTGCTTAAATATTATAACGAAAAGAGGTTTACTTGTAAAGGAAAAATTTATAAAATGTTTTTATGATGTTTAGGTATGCAGATATAAATGATTTAAATCGAGTTTATGAAATTGAAAAAGAATGTTTTCCGGAAAATGAAGCAGCGAGTTTTAATTCGTTAAAACATAGAATTGAAAATGGATTCTTTCTTTTATTAGAGGAAGAACATGAAATATTATCTTTTATAAATGGAATGTATTCAAATGAAAAAGATTTAAAAGATGAAATGTATGAAGGAAAGTATTGTGTAAAAAATGGAGACTGGTTGATGATTTTTGGTGTAGATACACCGTACAAACATCAACATCATGGATATGCTTCTATGGTAATGAATGAGCTAATCAAAAATTTTAAAGGAAAAGGAATTGTATTAACTTGTAAAGAACACTTGATTCCTTTTTATTCAGAATTTGGATTTGTGGATGAAGGAATTTCATCATCTACTCATGGAAATGTTCTATGGCATCAGATGAGATACGAAATTATTACATAAACTTTAAAAAGTAGATTTTGATAAATCTAATTTTTTCAATACTTTTACTTCTATTCAATCCTCTTTTTACAATATTTTGTTAATGTAGAGTTGACTTGATTAGGAGGATGTAAAATGAAGAAAAAAGTTAAAATGAAGAAAAAAGTGTTTACAACTTTATTCGTGACAGGTTTGACTTTAACACAGGCTTTACCTGTAAGTGCTCAGGAGCCTGTACAGGAAGAATCTGTTGTTGATTCGCAGGAACAACCTGTCGGTGAATTACAGGAAGAAATAGAAGTAGAGTCACAGACAGTTGAATCTATGCCTATAGAAAATGAAATCCAATTGTTAAGCGACGAAGTATATCCAACTTCCATTACTTTATTATCGAGTGTTAAATCTTTTATGGTTCAGGGAGATACAGCTACTATTAAAGTCAATGGATATGCACCGTCTAATGTGACTGATAAAAATGTTATCTGGTCAAGTTCAGATACAAATGTTGCTACTGTAAACTCGGAAGGGGTTATTACGGCTGTTGGTGCAGGGAATGTAACCATTACAGCTACCTGTGTTGGAAAGAATCCGGATATGACTTCACCTGCAACGGCAACCTTCTCATTCTATGTAAAAGGGATTGCAGATAATTATCAGTATAAAATCGATAATGGAACTATCACAATTGAAAAATATTTAGGAAGCGATACAAATATCGTTATTCCATCTACTATTAATGGAATGCCAGTAAAAAGTATTGGATCGTATGCCTTTGCCTTTAGCAACAATGCCAAATCCATTACTTCTGTTACCATCCCTTATGGGGTTACTCAAATTTCAGATTATGCGTTTAATGCCTGTACAGCTTTAAGTAAGGTATCCATTCCATCGACTGTAAAAACCATAGGAAAAAGAGCTTTCTGGTCTACCGCTTTAATCAGTGTAACCATTCCAAATGGAGTAATCAGTATTGGAAATGAAGCTTTTAGTAAATGTGCCAGCTTAACCAGTGTTTCCTTACCTGCTTCTTTAACTTCAGTAGGAGCCAATGCGTTTAATGGAACAAAACTGTCTTCATTAACTCTACCAGACAACATTTCTTATGTTGGAACCAATGCTTTTTCTGGCATTACTTTATATGCCAATCCTGAATCAACCACTTATAAGACATTGACTTCTAAAAAAATCGAAGTGAAAGTGAAATATCCAACTTCTATTTCCATCACAACAGACTCAAAAACAGTCACAGGAAAAAATAAAGAAATTGTACAGGGAAATACAGCGCAGTTCTATGTCAATTCTTATAGTTTTGAAAGTACTGTTCATGATGTAATCTGGTCAGTGGATAATGAAGAGATTGGAAGCATTGATTCAAATGGAGTGGTAACCATCAAAAAAGAAGGAACATTAAAAGTGATTGCTACATGTACAGGAAAAAATGAAGATATGACCTCTCCTGCACAGGCTGAATTTACTTTAACTTGTATAGGTGTATCTGGTTCTTTTCAATATAAGACAAAAGAAGATGGTACCATTTTAATTGATGAATATATTGGAACGGATAAAGACGTCCAGATTCCATCTACAATTGATGGAAAACCGGTTACTGAAATATACAATGCTTTTTATGGAGATGAAAATATAGAGAGCGTCGTTATCCCAGAAGGGGTTACTGTTTTAGACAAAGAAGCCTTTGCGTTATGTAAGAATTTATCAAAGGTAACTTTACCTTCTACTTTAAAAACCATTGGAGAAAGGGCTTTTGCCTATACAAATCTAAAAGAAGTTATCATCCCAGAAGGAGTGACTTCTATTGGAAGAAATGCTTTCAATAATTGTAAGCAAATGACAAATATTAGTTTGCCTTCTACCTTAAAAACAATCAATCCTTTAGCTTTTACTTCTACAGGTTTGAAAGAAATTGTATTACCAGATCATATTACGTATATTGGAACGAATGCTTTAAAGGGAATTGATACGATTCTAGTAAAATTTGGTACAGAAACCGAACAGACTTTAAAAGAAAACAACATTCCATATTCCATTCAATGGGTTTCTTTAAATTCGATTCCTGTCATTGAATGTAAAGATATTGTCCTAAAAGAAAAGGATTCATTTGATCCATTAAAAGATGTAAAGGCAATGGATGCAGAAGATGGAGATTTAACGGTTTCTATTGAAATAGTGGAGAATGATGTAGATACTTCCAAAGTGGGAGAATACAAAGTGATCTACAAAGTAGTAGATTCAAATGGAGCCATCTGTACAAAAACAAGAAAAGTTATTGTTGAAAAGAAAGATAACACAGAAAATACAAAAACAGAAACGAAAAAGAATACTAAAAAAGAAGTGAAAACGGGATTTATTTCTTCTTTCTTATTATATTTGTCTCTATTCCTTTCTTCGTTTACGTCCCTATTCATTATTAGAAGAAATAAATCAAAATAAGGCTGAAAAGCCTTATTTTATGTTTAATTTCTCTTTTAATAATGGAATAAAGAAACCCTGCTGAAGTAAACATTTTAAGTCTAAATCTAGATTTCTAAAGATAGATACATCAATGTCTTCATTTAATAAAGTAAATAGACATGTTTTTTTATTTATATCTGGTATAGTTTCATTGATCTGATAAGGGATAGCACATCTTCTTTTCTTTTCTCTTAGTTTAGATATATCACAGTCAAATATATAAAAATAATAAGGTGTATGTTTCATCATATCTCGTATTTCATCTAAGCTGAAACAATCTAAAGATACATCTATAAAATCAATATTTAATTCTAATAGATCACATAATTGTTCCACTTCACGATCTTTAAACATATAAGGGTATTTATTTTCACATGTTTTAAAGAAAGTATCGACAATATCTATATTTTTAATGGTTTTATTTCCTTTAAAACAGAATAACTGTTTTACATCGGATTTCATTAATTCAACAACAGTATGAATCAATGTAGAATCTTTTTCTAAAATTGTATTTATGATTTCCTGTCTTTGTGCATATTTTTCAAAATGAGTGGTTAAGTAAGAAAATATATATTCCAGATCCTGTAAAACAGGTTCATGTTTTTTATAGATATTTTTAAATTCTGTATCAAAGATTTCATAATATGTATTGGTTGTATGATGTGTCTGGTATCCTAACTGAAGATATTTTTCATTGTATTCATGTAAAAAAGAAATGGATACATTATCATCGTTAATAATAGATGCACAACATTTTAACTGTTCTTTACAATCCTGAACGATCTGATGATTTAATTCATTTTTTACAGAAGCAGCAATGATCAAAAAATAGTCTTTAATGTCTTCTTTTTCATAATGTTTATATATACGTTTTTCTTCTTCAATTTCATCAATAAAATTGGGAGAAAGATATTTTACATTTTCAAATTGTTTTCCCATTTCATAGGCTTTTTTTCCTCCACCTATGACCAGTATATTCTGATTTTCTAAATTTATATTCACTGTTTTCATTTTATCACCTTGTTTATCATATCATAAAAATTATGATATGATAATTGAAGTTATGGAGAAAAAATATGGCTAGAATTGATGATTTAAAAGCGTTAATTAAAAAATATGATGAACAATATTATGAATGGGGACAATCGGAAATATCCGATGCACAATACGATCGTTTATATGATGAATATGTGGCTTTGGAAAAAGAATTTCCTGAATATGCTTTAATGGAGGATTCTCCTACAAGAACAGTAGGGGCGGGAAAAGAAGCTGGAAAAAGTACGGGGTTAGAAAAATTCAGACATAAATCCCCTTTATTAAGCATTGATCGTAAGGCAAAAGAAATTAGTGAACTGATGGATTTTTATATTAAATGTGGAAGTCCTCAGGTTATTGTAGAACCAAAACTGGATGGGATTACTTGTAATATAAATTATGAGAATGGGAAATTTGTCAATGCGGCTACCAGAGGAAATGGATATATTGGAGATCTTATTACAGATAATTTTAAAGTGACACAGACAAAGTATCCCAAAGAACTAGAAGAAGGAGTGGAATTGGAAGTTCGAGGAGAAGCCATTATTCCGTTTGATTATTTTAAGAAACATTTAATGGAAGATTATTCCAATCCTAGAAATGCGGTCAGTGGAATCATGAGACAGATTGATGCCAAGGATGTAAAGGGAAAAGGTGTACAGGTTTTATTTTACGATGTTGGGGTTTCTTCCCTTCCTTTTTCAAATGACAGTGAATTTATAGACTATTTAAAATCACATGATTTTCAAAGTGTACCAGTACGGATTGCCGATAACTGGGAACAGTTAAAACAGATTGTGGAGTCCAGTTTAGATGGGTATATTCAGCAGGTGGATGGATTTAATGTATTAATGGATGCGAAAAAAGAATATCCACAGGCAGTATGTGATGGTTTAGTCATTAAAGTAAACGATTTTGGTTTAAGAAATGAAATAGGGATGTCCATTAAAGGACCGAAATGGGCATTTGCGTATAAATTTAAACCATTACAGGAAGTCACTCGCATTGAAAAAGTCATCTGGCAGACTGGAAAATCCGGTCGTATTACTCCGGTCGCACAGTTTAAGGAAGTATCTTTAGGGGGTACAAAAATTACCAGAGCAACGTTGAATAATATTGATTATATGAAACAGATGGATCTGCAGTGGAACGATGATATTGTCATTGAACGAAGCAACGATGTGATTCCTCGTGTGATTGAAGTAAAGAAACACAATGAAGGACTGGATCTGGATGGTTTTGAAGAAAGCTTTCATCAGCCAGAATATTGTCCGGTGTGTCATGAAAAGATAAAAGTGCTTTATCCTTTACTATATTGTGTCAATCCTGCCTGTAAAGCGCAGATCAAAGGAAAAATTGTACATTATGCATCCAGGGATGCTTTAAACATTGTAGGCTTAGGGAAAGCAATAGTGGATGTATTATTTGAAGAAAATTTATTGAGCGATCTGCCTTCCATTTATCAATTAAAAGAATATCGAGAACAATTGGAAGCTCTTCCCAAATTTGGAAAGAAGAAAGTGGATAATTTATTAAATTCAATTGAAAATACAAAGAATCCAGAATTGTGGCAGTTTATTTATGGACTTTCCATTCCAGAAGTAGGAAAGAAAACAGCTAAAGATCTGGCACAAAGATATCATACTTTGGATGATTTTATGAATTGTACGATGCAGGAATTACTGGATATGGAAGACATTGGTGAAATCATTGCACAGAATATTGTGGATTTTGTCCACAATCCACATGTATTAGAATGGATTCAGACATTAAAAAAACGGGGAGTCAAATGCAAAGATATTGAAATTCATAGTGAAGAATTAAAAGGAAAAACATTTGTGATTACCGGAACTTTAGAACATCCAAGAAAATATTATCAGGATATCATTGAGAAAAAAGGTGGAAAGGTTTCTTCTTCGGTTTCTAAAAAAACAACAGCGGTATTGATTGGTGTGGATGCAGGCTCAAAAGAGACAAAAGCCAGAGAACTGGTATCAAAGGGAGAATCCATTACTTTATTGACAAGTGAAGAAGAAATTTTGAAATATTTTCAAATGTAAGGATTGATCCTTTGGTTGTGTTTAGACAGAATCAAAGGATTTTTTATTTTCAATTGTTATGATAATAGACTTTACAAGGGTTTTTATGTATAATAAATAAGGTTTATACCGTGTACAAGATAGGAGGATTTTGAAATGCAAAGTGGTGTAATCATCTTCTTGTCTTTGATAGCAGGTCTTGCCTTTGGGATTGTGATAATGTTTTTGGTTTCAAAAGCAGGATTAAATAAAGATCAGCAAAAAGCGGAAAAGATTTTGCGGGATGCGCAAATGGATGCCGATGCGAAAATTAAACAGGCTGTATTGGATGGTAAAACACAGGCGCATGAATTGCGTGTTGAAGCAGAAAAGGAAATTAAAGAGAAAAAACAGGAAGCAATGAATTTTGAAAATAAGTTGATTCGTAGAGAAGATAGCTTGAATTTCCGTGAAGAGGCTTTAATGCAGAAAGAGCGCCAGATGAATGATAAAATGCAGAAAGTTGCTGATAAACTGTCATCTTTAGACGCAAAAGAAAAGAAATTACAGGAACAGATTGATCAACAGATCGTCGTTCTGGAAGGTGTGGCGAAAATGAGCAGCCAGGATGCCAAGAAGGAACTGTTTGCGGTTGTTGAAAAGAAAATGGAGCACGAGACAATTGCTTATATCAAAGATAAAGAAGAGGAAGCAAAAGCCAGTGCAAAAGAAAAGGCACAGAATATCATAGCCTTAGCCATTGAAAGAATGGCACAGCAGGAAACACAGGAACGTACCGTAAGTGTTGTTTCCATTCCAAGTGAAGAAATGAAGGGACGTATTATTGGTCGAGAAGGTCGTAACATTCGTGCTTTTGAAACGGCAACGGGAGTGGAATTGAATATTGATGATACACCAGATGTGATCACCATTACCTGCTTTAATCCAGTTCGTCGTGAAGTGGCTCGATTAGCTTTGGAACATCTGATTCATGATGGAAGAATTCAGCCAGGTCGTATTGAAGAAGTGGTTAAAAAATACCAGACGGAAATCGATCAGGAAATTCAGAAAGCAGGAGAAGACGCCATTTTTAAACTGGGAATTGGAAGAATCGATCGCGATATCGTTCGTTTGATCGGAACGTTAAAATATCGTTATTCCTATGGACAGAATGCTTTACAGCATTCAATGGAAGTGGCTTATATTTCAGGGGCTTTAGCTGCTGAACTGGGCTTAAATCAGCAATTGGCAAAACGTGCTGGATTGCTTCATGATATTGGAAAAGCCTTAAACATTGAACAGGATGGTTCACATGTGGAACTGGGTTATAAATTCTGTAAAAAACATGGAGAAAAAGAAATTGTCTTAAATGCGATTCAATCTCACCATGGTGATGTAGAAGCAAAATTTTTGACAAGTCATCTGGTTATTGCAGCCGATACTATTTCCGCTGCTCGTCCAGGAGCTCGTAAAGAAAGTGCGCAGGCATATATTGATCGTCTGGAAAATCTTGAAAAGATTGCCAATGAACATGAAGGTGTACAAAGCGCATTTGCAATCCAGGCAGGTCGTGAAATTCGTGTATTAGTTCATCCAGATCAGGTAGATGATTTTAATTGTACAAAAATTGCACGTGAAATTCGTGAAAGAATTGAAGCGGAATTAACGTATCCAGGACAGATAAAAGTAAATGTGATTCGTGAAGTTCGCGCTCAGGAAATCGCAAAATAATATGTTTGTCTTTGACAAACATATTATTCTTTTAGGGTTTATTTTTCCTGAAAAATAAAGTAAACTAAGACTAACTACTTTTGGTTGAATCGCTTTGATGAAAAGTCTATACTTATTTTAGAATTCAAAGGAGGAAATTAAAATGGTTATTATTGATAAAGATGCTTGCATCGGTTGTGGTGCTTGTGTAGGTGGATGTCCAGTTGGTGCATTATCACTAAGTGATGAAGGATACTCTGTATGTGACGGAGATACTTGCATTGATTGTGGTTCATGTGTAGGAACTTGTCCAGTTAGCGCAATTACTCAATAATATAAATATAGATGCCAAGCTTTATGCTTGGCTTTTTTTTGGAGGTAGAAATGAAAAAAAGACCAGAATGGATCTTACCAGATTTAAAAGAAGCACAAAAACGTACAAAAAAACAAATTGAACGAATCGATTCCTATGTTGTACCAGAAAACGCTCGTTCAATTGGAGTCAATCGTTTATATTTTATTTCCACATATGGCTGTCAGGCTAATGAAAGAGATTCGGAAACATTGGCAGGAATTATGGATTCGATGGGATTCACAAAGGTTGAAGATGTGGAAAAAGCAGACGTGATTTTAATCAATACATGTGCGATTCGTGACAATGCCATGGAAAAAGTATTGGGAGAAATTGGCAATTTTAAACGATTGTATCGTGAAAATCCAGATCTGGTGATCGGTGTGTGTGGATGCATGGCTCAGGAAGAAGGCTTTGTGGAACGTTTGCTTGAGAAATATCCACAGGTCCGTCTACTTTTTGGAACACATAATATTCATCAGCTTCCAGAAATGTTATATTCGGTTATTTATGAAAAGAAACGTGTAGTCCGTATTTATTCTCGTGAAGGAGAAGTTTATGAAAATTTACCGGTGCATCGTTTTGGTAAACACAAGGCATGGGTAAATATCATGTATGGATGTGATAAATTCTGTACTTACTGCATTGTTCCTTATACACGAGGAAAACAGCGTTCTCGCTATATGGATGAAATCTTAAAAGAAGTAAGAGAATTGAAAGAACAGGGATATAAAGAAATCACATTGCTGGGGCAGAATGTCAATGCGTATGGAAAAGACATTGATGATTCCTATGATTTTGCGACATTACTGGAAGAATGTGCAAAGATTGGCATTCCTCGTATACGATTTACGACAAGCCATCCTTGGGACTTTAGCGATGAAATGCTGGATGTGATTGGAAAATATGAGAATATCATGCCATTTATTCATCTTCCTTTACAATCAGGGGATAGCGATATCTTAAAATTAATGGGTAGACGTTATACACAGGAAGAATATATTACGTTGTATAATAAAATTATTGAAAGAATTCCAAACGTCGCGGTCAGTACCGATATCATTGTTGGATTCCCAAATGAATCCGATCAGCAGTTTGAACATACTTTGGATGTTGTGAAATATTGTAAATTTGATAATGCCTTTACTTTTATATTCTCACCTCGTCCTGGTACACCAGCCAGTCGAATGGAAGATCCAATCTCTTTAGAAACAAAGAAAAAACGTTTAGCTTTGTTGAATAAAACATGGAATCAGTATGCGCTTGAAAGAAATAAAGCCTATATTGGAAAAACCGTAACGGTATTAGTGGATGGATGGAGCAAGAAAAATCATACGGTGTATTCAGGCTATACGGATACCAACAAACTTGTCAATTTTACCGGAAATCATATTCAGACAGGGGATTTTGTACAGGTTTATATTGATGATGCGAAAACATTTTCTTTGGATGGGCATGCGATAGAATAATAATAAGAAAGAGGTGAATGTATGCCAAATATATCAGCATTACATGAAAAAATACGAATTTTCTCTCTTGGTGGTTTAGACGAAGATGGAAAAAACATGTATTGTGTTGAAGTAGGAAATCAGATTTATATCATTGAAGCGGGAATTAAATTTCCAGATGAGAAAGAATCGTTAGGAATTGAATATATCGTTCCTGATTTTACGTATTTAATTGAAAATAAAAATCGAATTGCTGGAATCATAATTACACATGCACATGATGATGTAATGGGAGCTTTGCCTTATTTGTGCAAACAAATAAAAGCCGATATTTATTCTTCTCCATTAACCGCGAAATGTATAAGACGTGTGATGAAAGAAGAAAATATCAGAGACATTCAGATTCATGAAGTAAAAAGACACGATCAGAAACGTATTGGAAAACATAAAGTCATATTTTTCCCAATTACTCATTCGGTACCAGAAGCTTTTGGAATTGCGATCAGTACCAGCCAGGGATTCATCGTTTATTCGGGTGAATTTATTGAAGACTATACATCTTTATCGGATGCGTACCGTGGAGATTTTACTACACCGGCTCAGTTTCGAAACGAAGGCGTACTTGTTCTGATGCAGGATTCAAAAGGAGCCGATTGCACAGGGCATACCGCACCTTATCATCGAATTGCGCCTCATTTTGCCAATATACTGGAAAAATATGAAAACAAACGAATCTTTGTATCCGTATATACACAAAGTGTATTCCGGATTCAGGAACTGATTGATACATGCATCAGCTTTAATCGAAAGATCTTATTATATACCGAAGAACTTCGCTCTTTGATCAAAGATTTAGAAGACATTGGATATACCATTCCATCTTCTGTACTGGTGGACGTAAACCAGATTGATCATATTTCCAATGTGGTGGTCCTGATTGGTGGAACCGGAAAAGCGGTAACCAATCTTCTAAGCAACATCTGTAATAATGAAGTGGATGATATTGACTTTACCAGCGAGGATGTCATTGTTCTGGCTACACCGGTATTACCAGGGGTAGAAAGAGAATTTAAACAGATGGAAAATGACATCTATAAAGAAGGTGGCGAAGTCATACAGCTGGATAAGGTCATAAGAAGTGTACATCCAAGTCAGGAAGATCTGAAAATGATGATTTTTGCGACACGGCCTAAATACTATATTCCAGTAAAAGGGGAATACCGAAAACTGGTTATGAATGCCAATGTTGCACTAGATATGGATTTTTCACCAAGTCAGATCATTATTCTGGATAATGGACAGGTCGCAACCTTTGAAAATAAAAAATTAAAGTCCTGTGCCATGGAAATGGAACTTCATGACAATCTGATTGATGGAAAAGAAGGCTGGGATATGGCTGGTGTGGTTTTAAAAGATCGAGAAATCTTATCCACTGATGGAGTTATGATTCTGGCCATTGGAATTGACAGTGAGACTAAAAAAATCATTAATGGACCGGATGTTCAGACACGTGGTTTAGTTTATTTAAAGGATGCCGATTATTTAAATACAGATGTTTCTAAAATTATGGAACAGACCATCGAAGAAGCAGTGAAAAATAAAACGTATAACAACCTGGATACACGAAATGAAATTCGTGATAAGGTTGCGAAATATTTATCCAATAAAATTGGAAAAAAACCAATGATTTTAAGTGTAATATTAGAAATTAATACACAGCAGTAAGGGGTGATGAATGTGGCAAAAGCCAGAAAAAAGAAGACTCCCGCAAAAAAGAATAAAAAAACGCAACAAACAAATATGGGACAAATCCTGTTATTTGTTTGTTTCATTGTTTTATCTATTATCGCTATCTGTCGATTTGGAATTGTAGGACAGACATTATACAATATTGTTTGTTTTGTATTTGGAACTTTGAGTATTCCTTTACTGATTCTTTTTATATTTATTTGTGGATGGGCTATCTTCAAAGATATAAAAGATTTATTTGAAAATCAGTACTGGATTGGGATTCTTTGTATCCTTTGTGCGACTTCTTTATTACTGGGATTGATCGAATTTAAAGGAAACAATGCGACACATGGTTTAAATGTTGTATTAAGTCAGTTTGTGGATATATTAAAAGGAGATGCGAAAACATTAAGTGGACTTTTTGGATCTTTACTTCTGGCTTTATTTGTATCTTTACTGGACTTTAATGGATCCTATTTTATTGTAGTTGTTTTATATCTGATTGGAATTGGATTTTTATCGATTCGCTGGATCAGAGAATATTTGGAGCAGCCAAAACAGAAACCAGTAAAAATAAAACCAGTTATAAAAAAAGAAGAACCGGTAAAGAGAAAAGAGACTTCCATTTTTCTTGATTATGATAAAAAAGAAGAGAAAAAATCTATCTTTTTAGAAGCGGATACAGATATTAAAGTGCCGGAACCAAAAGTGATCAAACCGTTTGAAGAAAAGAAAGAAGAAAAAGAAGTCAAACACATCGTGGTTTCGTATGATGAAGATTATTCTAATTATGTTCTTCCGAATTTAAAACAGGTACTTTCTCCATACAATCGAAGAAGCCGTAAAGATGGAAATGTTTCCAATGCGAAAGAACAGGGAGCTTTACTGATCAATATATTGAATCAGTTTGGAGTCAGTGCGACTTTATCCGATATTCATATAGGACCAACGGTCACAAAATTTGAAGTGAAACCGGAATTAGGAGTTCGTGTATCAAAGATTGCCAATTTACAGGATGATATTAAAATGGCTTTAGCGGCCAAAGAAATCCGTATTGAAGCACCCATTCCTGGAAAGAGTGCAGTGGGAATCGAAATTCCCAATGAAATTAAAACCAGTGTGCAGATGATGGAATGTATGATGTCCATTCCTTCTTCTCTAAATGATAAGTCATTGTTGTTCTGTTTAGGAAAAGATTTATCGGGAGAAAATATATATGGTAAAATGGATAAAATGCCGCATTTACTGATTGCTGGAGCAACAGGTTCAGGAAAATCAGTATGTGTTAACAGCATTATCTGTTCTCTATTATTAAGAACAAGACCGGATCAGGTAAAACTGATTTTAATTGATCCAAAAAAAGTAGAATTTACACCATATAATGATGTCCCTCATTTACTGGCTCCGGTAATAACCGATGGAGATCTGGCAAACAACGCCCTAAAAGTGGTCGTAAAAATGATGGACGATCGTTATGAATTGTTTGGACGATTAGGGGTTCGTAACATTCAGGCTTATAATTCATATTTAATGGAGCATCCAGAAGAATCCTTAAAGCCACTTCCATGGATCGTGGTCATTATTGATGAGTTAGCCGATCTGATGCTGGTGGCTGCCAAAGAAGTGGAAGCCAGCATTCAAAGAATTACACAGCTGGCCAGAGCGGCTGGAATTCATCTGATTGTAGCAACCCAGCGACCAAGTGTGGATGTCATTACCGGTGTCATCAAAGCCAATATTCCTTCCCGTATTGCTTTTGCGGTATCCAGCAGTGTGGATTCCCGTACAATACTGGATCAGACTGGAGCAGAAAAACTATTAGGAAATGGAGATATGCTCTATCTTCCAAATGGTCAGACTACGCCAATTCGTGTACAGGGAGTCTTTATTAAAGATGAGGAAGTCAATCGCATTGCCCAGTGCATCAAAGAACAGGCCAAACCGCATTACGATGATACACTGATTGGTTTGCAGGATTTGCAGATGCAGGGAAATCAGGTTGATATGGAATGCAGCGATCCTATCTATAATGATGTGAAAAGCTTTGTGATTCAATCGCAGAAAGCCAGTACTTCCCTGATTCAAAGACGATTCTCCATTGGATATTCAAGAGCAGCTCGTTTAATGGATGTACTGGAAGAAAATGGAATCATAGGACCGGCTCGAGGATCAAAACCAAGAGAAATACTGGTAAAAAACAGTCTGGAAGATCCTATGGATTTAGAATAAGAAGATATCTTTGGATGCGTTGTATCAGAGATTGAATTCGTTTTGGATTTTGACAGGTTAAACATGTATTGTCTTTAAAATGGATGATACATGTTTTTTCTTTATATTCAATGGATTGGATTTCAAAATAATTGATGTATAGGCAGGAACTGTGATTTGTAGCTTCATTGGGAAAATAGATTTCCTCTTTGGATATGGGAATGGGCAAATATTTCTTTTGCGGAATGAAATGCTGGTAACTGGCTTGCCTTCCTTTTAAACTGGATCCATTTAATAGACATTGTTGATTGAAATAAGATTGTAAAGAAGTGGAATAAATGGATTCAATGCCATCTTCTTTTACTTTACACACAGAACTGGTCATATAATCGTAATATATATAATTCGACATAAAAAAACTCCTGCTTTAATTATATAAAACAGAAGTGAAATATAAATTACATCCAGGAAATTTTATTTTCGCATCCCTCTTTAATTCGTTTCATATTTTCTTTATGACGATAAATGACTAAAAGCGTCATCAGCCAGGAACAGATAATAATGATAATCGGTTCCATTTTTAAAATAAACTGTTCACTTGTGATAAAGATACTGGAATAGAGGGCTCCACATATACTGGCAAGAGAAACATATTTAAATAAATATAAAACCAGAAAGAACATTAGAAATGGACCGGCAAAATACCATGGATCCTGAAACACAAAGATAGCACAGCTTAACAAAAAACCAAAGATGGTACTGACTGCCTTTCCGCCTTTGAAATTGGCAAAAATCGGGTAACAATGTCCAATGCAGCAGGCCAATCCTGTTAAGATGGCAGCGACTTCCGATACCAGACTGGCTAGACCAAAAGCCAATACAACTTTTAGAACATCGCATACAATAACAGCTATACCAGCTTTCTTTCCTAAAATACGACCGGCATTGGTTCCTCCTAAATTACCAGAACCACTTTGTCGAATATCGGTTTTATAAAAAACTTTGCCAATGACCAGGGCAAAAGGAATGGACCCTAATAAATAACCTAAAATTATACTGAATATTATTTTTATCATGTTTATCACCGTTTATATTTTAACAGATTTTAATAAAAAAGGGAGGTGAATATGATAAAATAAATATGCATATGAAAAAAAATAGACAACAGGAAATAGAAGAACTTCAAAAACGAGTATTTGGTAAAGATCGAAGTGTAAATAAGAGTTTAGAAGAAATGATTACGGTTCAGAAAGAAATTGAATCGTTTGAAAAAGAACTGAAAAAAGATTTCTCTTTACCAGAAAAAGAAATTCCATTGTATTCCATGCAGGAATCAATTGATTCTATGAATGTCGCAATCAATCGTGCCAATGTAAATGGAAATTCAGATTCGATTTTAAATACCATCTGTATATATGGACCTCAAGGTTGTGGAAAACATACACTGGTTGAAAAAATGATTGGCAGTACATGGATCGATGGTTCTTTGTATACAAATAGTGAAGATGAAAAAAATTTAATACAGGATCTGTATCAGGCTATTTTATCTTCTAAAAAAGGCTGAATTGAAAAAGTAAATTCCACTTTGAAGTGTGTTCAAAACAAAGTTGAACTTAGTCTTACAAATACTGTGGTTTTCAGAAGAAAACTGCAGTTTTTTGTTGTGGAATTTACTGAACAAGGTACAATATGTTTAGAGTTGATAGAAAAAAAGGCGCACTGAAAACAAGTGAAATTTAGAAATTTTTTTAATTGGAATAACTAAATTCCACTTTAGTTATTAGGTAAATCAATGTCTGCCAATGGATGATCAGCTCATTGATTACTTAAGCAGATACGGTCTTAAAATGACTTTATCTGGCTCAATTTCAATGATTCCGAATTCTCTGAATCTGTTTGCCAATTCAGGATTCATGAATTCAAGATATCTGAATGGACTCTTTCCTTTCAGATTTTCTTTTGGGAAAGAGTTGATGTGTGAAGAGATAAGATTTGCCTTGGACTGATCCGTAAGCCCAAGCGCATACAGATCGGTTTCTTTAGGACAGATATAACGTATCTCTTCGTGATTGTTTTCAAGACTGCCCTTTTGATGGCTGCTCATCGGATCACAATAGAAGAGCCGTGTACGTCGTGTTCCGTCTGGTCTGACTTCTATAGCGTCAGCCATTGTAAATTCTGAGCCTCGATCTGTGATAATAATTTCCACCTCTTTGTTGAATAGCTCTTCTCCAAGAATAGATTCAAGCAGCAAGATACCTTCATACATGTCCTGTGCTGTCTTGGTTTCATGATAAATGATTACCATGAAGGAATAGGATTTGAATTTGAAGGTTTGCATGAATGGTCCTGTGGTGATGTTATTGTAAACAGTATCCATTTCTACAACATTGGCATTGGGATTTTCCTCAATGTAAGAAATATAGTCCTTATAGAGTCTGCCATTAAGATGTTTACGGTCCTGACGCTGCTTGTAGACGTTTTTATCTTTACGTTTTGAAGGTTTACGGCCAGCGAATCTGCGAAGATCAAGACCGATTACATCGATACCTGCATTCCTGAAGGTGCCGTCTTCAATGTATTTATAAATAGTCTTGGGCGAGATATTGATTTCAGGATGGTTCTGACAAATAACGTAAGGAGATTGTCCTTGTTTGATTAAAGGGGCAATGATGTTACCGATCCTGATCAGTTCATCTTCAGAAATGTTAATACCTTCACGCGAAGTGGAAAGAGAATCTTCATACTCTTTCTGTGCAAGATCCGGTTTATACATGAAATGGTTAAAGTGACAGCTCTTAGTGTCAGGGCATCCATTACATGCTCCTGGAGACCTGTCTCTGTACTTACAATAGAAAGGAACAAAATCAGGACATGACGACGTGCAGTTCCGACCGTGCTTGCATGTTTTATAAACAGCACATTCGAGTGGAAGATTACATTTCTTGGTAAGCTGCCTGTGAGATAGAATTTCTTTACCAATAGTTGATTTATCCTTACCGAGTGTATCTGCAATAGCCTTTTTGCTTGAGCGATTACGAATACCAGTTTCAATGATGGATCTTTCTTGCAGGGTAAGGTGCTTATTGGAATTGGATGATGACATATAAATTACTCCTTTCTGTATGGATCATCCATTGGTATCTAAATCATCCGTTATTGTAAGAGAAAACGCAAGTTGATATTCGTGGAGACTAAATTCAACTTCGCGCCTTTCAAAGTGGAATTTACTTTTTCAATTCAGCTCTTCTAAAAAAGGAATCGCATTTGAAAATCTGGATCTGATTCATCCTTCTATTCGAAATAAAATCTATCAGTTCTTTAAAGAAGGTGTTTATCCTTTAAATAAAAGATATATACAGAATAAAAATCAATTACAGGAAACCAGTTCTTCTTTTGTATCCCAGGCAATTTCAAAAATAGAAGTAAAATATAAGTATCTAATTTATCTGTCCAATGAATCCAAAGAAAAAATACTGGAAAAGATGGGAAGACAATTTATAGAATCTATAAATGATTTTATTGAATGTAAACCATTGGATGAAACAGCTATTGATTTGTTGATTGAAGATGAAATCAGTCTATTAAGAAAAAAATATCGTTTTACTTTTGATGAAAGTCTGAAAGAGTATTATAAGAAACAGTATGATTCAAAACGAAATGCGTACAGTTTAAAAGATACAACGGATGGGATTTCTAAAATATTGAATCAGAAAATCTTACTTTCTAAAAAAGAAGAGGGTCACATTCATTATGATACAGATTTAAAATTGGATAATGAATTCTTAATAAAGACAACAGAAGAAGAAAATCCTGCATTGATAAAAATGCAGAAAGAACTGGATGAAATTGTTGGTCTGGATTCCGTAAAAGAATATGTGAAGTCTTTAGAGAATCTGATTCTGGTTCAAAAACTTAGAGAAAAACAGGGACTGAAAGTGGATTCCATATCTAAACATATGATTTTTTTAGGAAATCCAGGAACAGGGAAAACAACCGTTGCCAGAATTTTATCCCGTTATCTGCAGGCTATGGGAGTTTTAAAGAATGGCTATTTGATTGAAGTGACACGACAGGATCTGGTTGGAAAATATGCCGGACATACTGCACCATTGACTCAATCCGTAATTGAATCGGCATTGGGTGGTATATTATTCATTGATGAAGCCTATTCTTTACATCGTTCTAAAGAAGATGCCTTTGGTCTAGAATGCATTGATACTTTAGTCAAAGGAATTGAAGAATATAAAGACCAGTTTATTGTGATCTTAGCGGGATATGAAAAAGAAATGAAAGAGTTTTTATCCAGCAATTCTGGATTGGAATCCCGTTTTCCAAATGTTGTTCATTTTGAAGATTATACACCTTTACAGCTTGTACAAATATGTCACAGCATTGCCAGAAAGAAAGACTATTATCTGCATGAAGAATGCGATGAAGTTTTAAAAGCTTATTTTGAAAAGACAGATTGTTCTGGAAATGGAAGAATGGCTCGAAATTTAGTGGAAAAAGCCATACTTCATCAGGCTGGACGCATTGTAAAGGAAAATGGAAATTTACAGGAATTGAGAATTTCAGATTTTGAATTAGGGGATGTATATGGCAAGTGTAATTAAGAAGAAAAAAAGAATTCCATCAAAAATACCTTATTTTGCCACAGGAATTTATGGAGCTTTCTATTTGATGCAGATGAATTTTACCAGTATAAGGGAATGGATTACTTTAGGAATCGGAAGTGTGCTGATTTATTTTATATCCACAAAAATATTCAGAGGTAAACTGGTGGAATATGAAGTGCCGGTACAATATGAAGATATGAGTGTGCAGGAAATTCTATCAACTGGAAATTTATATATGGATTCTTTTGAAAAGAAAAGAAGAAAGGTACAGAATTATGAAGTTCGTTTAAATATACGAAATATCATTCATGTATCCAATCAGATATTAGAAGAAGTACGAAACGATCCATCGGATGTTAAGAAAATCAGAAAGTTTATTACGTATTATTTACCAACTATTGATAAAGTATTGAATTCATATGTGGATATGGAAAAAGTAGCACAGACTCCACAGATTATTGAATCAAAAAAGAAAATTGAAGAGTTATTAAAGACGGTTGAAAAAGCATTTTTGTCTTTGTATGATTCTTTATTTGAAAATGAAACTTTGGATCTGATGACAGATATTTCGGTTTTGGAAAAAGTGATTGAACAGGAAGGATTAACAGAAAAACAGGTGTTATAGGTTATGGCAGAAGAGAAAATCGTATTAACATTAAATGAAGAAGTGGAAGAAGAAAAGAAAGTGGAAATGCCAGAAATACCACAGAATTCATATTCAGAAGAAGACATTTTAACAGAAGAACAGAAAAAACAGGTAGATGAATTTGTGAAACAGATTGATTTAACACAATCCAATGTGGTTTTACAATATGGAAGTGCAGCACAAAGAAAGATTGCGAATTTTTCGGATAATACATTGCAGAGTGTAAAGACAAAAGATTTAGGGGAAACCGGTGAAATGTTGTCCGATCTGATTGTTGAATTAAAAGGATTTGATGCGATTGAAACAGAACAGAAAGGGATTGCAGCTTTCTTTAAGAAACAATCCAATAAAGCCAGTGCTTTAAAATCAAAATACGATGCAGCTGAAAAAAATGTAGATCGAATTGTACATTCTTTGGAAGATCATCAGATTCAGCTGATGAAAGATATTGAACTATTGGATCAGCTGTATGAAAAAAATATGACCAATTTTAAAGAATTGACGATGTATATTTTAGCTGGTAAGAAAAAATTAAAAGAAGTACGTGAGAATGAACTTCCTGTATTAATTGAAAAAGCACAGCGTTCTGGATTGGCAGAAGATTCTCAGAAAGCCAATGATCTGGCTGGTTTGTGTGAACGATTTGAAAAGAAAATTTATGACTTGGAACTGACTAGAAATGTAGCTTTACAAATGGGACCTCAGATTCGTCTGGTTCAGAACAATGATACATTGATGACCGAAAAAATTCAGTCTACCATTGTCAATACGATTCTTTTATGGAAATCCCAAATGGTCATTGCCTTAGGTCTTCATCATTCCCAGCAGGCAATTAAAGCACAGCAGGCCGTGGATGAAATGACAAATTCATTATTAAGAAAGAATGCGGATACTTTAAAACAGGCAACTATAGAAGTGGCTAGAGAAAGTGAAAAAGGCATTGTGGATATTGAAACGCTAAAACATACAAACAGTCAGCTGATTTCAACTTTGGATGAAGTGGTTAAGATTCAGGACGAAGGTCGACAGAAACGACAGGAAGCAGAAATGGAACTGGCTCGTATTGAGGCGGAATTAAAGAATAAATTATTAGAAATCCACAAGTAATATTGACAAATAGATAAGAATTGTTTACGATACTAAGGCAAAGGCTATGAAGAGGACGAGTAACTGAATACGGATGCATAGAGAGATTCTGGAAGGTGTAAAGAATCGTGAGGGTTCAGCGAATAAAAACTTGGAGCTGTATGTAATTCCTGCATTAAAGGAAGCACTGTTAGTTGACAGTGACAGAGGTCTTTTAAAGTGATTTAAAAGATAAATTAGGGTGGTAACACGGCATTCGTCCCTATGGATGGATGCCTTTTTTATTTGAATAAAGGAGAAAAATATGGCAGAAATAAAATTAACAGAACAAGAAAAAGTGCGTCGTAAAAAGATGCAAGACTTGCAGGATATGGGAATCGATCCTTTTGGACAGAGATACGATCGAACAGCTACTTCTGGTAAAATCATTGAAAAATATGATTCGTATACAAAAGAAGAATTACAGGAAATGGGTGCCAGTGTGAAGATTGCGGGTCGTATTATGACCAAACGTAGACAGGGAAAAGCTGGATTTATGCACATTCAGGACATTGATGGACAGATCCAGATTTACGTTCGTAAAGATGAAATTGGGGAAGACCAGTATGAAATCTTTAAGAAAAATGACATTGGTGACATTGTAGGAATCGAAGGAACCATTATGAAAACTGATCATGGACAGTTATCGGTTCGTGCAAAAGTATATACGCATTTATCAAAAGCTTTACGTCCATTACCTGAAAAATTCCATGGATTAACGGATGTAGAAGAAAGATATCGTCGTCGTTATGTCGATCTGATTATGAATCCAGAAGCAAAACATCTTGCGATTACTCGACCAAGAATCATTCGTTCCATTCAGAAATATTTAGATGGACAAGGATTGATTGAAGTGGAAACACCAGTATTACAGCCAATTCTAGGTGGAGCAAGTGCTCGTCCATTTATTACGCATCACAATACACTGGATATGCCTTTCTATTTACGAATTGCCACAGAACTTCCTTTAAAACGTTTAATTGTAGGTGGTTTAGAAGGTGTATATGAAATTGGACGGTTATTCAGAAATGAAGGAATGGATGCCACACACAATCCTGAATTTACAACTGTAGAAGCCTATGTGGCTTATTCAGATTTGAGCGGAATGATGGATTTAATTGAAGGATTATTTGATTTTGTTTCCAATGAAGTATTGGGTACAACTGAAATTACTTATCAGGGACAGCAGCTGTCTTTAAAAGCTCCATTTAAACGAATTCATATGGTAGATGCCATTAAAGAAGCATGTGGAGTGGATTTCTGGCAGGATATGAGCTATGAAGAAGCAGTGAAAATTGCCAATGAACATGGAATTGAAGTAGAAAAGATTCAAAATACAGTAGGACATATTATTAACTTATTCTTTGAAAAATATGTAGAAGAAAAAATCATTCAACCTACATTTGTATATGGACATCCAACATCCATCAGTCCATTGGCTAAGAAAAATAAACAGGATCCTAGATTTGCCGATCGTTATGAACTGTTTATCTGTGGACATGAATATGCCAATGCCTTCTCTGAATTAAACGATCCAATTGATCAAAGAGAACGATTTGAAAAACAATTGGAATTGCGTAATTTAGGAGACGATGAAGCCAATGAAGTGGATGTAGACTATGTAGAAGCATTGGAATATGGTATGCCTCCAACAGGTGGAGTGGGACTTGGAATCGATCGTTTTGTGATGTTGTTGACCGATCAAAGAACAATCAGAGAAGTCCTGCTGTTCCCGCATATGAAGAACAGATAGTTTATATATCCGTATAAATCTTTATAAACTTACAGATCATTGATTTTTCAATGATCTTTTTTTATTACCCACTTTTTTAAATAAAATAGTATAAAAATGGGATGATTTATATAATATATTGATTTATTTATATACAATTCTCCACTTTTATAAAAAATGAGTTTTTATAAAAATAAGGAAAATTTAACATGCAATTAAACTTTAAACGTAAAAAATTTACACCAAATTTTTAGATTTACACCAAATTTACACCAATTTTTTTGCAACTCAAATTTTTTTATAAATTTAAAAATAAAAAATACATAACATATTGTTAATAGAAATTACAAAATGTAGCTATTTATTATAGTGTGGCCACATTTTATCGTTTCTAGCATGGTTTTTGTCAGGAGGTAAATATGAGAAAAGAAGTTGTTAAAGTTAGAATTGATCAAAATATGAAAGAGAAATATAAGAAATATACAGATCAATTAGGTATTACAATGAGTGAAGACATATTATTGCATATCCAACAATGTATAAAAAATCAAAACTATAATACTGTATGTGAACAGAATGATATACATAAAAATATATATCAGTCATTTTTAAATATATATAGTATCTTGGATGATGCTGACTTTTGCGGAGTAAAAGAATTAATAAAGGAATTGGAGGATTTAGAATGTCATTTATTAAATGCGTAAATAAACCTTATAATGATAAAAATGATTTAAAAAGGATGGTTTATTACGTATGCGATAAACCAAATATGGTTGATTATAAAATATTTGGAGCCAATATATTAGATAAAGACTCTGCAATAAGATCTATGAATAGGGTTAAAAAATATTTCAATAAGTGTGATGGAAAACAGCTTTATCACATTATCATAAGTATTTATCCATCTAAATATACAGAATTTGATACAAAGAAAATCCTTGCACGTTATGTTATGAATGAAGTGGGATTTTTTATAGCAAAGATGGGATATCAAAATGTAGCTGCTGTACATGCAAAAAAAAGAATTGATTATGGAGTGTTGGGAGTACAAGAAGAAAATGTTCATGTCCACTTTATAATAAATTCTGTATCAGCTATTAATGGACACAAACTAACAAATATTAAAACCTTTCTTAACAAAATTAAATGCTTTGCGAATAATAATGATCTATTATATGGAATCAATATAAATGGGATCTATCTCCAATAACCAAGGACTGTGTTCCTTGGTTATTTTTTCGTAAATATGAGCGAAATATAGACTGGTTTTTCGCAGTTTGTGTCGTTCATTTTCTATGTTCCAGATATTATCATATAATCATAAAAAGAAACGAGGAAAGAATATATGGAACAGTTAAAAAATTTAGATTTAAACCAATTTATGAACAATTTGAATGAAATGGACATTAAAAAATTAGGAGTTTTCACTGTTGGAATTGTAGCAGGTGCTGCAATTGCTACTATTGCAAAAATTATGCAGTAATAGAATTTAAGAAAGGTTAAATATATGACAGTTGCTAAAATGACAGGCACACCACGGCATACAGAATATTTGCATATCGCAAAAGATGATTCAAGACGGGATAAAAGAAGATGTGAATTCTATACTAAGAAATGCTGCCACTGTTTTAAATCCACTTGTTATGGTTATAGATGTTTTGGATCTTCACACTGTATGCAGTATAAAGAACGATAATTAATTCTAATTGATGATATCTAGTATTTAATAGTGATTTAAATAATAAAGAAATATTAATTCCATTAAATCCAGGTACATCTATAAAAAATGACAAAAAAGTGACAAAAATCATCAAGTAAGGAGAAATAACAATGAAATTCAATTTTTTACCGCAGATTGCGGGAGTACAGACTGCTTCGGGACAGCAAAAAGGCCGGATAATAGGAATGTGGCTATCAGAATGTGTACCTTTTGACAATTATTTCCTCAAATACATAATGGCCTCAGAGCGGGTGGAGATGGAACCATAAATCCAAGCAGTTTGCAGCAAAATGCTTGATTCTCTTGATTTATTTCCGCTTTTCGTGTATAACGATAATGAATTTTTGTGGCTATCAGAAGGTACACCTTTTGATTATTGTTCAGACTATTATGCACCGCCATATCAATATTTCTTGCTCTTCAAAATGTTATAGATTAACAGCATAAAGAAGCAAATTTTACCAAAAACCAAAAAAGGGGGATAAGGATGAACAAAATAATTTTAATATTCGGGGTTTTATTTATCGTGATTGCCGGTTGCTTAATTGGAACTAGTCTATCCCGTTTAGAGGATGAAGATGTCATTGTGATGGAACAGCCGTCCAACACAGAATTTTCTGAGGTTTCTACTGATGCTGTGGAAACCTCGGAAGACGATGCGATGTTTGTTGCCGTTGATGCTTTAAAATCACCCAATAATGAGATTCAGCAATATATTTCTTCACAGGTACAAATTGACGAGACGCATATTCGCATGACTGCTGATAAAATGGGAGAGGCATATCTCTCCGGAAAAGCAGAATCCGTATCTGCTTTTCGTTACGGAAGATTTTCTTTTTGTATCAATACTATGAAAGGTGTAGGATTGTTTCCTGCAATTTGGATGTTGCCATCCGATATCAATTCCGATTATCCGGAAGTAGATATTTATGAACTGATTGGGAATGAACCCAACATATTTTATGGAGTGCTACATTACATGGAGAAAAGTGAAAAATCAAGAGATTTTTTTAGACATACCTTTCCAGTTGATAAAATACCGGAAACATACCGTATTACATTTGAATGGACGCAGGAAGAAATGGTTTGGTATCTGGGAGATGAAATAATCTATACAATTCAGGATAATGTTCCGGATGAACCTTTATATTTCATTTTTAATCTTGCAGTGGGAGGAAACTGGCCCGGAAGTCCGGATGCTGATACTGAATTTCCGGCAATGTTTGAGGTGGAGATTTTGGAATTTATGCCGCAGGAAATTTATTCGAGATGAGGAGGAGAGAATATTGTGCAGGTAAAAAGAACCGAGAAAAAATTTATATTAAACAGTCAAGAGCGTGTTCTTGTACAAAAGAGAATTGGCGCAGTCATGCCGAAAGACCTCCATTGCGTTTCGGCAGACGGCTATGAGATCCGATCGCTTTATTTTGATACCTTTTCTGATCGAGCTTGCGCTGAAAAAGAAGAAGGCTTGCAAGAGCATGAAAAAATTCGGGCAAGGATTTACGGAACGAATGACCATATCATAAAGTTGGAAAGCAAAAGGAAGAATGGAGAATTCCAAACAAAAGACAGTATGTTGATTGATCGAAAAACATTGGAAGATTTATGTGTCGGAAATTACAACGTCCTTTTGCAAAGTAATGATCCGCTGGCCATGTATTTTTACATAAAACTTTCTCAGGGGATGGCACCGAAAGTGATTATACAATACAAAAGAGTGTCCTACTGTGCTCCCGGCAATCATACGAGGATTACATTTGACACCGATATACGAGCTACTGAGAGCAATTTTGATTTGTTTCAAGAGAAACTGCTGACTTATCCAATTCTTTCGTCAGATCAGACGATTATGGAAGTAAAATATAATAACTTCCTTTTTGGATATATAAAAGAGGCGTTAGCCGGAGTAAAAAAATCCACCACATCTTTCAGTAAATATTTTAACGGAAGAATGTTTTATAAATACATGATATAGGGAGAGAGTAGAAATGAATGAATTTATTGTTGAAAATCTTTTAGCGGGAAGTACTGTGTCTTTTTTTGATGTTGCCATTAAGCTTTTTATGGCACTTGTGATTGGGGTTACTATCTATATTGCATACTATTTTACATCAAGCAAGGTTTCCTATAACAGTAACTTTAACCTTTCACTGGTTGCTATGGCGATCATCACTACAGCGATTATGGCAGTTATCACGAATAATATTGCTTTATCTTTGGGTATGGTTGGTGCGTTGTCAATCATTCGTTTTCGTACAGCTATCAAAGACCCACGTGATGCCATGTTCATCTTTTGGAGTATTATGGTTGGCATCTGCTGCGGAGTTGCACAGTATGTGATTGCGATTGCCACCACGATGATTCTCTTTTTATTCTTTATTCTTGCAAAAGCTGTCAAAGAGGAAAGAAGATATATTTTAATTATTCGCTGTGAAGTTGATGCAATGGAATATGTAAAATCGGTTACCTACCAATATTTCAAAAACAGCCGAATCTCAGTTCAAAATACAACCAGTGAATATGCAGAATTTATCTATGAATTGAAAAAAATTGAAAAGACCAAAACAGATGATTTTCTCAAAAAATTGTATGCTTGCAAAAAAATTGAGTGTGCAAACTTTGTTTTACAGGAAGATAAAGCAAGTGTATAAGGGAGAGATTCTGTTATGAGAGGAAAATGGCTTATGCTTGGTGTGGTGCTTACTTCATGTGTGATAGTTGCGCTCCTGCCCCTTTATCCTAAAGTAGATACCTTGGTTGTTCATCAGCATCAAAGTTTCCCTGTGGAAAATAAAGAAATCATCGGTTTTGATGACAACGGTGTTCTGACCTCCCATCTGCCGCTGATTGTTTTAAAAGCGGATGGCAATGTGATTCCGGGTGCAGATAGGCCTACCGATCAGGAATTATACTGTGAATTTGCTGTGATTGACAATACCAATCACTTAAACCGTTCAGACGATGCCCCAACGCAAATCGGCAGAATGGCGATTAACGTTCGTGGAAATTCTTCACGTTATTTTCCCAAAAAACAATATGCAATCCGAACGGTAGATGATGACGGCATTCCGCAGGAAACAACTTTTTTCGGTATGCCGGCGGAAACCACTTGGGTACTAAATGGAAGCTATATAGACTATTCCCAAATTCGTAACTACATGATGTATAATATTTCTTCTGAAATTATGGATTATGCACCTCAATGCCGACTTTGCGAGGTGTTTCTGACAAATGTAGACGGTGAGTTGGAATATCAGGGGCTGTATACCATGATAGAAAAACCAAAGGTGTCGAAGGAACGATTGGACTTGACACCCTACAATCCGAAATATACGGAAACCTCTTTTGTTGTGCAGCTGAATAAACGGATTGATGATGCAAGGATCGATCATCTGAAACCGGATGATGTTGATGTGTATTCTGCCAATTTGGAATATCCTGATGTGGAAAAGATTACGGATTCCTCATTGCAATATATACAAAAAGAGATACTCCAATTTGAAAAAACACTTTATGATGCGGAGTATTCCGATAATTGGGAAAAAGTGAATCAGTGCATCGATTTAGACAGCTTTGTAGATTATTATATTATCAATGAATTTTTTCAAAACTATGATGCCGGAAGACGTTCTACCTATCTTTATAAAAATGTCGGAGGCAAATTTTGTATGGGACCAGTATGGGATTTTGACAGTGCATTCAATAATTTTACAGGAATGGAAATTTCTCCGTATATATTAGATATGCAATCTACATTTTATTACTTCTACCTTTGCCACGATGCTGAATTTGTTGAACGGTGCAATGAACGCTACGAAGAACTTCGCAAGACGTTTTTATCGGAAGAATATCTGCTTAAATATATAGACGAGAGCAGTATGTACTTAGGCAGCGCAGTGATTAGAAATTGTGATAAATGGTATGATGGAGATTATTCTCTATATTATGGTGATATAGAAAAGATGAAAACATTCGTTATAGAAAGAGGCAAATGGATGGATGAACATTTTAAAGAATATATAGCGATTGTAAGGTAAGCGAAGATGAAGAACATGAAAAAAGGATTTACAATCAGCGTCATTACAGCTGTTTTGTGTATTATTTGTATATGCTTGATATTTCATTGTTTTGATGGAAATAAAAGTGAAAAAGATAATATATTCAGAACCAATCAGAAAAAAATAGAAATTCTGCAAGATGGAAGCTGGACGGATTTTGAGATAAAAGGCGTCAATATGGGAACCGGTTATCCTGGATTGTTTCCAAATGAATTCGGTATCAGTGAGGAAACCTATGCTCGATGGTTCAACCTGATCGGGGAAATGAATGCCAATACGATCCGGGTTTATAAAATACAATCGCCATGGTTTTATAAAGCCTTTGCCCAATATAATGAAACTCATGAAAATAAAATTTATCTCGTTCAAGGTGTAGATTTTAGTGAGGATTTGATGTTTTCGGAAGAAAATTTGCTGAATCCGAAGCAGAAAAACAAAGTCTTTCAAGAAACAAAAAAGACAGTTGATGCATTACATGGGGAAAACATAACGTTTGATACAGACACAGGGAAAATGTGTTACTATAGTAATGATGTTTCCGACTACGTATTAGGATATGTTTTAGGCGTGGAATGGGACGAAATGTTTGTAGATTATGTATGTCGCTTTAATGAAGGGATTGCACCTTATCAAGGAGCCTATATATCCAGTAGGCAGGAGGCAAATGCCGTCGAGATTTTCTTCTCTCAGTGGGGAGATTATCTTTTAAAATATGAAGATGAAACTTACGGAACCCAGAAACTTCTCTCCTTTGCCAACTGGCCGGAAACAGATCCACTGGTAAATGAGGTATCCCCCAAACAATCAGTTGCATCAGCTACAGAAAATACAGAAGCCTTTATTGACCTTGAAAATCTACAACTTTCCGATAAGGTGAAGAGTGGGATGTTCGCTTCTTATAATGTTTATCCCTACTTTCCTGCCAGCCTTCAGTATGGAAAATATACGGAGTATATTGATGACGAAGGTAATCGAAATCCCTATCGGAAATATCTGATGGAGCTTGTTGATCATCATTCATGTCCGGTTGTTATTACCGAATACGGAGTTCCTGCTTCCAGAAGCCCAGCATATAAAGATGTTTGGAGAAATTTATCGCAGGGTGGAAATAACGAAACCGAACAAGGTATTGCCTTGCTGGAGATGTATGAGGATATTCAGAAAGCGGGCTGCGCTGGAGGGATGGTATTCACATGGCAGGACGAATGGTTTAAGCGTTCATGGAATGAAAAAAGTTTGTCCAATCCGGATGGCAGAGCAAGCTGGAGTAATGCACAGAGTATAGAGCAGTTTTACGGATTGCTTGCATTTGAGCCGGGAGATGGTAAGACTGAAAACTATCCGGATGGAAAAATTTCAGAATGGTCGAAAGAAGATGTTGTATTAGAAAATAATGATACGAAACTCAGTATGAAATCGGATGAAAAATATATTTATTTTATGGTGCAAGGGTTATCTGATATTAAAAGTGGCAATTCTATTAATCTTGCACTAGATGTTCTGCCAAACGCAGGAACAACCTATACAAAAAACTTAGACTTTGCCATTCCAGTGGATTTTTTGATTCAAATCAATGCAGAAAAAGGCAGTAAGCTATTAGTTCATGACGATTCGGATTTGGCTGTTTATTCGATTGCAATCAAAAACAAAAGTGCGGCAGTTACCGATATTTATAAAAAAGCTGAGGAATTGATGCTGCCGTTGAAAAATAATACTCATACATTTCATGTTGTTTCCAGAGCAAGTGGCAGTGTAAATGACTTCCTTTTGAATGAAAAGCCTCTTGAAAATGTTGGGATGTTAAAGCATGGGAACGCTAATCCGAACAGTGAGAATTATGATTCCAACGCAGATTACTGCATCAACGGTGATATCGTAGAGGTTAGAATCCCGTGGTCGCTTCTGAATTTTTATGACCCTTCTAAATGTATGGTAATTGATGATTATCACAAAAACGATTTTAATATCAAGGGTTTGAAAATCGAGGAGATTTATGCGGCTGCCTACTATGACAATCAGGAAAGTGTGACTGATTTCGGTACATATAAATTAAAAGGCTGGAAAAAACCGCAGTTTCATGAACGGTTAAAGAAATCATACTATATGCTTCAAAAAGCGTTTGGAGATGACTGATATGGTGATTAATAATTTTTATATGGTTATATTGTATACTCTGTGTGGATATAGTTTACTTTGTTTATGTGTTAAATTGCTTTTGGATAGGAATAGAGAAAAAAGGACAGAGAAAAAGGAAAAAATAATTTGTGATTTTTTCCTTTTTCGTTCCAAAAAAGAACCTGCAGAAGCATCCCTCATTATGAGGCTAGCACAGGACGATTTCCTGTTCGCTTATATCTGTGAATGTTACATAAAACTCAGTCCGCAATATACATTGCATAAACAACAAAAAATGTCAAAATATATGCAGTCTCTTATGGAAAATAAAATTAACTCTCTGGTAAAAGAGGATGTGCAGACACGTTGCTTGATTCTGAGATACCTGTTTCAAATGGGAATTCATTCGGACACAATTAACCAGTTCGTCAATGGATGCAGGAAGCAATCTAAGCTGGAACAGATATGGGTAAAAGCAATTGGATTAAGCGAAGACAACGTTTCCGAAGAGATTCCTGTAAAGGCTGTGTGTAAGGCGGGATAAAAAGATGATGATGATTTATATGATACGTGTTTTATTTGTCTTGTTTTTTGTATATACAGTAATCTATCTTTTCCAAATGGGAATCAGTCTCTGTATCTCAATTTATCGCCTTGAAAAATATAAGAAAAATAAAACGCTTAATCGAAAACTATTTCCCATCGCATTTACCAAACGGATTCCGGTTAGCGTTATTATTCCCGCATACAACGAGGCGGCTTGTATAACAGAAACAATCGAAGCTTTATTTGAGGAAGATTATCTGAATCTGGAAATTATTGTAGTAGATGATGGCTCAAATGATAACACCGAATCTCTTGTAGTAAAGAGATTCGGATTGATAGAAGAACCTGTTATGTCTGAATCTGAATTGAAGACAAAACCGATTCTTCGTCAATATCGAAAAGTATTTGATAAAAAAACGCTTGTTCTTATACATAAGGAAAACGGTGGAAAATCAGATGCGCTTAACTGCGGACTGAATATTTGTCATAGCCCATACTGCGTTATGCTAGATGCTGATACAAAAGTTCAACGAGGCTCCATCCGCATAATGATGAGTTGCTTTTTGATGAATCCCAAAACCATTGTTTGTGCAGGTGCTGTTGGCAGTGAAAATTTGAAAAATTATCCAAAACTTCCTTTTTTGAAGAAAGCACTGGTTGTTTTCCAAATATTAGAATATTATCGGACATTTTATATGCAAAGAATAATGTTCGATCATATCAATGCGAATATTATTGTCTCCGGTGCGTTTGCCATGTTTGATACTGATTTAGTGAAACGGGTTGGTGGCTACCAAGTAAATACAATTGGAGAGGACATGGAACTGACCATGCGTCTCCATGCGTTTTGTGCTTCACAGGGAAAAGAATATCACATCGCATATGTTCCGGAAGCAAAGTGCATGACGCAGCTGCCGTTTACATATAAAGACTACTATCATCAAAGGCGGCGTTGGCATATCGGGCTGCTGCAAAGTTTGAAATTTCATAAATATATGCTTGGAAATAAAAATTATGGATGGGCTGGAATCACATCCGGTACATTTTTCATTTTGTATGAACTTCTTGCACCGTTTTTGGAAATCATTGGGGTGGTTACTTTAATCGCAGCCAATTTACTGGATATTTTGAATCTTCAATTCACCATACAGGCAGCTATCCTATATACGTTGATTGTTATATGGATACAGGTAATTCTTGTAAGTGCTGTTAATCGGTATAAAGTGGAACCGATTAACGGCAAACAGCGATGGATTTTGTTTCTGATTTCTATATTTGAGATAGTATTTTTTCATCCGCTCAATATTGTAATAAAAATAATAGCGACAGCTATGAACTATTGGCACAGAAAAAGCTGGGAACATATTCAGCGTATTGAAACGAACCGGTAAAGACTTTTTGATTCTTTATCACATCCGCTCAGAGATTTCGAAGATGAGCTAAATAAAATAGCTATAAAAAATCCATCAGATTTCATTTTTCCTATTAAGATGAAGTCTTATGGATTGTTTTATTTTTGGAGAATGTATGAGCCGTTTCATCGATTTTATAGATATAAATTTGCGGGAGAAATACACCTTAACGAATCTCGTCCCAAGAAGAAATTTTCAGACATTCATCAGGAAGTATTGTACGTGGAATACGCTCTAAGGAACTTATTGAAATTGAAATTAAATTTCCTGAATTAGAAAAACAAAAAATAATTAGCAAAGAATTGTTATCTTTAGAAAAAATAATAAGATTTAGATATCAAGAATTTAACACGTTGGGCGAACTAGTCAAAGCACGATTTGTCGAGATGTTTGGAAATTCAAAAGAATGTGTTAGACTAGGGGATTATTGTGAAGTACATGCAAGAATAGGATGGCAAGCTTTAACAAAATCAGAACACTTACAAAGTGGAGAATATATGTTAATCACTGGTAGTGATTTTTTGGATGGAAAAATAAACTATAATACTTGTGTCTAAGTAACTAAAGAAAGATATGAAATAGATTCTCATATTATTTTGAAAAATGATGATGTTTTGATTACAAAAGATGGTTCAATTGGAAAAGGGGCAATTGTTGAGAAACTTCCAAAACCAGCAACATTAATTGGAGGTATCTTTGTTGTTCGTCCTGATAAAAGATTTAATAAAGAATATATATCAAATGTATTTAAAGGCTCTATATTTGCTGATTTTGTAAATTCATCTAAAACAGGGACAACTATAAAACATTTAAATCAAAAGCATTTAGTTGAATTTACAATTCCTGTTCCTGAAATGAAACTTCAGAATGAGTTTGCTGAATTTGTAAAATAAGTCGATAAATCTTTGTTTATTATGGTATCTTTCGCAATACGTCTTATTGAAAAACTATAAATAATCATTTTAGGGTTTTACAGATAAAATTGGGGTCTAGCCGTTCAACAAATTGTGAAGTGTATCCTATTTATAGACAAAAAATAAGGCATATTCCTTATTTATGAACAAGAAATAGGTTTTATTCCTATTTAGTAGATATTGTTCTTATGTTTTATTTATTTAGTAAAAGGTCAATCACAAAAGATGAACCGCCTCTGCCAAGTAGACAGCGTAAAAAATTTGATGTCTTTGAAGGACAGAACTTAGGTTTTGTTCGTTTTTAAAAGGATCTCAGATACTAAATTTCCATGACTAATGCCATTCACCATAATTTGGTTGTTATGGAATCCGTATTATTTCTGTAGTGTTCCAGGTGAGAGGGGATACGGACAAATTCTTGAACCGTTTTTTTAAGCTAACCCTTGACTTTGTCTGAACTCCATGGGACTCATATAATCCAACGATGTTTTAAATTTTATTGTGTAATTGAATTTACAAACTGAAAATTGAGTCAATTTATAATTAAATGGCACAATTTAACATTAATAAATAAAGGCTTTTCGTACCATTATAAAAACCTCTCGTAGTCAGTATAATTTTTTTACTGTCTACTGGGAGGTCATCTTATTTATAACTTGTCTTACATATTCGATTTAATGATTTTTTCTACATATTCAATTTTTGTTTCTAATGCATCTGCAATGGTTTCTATATCAAAGCCTTTTTTGTACATAGATTGAATGTTTTTATTTAAATTATTAGCTTCTCCAACAGCTTTCCCACGAGCCTCTCCATCACTTATCCCTTTTTCATAACCTTCCAGTCTGGCATTCGTAATTTTCTGGTTTCGATCCAGCTCATTTCTTTCTTCTTCTATCTTCTTCAGCCATTCTTTTTCATTTTCATAATACATTTTTTAATACCTCCTTTATTATATATACGTAATAAAATATGAAAATGACTAAAAAATGTTAAATTTTTAAAAAGAAAAACAAGGCTTCTAAACCTTGTCTTGTGTATTGGATTTGATGATTTTTTCTACATATTCAATTTTTGTTTCTAATGCATCTGCAATGGTTTCTATGTCGAAGCCTTTTTTGTACATAGA